>JARWZU010000065.1 GCA_029866215.1 Akkermansiaceae bacterium
GCGAGAGCGTTCCGAGTTCCGAGGCGCGGCGAAGCTCGAAGGTGCCGGTGAGACGAAGTCCGTCACCGGTGCCGACGCCGACACTGTCCCGGTGCAGGCCGCTGACGACCTCGCCATAGGTGCCGCCGATCACGCTACTGCCCCAGCCGGTGGGACTGCCGCCGCCCGGCGGAGTGGCGGTGAAGGTGAAGGTGACCTGGCGGGTGACCGAGTAACTTTCCTGGCCGGCCACAAGTGCGGTCTTGCCGCTCTTGTTGTCGTGATCTGGGTGATACTGGTGGACGAAGGGATTGGTCGGATCGTCGAAAGGCGTGGCAATGGTGCAGTTGAGGTCGCCGCCGATGGCGAAGCTGCCAGATCCCCCCAGCGCCAGATCCAGCGGCATGTGGGTGGCAACGATGCGGCGGGCAGAGGATTTGGCGTCTGCCTTTAAGCCCGATTCGGACAGGCACAGGCCGAAGTCATGTGGCGCAGCGGCCATGGGCCCCATAAACACTTGGGAAAGCACGCGCGCCGTCCCGTCATCGGCCACATGAATCAGGTAACGCAGCGGGAACTTGCTGCCGGCCGGATTCACCGCATCCGCCAGTGGCTTACTTTCCACCGCCGTGACCAGGGCCTCACCGATCCAGAGCCCGGCGAGCGAACTCTTACGCGCGGTGGCCGGGATGAGGATATCGAAAGACTTCGCCGCGTCGGTGAAACGCAGGAGCGAGGCATAGAGGGCATCCGCCGCACCGTTCATTTGGCTGCGGTCGATGCCGAAATTGAGCTCGACGCTGGAATTCGGCGCGATGACCTCGTCGTAGGCGGCGGCGATCGGGGTTTCCATCCACGCCGCCTGATTGTCAAGGGTCCGGCGGGTGATGGGCACAGGCGCGGTGACAAGCTCCTGACCCGATGGTGGGCTGTTCGAGGCAACCGGAGAGATCCTGAGCGTCATCACTGCAGCGGTGCGGTTCATGACGCGGGCCGTGATCACCGAGCCACGGCGGCCAAAGGCAAACCCATCATTGCTGGAGAGGCTGATCTGGACGGGAGCATAGAAATTCCCCACCACCTCGGCGGAAAACCAGTAAGCCTGATTGCGGTCCACCCGCTCGCTCGCGGTCGAGAAAATCTGCGACGGATTGGTGGCCCCCAGATCGCCACCGACGTATTTGTAGATCTTCACACCCGAGGTGACGGCAGCCGGAAAAGTGGCGAAGTAGTTCGAGAAAGTCGGGAAATTTCCAGCCCCATTGCTGCTAGGGAAGCCGAGCAAGTTCGCGCCGCTGCGCACCCAGGTGTTGCTCGGCGGCATCGGCCGGTGGGCGATGGCAACCGACACGGCGCTGGAGCATTTCACCAGATAGGCCGACTGGCCGGTCATGCCGATGAGCGAGTTGCCCACCGTACCGCGCACCCACTTGCTCCACTCCGGCGTGCCAGTGCTGGGAAGTAGCGGGGTGGTGGTGAACTGGACCTGGTTTGGATTCGGATTCCACCGCCAGACCTCCTGCACCTCAGGCTGCGAGGCGAAAATCGTTTCCAGCGTAGCGTAACTGGCATCTCCGTGCAGATAGATGGAGTTCCACCCGCTCTTGAGCGTGTAAGTCGTGCTCTGCCACTGAGCGTGGGCAGTGGCTGCGAAAAGGAGGGAACCGAGGGTCAGGAAAATGGATTTCATCGGAAAACTAAAGAGTGTGAACATTCCTGTCCCCCCCTTCAGAATGCGAAAGGAACGACAAAAATGTCGTGGATTATGATCAGCGAACGGTTTCATCGGACGGAAAGGCGGAAAAATTCTGAGCTGCCGGAACGCGGTGCGGTGAACGCGGAGACGATCCCGACGTCCGTGGCCTGGTAGCCACCAGAACCGGGACCGGGAGCGCCCACCGCAAACGGCACGCGCGTCCACGTCTTCATGTCCAGCGTGCTCTCGATGGTGTATACCTTGCCGGTGATGCCGTAGAACTCGAAGCGCACGCTCTCCGGCAGCTTTTGCTTGATCGTTAGGCCGAAGGTCTCGGTGGCGTCGCCCGCGAAGGTACCGGCGATGTATTCCAACAGGTTGCTCTGGCCGTCCTTATCGAAGTCGCCGTCCTCCTCGAGCAGGCTAAGATCCCAGTTGCCATTCTCATCCGGATAGAGTCCGGCCTGATAGAGCTGCCAGGCTTCCCAGGTATCTGGCAGACCGTCCTTGTCCAGGTCCTCGCCGAGCGTGAGATCGAGCTCCACGCGCTCGCCTCCCTTCCCTGCCGTGAGGTTTCCCGAGACCTCGATCGGATAGAACAACGCGCCGTTCATCGAGACCACCAGGCTGAACAAGCCGCTGGCGGCGATCGCCTTGTCCGTATAAAACGTGGTGCCGCTGCGATTCTGGTCAAGCCGCATGCTAAGCTCGTAGTTCCGGTCGATCTGGCTGGAGGTAATGGGCGTGCGACCGACTTCGACACCACCCTTGAGCAGGATCACCTCCGCACCCTCGGCGGTGACCGTCTGGCCCACCTGGTCGCGGACCACGCCGTAGAGCGTGTAGTAGGGTGCCGGCGGGAAGGCGTGGGCGGAGGCAGCGAGTAGCACCCAGCAGATTACCATCACACCCCCAAGCAATTCACGCCTAACCCAAATGGTGTGTTTTAAAAATGCCCGCATGGGTCCAGACCACCCACAAAATCACGTACTAGCAATAACCAAATCCGGAAAAACACAATTCAGTGTACGATTTTTGCATCAAAATCGCCTACGTCTCCGATTTAAAAATGGGCTAAACGTGCACCGCTGCAAATTCAGCTTCGGCTCACTTTTTCTCTAGCAAGCTAACGCCGGTCATTTCCGTCGGCTGGGGGAGCCCGAGCATTTCGAGCAACGTGGGCGCCACATCGGCCAAAACGCCGTCCCTGACTTGGTAGTCCGAAGCATCGTCCGCGACGTAAAACAAGTGCACGAGATTGGTCGTGTGGGCGGTGTTCGGCGATCCGTCAGGATTGCGCATGTATTCGCAATTTCCATGGTCGGCCGTGATGAGAAGTTTGCCACCCAAGCGCAGCGTCTCCTCGGCCACCGCTTGGACATCGGCATCGATCACCTCCACCGCTTTGATGGCAGCCTCCACGACTCCCGTGTGACCCACCATGTCCGGATTGGCGAAATTCAAAATCACCAAGTCGTAGTCCTTGAGCTTCGAGACCACCGTCTCCGTCACTTGGCCGGCGCTCATTTCTGGCTTGAAATCATAGGTCGGTACATCCTTCGGCGACGGGATGATCACCCGATCTTCCCCTGCATAGGCGGCTTCCTCGCCCCCGTTGAAGAAGTAGGTCACGTGGGGGTATTTCTCGGTCTCGGCAATTCGCATCTGGGTGAGTCCCGCATTGGCCACGACCTTGCCAAGGACATTGTCCAAGGTCTGGGGTGGGAAAATCGCCTCACAGTTGAACTTCTCGTCATACTGGGTCAGCGTCACAAAGTGGACCTTCGGCGTCACCACTCGATCAAAGCCATCGAAGTTTGCATCGAGGAACACCTCCGAGAGTTCCCGCGCGCGATCCGACCGGAAGTTGAAAAACAAGACCACATCGCCATCTCTCACGCGCTGCGTGTCTGCCTCCGTGAAAATCATCGGCGGCATAAATTCATCGGTTTTATCCAAGCGGTAGTAGTCGGCGACCGCCTCGCTCGCGAGAACGTCGCGCTTCTCGCCCTTGCCGAGGACGATCGCGTCCCAGGCGAGTTTCACCCGATCCCAGCGCTTGTCGCGATCCATCGCAAAGTAGCGCCCGACCACGGTTGCGATCCGAGCGCCCGACTTCGCCGCCTCATCCTCCACCTTGGTGAGATAAGCTTCACCGCCGGTCGGCGAAGTATCACGACCGTCGGTGATGGCGTGAATGAAAATGTCGTTTACGCCCGCTTGTTTCGCGAGGTTGACCATGGCGACGAGTTGATCCTGGTGGCTGTGGACGCCGCCATCAGAGACGAGCCCAATGAAATGCAGGCGCCCTGACTTGGCTTTTTCAAGCGCTCTCGCAAAGACGGAGTTGGTGGCAAGAGTCCCTTCATCGATCGCCTTGTTGATCCGCGTGAGGTCTTGATAGACGATCCGGCCCGCGCCAAGATTGAGATGGCCGACCTCTGAGTTGCCCATTTGGCCCGGCGGCAAGCCGACATCGAGGCCAGAGGCGCTGATGAAACCCTTTGGGTATTTCGCAAACATCACCTCATGAAAAGGGGTCTTCGCCAACAACGTCGCATTTCCGTCCTTCACCGCGGTTTCCGCACCACCGGGATTCACACCCCACCCATCGCGAATGATCAGTACAACTGGTTTCTTATCCATGCGGGAGGCACTTAGCCGTTTAAAGCCCGTTTCGCAAGCCTTGAAAGCCCGCATCGACGGTTAAATCTGGGGGAAACCTCTAATATCCTAATTTCAGGAAACGGTTTGCACCCCCAGCCTGCCCCGCATAGAAAGGGTCGCAAGCCATGCCCGACAAACCATTTTTCTATCAAGACCCCTTCCCGCTCGGCCCCGACACCACCGAGTACGAGTGCATCAGCACCGACCACATTTCGCTGTCCGAATTCGAAGGCAAGCCGATCTTAAAAATCGAACCCGAGGCGCTGACCTTGTTGGCCGCCGAGGCGATCAAGAGCATCAATTTCACCCTCCGCGCCTCGCATTTGGAGCAAGTTGCGGCGATCCTCGATGACCCCGAGGCCTCGGAAAACGACCGCATGGTCGCGCTCATGCTACTGAAAAATGCAGAGATCGCCTCGCACGGGATTCTGCCATTTTGCCAAGACACCGGCACCGCCACGATCATCGGCAAAAAAGGCCAAGCCGTCTGGACCGGCTGCGATGACGCCGAATATCTCTCGAAAGGAATCTATCAGACCTACACCCGCGAGAACCTACGCTACTCGCAAACCGCACCGCTCACGATGTATGAGGAGGTGAACACCAAGACCAATCTCCCTGCACAAATCGACCTCTACGCCACCTCCGGCGATGCCTACCAATTTCTCTTCGTGAGCAAAGGCGGGGGCTCAGCAAACAAAACGTTCCTGTATCAGGAAACCAAGGCCCTCCTCAACCCGCAGCGGCTCAAGGAATTTTGCGTGGAAAAAATGGCCTCGCTCGGCACCTCCGCCTGCCCACCCTATCACCTTGCATTTGTGATCGGTGGCACCTCCGCAGAAAACTGTCTGAAGACGGTGAAACTCGCCTCGACCCGCTACTACGATGCCCTCCCAACCTCGGGCAACGAGCACGGCCAAGCATTCCGCGACATCGAACTCGAACAAGAACTGCTCGCTCTCGCCCGCGATGTCGGGATCGGCGCGCAGTTCGGCGGCAAGTACTTCGCGCTCGACGTCCGAGTCGTCCGCTTGCCGCGCCACGGTGCATCTTGCCCCGTCGGCATCGGCGTCTCGTGTTCGGCGGATCGCCAAGCCAAAGCCAAAATCACCCGCGACGGCATTTTCCTCGAGAAACTCGAAAAAAATCCCGGCCGCTTCATTCCAGAAAAATTCCGCGACTGGAAATTCAAGGGGGTCCCAATCAATCTAGACCTCGGCATGGAGGAAACCCTCAAAACCCTCGCGAAATACCCCGTCACCACCGCTCTCTCCCTCACAGGGACGATCATCGTCGCCCGCGACATCGCTCACGCCAAACTCAAAGAAATCCTCGATGACACCGGCGAACTGCCCGACTATTTCAAAAATTTCCCCGTTTACTATGCCGGTCCAGCAAAGACACCCGCTGGCATGGCGTCCGGCTCGTTTGGCCCAACCACGGCGGGTCGTATGGATGGCTACGTCGACCTCTTCCAAGCGCACGGCGGCTCCATGGTCATGCTTGCCAAAGGCAATCGCTCGAAACAAGTGACCGATGCCTGCCAAAAACACGGCGGCTTCTACCTCGGGTCGGCCGGCGGACCCGCGGCACTCCTCGCCCAAGACCACATCCGCTCACAGGAGGTCATCGCGTTCCCAGAGCTTGGCATGGAGGCAGTATGGAAAATCACGGTGGAAAATTTCCCTGCGTTCATCCTCGTCGACAACAAGGGTCACGACTTTTTCACCTCGCTCAACACCTGCCCCGTTTGCCACTGAGATGGAAAAATCGAGCCATTGGAAGATGGTTCTTTTTTCCAAAGTAAATGAATTGCAAGTGCGTAGAACAAGATTACGCTCCAGAAACAAACAACACTAAAATTATGGGACCCATTGGAATGCCAGAAATGATGATGATTTTTGTCGTGATCTTGTTGCTCTTCGGAGCCAAGAAGCTGCCCGAGCTCGCTCGTGGCGTCGGCAAGAGCATGGGGGAGTTCAAAAAAGCACGAGACGATTTTGAGCGTGAAATTACCCGCACCGAGACCGAAACCCGAGTCAAGGAAGTCCCAGGTAAAGAGCAACATGAGTCTTGAGCGCGTGGGATTTCATTCCTTGCTCGCAAGCCTGAGCAATCGGGCATTAGGCATCGCAGGAGCCTTTTTGGCTTCGGCTGTTCTATTTGCTGGCACGGCGTGCGAGCTTCTCGCCGCCACGCCCACTTGGGAGAAGCAGACCGCTCATGCCACCCCACCCGCCGAGGTGCCAACGCCCGAGGCCACGGCGAAACCCGCTACCGAGGCCACCGCATCCGCCGAGGCCGTCCGCTTCATCAGCTACAACGTCGAGAACTGGCTCACGATGGACCGCTTCGTGGATGGAAAACCTCTCAAAGGCGCACCAAAGCCAGATTCCGAAAAACAAGCGGTGACCGAAATCCTCGCTCGCCATAAACCGGACATCCTTGGTCTTTGTGAAATTGGCCTAGCCTCAGATCTCGCCGATATCCAGCAACGCCTCAAGGCCGCTGGCCTCGACTTACCACACTCTCATTACACCGGCGGATCCGACCCAGTCCGCCACCTTGGGATTCTCTCACGATTCCCAATCACCTCGACGTCAAATTCAGCGATCCTCGATTACCAGCTCGCCGGAAAGACGTTCCAGATCAATCGCGGCATTCTCGATGCCACCGTCGAAGTCCACGGAAAGCCCTACCACTTCATCGGTCTGCACCTCAAATCCAAACGTGACAGCGAACAAGGTGACCAAGAGGCCATCCGCCTCAATGAAGTACGCCTCGTGCGAAACCACATCGATAAACTCCTGAAAGCCAATCCAAATGAACGGCTCATCGTCTACGGAGACTTCAACGACACCCGCGGCACACCCGCGATCAAACTGCTCGTCGGCAAATACAGCAGCCCGAACTACCTCACCGCGATCCCCATGAAGGACTCTCGCCAAATGGCATGGACTCACCACTGGACGGCGCAAGACATCTACTCTCGCATCGATTTCATCATGGTAAGTCAACAAATGAAAATGGATGTGGATTTCCCCGCTTCACGGATCATCGATGACACCGACTGGAGCGAGGCCTCGGATCACCGACCCACCTTGGCAATCTTCAAGTAAAGCCCGCACCTCAAGTCCCGGACAGGGCTTGATAATCTCAAGAAACCACCACTCGCCCTCGCCGAGTCTCAATCGACTCCAATTCCTCTGCCAACTGACCCCTTCCTCCCATGTTTTACCGCTTACTCGCCATCACGCTCCTCGGACTTCTTCCAACCCTGAGCGCCGAATTCAAGGTCGCTGTCCTCCACCCGCTACTCGGCGATCTCGCAAAACAAGTCGGCGGTGACCTCGTGGAAGTCGTGGACCTCATCGGCCCAAATGGCGACCCTCACCACTTCGAACCCAAGCCCGCAGACTTGCAACGAGCCCAAGGCGCATCGGTCTATCTGGTCGCGGGCATGGGACTCGAGAGCTACCTGCCAAAACTCAAGGCAATCATCGCCGCCGACGCCACGCTCATCGAAGTCGGCGCCACGCTCCCTGCCATCGAAGGCGCATGCGACCACGACGATGCCGATTCAAGCGAGCACCATCACAATCTCGACCCGCATTGGTGGCACTCGATCGACCGATTCCGCAGAGCAACCGGAATCGTCGCAGACGCCCTTGCCGCCGCCTCTCCCCAAAACACGGAAGCCTTCCAGCAACGTGCCACCGCCTACCGCAAGGAACTCGACGAACTCGAACGCTGGACAAAGCGCGAGCTCTCGAAGGTACCGCGAGACAAGAGACACCTCGCCACCACCCACGCAGCATTCAACTATCTCTGCAAAGATTTCGGTTTCACTCCGCATCCCGTCCAAGGCATGAACCGCGAACAAATGCCGAATCCGCAGGAGCTCGCAACATTGATCACCGATCTCAAAGATAACCACGTCGCGGCCATTTTCCCCGAAAAAGAATCGAATCCCAAGATCCTCAAAACCCTCACCACCGACACCGGAATCGCGCTCGGAGAACCCTTGATCGCCGACGGAACCGGCGGAACGACCTACCAACAAATGATGCGCCAAAACGTACGCCACATCGTGGAGGCACTCACCCGCTGAGCAAATCCAAATGCCGGTGCGTAGATTCTAACACGCGCACCAGCAAATCTCGTAGATTTCCCATTAGATCGATGCGTGCACTGGAGTCCAAGCGGCATTTGCTTTGGATGACGCCACCGCCGCCTCGATGAATGCCATGCCTTCGACGCCATCGCCCACAGTCGGGAAATCGTAGCCCTCAGCACGCGGATAGGCTCCCGCGAGATGATCACGGATCGCCTCGGCGGCACTCAGATAGACATTGGCAAAGGCTTCGATGAAGGCCTCCGGGTGACCGAACGGCAAGCGGGTGTACTTCGACGCTTCAGGCCCGTTGTAGCTGTTGCCGCGACGCCAGATCTGGCGGGGTGCCTCGGCAAATTTCACGATCAATTCGTTCGGGTGTTCCTGATGCCATTCCAGCGAGGCCTCGGTGCCATACACACGGATGTTGAGGTTGTTTTCTTCCCCCGCAGAAATTTGTGAGGCAAAGAGCACCCCACGCGCGCCACCTTCGTAGCGAACCAACATGCTGCCATCATCGTCCAACTTGCCGTTCGGGATGAACGTATTCAGATCGGCAGCGACCTCCTCAAGCTCGAGCCCCGTGATGTAGCGGGCAAGGTTTTCGGCATGCGAGCCGATGTCACCGATGCAGTTAGAAACTCCTGACACACTTGGGTCAGCACGCCAGTTCGAAATGGCCCCATCCTCTTGCTGCTTGAGTCCACCGATGGCATAGCCCTGCGGGTACTCGGCCACAATTTTTAGAATACGACCCAACTTGCCGCCCTTCACCATCGCCCGCGCTTCTTTCACCATCGGGTAGCCGGTGTAGTTGTGCGTGAGCGCAAAAACCAAGCCCGAGGCATCGACCAACTTCTTCAATTCCTTCGCTTCCTCAAGCGAGAATGCCAGCGGCTTTTCACAAACCACGTGGATGCCCGCTTCCAAGAATGCCTTCGCCACTGGGAAATGCAGGTCATTGCGCGCCACGATGCTCACAAAATCGATGCGCTCGCCTAAGGGCAACGCACCCTCGCGCGCAGCCATCTCAGCATACGATGCGTAAACGCGCGCCGGATCAAGGAAGAGATCCTCCCCTGACAGCTTCGATTTTTCCGGATCCGACGAAAAACATCCAGCAACCAGCTCAACCGTTCCATCAAGATTTGCTGCCATCCGGTGGACCGCGCCAATGAATGCGCCACGACCACCACCCACCATGCCCATGCGAAGTTTACGATTCATGATAACTTATATTAGATTACTGGATTTTTATTGAGTTAAAATGAGACAGGCTTTCCGGTCGAGGCCGACTGATAGATCGCGTCGATGATCGCCATGAGACGCAACGCCTGATCTGGAGTATTGAGCGGCTCGGCACTTCCTTCAATGGCGGCGATGAAGTTCTGAGCGGATTGACTCCGGCCCATGTCCTCGCAAGCAGGAGCCAAAATGTGACGATTCACGCTCACGCCATTTTCTTGGACATACAATTCACAAGCATCGGCAGCCGCTTGATCCATGCCATCGCTGCGGAACACCCGCTCGACCTTCCCTCCCGCCTTGGTGCCTTGGAAGACCACCGAGACTTCCTCAGACTTCACCATCTCAGCCCATGAAACTTGGAGGGTCAGCACTTGTCCGGTCTTGAATGTCACGAATCCATGAGCCGCAGCTTCCACGTCGTTGGTTCCACCCGCTTGATCTGGAATCCCCCACGGCCCCTTGAAACCCGGATCGGTGATGAACGTGTCGAAGGTCGTCGCCAACACATGCGCCGGCTCCGGATACCCCATAAAATACAACGCGAGGTCGATCATATGAAGCAGGTCCACCACCGGACCCCCACCTGAAAGCGCCTTTGTCGTGAACCACCCCCCAAAACCTGGAATGCCGGTACGGCGAATCCATTTCGCCTGCGCCGAGTTGATCGTCCCAACGACACCGCGGTCAATGTAGGCCTTGATCGCTTGTGAGTCGGGTCGTGCCCGGTTGTTGAAATTGAAAACCAATTTGCGATCGGCTCGCTGCGCCGCGTCCATCATCTGCTGGACCTCAGCCGCGTTGAGCGCCGGTGGTTTTTCGCAAAAAACATGCAACCCCGCCTCAAGGCAGCGGATCGCAAGCGGCGCATGAAACTTGTTAGGAACGATGATGCTCACTGCATCCAAGTCCGTGCAATCGGCGAGCATGGCATCCACCGATTCGAACGACTTGCCGATGCCCCATTGAGCTGCAGCCTTGGCCGCCGCACCCGGTGCCACATCGCCGATGGCGACCACCTCCGCACCTGCAAGACTAAACCCCTCGACATGATACTTCAGCATGCCGCCCGCACCGATGATTCCAACCTTCTTCGCCATGATTTTCTGCTGGTTCAAAATGAACTCCGCTCGGGTGTTCCGAACAAATCCGTCTACTGCGTTCGCGCCATCATTCTTTCCCCTGCCAATCACCAAATGCGCGGAATTTGGCGTAGCGTTGGTCGAGCAACTGCTCCGTGCTCAACGCGAGCAACTGATCGAGTTGCCCGAGAATCTTCTCGCGGAATGAATCCGCAGTGACCTGATGATCATGATGAGCGCCACCCGTTGGCTCAGGAACGACATCGTCGATGAGCCCCAACTGCATGAGATCTGGCGCGACCAATTTCATCGCCTCAGCCGCCTCGGGCGCATGCTTGCGGTGCTTCCAAAGGATCGCCGCACATCCTTCCGGACTGATGACCGAGTAGTAAGCATTTTCCATCATGATGACGCGATCGGCCACACCGATCCCGAGCGCCCCACCCGAGCCACCCTCCCCCAAAATGACCGCGATGACCGGCACCTTGAGCAACATCATCTCACGGAGGTTGTAGGCAATCGCCTCAGCGATGTTTCGCTCCTCCGCACCGATCCCCGGAAAGGCACCCGGCGTGTCGATCAAGGTAATGATCGGCAGGCCAAATTTCTCGGCGGTCTTCATCAACCGCATCGCCTTGCGGTAGCCCTCGGGGTGAGCGCTACCGAAGTTTCGCTTGAGATTTTCCTTGGTGTCTCGGCCCTTTTGGTGGCCCACCACCACCACGCGGTGCGGGCCGATCCGCGCAAAACCGCCCGGCATCGAGGCATCATCCCCGATATGCCGGTCGCCATGGAGCTCACAAAAATCCGTGAACGCCAGAGAAACGTAGTCGAGCATGAACGGCCGATTCGTGTGACGAGCAATCTGAACGCGCTGCCATGGGGTCAGGTTCCGATAAATTTCTGCCCGAGTCTCCGCCAGCTTCTTCTCCATCATGGAGATTTCAGCAGACATATCGATATCTTGGGATGCGGACTTCGAGCGGAGCTTTTCAAGTTCGCGTTCCAGTTCGGCGGCAGGTTTTTCAAATTCGAGGAGCTGCATGGTCTGAGATGTGAAGAATCGGGATTTTTAAATTAAGATGCAAGACCAGAGATGGGTTTGAATTCCACCAGGCAGGGCGTTTGGCTGGAGATGAACTGCCGCATGCAAATGCTCGGTCTCGCGTGTGGGATGAGCTGGCGCGGTCATTGCGGGACGATTTCAATCTCCGCGCGGGCCAGGTGAGAGTTTCATATCGGTGGAATCAGTTGGCGAAATTTTATCCTCAAGCCTGCCAGCCATAACTCCGGCGACGGCGCTCGTGCTTGTCGTAAACCAAATGGGTCGTCAGCTCGGATTCGAGCACATGGTCGATCAGGCGCTTTTTGAGCTCGGTGAACAGGCCTTGCGCGATGTAAAACAGCCCGTGCGCGATGTAAGGGCGGCTCCGTCATTGACGAACCTTAGCGGATTTCCACCTCATTGCCCGTGCGGGTGAGCAGGCTCAGTTCTTCCATATCCTCCGCTCGTAGGATCAGCCCGCGAGTGATATCAGCGCCCGGTGACTCCCCGCGGATTTGCAGCGCCGGTTTGGCGATCTGGATCACCTTGCGCGCACCACGGAATTCTTTCGAGCCTTGCTTCACCTGGCGACTATCGATGTCCGCAAGCTTGCCGGAAATGGTCGTGCGAGCCGGTAAAATTGTCGTAGCAATTCCCATGCGGAGAATCGGAAACTCGCAGACGAACCGACCTCCGTCCCAGATTGAAATGGCCTTGCGCTTCGGTTCGATTAGCACGCGAAATTCTAACGGTAACACGACGACCTCTTCCCCCGCCTGAAGGCTTTTCAAATCCGTCATCCCGTTGAGGCTCATGATGGCATCGAGACTGGTCTTGTACTCTGCAGCGATGCCGATGAATGAATTCCCGCGTTTGACCAGGTGGGATTTTTTCCCCTCCATGTGCGCACTGGATAGAATTTCATCGAGGTTCATCTCACCCACGATCCGGCGGGCGGTCGGAGCCGCAGACGACGTTGGGAACACATTGACAATCGTCGTCAGCTTCTCTTTCGCCTCAGCAATCTTGCCCAGAGCGATGAGCTCATGGGCTTTTTGATAGGCCATTTCACCCGGATCGATGTCCGGCAACTCGTTGGAATCGAGCATTTTTGCAAACTCGGTATCCGGCTTCCTTCCGGCCACTTCTGCGGGATTGGGAATGATTTCCCGGAAAATCCCATCTAAAGGATTCACAAGAACATGATACGAAAGCATGCAGGTAAACCCGATCACCCCTGCCACGACGAGCGCAGAGAGAAGTTTAATGAGCGTCCAAAACTTCATGGGTAAGCATTATTTCGCTGGAAGACTTTTTTGAAATCCGCCCGAGAATGCAAGACCCGCTTGGATGGATTGGGAAGATTCTCGGGTAACAATCGCTTAGATGAGGCCCCGCCGCTTGAAGTCGAACGCATTGATTTCTTGAGAGCGCAGAATCATCTCAAAGGAAAACTTCAGGATCGAAATTTCCCATGCGTCATCGACTCCCTCGATCACCGCACATGCTGGATTTCCCGTCCGACGAATGTCTTCGAGCACTCGATCCCGCACGGCATCGATGCTATCGTAAATGATTTCTTCCTGCACCTCACCTCGGCGGAATTGAAATCCGTACTGGAGGAAAGTGAGATCCCTGCCCTCGGATTTGAGCTTCTCGACCAAGCGCTCGAAGCGCTCCCTCGCGGAGTCATCAAACCCCTCAAGCTCAACCTCGCGATAGGCCGCCGGACGCAAGATCCTCGGGCGCATCGCCTCGACCTCGCCGGTCCGAATGCGCACCTCACCGGTGCGGTCCATCAACTCACTGATCAACTGAAACTCAAAACGCGTCTCGCCAAACGTGTCGATCCTACGGTCTGGCTCACGAAGAACCTTCGTCATTTCTAGCGCGTAATGAATGTCGTCTGGTGAGTGCATGGGCAGCTGAACTTCATGCGGATATGGCGCATTGCAATGAAAAGGGCGGAAACCTTTCGCAGGAATCCGCCCTTTAATTGAATGTTTGCCTAGCGGAAAATTTAGGCTTGTTGGCTGGTGATGTAAGCCACCACATCGCCGACAGCTTGAAGCTTCTCAGCCTCTTCATCAGGAACTTCGATATCGAATTCTTCTTCAAAAGCCATGACGAGTTCGACGGTGTCGAGCGAGTCGGCGCCGAGGTCTTCGACGAATTTAGCTTCGGTTGTCACTTGATCAGCGTTGACGCCAAGTTGGTCGACGATGATGTCCTTTACACGGGCTTCGATTGTTTTGTCTGACATGATTTGCTGTTATTGAGGGTTGGCGTTGGGATTGGTTACCTCTTGCTGGCCCGACTTTGCAACCTGGAAAGCGAATTGGAAGCGCAAAAGAATAGAAAAGAGCGGAAGATGCGAAATTGGTGAATCAAGCGGCAGGCGGAGTGACCTCGGCAGTGGTGCCCTCGGCAGCAGCATATTCGATGATTTCCCCTGAAAAGTTCGCACGGATCTGGCGCATTAAGCGCTCGGCGGGTTCCCCATCTTTTTGCGCAAATCCGCCATACGTTAGACCATCGACTCGGATTTTCCCCTCACCCGAGGCATCGCCATAGTGGAGGAAGGCGATTCCCTTGGTTTCCCATTTCCGCAGGTCGAGCTTCTTGAAATCCGCGAATAAAACGCGCCTGCCATCCTGGGCGACGATCGCTTGGCCATCGACCGAGATGGACCTGCGCAGGGTGCGAACGAGGAAAAACCCCGCCGTACCTGAGAGAACCGCACAAATGACGCAAACGATCATTTGCTCACGTATTTTCCCCGCATCGTAGGGGTGCTCCGGCGGCGCAGCGTTCAAGCCACGTTCGCGCGTGTATTCACGCCAGAGGATATTCCACTCCAGCGATTTCATCCGCTCGAAGTCGTGGAGTACCGCAGGCCATGGCATCGGCAGTGTAAGATTTACCGGCATGACGGAGCGGTCGGCTGGAATTGAAACTTCCTGCTTCGAGGCAAAGGCCGTCCAAGCATCCGGCGTCAACGCACCCCCAACATTCATCTTGGAGAACGCTTCATTTGCAGCTTGAAACGCTTTGTTTAAGTAAAAAACCTCGTTCTTTTTCCGGTAGCCCGTCGTGCCGTCGATGTAAAACAACACCGTGAAAACTCCAAACATCAGGAGCATCACCAGAGCACGAAGAAGGAACCAAGGCGTTGGTTTGCAGACGATCGATTCGGTTGAACTCATTGGGATTGTCATGATGGAACCCGCCAACGCGAGATATTGCAAGCCGCAAGCCAGAGACATCCCTTGATTTTCGTAACGATTCTGACTTGCCGATTTGCCCGACCTTAGCTAAGTCAAATGGCGTTATGCCAATTGCAACTCCAGCGCAATATCGCGCCATGCTCGACGCCGCCCAAAAAGGTGGTTACGCCTATCCCGCCGTCAATGTGACTTCGATCACCACCATCAATGGTGCCCTTCGTGCCTTTTCAGAAGCCAAGTGCGACGGCATCATCCAAGTTTCCACCGGTGGTGGTGAGTTCGCCTCCGGTACAATGGTGAAGAACGCTGCGTTCGGCGCGATCATCCTCGCGGAAGCCGCTCACCTTCTCGCAGAGAAACACGACGTCCTCATCGGCCTCCACACCGACCATTGCCAACCCGGCAAAGTGGATTCGTTCCTCCGCCCGCTGCTTGAAGCATCGAAAAAGCGGATCGCCGAGGGCAAAGGCCCACTTTTCCAGAGCCACATGCTCGACGCCTCCGAGCTCCCACTCGAAGAAAACCTCACACTCTCGAAAGCACTACTCAAGGAATGCGCCGACCTCGGCATCATTCTTGAAGTCGAAGCGGGAGTCGTCGGTGGTGAAGAAGATGGCCACGACACCTCTGGAGTCGCCGCCGAAAAACTCTACACGACCCCCGAGGACATGCTCGCGGTCTATGAGGCACTTCAACCGATCGGTCGTTTCCTTTTCGCTGCAACCTTCGGCAATGTTCACGGCGCCTACAAGCCCGGTGCGGTCAAACTCCTGCCAACCATCCTTCGCGACGGCCAAAAAGTCGTGACCGACAAGCACGGCCCCGCCGCAGAAATGGACCTCGTCTTCCATGGTGGCTCCGGCTCCGATCTCTCAGACATCCGTGAAACCCTCGACTACGGCGTGGTCAAGATGAACATCGACACCGACACGCAATACGCGTTCACCCGCCCGATCGTGACTCACATCTGCCAAAACCTCGAAGGCGTGCTCAAAATCGACGGCGAAGTCGGCGACAAGAAGCAGTACGACCCGCGCTCGTATTTGAAAAAAGCGGAGATCTCACTCGCCAATCGTCTCAAGGAAGCCGCAGATGATCTTCGTGCGACTGGCCGTACGATCTTCGGCACTGTTTGACTTTGATCAAAAAGCGGCCTTGGTTGATCCGGGGCCGCTTTTTGTTGCCCACATCCAAGTTTTTAAAAAATCCAGCCATGTCGAATCCCAAAGCAAAGCAGGAGAACCCGCTCGCAAACATCCTAATCAATGTGATCATCCCCGTGCTGATCCTCAGCTACCTCAGCAAGGATCCCGCATTGCAGGAAAAGTTAGGGAAAATCGCCAAGCCTTGGCACATCGGCCCGCACAAGGCGATGGTCCTCGCGCTGATCCTTCCGCTCGGCTACGGCATTTGGCATTACATCAAGACCCGCAAGGGCAACCTTTTCTCAGCACTTGGCTTGGCATCGGTGCTTTTATCCGGCGGATTGACGGTCTATCTCTGGAATGCAAATGGCACCGTAAAGCCGAACGCTGGCCTCCTCTTCGGCGTCAAGGAGGCACTCATCCCTCTCGTTTTGGGCGTCGCCATTCTCTCCTCACATCGTTCCCCGAACCCGCTGATCCGCGCATTCCTCTACAACGACTCGATTTTCGACGTCCCAAAAATCGAACGCCGTATCACAGAAATCGCCGCGGAAAAGGAATACGACGAGCTCCTTCTCGGAGCAACCAAACTTCTAGCAGCATCATTTTTCGTGAGCTCGCTCCTAAATCTAGGGCTCGCGCAATGGTTCTTCCAAGGATTCGACGCCCACACGATCAGCGCACTGGAAACCTACAACGCCATCATCGCGAAAGTCACCGGTTGGGGATTCGCCGTCATTGGCGCACCGATCCTTGCTTGCATCTTTTTCACCCTGCAACGCCTCTTGAAGGGCTTGGAAAAACTAACAGGACTCAAATCTGACGACCTGATGTTGCCTCGTTGAGGGGTGTGGGACCTGCCTTCATGGCGGGCAACCAAAACGAGACCTCCCGCGGCTGCGCCCGAAGGCTCAGTCCACGAGATTATCCACGCGCTGCGCCAACTCGATGTCGAGATCGGTCACGCCACCCGCATCATTCGTGGTCAGCCTCAAGAAGACCTTGGTGTGCTTGATGACAATGTCTGGGTGATGCTGCGCCTCTTCGGCGATCTCAGCAAGGTCATTGACGAAATCGATCGCGTCCATGAATTCCTCAAACTCAACGGTCCGAGTGATTGCTTTTTTTTCGTACTCCCACTCGGGGCATTTTTTTAATGCAGCGGTGAGATCATCGTCTTCGAGAAGTTCTGACATAAGATAAGTTTTGGAAAGGTGCTGCACAAGACTGCCGCTAGCCATTCACCATTGGCAAGTCACTTTCTCCACTTCTTAAAAATGACCACCGCCCGCATTGCATGCTTGACCGATCGGGTTTAGATTGCGCGTCATGAAAATCTTCACGCCCTTGTTGCTGATCGGTTTAGCACTCGCCTCATGCGTCCCCATGACCCCCCAAGCGAGAATCGACCAACACCCCGAAAAATTCACCCGCCTCAGCGCGCAACACCAAACCCTCGTCCGACAGGGAAAAATCGCGCAAGGCATGACTCAGGATGCCGTCGCACTCGCATGGGGCGAACCGGCTGAGCGCTTTGTAGGGACGAAGGGGATGGCCATGACCGAGCGCTGGGATTACGAGGATTCGCGCCCGCTCTACACCACACCTTCGTTCAATAACTACCCAAGTCCGTATGGTCCCTACCACCGCCATCGCGGCGATGGATGGGGCATGGGGCCAGAAATCGTTTACGTCCCCTATCGCACGGGTTCGGTGTGGTTCCTCAACGACCGCGTCGAATCTTGGGAGCGAGTTCGTTAATCCAACTCCCGCTGCACCAAGCTTGCATTTTTCTGAAAGCTAGGCACTTTGATACACATTCTAAATGTCATGAATCGCCAATCAATCTTCAAAATCATCCTCACCCTCTCGGCCTCCGCCTCACTTCTCTCCTGCTCGAACCTGTCATCCAGCAGCGCGACTTTGGCCGCCTATCATGCGTACGACCGCCCCGCTAAACTCCCCAAAAACCCGAGCAAGGTGCAGGTCAAAGTTTCGACCAGTAAACAACGTGCCTACGTCATGGAGGGTTCGGAGATCCTCTTATCCATGCCGGTTTCCGTTGGCGCCCCCGGCACTTCGACCCCGACCGGGTCTTTTACCATTTCTAACAAGAAGCAAAAACACCGCGCAAACAGCCACGGATACGCTTACAACGGAAGCCTAGTGAAACAAACGCTGCTCGCGAAACGCCCCGTCGGCTGGTCCTTCAAGGGAACCCCGATGCCTTATTGGTGCGAGTTTAAACCGAACTACGGATTCCACACCGGATGGGTCAAACATCATCCCTGCACCCACGGCTGCATCCGCATGCATGAGAACCTCTCGCCCAAGTTCTTCCGCCTCGTTCAAGTCGGCACCCCTGTCAACATCGCCTACACCCAGCCCGAGGACAGCATCGTTGGCAACATCCCACTCCCACCCGACTCCGGCCCATTGCCTGACTATCCCAGTTCGATGTATTTGACCGACGGCTACTTCAGCCGGCACTTGGCACCCAAGTTCCACTAAACCTCAGCGGTTAGAAATGGCCGCGCTGCGAGCCGGCATTCCCGTTCAAGGTCCCAAGCCTAACCGAAAGGCCAAGACCAACAGAACAATGCCGAACGCAGCATCAATCCACCGCTCACTCTTTTGGTAGCGCAACCGCAGTGGCGGCCACTGCAAGAGACACGCCCAAAGCGACCATAGCAGACCACCTTGGCCCACCACGATCGCCCAGATCGCGAGTGGCCACCAGTTCGGCCGATCACCTCGCAAAAACGGCGCACTGACCGCCGCGAGAAAAAATGCTGCTTTCGGATTGAGCAGATTGCAAAAAAGTCCTCGCAGAAAAGGACTCCGCCCACCCGCGTTGTCGATTGGGGCAGTTTGGTCGGCGGCTTGAACCAAAAGCCCTCGAAGCAATCCGCGCGCAAGCCAGAACAAGTAAAGCGCCGCAGCCCATCGCATCCCATCGCGAACACCAGGGAACCGATCGAAAACCCAAGCCAAGCCCGCAACCGCCACCGTCGCATGCACGGCAAGGCCGCACGCAACTCCCAATGCCATGGTCACGCCAACCTTCGCCCCACCTCGCAAGGACGATCGCGTCAGCAAAATCATGTCCGGCCCAGGGCTAAATTGCCCCAACACCATCACGCCGGCAAACGCCAAGAGCTCGATTTCTTCGCTCATTTCCCTGACCCCCGCTTCACGACAACTCTTTCCATTTGAAAGCTTTGAGCGGAATCCCTGAGTACCCTTGCTGAATCCAGCGTACCTGATGCCCGCGTTTTTCCGCCACTGCCCCCATGGGCCTCCACCCCTCGGCAACCGCTCCCACGCCGGCCTTGAAAGGCATCGCCCAAGCGCCAACGCGGTCAATCACACAACCTACGCCCTTCGCTTCGAGAACCTCAACCCATCCCTGCCGCATGACCCGACGCTAGGCTCACCCGCCTGACGACTCAACCACCGAAATGAACCTTCACTCAGGTGGTGAACCTTTTTGACAAATCCGCCAGTCGTAATAACCTCCGCCCCAGTCCAAGCAAGCGCCACGACTTCAGACGCTCTCCTCACCAAGATCCATTCATGAACACACTCCGCACCTTCACCACTGGCTCCGGCTCCCAAGGGAATTTCCACTCACTCCCCGCCCTCGCCGAACAAGGGTTCCCGCAACTCGCCAAGCTCCCTGTCTCGATCCGCATCGTACTGGAGTCGGTCCTCCGCTGTGTGGATGGCCGCAAGGTGACCACCAAGGATGTAGAAAACCTCGCAAATTATAACGCCAAGGCTCCCGGCGAATACGAAATCCCATTCACCGTCGCACGCATCGTTCTGCAAGATTTCACTGGTGTCCCACTTCTCGTCGATGTTGCCGCCATGCGGGACGCCGCCGTCGCTCGCGGTGCCGCTCCCGAAAAAATTGAACCTCTCGTCCCGGTCGATCTCGTGGTCGACCACTCGGTGCAGGTCGATTTCTCAGGCTCTCAAGCCGCTCTCGATCGCAACATGGCCATCGAGTTCATTCGCAATCAAGAACGCTACGAATTCCTGAAATGGGGCCAACAAGCGTTCGAAACCTTCTCGGTTGTCCCTCCCGGCATCGGCATCGTTCACCAAGTGAACCTAGAATACCTCGCCAAAGGGGTGCTCTCCAAAGACGGCGTGTACTACCCTGACACCCTCGTCGGGACGGACTCACATACCACCATGATCAACGGCCTCGGAGTCGTGGGCTGGGGTGTGGGCGGCATCGAGGCAGAGGCGGGCATGCTCGGACAACCGGTTACTTTCCTCGTTCCTGAGGTGGTCGGCGTCTACCTCCATGGCACTCTGGCCGAGGGCGTCACCGCCACCGACCTCACCCTCCGCGTGACCGAGATTCTCCGCAAGCACGGGGTGGTCGGTAAATTCGTGGAATTCTATGGCCCCGGCGCCACCGCCCTCAGCCTGCCAGATCGCGCAACCATCGCGAACATGGCCCCCGAATACGGCGCAACCATGGGCTTCTTCCCAGTCGACGACGAAACGATCCGCTACCTCCGCGGCACCGGCCGATCCGA
>JARWZU010000037.1 GCA_029866215.1 Akkermansiaceae bacterium
TCGTGCACCGGGGTTCCGTCCCGTTGTGCACGGGTGCCTGTACATCGTGCACGGGCAATTTTACATCGCGCACAAGCACCCGAACATCGTGCACGGGCAATTTTACATCGCGCACAAGCACCCGTACATGATGTACGGGCAACTTTACATCGCGCACAAGCACCCGAACATGATGTAAAAGTTGTTTTACATCGCGTAACGGGGGGTGTTTTTGGCGCACGGGAATTCCGACATCGGGGCGTTCACCGACCCATTCTCTGCCAAGTCAGAGGCTCAATGGGCCCATGCCATGAAAACAAAAAACCGCCGGAGTGACCCGGCGGTTTCGATTAATTCAAATTTGATGAAAAATCAGGCAAGAGCGCCTTCTTTCTTGGCTTCGCCATCCTTTTTCTTGTCGTGGTCCTTTTCGCACTTGCCGCAATCAGCAAGGGTGCCTTCGGCCTTCTTCTCGTCATCGCAATCCTTCTTGCACTTGCCTTCTGCAAGAGTGCCTTCGGCTTTCTTCTCGTCGTCGCAATCTTTCTTGCACTTGCCTTCGGCGACGAGCGTGCCTTCGGCTTTCTTCTCGTCATCGCAATCCTTCTTGCACTTGCCTTCGGCGACGAGCGTGCCTTCTTCTTTTTTGTCCTTACCGCATCCGCCCTTTTCGCAATCACTGGCGAATGCGGCTGGGATGACCATTAACGATGCGCAAAGCGCTGTGAGTAGCAATTTCATATGTGTTTATTTTTTGGTGTTGTTGTATTCGCTGAAACGTGAATCAAAGTTAACGTGCGATTTCAGTTACGCCAGAGAAAATTCTCCATCCACAACATGAAAATCACCAAGTTCTCAGCTTAGTAACTCCACCCGACACCGGATTTTTCTAAAAAACGCGAATTTGCCGGCAAAAATCCTCCGCATCGGGATTGGGCTTGGCGCATGACGAGCCGTCCACTAGCTTCGGGGCGATTCCCGTGTCCTTTACTTTACTTGCCACCGACCCTTCGACATCTGCCCGCAGCGGCCTCCTGGATTTGCCGCACGGATCGGTGCAAACCCCGATTTTCATGCCGGTGGGGACGCAAGGTACGGTAAAAACCCTTCACCCAGCAGAATTAGAGCTCCTCGGGTCCCAAATCATCTTAGGAAACACCTACCACCTCTGGATCAGGCCCGGACACGAAATCATCCGAGACCTCGGCGGACTCCATGGATTCTCAACGTGGCAAAGACCGATTCTAACTGACTCGGGTGGCTTCCAGGTCTGGTCGCTCGCGAAGTTGCGAAAAATCACCGAAGAGGGCGTGCGCTTTCAAAACCACCTCGACGGCTCCAAAATGCTGCTCACTCCCGAGCGAAGCATGGAAATCCAAGGGGCTCTGGGGTCCGACATCGCAATGCTTTTTGACGAGTGCCCGCCCTACCCGTGTGACGAGGCCTACGCAGCCAAGTCTCTCGCTCTCACCAGCCGTTGGGCCAAACGATGCAAGGACTGGGTGGTTGCAAACGAACCCCGCTCAGGATCAGGCCGACAGCAACATTTCGGTATCGTCCAGGGATCGACCTTCGCCGAATTGCGCGAACAATCCGCCAAGGAACTGGTCGAGCTCGACTTCGACGGATACGCAATCGGTGGCGTCTCAGTCGGTGAGCCCGAACGCGAGATGTTTCGAGCCATCGACAATGCGGTGCCATTTCTGCCAAGCGACAAACCCCGCTACGCGATGGGATTGGGGACGCCACCCCAAATTTTGGAAATGATCGCCCGCGGGGTGGACATGTTTGACTGCGTGATGCCCACGCGCATCGCCCGCCACGGCATGGCCTTCACACTCGATGGCCCGATCAATATCAAAAACCTCATCCACGCCACTGACCCCCGCCCATTGTGCGAAAGTGCACACCCTCACGTCGCCGGATTCTCCCGCGCCTACCTCCGCCATCTTTTCCGAGCTGGCGAAATCCTCGGTTTACGATTGCTTTCCTTCCACAATCTGCATTTCTACCTGTCCCTCGTTGCAGGTGCCAGAGAGGCAATCACCGCAGGAACCTTCCTTGATTATCAGAAATCTTTCGTTCAACGTTACACCCAATCCACGACCCAATGACATCAACCACCTTATTTTTCGCCTCCTCGCTCATCGCACAGACGCCTCCTGCAGGCGGCGCACAAGGCATCCTTGGTAGCCCCATCGTGATGATGGGACTGATGGGTGTGATGTTTTACTTCCTCCTGATCCGCCCGCAACAACGCCAACGCAAAGAAATGGCTGCACGGATCGCCTCACTCCAGTCGGGTGATCGCGTGGTCACCACCGCCGGAATCCACGGAATCGTTCACCACGTCAAAGAGAACTCGGTGATGATCAAAGTGGCCGAGGGCACCAACATGGAGTTTGACAAATCCGCGGTCGCCTCGGTTCACAAAAAGGAAGTTACCGCCTAAAAAGCCAAGCCTCGACACCTCCCCAAAACTCAGCCCCATCTCGGAGCTTAACACGAATTTTAAACCATGCTCGCCGCAACCGCATTCTACGAAGATCCACTGACACTTTTCATCACCGGCCTTCTGCTGATGATTTTGTTTTTCTGGTATTTCGCCACCGAACTGGAGCGAACAAAGCGCAACGTGGGCACCTTCCTCACCCTTGGAATCTGTGCCCTATGCGTTCTTGCTGCTTCCCCACCTCAGGAACGACTCAAGGGAGGAATCGACATTCTCGGCGGATCTTCCTTCGCACTAAAGATCCAACCAAAGATCACGGCCGATGGCACTGAACTCCCGATCACTCCATCCCAAGTGGATCAAGCGATCACCGTCATCGAAAAACGCCTAAACGGCATGGGGACTGCGGAACCCATCATTGCACGCCAGGGGCAAGATGGCATCCTCCTCCAAATGCCCGGAGTCGAACCCGCGGAGTCGGACCGCATTCGTACCACCCTTGAAAAAGTTGCAAAGCTCGAACTCCGCGAGGTCAGCCCACGCAATTCAGAAGTCGGAGCCGATGGGAAATCCTTGGCGGAACGGGTGCTGAACGGGTCTGAGATCATCCCCGGATATCGTGCCTACCAACACAAAAGCAAGGACGCCGATGGCAAGGAAATCAAAATCCCCATTCTCCTCAATCGCCGGACGGCCCTCGAAGGCAGCGACATCGCACTCGCCACTCCTTCCCCACAGCAAGCGGATGCCGTCGCCATCACTCTCAACAGTGCTGGGACCGACAAGATGATCGCTCTCACCAAAGACATGCGCCCTGGAGTGGACCGCATCGCGATCGTCCTCGATGGAGAGGTCATTAGCGCTCCCGTGGTGAATCAAGTCCCTCTCGGCAAGCAATTCATCGTCGAGGGACTCAACGAACCCGGCGAAGTCCAAAACCTTGCAAACGCGCTGATGAACCCGTTGGAAAATGCGCTGCAGGTCGGCGAATTCCGCAACGTCTCCCCCACCCTCGGCTCTGCAGTGGTCAAACAAGGCCTCGTGGCCGGTGTGCTGGCCCTCGCGATGACCTTCCTCTTCGTGCTGATTTACTACCGCGTTTCTGGCCTCATCGCGATTGTTGGCTTGATCGTCAACACGGTGATTCTTTTCGGTGTGATGGCGATGTTTGGTTTCACGTTCACCCTTCCCGGAATTGCAGGCATGGTCCTGACGATCGGCATGGCGGTGGATGCAAACGTGCTGATTTACGAACGCTTGCGTGAAGAAATCGGCGGAGGAAAATCCCTCAAAAACGCACTCGAAGCATCCTACGACCGTGCCTTCAGCGCGATTTTCGACTCCCACGTGACGTCTTTGATCACCGCGGTGATTCTCTTCGGACTCGGCAGCGGCCCGATCAAAGGATTTGCGATCACCCTGATCATCGGGGTAACGGCTTCTCTTTTCTCAGCCATCCTAGTGACCCGCGTGATATTCCGCTGGGGCGTGGATTTTGGGATCTTCAAGAAACTCTCCTTCCTCCACCTCATCAAGTCAGCCAACTATGATTTCATGGGCAAGCGCCGACTCTGCATCGGATTGGCCGTCGCTACGTTTCTTATGTCCGTCGGGGCCTTTGCGGTTCGCGGTGAGCGCTCTCTCGGAATCGACTTCACCGGCGGCACACGCATCACTTTCCTCTTCGGCAAGGAAAACAAAGTGCCCATGGAGGAAATCAAAAAAGCCATTGCAGGTGTCAAACTTTCAAAAGAAGCTTATCCCCAGCAAGAGACCAATTTAACATCAGGCGCCATGCTCACCGTCCGCTGTGCGACCAAGGACGCCCCAGCGATCACCGCGAAATTGCGTGAGTCGATTCCCGCTTTGAGCATGAAAAAGGCGGACTCATCCGACTACACGATCGCAGCGAGCCAGGAAGAGGTATCTGCGTTGATCGGAAGCTCGTTCTTGGTCCAGTCGCTCATCGCTATCGGACTCGGACTCCTTGGCATTGTCATCTACATGACTGCCCGCTTCGAGTTCTCATTTGCCTTGGGTGGCTTCGTCGCCATTTTCCACGACATCATTATCTGCGTGGGCATGGTCGTCCTCATGGGTGGCGAGCTCTCACTGATTCACGTGGGCGCCGTCCTGACCATCGCCGGTTACTCGATCAGCGACACGATCATCGTGTTCGACCGGATCCGTGAGATGCTTCTCCACCGGACCGACTCGGTTGAGAAGATCATGAATGAAGCAGTCAACGCCACGCTCTCGCGGACCTTGCTCACCTCAGGCGCAACGCTCATCAGTGTCGCAATCCTCGCGTTTGCGGGTGGTGCAGCGCTGCGCGATTTCGGGATCATCATCTTCATCGGGATCATTGTAGGAACCTTCTCCTCGATCTTCATCGCATCCCCCGTGGTGCTCTGGTGGAGCAATCGCAAAGGCGGCAGCATTCGTGAGGTCGTCCTTGCCTCAGCCGCCAAGTCAGAAGCCCTCTCTGCAACACCTTAAGGGCTCGCCGAGGTTCTGGGTTGAACCCACTTGGTAAACAAGTCGCATGGAAGTTGGGTGAAAAAGCCCAGCTTGCCCTGCCTCGCCACGTTTCCCGAAACGCCCCGGATCCGTCTGAAGAAAAATCGGGCGATTCCTACCCCTGTTTCTTTCATCCACCTCTCTCGCGCTGTCTCACGACAGCGGGCCCGAAGCGGTAACTATTTCCCTGGGGACGATGGAGGCGGTGGCCCGAAGTCTCCAAGGGAAATCTGCAAATCACCATTGCGATCCAGCTGATTGAAGCGTTTCTCCTGCTCGTCTTCATTCAGATTTTTCACCCCCGGACTGAGCCGAAACTCAGCAAAGGACAAACGCTCATCACCATTCGAGTCAAAATGTGAGATCATCGCCTCAGGCGGTTCTTGCCGATTCTCCTCTGGACCAGGACGTGACCCGTCTGGTCGGTTGGCGCGAAGCCTCCCGTCAGGATGCTTACCCTCAAGGTCTGGCCGATCTTTGGGGGTGACGAATTGGTCCCCATCTGTGTCCAGTCTCCGAAAAAGCGCCTCCTGCTTTTCTAAGGGCAATTTCATGAACAATGGACCATTTTTAAATTCTTCGAAACTGACTCCCCCACTTTTGTCCGAGTCCAATTCCCAAAGCCGCTTCATCGGCCGTTCTTTCTGACCTTCCTGCGGCTTCCCCAGGCGGCCGAGCTCTTCACGGCTCAGCTTCCCATTCTTATCCTTATCTAGGCGATTGAAGAGATTGACGCGCTTCTCTTCGGGCAAATTCGCGATGCGTTTGATCCCCTCGAACTCAGCCTTCGAAATGAAACCGTCTCGGTCTTGATCGGTCCGCTCCCAGGCCTCCACAAAGGGTCTCTCCACCCCGTGCCGACCACCTTTTGGCTCACTCGTTTGCTCATTCGGCGGGTCTTGCATTTGAGCATCACAAACCACTGGCAGAAGCATTCCAGCAATAAGAAATGAAACAGGGATTGTTTTCATGGAAGTTTGTCGCTTGTTTTGATTCATTCAGCCAAGCGGATTCGACAGATAAACACACGCAACCTGAAAAAGTTTCGGCTCAAGGCGGGAATACCTATCACCACACCCTATGCACATCCTCGATATCCTCGACCGCGCGAAGCCATCGCTGTCCTTTGAATTCTTCCCGCCTCGCACCGAGTCGACTTGGGAGGATCTGTACCAAGCGATCCGTGAGCTCGAACCGCTCCAGCCAAGTTTCGTCTCGATCACTTATGGCGCAGGCGGAGGAACCCGAGAACTCACCCACGACCTCGTAGTAAAGATCAAGCAAACGACGAGCATCCCACCCGTTCCCCACCTCACCTGTGTGGGCCACTCCGAAGCCGAGGTCGGAGAAATCCTGCAACGCTATGCGGCGGCGGGCGTCACCAACATTTTGGCCCTCCGCGGTGATCCACCCAAGGACCAGCCGAACTACGACTGGTCACAAGGGGAATTCCAACAAGCGGCCGATCTCGTACGCTTCATTCGTAACTTCAACGCATCCGGCGTGCATCCAGATCCTCGGGGATTTGGAATCGGCGTGGCAGGTTTTCCTGAAGGCCACCCCTCGACTCCAAACCGCGTTGACGAATTGGACTTTCTCAAGGCAAAGGTCGACGCAGGGGCGGATTACATTTGCACGCAGTTGTTTTTCGACAATCACGATTTCCTCGATTTCCGTGACCGTTGCGATCTTGCAGGCATCAAGGTTCCGATCATCGCCGGAGTGATGCCGGTCACTTCGATCCAAGGCATGAAACGAATGGCGGAACTTGCCGCAGGGGCGAGGTACCCCGCAAAGTTGCTGCGGGCACTCGAGCGCGCGAAATCCAATGCGGCCGCCGTTGAGCGCGTCGGAATCCACTATGCCGCAGAACAATGCGCAGGGCTGCTCGACGAAGGAGTCGATGGAATCCATTTCTACACGCTAAACAAAAGTCACGCCACTCGAGAAATTTACGATACCCTAGGTATCGGAACTCGGGTTTAGTCCTTACGAGTCCCGAGCTGATAGATTTCTTCAGCTTGCTTCAGCGTCAATTCATAAAGAGTCCCCTCGATGGGAATCATGAGAGGTATACGACCCAAATTGGCATCCACTGGGAGCTGAGCGGCAAGCTTGGGAGCACGCTCAAAGGCATCTGGTGGCAGCGTGACTTTTAAGGACCCGCTGTAGCGCAGGCTTCCTGAAATCCGCCTCACCTCTTCTTTCTCGATATCGCGCGCTTCGAACGCCAAGCTCATGCGATCTACCAACGAAACATTCCCCCCAATCGCATCCTGCTCCTGCCTCATTTTCTTTTCCTCCATGGCCGCCCGCCGCAGGGAAAAGTCCCCACCATCGGCCTTCCCGGCTGCGTCCATGCCCGAAGTCTCATTGGCAAATAAAGGTGTCCCACCCGCAATGGTGTTTTTAGCCACCGAAGCTTGCGCCTCCTCAAGCGTCGGTAGCCGAATCGAGACATTTCCCTCAAGCGCAAAATGGTCGTCGGTTTGGATTGAAAGGTCTTCAATCACCAATCCGCCACCCTTCGTTTTCAATTGAAAAGAACCTTTGCGAAAGTCCAGTCGGTGATAGTTTCTCACATAGTCAACCACCGAGAGTGCCCTTAGAACGTGGAACTTTTCACGCAGGGAAATGGTGTCATTCCCGTCGAGAATCACCGTGCCAGCGAAGCTAACTCCTTCTGCGGTGTTCGTGGATCCAGAGACTTTGAAGTCCCCCGATATTGATCCCTCAACAAAGCCATCCAACACATCCGGCAAGGTGTTTTCCATCGGAAGTTTGCGAATTTTCACCACACCATCCACCATGGGACGGTCTCCACCAATCACTTTCAACCCAGAAAAATCAACTGTCCCCTCGCCCGCACGCAACTCGGCTTTTTCAAAAGTAATCCCGTTAGGATCACAGGCGATTGTTAGATTTACGATCTCAAGTCCTTGCAGCCAATTTTGGTGAAACCGCCCACCTTTGACGACGATCTTCATGAATTGATCACCCCGCTGAATTTTAATCGAGCAGTGTTCGATCCCCCCGCGAGTGGGTTCAGAATACCCCCACTGAAGGCTCGCATCACCGATGTCCAGCGATTGAATCGACACCGAATCCCACTTGCGGAAAAAAGCATCCGCAAGTTTCTTGGCAGAATCAGCATCATCCGCTCCAGCCTTCAAATCCAAATTCAAGGTCGAAATCCCTACCGCCCCCATGTCCCATTGACCAAGCACCCCATCGAGCAGGCCCATCTTTGAATTGATGTTCTTTGCCTCAAGCGACGAGAAAAAAGAACCGTCTCCCCCTTGGCAAGCGATCCGCGCAATTCCCAATTGCCCTTGAACCCTCGAAGCTCCACGCATTTCCAATTCCGTCGCAGACAGCCCAGCCTTAATTGACTCTTTGAGATCGGTCCTGAATCGGTTGGTATTTGGGCGTTTCACGAGGTAGGCAGCCAAACCAATTCCCACAATCGCCAAGAAAATCAGGACTCTTACGCCCGCATTGAAAAGTTGAAACATCAAAGCACCACGGTTGCCACCACCCGTGATTGAATAGCGCAGCTGAAACCAAAACCCTTGGCTGCTGATCCACTGGTTCAGACGATCATTGAAATTTGTTAATTGCTCGGACTCCATAACTCATCACCCAAAGTGACCTGAGAAGTAAAATCCGCAATCCAGTCTGATGCGAGTGAAATTTACCCTCGCAACAATCAAACTCATGCCGTAACACCCGCTTTGTGGATTTTAATGAATACAAAGTTCGCCTCGAAATCTTTGAAGGCCCACTCGATCTCTTACTCTACCTCATCAAAAAGGACGAGGTTGACATCCATTGCATCTCGATCGAGCGAATCACCCGGCAGTACCTCGACTACATCAACACCTTCAAGCTCCTGAACATTGACCTCGCTTCAGAGTTCATCGTGATGGCTGCCAACCTCATGTACCTCAAGAGCCGGACCCTCCTACCGAGGATCGATCAGCCGCCTGAAGAGGACGCCGAGGAGGACGACCCACGCTGGGAGCTAATCCGACAACTCATTGAGTACAAAAAATTCAAGGACGCTGCGGGATTCCTCTGCTTGCGTGAACTCGAGCAGGAAAACCGTTTCGCTCACCAAGCGGACGCCAGCGACGCACCGCCGATCGAGGAGCCAGCCACCCTCGCGGAGGTCTCGATTTTTGACCTCATTCGAGCGTTCCAAAATGTTCTCAAGCGTTTTGAGGAGTCACACGACTTCGGGGACATCATCGACGACCGCTTCACGGTCTCGGACAAGATCGAGCTGCTCCTCAGCCATTTCACCCCGGGTGAAGTCAAGCGCTTTGAGGAGCTATTCCAATCGGCCACGACCAAAGCCGAAGTCATCGTGACCTTCCTCGCCCTGCTGGAGCTGATGAAGCTCAACCAGTTCATGGTTCGCCAAAGCGAGCTGCTCGGTGAAATCGTGATCGAGAGACGTAGCAACCAATCGGTGGCTGCACTTGAGGCCGCGGAGGTCTCGTCTAACTACGATTGACCCGTCAACTGGTCAAGGCACTGAAAGCCAAGCCCTCAGCTCAGACGGAAAACGATCCGTGCTTTCGTGAGATCATAGGGCGACATCTCCATTTTCACCTTGTCACCCACCACCAAGCGGATGAACCGCTTGCGCATCTTGCCGGAAATGTGCGCCAACACCTCGTGGCCGCTCTCGAGTTTTACCCGGAACATCGTCCCTGCGAGCACGGATGAAATCTCGCCATCCACCTCAACTGCCTTCTCCTCCTCGTCCTTGGTGGAGCGCTTGGGCGGACCATAGCGGTTACGATTGTTACGGCGGCCAGAAGTATTGGGACGTTGGGGCATATTGAAATCGGATGAATCACCAAGGCGGGTTCATCAAAAACCACCGCCTTGCGCCGAATGGGTAGCCTATCCGGATAAATCCAGCAATGCCAAAAAATGCAGCCACCGGAACCTAACGCACTTTTCTTATTCACCCATGCTTGCAAAGTCGGCGATCCCCATTCATTTTCCCTCCCTCAACCCTAGCCACACGGCAATTTTAAAAAACACCACGCGCTCTCAACACCATGCCTGAAATCACCGAAAAAGAACTCGCGCCGACCCTCAAGCCAACCTGGCTCAAAGCCGTAACCGCAGTTCAAACCAACAACGTGCCTTACGCCGTCAGCCTCCTCCAGGCGGTGGTGAAAGAAAGCCCAGGATTCTTGGAAGGCCGTAAGATGCTCCGCAAATGCGAGCTTCAACTCGCTGGAAATGCAAAGAAGAAAGGCGGACTCTTCGGTATTTCCACCGGTGGCATGGGCATAATGAAACTCCAAAGCCAAGCGAAAAAAGACCCGGAGGGAACCCTCCATCTCATCGAAAAAGAGCTCGAAAAGGATCCTCTCAACGACCAAGCAAACGAGCTACTCTTCGATGTCTGCATCAAACTCGAGCTTTTCGAAACGGCCGCGTTCGCCCTCGAAACCGTTCGCAAAGGCAGTCCCGAAAATGCCAAGCTCCTTCACCGCCTCGCCGAATTCTACATCACCCGCGAACAAGCGGACCTCGCGACCGAAGTTTACAACGACATCATCAAGCACCACCCCACCGATGGTGCAGCCATCAAGGGCTCCAAGGATGCTTCCGCCCGCGCTTCCATGCAAAAGCAGAAGTGGGATGAGAATGCCGACATGCGCTCGCTGATGAAAAACACCGCTGAATTCGAAGAACTCGAAAAGGCATCCAGAACGGGCCTCACTCGCGAACAACTCGAAGAACGTCGCGACCGCGCCATTCAAAAGTACAACGAGAATCCTAACCAACTCTCCGCCGTAAAGGATCTCGCAGACCTCTACGAGCAACTCGAAGATTGGAAAAATGCCCACACCTTTTTCAACTGGGCACACAGCCTAAGCAATGGCGACGTCGCCCTCGCCACCAAGGCGTCTGCAATGAATGACCGCGCGATCGAAACCGATCTCAAAACTCTCGCAGCCGCCTCAGCAGCAGATCCTACCAACCTCGAACTCAAGACCGCTCTCGAAGCTCGCCAAGCGGACCGCCTCGCCGAGCAAGTGAAGGAAGCCCAACGCCGCGTCGACCAAAACCCGACCGATCCACACCTCCGCTTCGAACTCGGATCTGCCCTCTACCACGCCGGCGATCACAGCGCCGCCATCCCCCACCTGCAACAGGCCACCCGCAACCCACACATCCGCACCAAGGTCCTCCTCCTCCTTGGCCGCACATTCCGCGCCAAGGGCATGTTCGACTTGTCGATCAAGCAACTCTCGGACGCCCTCGCCGACCTGGTCGCCATGGACGGAACCAAAAAAGAGGTCCTCTATGAAAAAGGCCTCATCCACTTGGAGATGACCGACAAGGTCGCCGCCCTCGATTGCTTCAAACAAATCTACGAGGTCGATTACGGCTACCGCGACGTCGCTCAACGGGTGGAGTCGTCGTACGCTTGATCCATCGGTAAAAATCTAAGGGCGGTCTCACACAGACCGCCCTTTTTTTGCCCGCCAATCCACAGCGCAAAGCCCATACGTGCGATTCTAGTGAAATCAAATGCCTCGGACCCGTTTTGAAAAGATCATCGATTCGGCAGGCCCACCTTGACCAATCCTGATCTTTGGCGAGATTCAGCCATGTCACGCAAGATTTTGATCGTTGGGGGTAACTCGGGAATTGGCCTCGCCACGGCGGAGCTGCTACTTTCCCAAGGAGTTTCGCTTGTCGCCGCAGCCCGCAGCCCAGAACCCCTCGAAGCCCTGGGAATCCCCGTGCAGCCGTTCGATGCACTGAACCCCTCTCCTCTCACACTGCCACCCGTTTTAGACGGTCTCGTCTACTTCCCAGGAACCATCAACCTCAAGCCGTTCCACCGCCTCACCGAAGCGGATTTTCTCAACGATTACCGAATCAACTGTCTCGGAGCGGTCGCCGCCATTCAAGCCGCTCTCCCCGCCCTGAAGGCCGCCCCATCGGCATCGATCGTCTTGTTCTCCACGATTGCCGTCGCACAGGGTCTCGCCTTCCACGCCTCGATCGCGGCCGCCAAAGCCGCCGTCGAGGGCCTCAGCCGATCGCTCGCCGCAGAACTCGCCCCAAAAATACGTGTCAACGCCATCGCGCCATCTCTCACCGAGACCCCACTGGCTTCGACACTCTTGAACTCGGACGCCAAAAAAGAAGCCTCTGCCAAACGCCACCCGCTCCAACAAGTCGGCGACCCCGCAGACATCGCCCAACTCGTCGCCTATCTCCTCTCCGACGCCTCCAAGTTCCTCACCGGCCAAGTCCTGCGCCCCGATGGCGGCCTTTCATCGATCCGCACATTCTAACAGTACGCATCAGGACTTGGGCCAGCCACCCCCTGCAAAAATTTACAAGATCGAGCCCGGCCCGTAAGCCGCCGCCGCTGGGCTAGCAATCTCCAATGCCCTCACCGCGCTGGCGAACGAGGCGATCTGTGACTGAGCCGCACCGCACTCGCGGTCGCCCTTTGCCAAAATGGCATCGAGAAACTCTCGGGAAAGCCCCAACCGCTCATCACCCGCGAGACGCTCGACCAGATTGTTGCGATCGATCTCTCCCATCCGCAGGTCTTTGACCGTCGCCACCGCATGCTCCTTGATCGCGTGATGAGCCGTCTCACGGCCAACCCCAGATTTGACCGCTTCCATCATAATAGTTGTGGTCATGAGGAATGGCAGGTAGTGCGCGGTCTCCGCTGCGATGACCGCCTCGTAGGCGTCCATTTGATCCAACACCGTAAGCAAGGTCTCAAACATCCCATCGATCGTATAAAATGCATCCGGCAGCATCACGCGCCGCACCACCGAACAAGACACATCGCCCTCGTTCCACTGGTCGCCAGCGAGACCCGCGGCCATCGCCAGATAGCCTTTGAGAATGATGTGAAATCCATTCACCCGCTCGCAGGAACGTGAATTCATCTTATGCGGCATCGCACTTGAGCCGGTCTGACCAGGGGCAAATCCCTCACTGGCAGTCTCATGACCCGCCATGAGGCGCAGCGTCTTGCAGAATGATGATGGAGCCGAACAAAGATCGGTTAGCGCGGAAACCACCCGGAAATCGAGCGACCTCGGATAGACCTGGCCGACATTCGTCCAAACCGCAGGCATGCCGAGGTGGGCCACCACGCGCTTCTCAAGCTCGGAGACCTTGCTCGCATCTCCTTCAAAGAGCGACAACTGGTCCATCTGAGTCCCGACCGCCCCTTTCAAGCCGCGCACCGCATAAGCCGCTATGACCGAGTCCAACGCTTGAAGACCGCCAAACAACTCCTCACCAAACATCGCGATGCGCTTGCCCAAGGTGGTCGGCTGCGCCGCGACATTGTGAGTGCGAGCGGTCAAAATCAATTCACTCCATTGCTCAGCACGCTCACGAAAACGGCGGAGCGTCGCCACCGTCTTGTCACGCACGATCAGCAAGGAACGGTAAACCTGCAATTGCTCAACGTTTTCGGTCAGATCTCGCGAGGTCATCCCCTTGTGAACCTGCTCATGGCCCGCCAGGTCATTGAATTCTTCGATCCGAGCCTTAACATCATGCCGCGTGACTTTTTCCCGCGCCATGATCGATCCGGTGTCCACTTGATCTTTGACCGCCTCGTAAGCCGCAATCGCTTCCGCCGGCACCTCAAGACCCAGATCACTCTGCGCTTTCATCACAGCGATCCAGAATTCACGTTCCAGCACGATCCGCCCCTCGGCGGACCAAATGGCTTGAAGGGCGGGCGAGGCGTAGCGTTCGGCGATTACGTTTGGGATCACCCAGCCAGCCTGACTTGCAGGAAATCAACTATCAAGAGGCACTTGCCAAAATCTTGAAAACACCTTCGAACATTCAGTGGAGAACCTACAGGTTTTTACCAGAAATGAGGTGGTCGGGGCGGCCAGATTCGAACTGACGACATCCGCGTCCCAAACGCGGCGCTCTACCAGGCTGAGCTACGCCCCGTGCACGGGCAGACCCTTGGGGATTCCAAGAACCGAATCAAGGATTTCCTTCACAAAAATTCATTCTGCCCGAGTTCCGCCGGAAATTCGAAGGATTGCCAGCCACACCCCCACCCGTCTGAAACAATTTCCACATCACATCCCACGTGCAATCCACTCCGCTTGACCGCAATGACTCACCACAACTCAACTCGCGGCTCACAGCCTTCAGTCCACTCGAAAACCGGCCACATCCCGCATCCGATTCACGCCAGCCCCAAAAACAACTTCTGGGGCCGACGCGTGATCTCCAGGGACCCATCGGCTGGGAAAATGAATTGGCGAGATGCAACATCGTGCATCGTTCGCTACGAATTACACTTTTGTTAGAGTTTTGCAGATAATCAAGAACAAACTTAAAATTCGGGAAATTGAAATATCAGCCTTATCCGCTTGGATTTTGCGACACATCAATTCCCATCCGCCCCTGCCCACTAGTCAACGCCTCCTCGCCTCTCCCCGTGGGAGAGGCCGGGTGAGGGTTGCCGCAGGCATTGGCCGCATCCATAGCGGTGTGGTCATTGCGGGACGATTTCACTTTCCGCGCGTGTAGGGTGAGGGTTTCAGGTAGATGGAATCGGTGATGGTGGAGAGGAGGTTGCTATTCGGGAGGTAGGTGAAATTGAATTAGCTTGGGCCAGAGACCAGGGAATTCCCCGTAGCTGCAAGGTTGGGAAAACGAAAAAGTTAATCGAATTTTTTGTATATCCTCCGCACATCTCTCCACGTTTCGTTTCACCCACCATCCGTCACACCCACTCCGCGCACAGTAGCTCCGCTTGAGCGAGGACGGTCTTCACCGCCTCTTCCTGCAAATCCGGAGGGTAGCCGTATTTGTTTAGAATGCGCTTCACCATCACCTTGATCCTAGCGCGTGCGCTCTCACGGAGCGTCCAGTCGATGGTCACGCTCTTCTTCACCTGGGCGATCAGCTCGGCGGCAATCAGCTTTAACTTATCATCACCCATGGCGACCACTGCACTTTCGTTTCTAGCAAGGGCATCATAGAATGCGATTTCGTCTTCGGTGAGACCAAGGTTTTCACCTCGCTTGGTGGCAGCTTCCATTTCTTTCGCCACCTTGATGAGTTCCTCGATCACTTCGAGTGTGGAAATCGCCCGGTTATGATAGGCGTTAAGGGTCTTCTTGAGTTTTTCCGAAAATACCTGCGACTGCACGAGGTTGTGCTTGGAGCGCACTTTGAGCTCATCTTTAAGCAGTTTTTCCAATAACTCTGCGGCGACATTCTTATGCTTGAGCCCGCGCACTTCAGCAAGGAAACGGTCATCGAGGATACCGATGTCTGGCTGCTTCAATCCAGAGCTTGTGAAAATATCAATGATCTGGCCGTCGGTAGTGATGGCCCCTGACACGAGCTGGCGGATGGCGGCGTCAATTTGCTCGGGGGTTTTCCGGTGGTTGGTCGTCTGCTTGTTCAGCGCGGCTTGCAGGGCTTGGAAAAAGGAAACGTCGTCGCGGATCTCCGTCGCTTCATCGCTCGCAGCGCAGAGGGCGAAGGCGCGGGAAAGTTCCGTCACCACCAGCACCCAGCGTTTCTTGCCGTCCTCTTGTTCGAGGATGTGCTCCTGTCCGGCGGGGATAAGTTGCAGGCGCTCGGTCGGCATGCCGGTGGTCCACTTGTCCCAGTTGAAGCCGTGCATCAGGTCGCAGGCGATGCCGTGTTTCTCCAGCATCACGGCGATGGCTTGCGCGGTGTCGAAGGTCGGGTCGCCCTGTCCTCCGCTCTCGGTGTAGGTGATGAGCGCCTTCTTGAGTTGATCGGCAAGGCCGAGGTAATCCACCACCAGCCCGCCGGGCTTGTCGCGGAAGACGCGGTTCACGCGGGCGATGGCCTGCATGAGGCCGTGGCCCTGCATCGGCTTGTCGGCATACATCGTATGCAGGCAGGGCGCGTCAAAGCCCGTTAGCCACATGTCCCGCACGATCACGATCTTGAAGGGGTTCTTCGCGTCCTTGAACTGGTTCGCCAAATCCCGCCGCTGCTTTTTGTTGCCGATGTGCTTCTGCCACTCAGGGCCGTCTTCGGCACTGCCGGTCATCACGACTTTCAGCGTCTCCGCCTCCCACTCGGGGCGCAGCTTAATGAGCGCGTTGTAGAGGTCCACGCAGATGCGGCGGCTCATGCAGACGATCATCGCCTTGCCGTCCATCGCCTCCACGCGCTTTTCGAAGTGCGCCACCAGATCGGCGGCCACGAGCGCGATGCGTTTCGGGTCTCCCACCAGCGCTTCCAGCGCGGCCCACTTGGTCTTGAGCTTTTCCTTCTTCGTCAGCTCCTCGCCTTCGGTGATTTCCTCAAACTCCGCGTCGAGCTTCGGCAGCTCGGCGGCGTTCAGGCTCAGCTTGGAAATGCGGCTCTCGTAATAGATCGGCACCGTGGCCTTGTCGGCGACGGCGCGCTGGATGTCGTAGATGGAAATGTAATCGCCAAAGACCGCCCGCGTGTTCGCGTCTGTCTTTTCGATGGGCGTGCCGGTGAAGCCGATGAACGACGCATTCGGCAAGGCATCGCGCAGGTTGCTGGCGAAGCCGTAGGACATCTCGCCGGTCTTCTCATTCACCTTGCCGCCGAATCCATACTGGCTGCGGTGCGCTTCATCTGCGATGACTACAATGTTGCAGCGGTCCGACAGCATTTCCATGCGACCGCTCTGAGCAACATTGCCCTCACCCCCGGCCCCTCTCCCAGAGGTAGAGGGGAGATGGGAACAGATTGATTCCAGGACTTGCTCGGTCTCATTGCGCACGACGCGGTTTTCAAAGCGCAGAACTGTGACGCCTTGGGACTTGAGATAAGCGTCCCGTTTCTTGTCGTGTGAGACGGCCTCGGGAGTCTGGTGAGTTGCTCCGTCACACTCCACGGCCAGTTTCGCTTCGGCACAGTAGAAGTCGCAGACATACTCCCCGAACTGATGCTGACGCCGGAACTTCGCGTCGTTCAGTTGCCGGTTCCGCAGCAACTCCCAGAGCATATCCTCCGCAGGCGTCTGCTTTTTCCGCATTTCCCGCGCCCGTTCTTTGAGCCCAGCAAAACCAAAACCGCCTCTGTAGTGCTCTTCACTCCCTCTCCCGCTGGGAGAGGGTCGGGGTGAGGGTTCAAGCGGCGCGAACTTCTGCAAAGTCGTGAATATCACCCCACCGCTCGCCCGATTCAAAAGCTCACGTAACTGTGTCCGGTCAGCCGCTTGAATAGGAGTCTGGCCGAGGATGTCCGCGCAGCGTTGGAACTGGCCGAAAAGCTGGTCGTCCAGATCGTTGCGGTCGGTCAGCACCACCAGCGTCGGGTTCTGCATCGCTGGATGCCGCACCACGCGCGCGGCGAAGAAGAGCATGGAGAAACTCTTGCCGCTGCCCTGCGTGTGCCAAACCACCCCCGCACGACGGTCGCCCGGTTTGCCGCCATGCATCCGTCCGAACCAGAAGATACCCGGTTCCTCGCGGACGATGCCTTCTGCGGTCATGCCGCTGGCGCGCACCGTTTCCTCCACCGCCGCATTCACCGCGTGGAACTGATGATAGCCCGCGATGATCTTGTGCAGCGCGCCCGAGTCCGGGTCTTCCTCGAAGACGATGAAATGGTGCAGCAGATCGAGAAACCGCTGCCGTTCGAACACCCCGCGCACCAACACTTCCAGCTCTAAACTCGCCTTTGGCCTCGTTCCCTCACCCCCAGCCCCTCTCCCACTGGGAGAGGGTGGCCGAAGGCCGGGTGAGGGTGGAGGCGAGCCGTCAGGCTCCCTCCATACCTTGAACCACTCCTGATTCGCCGTCACGGAACCCATGCGTGCCTGCAAGCCATCGCTCACCACCAGCGCCGCATTGTAATTCAGCAGCGACGTGATCTGTGCCTTGTAAGTTTGGAGCTGCCGGTATGCTGCCCAAATGTCCGTGTTCTCATCCGCCGCGTTCTTCAACTCGATCAGACCCAGAGGTAGTCCGTTCACGAAAACCACGATGTCCGGCCGTCGATTGTGTTGGCCCTCGATCACCGTGAACTGGTTCACGACAAACCAGTCGTTTGCGCGAACATCGGTAAAATCCACGAGTATCACTTTGTCGCCTTTGATCGAACCATCGCTGCGCGGGTATTCCACATCGACACCATCCCTGAGCATCTTGTGAAACGCACGGTTCGTCTGAATGAGCGATGGAGTCCCCACCCGCAGCACCTTGCGCAACGCCTCCTCCCTAGCTTCTTCTGGTATTGCGCCGTTCAACCGGCGTAGCGCTGCGCGAAGCCGTTCCACCAACACCACCTCAGAAAACGAATCCCGCTCCGCCGCCGGTTCACCTGGCGCGAGGTGCGGCCCGTGCCCGACGGCATAGCCCAGCTCCCCAAACCATTCGAGGGCGGCGTCTTCGACGATGGATTCGTTCAGACTCATAATGTCTCCCTCTCCATTTGGGAGAGGGCCGGGGTGAGGG
>JARWZU010000074.1 GCA_029866215.1 Akkermansiaceae bacterium
GCAGCTGGACCTGGACTTCCCCAGCCATCAGGGGTGCACACTTCGCAAAATGCCTCGTCCTCAACAGGGGATGGAGCTTGGGGCCGTGATGGAGATGCTCGTGCAGACGAGGGAGTGCAATCTGGACTTTCACAGAATCAAGAGGGGCCAGCTCCAGAACGTGGCGGGTGGGAAGAGGTTGATCCGACAAATCCCAATCCGTTACTTAGCTTCAGCATCGGTTTAGTTGCATTCTTGACGTTGATTGGGATTCTGTTTCCGTTCAAGGCTCCGGCTGAGGTTTCAGCAGCGGACTATACCATGATGCAGTGGGTGGCGTCGCTGTTCTTCAAGCACATGCTGGTGAGCTTCACGAACACGCTCTTCTTTACATGGGCTTTTGCCATTCTGTATCTCAAGTGGAAGAAGCTGCGGCATCAACGGGAGGCGCTGATGATCGACGTGCTGCCTTGGGAATTGGGAGCAGAGATCAATTCAGAAAATGTTGGGGCGTTCATTGATCGCTTGTATAAGCTGCCGCACCGTCTGCGTGACAGCATGATGGTGAACCGCATGCGGAAGGCGTTGGAACTTTTTGAAGTCAAGCAGAGTGTGGGGGATGTGACCAACATGCTCTCGAGCCAGTCTGACATTGATGGCATGAGGATCGGTGGAAGTTACACGCTTTTGAGAGCTTTCCTGTGGGCGATTCCTATCCTGGGTTTCATCGGTACCGTTATCGGGCTTTCACATGCGATCAGCGGGATGAACTTTGCGGGAATGGATGACCTCAAGGAGATCACCGCAACGCTGGGAAATGTGACCGGTGGCTTGGGAACGGCGTTTGATGCAACACTGCTTGGACTTGTTTTTGCTTTGGCGCTCAACTTTCCATTGAATTCCATGATGAGTTCGGAAGATGACTGTTTGAATGATATCGACTCATTCTGCAATGAGGTGCTGCTTCCACGCCTCAATGATGGAGGAAGCATCGCTGGAGGAGATACGAAAGGGGTGATGGAAGTTTTGGTGAAGGCGGTGGCAAGCTCACAGAAGGAGTTTTTGACTGACCTCAACGCACTTTCTGCCCGAATCAAGGAACAGGCGGAGAATCTGGACAAGCGGGCTGCGGCACACCAGGAACGGGTGAATACTGAATTTGCCCATGCGATGATTAGGATGAGGGAAGACTTTACTGCAGCCGTCACGGATGCCGTAAAGCAGAGCACGGATTACAATCGGGCGCTCGCCAGTGGCATCCAGAGTCTCAATGATGTGCTCAAGGACCTCGGTTCTAAACAAATTCTTATTCAGCAGGTGAAGAAGAAGGGCTGGTTCAGCCGATAAGATTGGGTTGGGAACACCACATCATTTTTAGCATACTAAGATTCAATGGCTAAGCGACGTCACGGAGCCAAGGACGAGATTCTTCTGGTCCCTTTCCTTGATATTTTATGCTCACTCATCGGGGTTCTAGTGTTGATCATTGTGGTGCTGTGCGTTTCGCAGACGCAACAGACGGAGGGCCGGACTCCCGAAGAGATTCAGATGGCCCAGGAGCACAAGCGGATGAAGGCTGAATTATTGGAACGGGAGAAGCTTGATTTGGTGCTCAAAGAGAAGCTGGCTGATTTGGAGAAGCTTCAAGCAGAGGCGTTGGAGAAAGAGCAGCGGTTTCTGAAGTTTAGGAAGCTCATGAGCAGTTCCAAAGAGCTGCAACAGCAGAACCAGGAGATTGCAACGAATCTCCAAAAGGAGCTCGACGATCTACTCACTGAGATTGACGGGTTAAAACGGCAGGAAGGTGAGAGCAAAAAGAGTATCGCAGAGTTGATCGCAGAACTGAAGAAGAGGGAAGTGCCCGAGGATCGAAAAGTGCCACCCGTTTTGGTGCAGCCTTCGGGCTCTGGCATGGCGGAGTCCACCAAGGTCTATTTTGTTGAGTGTGGAGGGGGCGGACTCAAGATTCTCAAGGCTTGGGGCGAAGAAGATTATCGTTTGAGTGCCACTGCTGAAGTGGTGGTGGCGGATCGAGCTTTCAATCATTTCCTATCGGAGCTCCAAAAGGACAAAAACTCGCTTATCCTGTTTTTGATTCGGGATGACGGATACAACGCGTTCAACAATGGTGCAGGCCGGGCAGAGTCTGACTACGATATTCGGGTGGGAAAGCTTCCCATTCCAGGACGGGGTCAGCTTGATCTGGCGTTGTTTGAAAAGTATCGAGGGAAGGTTCCGCCGCCCCCTGATCCAGCCTCTGAGTCGGCCGACAAGCCTAAGGCTTAGCCTCTAACTTTTTTCATCTATGGCAAAGCGCAAACCACATGAAGAGCAGGAGTTGCCGTTCGTGGCCCTCATGGACACGATGACAAACGTTGTTGGGGTGCTTATCATCGTGTTGGTCATGGTGGGGATTAGTATTGCGAGCACGGTGAAGAAGATTTTGTCTGATCTGCCACCGGTAACGCCAGAGGAACACGCCAAAATGGTAGAGACGATCAAGCAGTTGCCGCCACCACCCGCAGATCCGGAGAAGATCGAAGAGACGAAAGAGATCGCGGAACAAAAGCTCAAAAAAGCGGTGGAAGACCTGAAGACCATCGACACGACGGCGCTTGAGTCGCAGATGAAGATGATGGATTTGGATGAGTTCCGCAAAAAGATGGCGGAAGCCAAAGAGAAGCGCGCTGCTGCGAAGACGGAGGTGGATAAGTTGCTGGCGGAGGTTGAGAGGTTGAAGGCACTTCTGGACCAGACGCCCGAATACAAACCTGAACCTGCAACGGTCGTGCGGTTGCCGAATCCAAGACCTTATCCGGCTGAGCCGAAGGAAACCCGGGTGCTTGTGGCGAAAGGCGGGGTTTTGTTCTTCAACGAGGCTGAGTTCATTGGACCCCTTGTGGATGGGTTGACCAAACTGAGTGGCCAGCTGACCTACAAAGAGATCAAGATTGATCCTTTTGCGAAGTTGCTGACTGAAGTTTTGGGGAGTCCCCCAAAGGCGCAGCAAGCGTGGGGAGACATTGCACCGTTGGCAGCCACTTATCAGATGGAGGAAGTGGCTCTGGCTTGGAAGGCTTTGACGGAAGCGGGATTGCCCGCGAGCAAAGAAGTGCTGTTTGGGTTGGGAGACATTTCCCTAGCGATTCGGGCCAAGCTTGGAGCTGTGGGTGAGGCTGTTGCGGCGTTGAGCAAGGGGGATGTGGCGAAGTGGACCGCTCTCGATCCCAGCAAGGATCCTTTGAAGCCGATCATCAAAGCGGTGTCGAAGGGTGGAGGCCTGGCATTGTCTTATGGGGCGAAGACGGAAGACGTCAAGGCGACTCCACGTGACTTGATGGGCTATTTTAAGGGGTTGTCAGATCAAGACGGGATCAAGAATCGGGGGAAAGATGTTGTCATTTACGATGCCTTCAAGGTTCAGGAGGCTCTTAAGCGTGCCAGTTCCAATCAGTCATTGACGAAGGCATATGGATTTGTGCCCGAGATTCGTCCGGGACAGACTCTTGTTTATTTGAAACTGACCCCTGCGAGTGGGGGAGGGGAGTCTTTGGAGGCGATCAAGAGGCCTGAATCTGCCTATCAGCGGACTCTGCGTCAAATTGCGGGTGATCCGAATGGGGTGGCGGTTTTTCAGGTTATGCCTGATGCGTTTGCGACCTATTTGGATGCGCGAATCATTGCGGATGAGAATCGGGTGGCGGCGACTTGGGAGACCCTTGCGAGTCTTGACCTTACGTTGCCGGTTCGGGGATTTGAAGTTCAGCGATTTGCCAAGGCAGCGGCACCTCGTAAGCCGGGGACAGCTGTTCAGATTAAGGGGCCGAAGAAGTCGCTGGATTGAGTTCGATTGAGTTTGAGTTTAGTGAGTGGTTCTCAGGAGAGGGGATTACTGATTCTTTGTGTTTTCTCCGCGCAACCAATCTGTGTGAGCCAAGCGCTGCGCCCCGACAATTATGGAGATGATCAGAGCAAAGAGAGTCTGCTCCGGCGCGATGGCGTTGGGGCTGGAGTAACTAAAGGGCATCAAGCGACCGAGTACCTCGCCGAGCTTCAAAGTGTTCAAAAAATCGATGAGGCTCACCAGTCCCCCGAAGGGAGTGACCTGCTTGAGCGTCGTGTGAAGTCGGACTTGGCGGGAGGTGAAAACGGGGTTGATTATCCCCCGCATCGTTTAGTGCATGGCTGTGAGTGCTTGTTGGTTCGCACTCCCAAGTAATCACGCTTTCAGCGGCAAACGATGCCTCTTTTAACTTCGGAATCCGGGTTAAATTGAAATCCGAAAACTCCACCCATTTCCCCCATTCTCTCTGTTCCACCGCCTTTGTTTTGGTTTTCGATTTGGATGCACAAGAAGGAGTGCCAGGTGTATTACTGGAACATCATCAAGTATCGATCGCTGTGGTGAGAGTGGGGGCGGGGGGCGAAGGAGTCGCGGCCACTGAATGATCAATAGGATGGTGTCCAACTCCGGGGTGACGAGAATTCCGGCTGCAGTGTTGGTGCTGTGTCGGGGCGGTTTAGATCACGAAGACGGGGGCAGCACTTGAGAATAGAGGTAAGCGAGTTTGCGTGCCAAGTGAGCGCAAAGAATTTGTCACAATCGTAAAGGGGCGGGTGGTTTTTGTGTGCGAACCGTTGAGATATCGGGGCTTGCGGGGGTGACGTGAAGGTGTGTGTAAGTTTCGTCACTTGGCGTTGCGCTGGTTTGCATTATGAAAGGCGCCGTTGCTCATTCCGGATGCCTTTGACTCGCTACTTAACAGAACTGCCAACGGCTTGCGCCGTCTGGTTTCAACCGCTTCTAGGAATAGCCGTCCCACTCGTCACCCTCTATCCCGATCAACCAACCAAACACTGATGGTCTCCGTCTCAACAAACACCAAACCATGAAGCTCCTGACCACTAAACTCCTCGCACTGCTGGCGATATTTGCCACCGCATTCGCCGTCCCGTCGACCAGTTCCGCGCAGACTGCGCTTGCTGTGGGCGACGTCTCCGTCCTCGGCTTCAATGCGAATGCTCCTGACAATTTCGCTATTGTCACTTGGGTGCCAATCGCCGCTAATACCTATGTCAAGTTTACAGATGGTGGTTTCAATTCCGCGAACGCTTCAACGGCGGCAGGTAATTTACGTGGCTCGGAGAACTACGTGATCTGGCGAAACACGACGGGGAGCACAATTGCGGCTGGGACAGTAATCAAGATTGAGGGTCTCACCGCCTCGCTTGGAACTTGCACTTCGGGTTCGGCAAGCGGGCTCAGCGGAATCAGTAACGGCGGCGACCAAATTTTCGCTTACCAAGGGGCTGCGACGAGTGGTTCCACCCCAGACGCGGGGAGTGCAGGCACCGCAACTTTTACCGGAACCCCGGTGTTCTTGCTCACCTTCCCAAGTGCCTTTCTCACAACTGGGGCGGCGAGTTCGAATACGTCCTATTTGCCATCCGATCTCAATGTGACCAACGGGAACATCGCGATTACAACCGCCAGCGCAACGAGCGCACAGTTCACGGGCTCGCGCACTACCTTGACCACATTCGCTGCCTACAGGACAGCGGTAAACAATCCAGCCAACTGGACTGCGTTGACGGGGACCGGCCTCACGACTCTGAATACGACGGCGTTCACGTTGTCCGGACCGACGCCGACGATCACTGGGTCGGCGACCGCCACCGTGTTCACGACGACCTACGGCACCGAGTCGGTCCCGCAGACTTTTCCCGTCAGTGGCAGCAACCTGACCGCAGACATCACAGCCACCGCGCCTGCGGGGTTTGAAGTTTCCAGCTCCGGCGATGAAACGACTTTCGGCAGTTCGGCGACATTCACGCAGAGCGGTGGCACGGCGAGTGGGACAGTGCATCTGCGTCTCAAGGCCGATGCGGAAGTGACGGGCAGCTACAATTCGCGCAATGTTGCGCTGACCAGCACGGGTGCGACGACGGTGAATATCACCACGGCGGCCAGCGGTAATGCGGTCACGGCGGCGGCGCTGACGATCACGGGAGTGAGCGGCGTGAACAAGCCTTACGACGGTGGGACAACAGCGAGCTTGAGCGGCACGCCGGCCTACGTGGGCCTGCAGAACAGCGAGAGCTTCTCGGTCACCGGCACGGCGGTGGCGAACTTCGATACGGCGGCGGTGGGCAACGGCAAGACGATCACGGTGACTGGCTACACGGCACCCACAACGAACTACACGGTGTCGCAGCCGACCGGCCTGACGGGCAATGTCACCGCTGTGGCGTTGACGATCACCGCCAATGACGTGATCAAGCCGCAAGGTCAAACGCTTACCGACGGCACCGGTTACACCAACTTCACCACGGGTGGGCTGGTCAATTCGGAGACGGTGGGATCGGTGACGGTGGCTTACGGGCCGGGTGGGGCGGCTGGAGCCGCGGCGGGCAGTTATACGGGCGAAGTGACGATCTCGGACGCGACCGGCGGCACGTTCACGCCGTCGAACTACGCCCCGATCAGTTACGTGTCCGGCGACATCACCGTGAGCGAGAGCCCGACGATCAACACCACCGGCACGCTGGTGGCGGTGGGCACCACCTACGGCACCGCCTCGGCCACACCTACCAGCTTCAGCGTTTCGGGCGCCTTCCTGACGAACGACGTCACCGTGACGGCTCCTGCGAACTATAAAGTCTCGACCACCATTGACTCCGACTACTACAGTTCGGTGGTGCTGAGACAGAGCGGTGGCACGGTCGCTTCCACGACCCTCTACGTCCGCCTCGCGGCGACGGCTCCGGTGACGGGTTCGCCGTACGGTGGGAATGTCGTCCTCTCAAGCACGGATGCGACTCCAGTGAATGTGGCGACCGTCCCCAGCGCGGTCGCTGCGAAGAACCTGACGATCTCCGGGCTCACCGGGGACAACAAAGTTTATGACCGCACGACGACAGCGACCTTCAGCGGCACGGCGTCGCTGGTGGGCATCGTCGGGGGCGATGACGTTTCGCTGACCGGCACGCCGGTGGCGACCTTTGAGAATGCCGTCGTCGGCGTCGCGAAGCCGGTCACGGTGACGGGTTACACGCTCGCGGGCACGGCGGCCTCGAACTACTCGCTCACGCAGCCGACCGGCGTGACCGGCGACATCACGGCGCTTGCCCTTACCGTGAGCGGTGCTGCGGTGACGACGAAGAATTACGACGCCACGACCGCCGCGACGATCACGGGCACTCTGGTCGGAATCATCGCCCCCGACGTTGTGACGCTGGTGGGCGCTGGCACCTTCGACAGCGCAAACGTGGGCACCGGCATCTCGGTCACCTCGACCAGCACGCTCGCCGGCGTGAATTCGGGGAACTACTCCCTGACACAGCCGATGGGCCTCACCGGCACCATCATCGGCGGCACGAACGCTAACCTCTCCAACCTGACCGTGAACGCGGGTGCGTTGTCGCCTGTTTTTGCCGTGCCAAATGCGAGTGGCAACTTTGTGAAAGTGGTGCCGGACACGACGACGGACATCACCGTGACGCCGACGACGGTGGATGCATTTGCGACGGTGACAGTAAACGGCGGCACGGTTGCTTCGGGCAGTCCGAGCGCGGCGATCAACCTGAGCTTCGGCATCAACACCATCCCGGTGGTGGTGACGGCGCAGGATGGCACTACGATCAAGAACTACTCGATCAAGGTCGTGCGGCAAGCGGCGGCAACGCTGACGGCGGGTGCGATCGCCTTCACCGGGTTCAACGCCGATGGTGTCGACGACCTCGCTTTCGTCGCGCTGAGCGCGATCCCGCAGCACTCGGTGATCTTCCTGAGCGATGAAGAGTGGAACGGCAGCAACTGGGCGGAATTTAGCGAGGCGTCGTTTTTCTGGATCGCAAATAGTAACATCGCCGCGGGCTCGATCGTTACGATTAGCAGTATCTCGACCGTGTTTGACGGCACGACGACTTCAAACCTCGGCACGGTGCTCGCCCTCGGCGACGCGAACAACAATGGCGGCATCAGCACCAGCGACGAAGCGGTGTTTGCCTTCCAAGGCACGGGTGCGCTGGCCGGGTCCGTCGTGACCAGCACGATCGCCGACGGCAACCTGCTGCCGGTGCCCACGACGTTCCTGACGGCGATCGGTAACGATGTGCTCGCGAACACGGGCAGCGTGCTGACCGGCACTGGGCTGACCGCCGGGACCGACTGCATCTTCATCCCCGGCGACGAAGACATCGCCATCTACAATGGCGCTCGCACCGGCCAGACGACGCTGGCCGACTACCGCCCGCTGGTGAACAACCAGACCAACTGGATCTCGCAGGATGCGGGCGGCGACCAATCCAACGACGGAACCCCGCCGGACGTGCCGTTTAGCAACACCGCCTTCACCACGGGCACGCCGGGCACACTTTCCATCGCGGCAGCTTCGGTGGCCGAGGGTAACGCTGGTCCGGTGACGCTGAGCCTGCCCGTGACCCGGACCAACACCGCGACGGCCTTCACAGTCCAATACGCCGTTACCGGCGGAACGGCGACCTCCGGCACCGACTACGTCGCGCTCGCCAGCGGCACGCTGACCTTCACGAATGGCGGCAGCGCTTCGCAGAACATCGACATCACCGTGAACGGCGACACGGACGTTGAGGGGAATGAGACAGTCACGGTCACGCTATCGAATGTGGTGAACACCACCGGCTTGACCGTGCTGACGACGGAGTCGGCTTCGGGCACGATCAACACGGACGACAACATCGCGGTGACGTATCCGCCCACCAATGCGCTGACCGGCACGGTGAAGGGATTCATCACTCTCACCGGTGCGGAAATCTCGGCGTTCGACCCGGCGTCGAAGCGCGCTTTCGCCACCTCGAATGGCGGCATCCAGGTCGTAAACCTGACCAACCCGGCTGCGCCTACGCTCATCACGAACATCGCTCCGTCCTCGCTCGGCGTGGTCGGGCTGACGAGCAATGACGTCTCCTCCGTCGCCCTCCGCAAGGCGGTGGGCGCGACTCCTGCGGTGCTCGCCGCGACGGTGCTGCCGGCCTCGAAGCTGGACAACGGGCACGTCATTTTCCTGAACCCCGCGACCGGCGCGCTCCTCGGTTCCGTCGTAGTCGGCCAGAATCCCGATCACGTCTGCTTCTCCCCCGATGGCACCAAGGTGCTGGTGGCGAATGAAGGCGAGCCCAATGGCGGCTCGGTGGACGTGGCGGCGGATACCACGGTCGGTTCCGTGAGCATCATCGATATCTCGGGCGGACTCGTCGCGCCGACGGTGAGCACGGCGGGATTCGCCGCCTTCGACACGCAGGTCGCGGCCCTCCGCGCGGCGGGTGTGCGCATCTTCAAGAACAGCGGCGGCACCGACGCGGTGCCGTCCACCGAATTCGAGCCCGAATACATCGCCATCTCACCCGATGGCACGACGGCGATGGTGACGCTCCAGGAAGCGAACGCGGTGGCGATCCTCAATATCGCCACGGCAACCTTCACGAGCATCGTGCCCATGGGCCAGAAGAATTACTCGGCCATCCGCACCGACCTGAGCGACCGCGACAATGGCGGCACCGCAAACCTGATTAACCCGGTGGTCGGCAATCCGGTCTTCGGGCTCTACATGCCCGACACGATCGGCTCGTATAGCGTCGCCGGACAGACCTACTACGTGACGGCGAACGAAGGTGACGATCGCAACGACTTCCTCACCCCCGACGAGACCACGACGGTGGCGAACACCAGCTACAATCTCGACGACACGGTCTTCCCGAACGAAAGTGACCTGAAGACGAACGCGAAGCTCGGCCGCCTCACGGTATCCAACTCCACCGGCCTCCGCGGCGACACGGACGGCGACGGAGACATCGACCAGATTCTCTCCTACGGCGCGCGGTCCTTCTCGATCCTCGATGCCGCGGGCAACATCGTCTTCGACAGCGGCGACATGATCGAAATGATCGTGGCCTCGCAGCACTCGGCGAACTTCGACGACAGCCGCAGCGACAACAAAGGACCTGAGCCGGAAGGCATCACCGTCGCAACCATCGGCGCGCGCACCTACGCCTTCGTGGCCCTGGAGCGCTCGGGCATGGTGCTAGCCTTTGACGTGACGAATCCCGCCGCAGTCACCCACACAACGGCGTTCAAGCGCACGGGCGATCAGAACCCGGAAGGTTTGCTCGTGGTTTCTGCGACGGACAGCCCCACCGGCAAGCCGCTGCTGCTCTCCTCGAACGAGACCTCGCTGACGCTCACGATCTTTGAGATCGACCAGGCGGTCGATTACAAGCTCCAGCTCCTCCACCTCGCCGATGCTGAGGCTGGTCTGCTCGCCTCGAGCACCGCGCCGAAACTTGCGGCTCTCGTGGATGGTTTTGATGGTGCCTACCCGAACACGCTCATCCTCGCAGGTGGTGACAACTTCATCCCCGGCCCCTTCATCGCGGGCGGCACCGATATCTCCGTGCGTGATGAGCTCAATACGGTCACGGGTTCTACCATGAGTTTACTCTCCTCATTCAATCACCCGACCGCCGCCGTCGATATCGCCATCCACAACCTCATCGGTGTGGAAGCCTCGACCGTCGGAAATCATGAGTTCGACCTCGGCACTCGAGTCTTCCGCGATTCCATCCTGGCAGGAAGTGGCTGGGTCGGAGCGACATTCCCCTACCTCTCCGCGAACTTGGACTTCTCTGGTGACTCGGACATTTCTAGCCGCTTCGCCAACACGCTCACCGGAAACTCGACATCACTGATTCCCGAAGCCAGCACGCTCAAGGGCCGCATCGCACCCGCTGTGGTCATCACCAAGGGCGGTGAAAAAATTGGTCTCGTTGGAGTCACCACCCAGATCCTCGAAAGCATCTCTTCCACAGGCGGTGTCGAGGTGAAGGGATTCGTGGGAGACGGCGGTGAGACGAATGACATGGCGCTTCTGGCTTCTCAGATTCAACCTGCCATTGATGAGCTTAAATCCGAAGGTGTGGATAAAATCATCCTCATGGCTCACCTTCAGCAGATCACCTTTGAGCAGCAACTCGCTCCGCTGCTGAACGGTGTGGACATCATCCTCGCTGCTGGTTCTAACACACGCCTTGGCGATTCCAACGACGTTCCAGCCCTGTTCACCGGGCACACCGCTGACTTCGCTGCCAACTACCCGATCTACACCGCGGGTTCGGATGGCCTGCCAACCGTCATCGTCAACACTGATAACGAGTTCACCTACCTTGGCCGTCTCGTTGCTGACTTCGATTCTGATGGTGTGCTGATCGTTCCTAACCTCACGGCAAACATCCTCGAAAATGGTGCTTATGCCGCCACTGATGCCAACGTCGCCGCAGCCTGGAACACCACCGTTGGAAATCTGGCTACCACCGCGTTCGCGGCCAATACCAAAGGCACGAAAGTGAAACTGCTTACCGATGCCGTGCAAGCTGTCATCAGCGCCAAAGACGGAGATGTTCGTGGTTACACCGATGTTTACCTCGAAGGCGAGCGTAACATCATCCGCAACCAACAGACCAACTTGGGAGACATCACTGCCGACTCGATGATCTCGGCGGCTAGGACAGCATTGCCAACTGCAACGCACATCGCTGGATTCAAAAACGGCGGTGGCATCCGCTCATCCATCGGAGCGGTTGACGTGGTCAGCGGTGCAAAAACGCCGCCGATTGCCAATCCGAGCGCAAGCAAACCGGCCGGAGCCGTGTCGCAGCTTGATATCGAGAACTCGCTTCGTTTCAACAACAGCCTCATGGTCTGTGATACGACGCCAGCCGGTCTCAAAGCCATCCTTGAACACGGTGTTTTCTTATTAGGCACCCAGGGCCGCTTCCCGCAAGTCGGTGG
>JARWZU010000022.1 GCA_029866215.1 Akkermansiaceae bacterium
TCCTCTCGCGTCCGAAGGTCAATGAGCCTCAGTCCATCCATCTGCTCCGCGGCATCCACCGGACCGAGCCACATCGCCGAATCGTGCTCATGACTGGCCAGCAAATGCGCCAAAACCTCATCTACCGCGATCTCTGACCGCAAACAAAGCTGCTCAAGGGTTTCCTCGTTGGAAAATGCACAACTTTGACACCCCCCAAGGTGATACCGAGCAAATAGCGCACGCCTCGCCCCCGGCAGCGTCTCAATGATGGCGCTCATCGGTGTGGATGATGATAGTTCAGATGGGCTCATGGTGCGTTTTGTGGGTTGGGAAAATCAGTGCCCAACCCCTTGCGCACCCTAATCCGCCAAACCGTCATCCTCAACCCCTTTCCCATGGATTTTTCCGCTGTTTTCAAACCGAAATCCATGTCATAAGCTACCCCCATGCCGAGGGAACGCGACCCAGACGAACCGAAAATCTATTTCCTGCCGAACCTCATGACAGCGCTGAACCTGGCATGCGGGTTTTTCGCTGTGCTGATGATCTTCAAAGGCATCACCGAAGCCCGACTGTTCGAGGTTCAAAAAATGACCGGAACCGCCAAACTCCCCCCGAAGGAGTATTATGAAATTTCCAAAATCTACTACGAGTACGCCATTCTCCTGATTTTCGGCTCATGCCTCTTCGACCTGCTCGATGGTCGACTGGCCCGCCTCGGCGGCCAAGAATCCCCATTTGGCCGTGAATTTGATTCCCTCGCCGACATCATCTCGTTCGGAATGGCACCCGCGATGCTCCTATCAAAGGCGGTGCTTTTCCCACTTGGAAATATCGGCTGGGCGATCGCACTCATCTATCTGGTCTGCGGCGCCATGCGCTTGGCACGATTCAACTGCCTAGCCGCGATCCCCAAGAAACCTAACGACTCAAGCGACTTCCGAGGCTTACCGATCCCGATGGCAGCAGGTTTCATCGCATCGCTGACATTCCTACTGATCGATCTCTATCAGAATGACCATGAACTCGGCCCATGGAAATACATACTCGCTGGCGCGATGTTAGGCCTCTCACTCCTCATGATCAGTGACGTCCGCTATCCAAGCTTCAAGAAGGTTGGCTTCAACACCCGCGGAACCTTTGGAGCCATCGTCATCACCTTGATGCTCGTTTTCGCCACCGTGCAGTTCCGCTACGTGATGCCGGTCGTGCTTTTTAGCATCTTTCTCCTTTATGGCTTCATCAGGCCATGGATTTCCCAACGCCTGCGCAAGGGGCTCGAGGTCGAAATCGAAGATGATTTAGCCGAACCACCGCCGAGCCGAGACACTCGATGACACAGCAACCCAAAAGGCGCCCACTCTGGGTCCGATATCTGCTCGTCCTGCTGCCATTGTGGCTCATCGCCTCTGGCGGCTTGGCCCTCTGGTACTATTTCCATCAAGAAAAACGAAAGGCGCTCGTCGAAGATCAACGCTTTGCTCAGGCGGTATCCACGCCACTGCTCGAAGACGACTTGAGAAAAATCGTCGCTGTCATCGGCGAAAGAAACCCATCCACCACCACGGCAGCCGCCAATCTATCACGGACGGCCTCAATGATTGACGGTCTGTTAGGCCCATCGAATTCAGGCTACACGGTCCAAAAAACCGCCGGCCCCAAAAACTGGCCGATCCTCCAAGTCTCGCTGGCGGGACGAAACTCGCGGGATCCCGCAGTCTGGGTGGCCACCAGCTATGATAGTCGCCCACAATCGCGGGGCGCGGAAGCCAACGCCACCGGCTTAGCCGCCACCCTTGCCGCGGCCCAAGCACTCGCCGGGGATAAGCCAAAGCGGCCGATCCATTTCATCTTCCTGCCCCATGCGAATGACCTCGGGTCGCCAGTGACCGAAACGGCGGCCAAGCTAGCGGACCTTGCCCAATCTGGCCAAACTCCCGCTACCGTCCTCTGCGTGGAAGCCATGGGCAGCGGAGAAGCCCTTTGGATCAACTCAAGCGATGCCTCCGCCACTCCGCTCAACCACCTCCAAGGCCTCGGCACCGCTTATGGGACAGAGTCAGCGCGATCCAGTGACAACAGTCTCTCTACCAGGCTTTTCAACATGCAGCTACCTGCCGTCCGAGTGGCCACCCGCGCCCCTCTCAAGCTTGACGAGAACGATGACCAACTTCCCTTCGCCCCCACGGTCGCCGCCGCATCCGGGCGCCTCATCGAATTGATCCGGCGCTGCTCAGCGAACTAACGGCACTTTCTAAACATTCTTGTTTGCACATCGCGAGATGTGGTTCAAAATCATTGGTTCGAAAGCACACCGCCAATCGCGTAGACACCAACGCTCCATGCATCCTCACGACCTCGACCCTCAATTCATCTCCCACACCCCAGGGTACTGGCCGGACGAGGTAACGGACGACTGGAACGATCACCGCTGGCAACTCAGAAATCGGGTCGGATCACTTGCAGACCTCGATTTACGCCTCAACCTAACCGACGAAGAACGCGCAGGGGTCATTCTCGCTGGAACCAAGCTTGCAATGTCGATCACCCCCCATTTCTTCAATTTGATCGACCGCGACGACCCGAATTGCCCGATTCGCCGCCAGGTGATTCCGCGAATTGAAGAGGCTTGGAACGCTCCGGAGGAAATGGCTGACCCCTGTGGAGAGGACTCACACATGCCGGTGCCCGGGCTGGTCCACCGCTACCCAGACCGCGTGCTTTTCCTCGTCACCGACCGCTGCGCATCCTACTGCCGATACTGCACCCGCTCACGCGTGGTCTCCGGCGTCGGCGAACAACATCTCGAAACCCAGTGGGAACCTGCCTTTCAATACCTCGAGAAACACACAGAGGTCCGCGACGTGTTACTCTCCGGCGGTGATCCACTCCTCTTCTCCGACGAGCGCCTTGATAAAATCCTCACCCGACTCAGGTCGATCTCTCACCTCCAGTTCCTCCGCATCGGTTCAAGGATCCCGATTTTCCTCCCACAACGGATCACTCCAGGGCTTTGCGAGATGCTCAAAAAACACCACCCACTCTTCATTTCGATCCACACGAACCACCCGCGCGAACTAACCACTGAGGTCCGCGAAGCCCTCGGCCGCCTCGCGGATGCAGGAATCCCACTCGGTAACCAAAGCGTGCTACTCCGAGGGGTCAACGACAGCGTCGATATCCAAAAGGCGCTCGTTCACAAGCTTCTCATGTGCCGAGTCCGGCCGTACTACCTCTATCAGTGCGACTTGATCACGGGCTCGTCCCACCTCCGAACATCGGTCGCCGAGGGCGTCGCGATCATCGAGAGCTTGCGCGGCCACACGACCGGATACGCCATTCCACAGTTTGTCATCGATGGTCCCGGGGGCGGCGGGAAAATCCCGATCAACCCGAATTATCTCGTCGACACCAGCACCGGTGGGGTCACGCTGCGAAACTTCGAAGGTAACATGTTCGACTACCCCGACCCAACACCCGCACCCAGCGCAGACCTCGAATTTCTCCACCAAAAGGCACTCAACCTCTCCAGCTAAATTCTGAATGGAGCGAGCGGGCCCTGAACTCAGAACCCCCAAGCCGCGACGACGCAATCGGCTTGGAGAAAAATCAGATGCCGTAACTTATTTGCCCCAGCGAGCAAGCAGCGTGACGGCCATCTCCGCTGGTGTCTCCGCCACCGCAATGCCACACTCCGCGAGAATTCGCTTCTTGGCTTGCGCAGTGTCTTCCTCGCCACCGACGATCGCACCGGCGTGGCCCATCCGGCGCCCTGGAGGCGCGGTCGCACCTGCAATGAATCCGGCAATCGGCTTTTTGCAATGAGCTTTCGCCCACCTCGCAGCATCCACTTCAGCTGTACCACCGATCTCACCGATCATGATGATCGCCTCAGTCTCGGGATCGTTGTTGAACATTTCCAGAACCTCTTGGTGGTTCGTTCCATTGATGGGATCGCCACCGATACCGACACAGGTGCTCTGGCCGTAACCAAGCTGCGTCAACTGAAACACGGCTTCATAAGTCAAGGTCCCTGAACGAGAAACCACGCCGACATTTCCACGCTTGTGAATATAGCCTGGGGCAATGCCAATCCGGCAGCCACCGTGGGATTTCTCCCCGTGGCCAGGAGTCACAATGCCCGGGCAATTCGGCCCTACAAGACGTGATTTCGACCCACGCAAGGCCTCTTTCACCCGCATCATGTCCATCACCGGAATGCCTTCGGTGATGCAAACGATCAATTCCACGCCAGCATCCGCCGCTTCCAGAATCGCATCGGCCGCAAATGGTGGTGGCACAAAGATGGCCGTGGCCGTAGCACCCGTCTCGTTCACGGCATGGCTAACCGTGTCGAAAATCGGGACAATATTCTCAAATTTCTGACCGCCTTTGCCAGGGGTCACGCCAGCAACGACCTTGGTGCCGTATGCAAGCGAAAGCGATGCATGACGTGCGCCGAAGCTGCCGGTGATCCCCTGAATCAGGAGTTTGGTGTTTTCGTCAATGAGGATGGACATGGGAAATAGTGTTTAGCGATCGATGAAAAATTATTGAACAGCCGCGACAATCTTGCGAGCGGCATCGGACATGTCGTCGGCAGCAACGATGTCGAGTCCAGAGGCGGCGAGGGTGGCCTTGCCCATCTCGACGTTGTTACCCTCAAGCCGAACGACCAGCGGAATTGGCAATCCCGTTTCCTTGGCCGCAGCAATCACACCCTCAGCGATGATGTTGCAATCCATGATCCCACCAAAGATGTTGATGAGGATTCCCTTCACATTCGGATCGCCCAGAATGATCTTGAAGGCCGCTGTGACCTGCTCTTTCGAAGCACCGCCCCCGACATCAAGGAAGTTCGCAGGATCACCACCATAATGTTTGATGATGTCCATGGTCGCCATGGCCAAGCCCGCTCCGTTCACAAGACAAGCGATATTTCCATCCAGACCGATGTAGTTGAGGTCATACTCGGACGCCGCTACCTCACGAGGGTCTTCCTCGGTCTTGTCACGCATCGCGACGATATCAGGGTGACGGTAAAGCGCGTTGTCATCGAAGCCAAACTTAGCATCGAGCGCGAGGACCCGACCATCGGGAGTCGTGACCAACGGGTTGATCTCTAACATTGCACAGTCGCAGGAAATGAAAAGTTTGTAGAGGTTTCCGAGAAGCTTCGCGAACTGCTTCGCGACGTCACCCGTCATTCCGAGTGCCTCCGTGAGCTTGCGCACCTCGTAGGCCTGAAGCCCTAACAGCGGATGAACAAACTGCCGAACGATCTTCTCTGGCGTGTTGTGCGCGACATCTTCGATGCTCATGCCACCCTCAGTAGAAACCACGATGACAGGACGGCAAGTCGCACGATCCATTAAAATCGCAAGGTAATACTCGTGAGTGATGTCAACCGCTTCGGCGACCATCACCTTGCTCACCAGTTTTCCCGCCTCACCGGTCTGCACGGTCACCAAGGTCTGATTGAGCATCTTTCCAGCAAATTCAGCCGCCTGCTCGGGCGACTCGATCAAATGAACGCCGCCTTGAAAACCATTGGTAAAATGCCCCTTGCCCCGACCACCCGCGTGCACTTGGGCCTTGATCACCAACTTGGCACCGCTGAACTGGAGAGCTGCCGCAGCGGCTTCCTCCGGCGAACTGGCAACAGCTCCCCTCGGACTTGGAACTTGGAAACGGTCGAAAAGCTCTTTGGCTTGGTATTCGTGGATATTCATGATGACGACTGGAGTCTTGCGCTGACACAGAGAACCGCGCGGACCCTATTCCCCGACCCCACACCGGGTCAAGGCATCGTCGCGAAAAAATCCATTCTAGACCCACTTTACCGCCCTGCATCGGCGATCAACCGCCCCACACGACGATTGAACTCATCAGCACCCTGAAGTTCACTCATGCTGAGATGCATTCGATAACGCCAATAAAACGGCATGATCGCCGGAACATTGATCCTCTCAGCTTCCGGATCTGGATGGCGCAGCCTCTCGTCGATCGCTAACAAATCCTGCAGCGGGAAAACCGCCCACATCGCTGGAGACCCCAAGTGCTGCTTGAGGATCTCGCTGGCCATCTCGCCAGAAAGCTCAGGCTCAGCGGATAACCCCTCAAATGACTCGCGCACGAATCTAGCCACCACCGCAGGGTCCTCTCTCCACCAAGCTCTCAAGGTCGACATGTCATGGGTCGATGGACTGACCACGCTCATGTAAGGCGCACTCCGCAAATCCACGAACTCGGTCTTGCTGGATTTCGGCATTCGCTGAATCTCTAGAGAAAGAATTCCAAGCTCCCTCAGCACTCCCGGCACACAGGCTGGCACCATTCCCAAATCCTCACCGCAAAGCAGCATGGGACTGGCGCGGCGCATCGACGGCAACTTTTCGAAACCTCGCGCCTGCCAGAAATCTTCCTGGCGGCGATAGAAATAGTCGTTGTAAAGATCCTCAAACCGCTGACGAACCTCCACGTCCAATGCTTGGAAGGAACGCGTCATCTGCATCAAACAACGCGGGTGAAAAAATGCTCCATCCGATCCCTTAACTTCGAAAAAAAGCACCTCGCTCACGCAATCCAATAACCCCTGTTGGATCTCTATTTCATGCGGGCGAGCGCTAAAATAATCCACCAATCGACGCTGCGTAGAAAATGCCTCCAAAAGCTCGTACCCTCCATCACCCAGCTCGCGAAAGAAGCGTTCTTTCACCTCACCTTCCCGCTCCCCAAAGCGCTCTAACAAACAAGCATCACGAACATAGGGTTTGCAATATCGCTCAAGCTTAAAAGGAATCCCTCGCTCACGCATTTCCGCGATTGAAATCGGTTGCGCCGGATCAAAATAGCCCATGATGCCTTCAACCTGATCGGATGGAACCTGCCAAATCCGAAAGAACCCAAGAATGTGATCAATCCGATAGGCATCAAAATACCGACTCAGCCGCGCAAACCTCGCCCGCCACCACGCATAGCCATCTCGCCGCATCATCTCCCAGTCGTAGGTGGGAAATCCCCAGTTCTGCCCCTTGACCGCGAATGCATCTGGCGGTGCACCCGCCTGCGCATCCATCTTGAACAAATGGGGTGCAGACCACGCTTCGACCGATTGACGATCAATCCCAATCGGGAGATCACCCTTAAGCGCCAGCCCACACGCGTGAAGATGCGCCACCGCATCATCCAACTGCCGATCGAGCTCAAATTGCAGCCAAAAGTGATAGAACATTTCGTTCGAATACTCATTACCCTCATCCAGTATCGCCTCAACCCGCCCACGCTCATAAACCGCCCATCCATCCCACTGCCCGAAATCAGCAGTGCCATACGCGTCGCGCAACACACAAAAAGCCGCATACGGAACAAGCCAAGTGAAATTATCTGCTAGAAAATCACGGAACCCTGCCCCTCCCCGAATCTCAGCCGAGTTAACCTGGTAAATGTCACGCGTCAGTCGTGATTTCAACCGCATCACTTGCTCGTAATCGACTTTTCCCAACAAATTAAGCCCCGCACGTATTTCATCGATCTGCTGCAAAACCTCTTGAGAAACCACGACGCTGAGTTCGTCGATCCGCAAATAAATCGGATGCAGCGCAAACACGCTGATGGCCGAGTACGGATAAGAATCCGTCCAGTCCCATGACGAGGTCGTGTCGTTGATCGGCAGAATCTGAATGAGCTTTAAACCAACTGCCTGGGCCCAATCTGCCAGTCCCTTGAGATCGGCGAACTCACCTACCCCAAGACCATCATCGCTGCGCAACGAAAACACCGGAATCGCCACCCCGGCACCGCGAAACAATGTCGCCGGATCACGTGCGTATGATTCATCACTCACCTGCGTCCATTGGCATTCCCCAAAAGCATGCGCGACCAAAATTCGGTTCACACCCTCTTCTAGACTAACGACGTGGCTCGACCCTCGCTCGCTCAAACCATACTTGTACTCGATCTCCTTGCCCTTTGCCAAATCAAGGCTGGCTTCCCAGACATTCGGTGCCACTTCGAACAAGGGCACAGACGCATTTCGATCCCAGTCACCCAGCTCCCGAGTATTCCCTAACAAACAAGGGGCCAATCCATCTGGGACCGCAGCCATCCTCAGCCGAAATGTATGGTTAGCCTGCGGTGGCCGATTCACATTTTGAAAACCGCCATGCGAAGGCTGCATTGCACGAAATGCTTGAGTCTCAAAACTATAATCCACAGTGCCCGCTGAACACCAAGTGTCCATCAGGATAACCACATCGTTTTTCATTAGATCAACATCGACGAGCCTCGGACCTTGCCACTCGTCGAGCGCTACGCCATTCGATTCCTGTCTCATCTGATAGAGATACTCGATCAACATTCGACCCGTTCCATCAACTTCGATCGCCCCCTCCCACTGCGACTCGTTCAGCCAGTGAAGCTCCAAATGCCGGTCCACACAACCCGCCTGCGTCGAATACCTGATCCACACCGATTGACCAGGAACTGTGCGGTAATTGATGCGAAAAATGACCTTCATCGATTCGATCTCATGCCATTCAAAACTTGCGACGCATCACACTGCCGATTGCGATACCTTTTGCATTAACTTCAGGCGATGCAATGCCGCACCGCTCGAGATCATTTCACGCGAAATCTCAATCCCTTGCGAAATGTCGTTAGCAAGACCAGCACATGCAATCGCCGCGCCGGAATTGATCAACACCATGTCACACTTTGGCCCAGTTTCACGCCCCGATAAGATGTCAGTTAGGATTAAGGCATTTTGTTGAGCATCGCCTCCTTGGAGGTCATTCACCTCACAAGGCGTCAACCCAAAATCCCTCGGCACCACCTCAACCTCCGTCCAAGCCTGCGATACACCACCTTTGACGACCCGCGTGGGTCCCATGAGACTCACCTCGTCAACCGCGCGACCATCGGCGGTGGTTCCATGAACCACCCACGCACTCTGCCGGCCAAGCCGCTCAAGAATCTCGGCGAAAACTGGGCATAGATCACTCGAAAAAACCCCAACGAGTTGGCATTGAGGCTTCGCTGGATTGAGCAAAGGACCGATTAGATTAAAAAGAGTCTTCACCCCGCGAGCAGCAAGAGCTTTTCTAGCAGCAACGACCGCCTTAAATGCTGGGTGATAGTTCGGCGCAAACATAAAACCAAGCCCAGCCACTTCGACACCGCTCCGAAATTGATCGACGCTGAGGTCAATGCGCACTCCGAGAGCCTCCAAGACATCCGCCCCACCGCTTTTCGAGGTGATCCCACGATTCCCGTGCTTCACGACCACCGCGCCCGCTGCCGCAGCAATGAACATGGCGGTGGTCGAGACATTGAAAAGATCAAGCTGGTCTCCCCCAGTGCCACAGACATCTAACGTCGGCCCATTAAACTCAAGTCCACCCAGACGAGGATCCACCGCATGATGTAGGAAAACTTCGACGAATCCCGCAATTTCCGCAGGGGTCTCGCCCTTCACCGCTAAAGCTTCGAGCAGACGCATTTTTTTTTCGTCAGATAGGCCCGGATCTAATAACTGCTCGGCTGCAGCCTCGACCTGCACCGGGGCCAGTTCTTGCTTTTCTTCTAAATGGCGGATAAGGGCGTCCATGCGGCAAACCTTAGGCCCGCAACAGAATCAGGGCCAGAAAGATCCATCAAATCACACATTCAGTCTCAAATCGGTCCAACAACCGAACCAAAAAGCCCCGAATTCTCGCCCAATCGGACCAAATGAAGTAAGAATTATTCCATGCCGCCGTAACAAAGAACTGAAGCATGCCATAGTTACTAGCTACGAGTACATCCCATCACCGAAAAATCCATGAACCGATCAGCCCTTGCACTCATCGCGACCTCGATCCTAACCAGCATCACCCCTCTTCGCGGCGCAAATGCATCGGTGCCAAGTCAAAAGCCTAACATCATTCTGATCTTCATGGATGACTTGGGTTACGGCGACATCGGCCCATTCGGTTCGACTAAATCTCACACGCCGAATTTAGATCGCATGGCACGCGAGGGCATGAAACTCACTTCGTTTTACGCCGCACCCGTTTGCACTCCCTCAAGAGCTCAAGTCCTCACCGGCTGCTACGCCAAGCGTGTCTCACTCCCCGAGGTGATCCACCCGAAATCCGCGATCGGCTTGAACCCAAAAGAACATACGGTTGCTGAATTGCTAAAATCATCCGGCTACGCCACCATCTGCATCGGCAAATGGCATGTCGGCGACCAACTCGAATTTCTACCCACACGACATGGCTTCGATCACTACTTCGGATTACCCTACTCGAACGACATGGGCGGCAGCGAAGAAGGCGCGAAGTTAAGAAAAAATCCACCACTTCCCCTCGTCCGCGATGAAAAAGTGATCGAGATCATCAACGCAGCAGCGCAAGATAAACTCACCGAACGCTACACCGACGAAGCGATCTCATTCATCCGCCAAAACCAAACCAAGCCCTTCTTCCTCTATCTTCCACACACGGCGGTTCACATCCCGATCCATCCAGGAGCAACCTTCAAAGGCCACTCGGGAAATGGAATCTACTACGACTGGGTCGATGAAGTCGATTGGAGTGTCGGCCGGATCCTTGATACCTTGTGCGAGTTGAAGCTCGCGGAAAACACTCTAGTAATTTTCACAAGTGACAATGGACCATGGCTCGGTCTCGGCGAAAAAAGTGGTTCTGCAGGGCCTCTGCGTGGAGGCAAATTCACGACGTTTGAGGGTGGAATGCGAGAACCCACCATCGCGTGGTGGCCGAAAATGATCCAACCAAACACAGCGTGTGATGCTGCAGTTGGAAACATTGACCTACTACCAACATTCGCCAAACTCGGCGGCGCGGAATTGGCCAAGAACGTGAAGATCGACGGCAAGGACATCACGCCGATCTTACTTGGTAAGTCTCAAGAATCTCCTCGGGAAGCCCATTTCTACTTCAAAGGAAACCAGATCGAGGCAGTACGCAGCGGCCCATGGAAGCTCTCCATCATCAACCGCGCCAGCTCCAGCAAGAATGCGCCCACCCAAGAAACCAGCAGCCCACCGGTTCTTTACAATCTCGAAAATGACATCGGCGAAAGAACAGACGTTGCCACCCAACACCCAGAAGTGGTGGAGCGCTTACAACGATTCATCGATCAAATGGATGCCGACCTCGGGAAAAATCAACTCGGCCCCGGCGTCCGACCCTCAGGACGGGTAACAAAACCATCCGGACTCTTTCTACCAAGCCACGAGCCAATGCAAACTAAAGAGCCAACGCATTGAGCCGTCCGCCCCACACAATAAATCCGCCAAAGCAAATCCATGATCTTCAACCTCACATACCTCGTCGCGAAACCGGCAGCATTCATCGCTGCCATCGGCCTATCCATCACCCTGCAAGCCAATGCGGAGGGTCCCACCAAAAAACCGAATGTCGTCGTGATCGTTGCCGACGACCTAGGCTACTCGGACCTAGGCTGCTACGGCAGTGAGATTCAAACCCCTAACCTCGATCAGCTCGCAGCCAGTGGCCTCCGCTTCAGCCAGTTCTACAACACCGCACGTTGTTGGCCCTCACGAGCTGCGATTCTCACAGGTTACTATGCCCAACAAGTTCGCCGCGACACCCTGCCCGGCGTAAAGAGCGGGACCTCGGCCAACCGTCCAGCATGGGCAAAGTTGGTTCCAGAATACCTCCGCCCGCTCGGTTACCGATCATATCATTCGGGCAAATGGCACGTCGATGGAGAGCCCCTCAAAAACGGATTCGACCACTCGTATTCGCTAGAAGACCACGACCGCTACTTCAATCCCGAGCAGCACACACTGGATGACAAGCCTCTACCCCCGGTCAAACTCGGCACGGGCTACTACTCGACCACCGCGATCGCCCAGCACGCGATTGACATGCTAGCAGGTCACCAATCCGAGCATGCGAATCAACCGTTTTTCCTCTACCTCGCATTCACCGCGCCGCACTTCCCACTTCAAGCACTACCCGAAGACATCGCAATTTATCGCGACCGCTACCTCGCGGGCTGGGACACCCTGCGCCAAGAGCGCTACGCGAAAATGAAACGGTTAGGCTTGGTCGATGGTCCCCTGCCGCCATTGGACTCAGCGGTTTGGCCGAGCTACAACCCAACGCCTCAGCAACTCCTCGAAAAGATCGGCCCCGGCGAGGTGGGCCGCGCCGTGCCATGGGACACCCTCTCTTCCGAACAAAAAAAATTCCAACCCATCAAGATGGCCATCCACGCAGCGATGATCCATCGAATGGACATCGAGATCGGCCGAGTGATCGAACAAATTAGAAAATCTGGCAAGCTGGACGACACGCTAATCCTGTTTGTCTCTGACAATGGTGCCAGTTCCGAACAAATCATCCGTGGCGACCTCCACGAACCAAGCCTTCCGCCTGGCTCCGCAAAAACTTTCCTCGGTCTTGGCCCCGGCTGGGCAAGCGCGGCAAATACCCCCCACCGCTTGCACAAGTCCTGGACTCATGAGGGCGGTATTTCCACCCCTCTCATCGTTCACTGGCCTAACGGAATCGCCGCGCATGGTGAACTAAGAAAAAACCCAGGGCACTTGATCGATCTCGCTCCCACTATACTCGAACTTGGCGGCGGTCAAATGCCAGCGACCTTCGGTGACCAACCGATGCCTCCATCACCTGGGAAAAGCCTAGTGAATACCTTCACTCATGATAACTCCGTGAGGCATGAAGATTTCTGGTGGTTTCACGACGACAACAAGGCGATCCGCCAAGGAAATTGGAAACTAGTCCGCAACCACAGCGCACCATGGGAACTCTACGACTTGACCTCAGACCGTTCGGAGACGCGCGACGTCGCTGCCGCACATCCCGACAAGGTCATGGAACTCGAACAACTTTGGAATCAACACCTCGAGAAGTATCGCACCGAAGCGACTCAAGAACTCACAAGACCAAAAACTAGCCATTAAGGAGCGCCCGCAGGAACATAAGTTTCAGCCCGCCGGTCATTGGATGGCTTCACATCCTTCAAACCCGCAGACAAGCGAACCTGCGATTCGAAATTCATGCCTGCACGGTTCACCTGAGTGATCGGAACCGTCATCACGCGAACCGCATTGACAGGGAGAGAAGTGATATTCGATTCCACCAATCCGGAGGGAGTGGAAATCCTAACAGAGGTATTCACTAGATTCTCGGTTCCGCGATTTTGAATGAGCACTTCCAACTGACCGTATGGGTTTGTTGAATCTGGCGGAATGATCCTCTGCGACGCCACCGCAGCATCATAAATCCCAGGAGTCTTTGCATTCAAAACCCTGCCCAAGTCCGGCATTCCATTTCCAATCATCGGATCCGTTCCCGCAGCGCCGCCGTCGTTCAAATAGGAAAAAAGCACATCCGCCGCCTGCCGCATGGTCAATTTCTCATTGCCCGGCCAACTCTTCACGGCAGCAATCGCCCCCAACACGATTGGGGCGCTGAACGATGTCCCGCTCACACTCGCAAATTGATCGCCAGTCCATGCCGCATTCAATCCGTAGCCGGGCGCTGAGACATCGATCTGACTTCCGCTGTTCGAGAAACCCAGATGATTGCCCAATGCATCGACTGAGCCAACCGCAATGACCCCCTCGTTTGCAGCCGGATGGGAAACGCGATCCAGGCCGTTATTGCCAGCCGCTGCGACGATCAACGCACCTGCGGATCTCGCGTACTCGATTGCACTTCTAACCAGTGCACTATCGCCGACACTCGCCATGGAAATATTGATGAGCTGCGCGCCCGCATCCACTGCGGCGATGATGCCCTTTGCCAGCATGAAGCTATCCGACTGACCAAGGTCATTGGCGATCCGAACGGAAATCACCATCTCCGTCCCCGGCGCAACGCCCGGTGCCATGGGATCTCGCCCGAGGATCATCGACGCAACCGCCGTCCCGTGACCATTCTGCAGCGACAGGTCGGCCGGAAGATCCACAAGATTGATCGAGTAAATCTTGCTAGAAAACGCGCTGCTAGACGCAACCCCAGTATCCAAGATTGCAATGCGAACCCCATTCCCCCAATTCAGGTTGTCGCCCTTGACCCCTAACCACGCCAGAAGTCGATCACCCAACGGCACCGCACCCGGCTGAACCGTGCCATCCTTAGGAACCGGAATATCCACCGGAAAAACAAAGGAAGCCTGCTCACTCCCATCGAGCAATCCCGCCAGATCATCGTAACTTGAAAATCCAACCCGCAGGGCATTGAGTACATCGATCCGCCCCATCACCCGAACGGAGCCACCCGCCCGCTTCAAGAAATCCTCAAGTGCCTTCCGGTCTTTGAAAACCAAAATCCTCTCCCCCGGCAGCGCGCCCTCCAGCACCGCCTCACCGTCGCCTCGAGCCTTGGCCGTTCGCTCACCTCGGCGAAACGTCGGCATCGGTTCGTCCGCAATGACGGTCCGGCGAGGCTTCGCGCCCGAATCATTGACTTGATTCGCACGAGGCCGATGCGGCGCAGCCGTGCCAGCAAGCCAATACCCAAGCCACGCCACGAACGCGAAGGCTGGAATCAAAAGCAAATGGCGACGCTGCATCCCTTATATATAAACCCAGAAACACCCGAGCGTCACAAAAAAAATAATTTCCACCGACCACGAAACCGTGAAATCCCATGCATCACGTCGATCGCGGCCTCAAGCCAGTCGACCCCAGGGGATCGCCCGAGCCCTCGGCTTGTGAAAATTTTCACAAACCCCTTGCGAAACCGCTCACTTTGGGCGCTTATTTCTTCGGCAAAACGGCATGAGTACCACAACCAAAAAATTCGACGCCCCAGACAACATCGCACGTACTGCGCGCGCTGCGGATCATTACCATGCAGAGACTGACGATCTTGTCGGCGAGCGGATGGTGTTGAACATGGGCCCATCCCATCCAGCCACTCACGGCGTGCTGCGCCTGATCTTGGAATTGAATGGTGAAATCATCGACTCCGCCATACCCGACGTTGGATTCCTCCACCGCGGTGACGAGAAAATCGCCGAAAACATGCACTACAATCAGTTCGTGCCCTACACGGACCGCTTGGATTACCTGGCCCCGCTCGCGAACAATGTGGCCTATGCCTGCGCGGTGGAAAAACTGATGGGCTGGACTCTACCACCCCGCGGCCAGGCGCTCCGCGTGCTCTGCTGCGAACTCGCTCGGATCTCATCTCACATGCTCGGCGTCGGCGTCTGCGCCATGGACGTGGGTGCCATGACCGTTTTCCTCTACACGTTCACCGAGCGGGAAAAGGTCTACAACCTCTGCGAACAACTCACCGGCGCTCGCTTCACCACCTCATACACCCGCGTCGGCGGACAACTCCGCGACATGCCCGCCGGATTCGAAGCATCGGTCCGCCAGTTTCTCGATGAATGCTCGGTGACGATCGAAGAAATCGCCAAGCTACTCGATAAGAACAAAATCTTCCTCGACCGCATGGTCGATGTCGGCGTGATCAGCCGCGAGTCGGCCATCGCCTGGGGAATGACCGGTCCAAACCTCCGCGCCTCCGGCGTCGCTCGCGACCTCCGCAAGGATAGCCCTTACCTCGGCTATGAAAAATACGATTTCGATGTGCCCATCGCCGACGAAGGCGACTGCTACTCACGCTACCAGTGCCGGATGGAGGAAATGCGGCAAGCGATCCGGATTTGCCGCCAAGTGCTCGACACCATGCCGGACGGCCCCGTGAATCTCGCCGATTCCAAGAGCATGCTGCCCGACAAGGAACGCGTCGCGATGTCGATGGAAGAACTCATTCATCACTTCATCATCTCCACCCAGGGCATCAACGCACCAGCCGGCGAGGTCTATTTCGCCGCCGAGAACCCCAAGGGAGAACTCGGGTTCTTCATCCACTCAAAAGGCGGCGGCGTTCCCTACCGCCTCAAAATCCGCAGCCCCTCGTTCTGCAATCTCTCAATCACCTCCAGCCTACTTCCCGGCCACATGGTCTCAGACATCCCTGCCATCCTCGGCTCGCTCGACTTTGTCATGGGCGAGTGCGACCGCTAAGGATCTTCTCGATATCTCACGGATCAATCCTCTTCACCTCATTCACCGATGTCCCAACACACGCTCGAAGAATCCGTCGCCTCGCACGAGACACCCGGAAGCCAATTTTATCCGCCATTCGCGGTCAGCCGAGCGCTCGAAGCCGAGGCCGACGAACGGATCTCGCATTACCCAGAGAGCAAGCGCGCCGCGACGCTACCACTCCTCCACATCGTCCAGCATCACTTCGGTTACATCTCGGCCCCGTCGATCGAATGGGTCGCTGCAAAGCTGTCGATTGAACCCATCAAAGTGCTCGAAGTGGTGAGCTTCTACCCAGGGTTTCGCCAATCAGCCCCGGGCAAGTTCCACATCCGCGTTTGCCGCACGCTCTCCTGCGCCATGGGCGGGAGCTACGAACTCATGGATCGCCTCTGCGAACTCACGGGAATCGACCGCAGCGCCAGCGATTCTCACCACCATCCGATCTCAGTCTCACCTTGTGGCAAATTCTCAGTCGAGTTCGCCGAATGCCTCGCCTCCTGCGGCAGCGCACCCGTCTGCATGGTGAATGACGACTTCCACGAAGCCGTAGCCCCTGCGAAGGCAGAAGCTCTTCTCGACTCGTACTCCGCCAAAGCCTGAGCACGTCTCTGGAGCGAGCCCATCCGCGCTTCTCCGACTTCCGCCCTGCCCGGATTGATTTTTAGTTTGAAAATCGTGGCGACGGGTGCACCTTGTGAGTGCCGCTCCCTGGACGGTCGCAGTGTTGCGCAAGCAAGGCTGAGGAAAGTCCGGACACCACAGGGCAACGCGCCTCATGAAAGTGAGGGACAGGAACCGCGAGGGACCTGGACGGAAAGTGCAGCAGAAAGAATACCGCCGATGGCCCCACGCAAGTGAGGCACAGGTAAGGTTGAAATGGTGGAGTAAGAGCCCACCGCGTTTTGGGGTAACCCAAACGGCTCGGTAAACCCCGCGTGGTGCAAGACAGAACAGGGGAAGGACTGCCCGTCCGCTCATCCCCGGGTATTAGTCGCATCCTGCGCAAGCAGGGCGCTCCGCCTCGGCGGAGTGAGAGAAATGGCCGTCCAGCCCCGCAAGGAGTGGACAGAATCCGGCTTACAGGGGAGCGGCACCCCCTCCAAGCCTCAGGCTTTCTCGACTCGCAATTCTTCCGCACGTGGAGGTTTATTCTTGCGCGATGGGTACCGGCGGAAAGAATCCACACCCCGCGCTGCGGTCCAACCCCATGAGCGATCTCCAACATCATCACGACAACGCGAGCTTCGACCAAATCGGTGAAGTGCTGCACGCCCACTCGTCATTCGTCATTCTCAGCCACATCCGTCCCGACGGCGACGCGATCGGCTCACAACTCGCCCTAGGACACGCCTTGCTGGCCGCCGGAAAAAAAGTTCGCCTCATCAACGAGGATGGACTGCCCGACAATCTAAAATTCATGGCTGGCTCCGAGAAAATCGAGCTACCACCCACAACCCCGCTCGATGTGGAAGTCGCCATCGCGCTGGACACGGCCACCAAACCCCGCCTCGGCGAGAAGTCACTCCACGCCGCTTCTCAGGCGAAGATCTGGCTAAACATCGACCACCACATTTCCAACCCCCGGTACGGCGATCTCAATCGGGTCGACCCAACCAGCCCCGCAACCGGCCAGATCATCTACCAATTGATCACCGCCCTCGATCTGCCACTCCCGCCTGAAACGCGTGACGCCATCTACGTCGCGGTCTCGACCGACACGGGGTCATTCCAATACCCTTCTACCACCGCTCTGACCTACACGATGGCGGCAGATCTCATCAACCGCGGGCTTGATGTGGGAACGATCAACTCAAACATCTACGACAACTACCCCTTCCGACGCGTCGAGTTGATGCGTGCACTACTCAACACCCTGGAAGTCTCCCACGACGGCCTGGTCGCTCATTGGACGATGATTGATCAACTGCGCACCGATCTAAATTTACTCCCTGAGGACAGCGAGGGGCTCATCGATTTCATCCGCGCGATCCGCGGTGTCCAACTTGCGGTGTTCTTTGAAGAACTCCCCGATGGCAAAATCCGCGTCTCCATGCGGTCGAAAGATCGTCAACTCGATGTCTGCCAGATCGCCTCAACCTTCGGCGGCGGCGGTCATCCACTGGCCGCCGGCATCCGCATGAATGGCCCGCTCGGTGAAGCCAAATCGTTGGTGCTTGCCGAGATCCACCGCCACATCCAAGCGTCCAAAATCGAATCTAAGAAATTATGAGAAACAATCCCATGGAGTCCGACGGCCCGAGCGGCGTGCTTTTGATCGACAAAGCGCAGGACATGACTTCCCACGACGTGGTCGCCATCGCGCGCCGAGCCCTCAACACCAAAAAGATCGGCCACTGCGGCACGCTCGATCCGATGGCCACCGGGCTGTTGATGCTCGTGATCGGTCGCGCCACCAAGATCCAAGACCTCCTCATGAGCGAGGACAAAGAATACGTCGGCACGCTTACGCTAGGCGCCACCACCAGCACCCAAGACCGCCAAGGTGAGATCTTGGAAACCAAGCCGGTCGACGCGTTTTCCAAGGATCAAATCCACGCGGCCTTTGATGGATTTGTCGGGCCATTCGATCAAATCCCACCCATGGTTTCGGCCATCAAAAAAGACGGTGTGCCCCTCTACAAACTGGCTCGCAAAGGCATCGAGATCGTCCGCGAACCTCGCAAGGTGCATGTGACCTCCTACGAGGTTTCACGCATCGAACTGCCCGAGGTGGATTTCACCGTGAATTGTTCCAAGGGGTTTTATGTGCGCACCTATGCTCACGAGATCGGCGCCCAACTCGGCTGCGGAGGCCACCTCAGCGCCCTGCGCCGCACCCGCTCAGGGAAGTTCACCCTCGACCGCGCCGTGACCGTGGCAGACCTTAAGTCCGCCCCGCGCGAGGACCTCATCAAGGCGCTCATTTCCCTCGCAGAAATCTCGCTAATGCGCGGCGCTTGATCGGATTCACGAAACGAGCAGTCCGACCACGCCAACGTCTCAGCGGCGACGCCTTGCAAGTCCCAGCAAGGCGAGCCCGCCAAGGATTGCCAACGAGCTTGGTTCTGGGACCGCGGTCCAATTCAGCGTGACATCTCCGCTGTTAGACGCGAGCGCCCAACTGCCATAGCCCGAACTACTACCCGCACTGGTGGCATCGAGGATGAAATTCCCACTGGAACTCCCCCCACCCGTGAACTCATACCATCTCGCACAAATAAAGTGACGTCTCTGCGGCCGTCTGATAGCCGTCGTCATGTCAAAAACAAAACTGCGACTTGGCAGGCCCGATGTGGCTGCCGTCATTGACGAGAAACACGCCGCCGAAAAGGACGGATGGCGCAAAACCCGACTCCTGGCCATCAAGCTCGCCGCCCGGGGTGATTACACTTCCGCAGAAGTCGCTGATCTTTGCGGTATTGCCCGCGGTCATCTCTTCCGCTGGTTGGCAGCCGTTAGGAAAGGAGGTCTCGAGGCATTGCTCACGCGTGACAAGCCCGGTCCCAAAGAGGGTTCACCACGGGGTGTCTCCCCTGCTCTCCTTGACGAACTCAGGGCGAAGCTCGATGCCGGGGATTTCGTCACGGGAGTCCAGGCCCAGCGGTGGCTCGAAGAAAAGCACGGTATTTCGCGCCCCTACAAAACGGTTTGGCGTTGGTTAAAAAAAGCCGGAGGAGTCCTGTTGGTGCCGCGCCCCAGCCACTCCAAGAAAGATCCCGCGGCAGCCGAAGTGTTCCGGCAAGAACTCGCAGTCTATCTGGAAAACCTTAAAATCGCCAAGGGCAGCAGGGTGAAATTATGGATGATGGATGAGGCCCGGTTCGGCCTGCACACCGAGATACGGCGGCTTTGGGCCTGCAAGGGCAAACGTCCCGTGGTGACGCGCCAGATCAAATACGAATGGGACTACCTCTACGGCTCACTCGATGTAATCGGAGGCCAGGCTCACTTCTGTCAGGTCCCGGCGGTCAACCAGGAATGGGACCACCGCTATCTGGAAGACCTTGCCCGAACCGACCCTGACGCGGTCCACGTCGTAATCCGCGACCAAGCAGGGTTCCACCTGCGCGACGGCGACGCGAGGTTACCCGATCGGATCCGCATCATCGACCTGCCTCCCTACAATCCTGAGCTCAATCCATGCGAACAGCTGTGGGACATCATCAAGGACGAGATCGGCAACCGGGTCTTCGAAACCGTTGAGGAATTGAGGGATGCGACGATCCCGGCCTTGAAGCGCTACTGGGATGATGCCGCAGCGGTACTGCGGTTAGTAGGTCGAAGCTGGATGCTCGATCAAGTAAACGCTTCGAACAAACCAGTGGTGTCACATTAATTTAGCGATTTGGTATGAATCACCGAAAAACTCCTCGATGAGGACCAAGCGAGGTCAGAATAATCAACCCCTGCTCCTGCCAGCATTCTGAGCGTCGCACCCGACGCAATCGCTAGATTGCCTCCTGTAACGTCGATCCCGTCGTAATCCGTTCCACGGAGGCCTAAGGAATTCCCCATAAACTCCCAATCCAACGATGACGAGGAACCGTAACTGAGACCCGCCGAAAACGTCTGCAGGCCAGGGCTATTTCCCGCAGCATGAATGCCCGCAATCTCGGTGGAAACATTGACCATCCCCGAACCCTTCAAGGTCGCGCCCGATGAAACGCTGAGCTGACCATTGCCCGATAAGGATCCATTGATCGAAAGAGCTCCCTGAGCGACTTCGGTTGCACCGTTGTAACTTGCATTTCCAGATAGGAAAACCGTGCCGCTTCCGACCTTCCGAAGACCTCCCTCGCCGGTGATGTCACCCCCAAGCACACCGCCACCATCCAAAAGAGCATTGCTGCCGGAAGCCCCAAGCGAAACGGCGTTCGAAACGGTCGCAGCATTGCTCAAGGTCAATTTCACGCCATCTCCCGCTACTTCAAGTCGACCCGTGCTGCCCAGCGCACCACCATCGGCAATTTCGACCTCTCCATTGTTAACACTCACCTTGCCACGGAAATCGGCGGAAGCACCCGCGAGAGTCAACCTCCCAGAGCCAGTCTTGTTCAGCTCACCGCTTCCCGCGAGGCCACCCGAGAGACTCAAATTATTCGAAATTTCCGCCGTAACCCTCGATTCACCACTTCCATTCACCGCAAATGATGCCTTCACCTCCCGATTCGTGGCGCCATCGACGTCGGACAACTTTCCACCCTCACCCAAATCCAAGGTGCCTGTTTCTGCAGCGGACCCAGACATCTGAACCGTCCAGCTATTCAAGCGGCTTGCACCGCCTTGGCGAACGTCTGCGACCATCAAACTCCACCTGTCACTCGCCAACCACGCACCATTCAAAGCCGCCAAGCCATGAGTCACGGAAGAAAAATCATAGGCAGAGGCAGTCGCGTATGGGTCGATTCCGGGTCTACCATCGGCTTTGTAGGTTCCCGAGCTTGACTCAATCCCGAACACATTGCCCGCATCACCAGAGTCATCAAATTTTAGGTTTATTGAAGAAAGCGAACTTCCCCATGGAGTGGTCGCTGTCGCCCCTTCCCGGTTCAACAATACCGCGACGCGCTCATCCTCAGAAGCAGTTCCATGAGTAAGGGTCGCATACAAGTCGCCAAGGCGCATGACGTTGCCGGTAGCACTTGTGAGCACGAGATCAACGTTCACATCACTCACGGCCGAAAGCCCAGTGTTTGAAATCGTTCTCACGTCGACATACTGCCCACGATCTGGAATATCCGCGCCAACCGAGAAGGTCTTTTCAATACGAATCTGAGCCTGGGCCTGTCCGGCAGAAAGAGCCGCAGTCAAAAACAACCATGAGAGCTTTTTTTATTAAATCGTTGGGGTGAGTGATTGAATCATCGATCGCCTAAATTCTACCATCAGCGCTTCGCTCTGAAGAACTGATGGGCGTTCCAAGCTGCCGCCTCGTCTCCCGCACGGCTGAAGTTGACCGAGAAAGAGCCGGTTGCACCGGTCGAAACCGAACCCGCAGCAACCCACGTGGTGAGATCCGTTGAGTACTCGATCTGATAGGTCTGGCCCGGGACACCGATGAAGTCATGAGAAACTCGGGTCGTGGTTCCATCGAAAGCTGCCGTCCCCTTTTTGACGAGTTGCAAGGTGATCGGCGGCAGGCTTGCCTCGGCAGTCAAGGTGACCGTGCCGTTGGCGGAGTTAGTTCCATCACTAACCGCATAGGTGAAGGTGTCAGATGCTCCGCTGGAAGGGGTAAAGAAAATCCAACCTGCATCTGCCCCGGTCCCCAGCACCACCGAATTTCCGGCACCAGCGGTCACCCCAGTAATCGTCAACCCTGAAGCGCTGACTGCCCCGAGGCTGGTGATCCTTGAATCATTCGCGAGCAACTCTGAAACCCGGATACTGATCGCCGAATGATCCGCAGGCTTGGTGAGGCTATCATCTCCTGCGATCACCCCGGCGATGAAATAACTATTTTCCGCACTTCCGGTGTAGTTTGAATCGGTGGAGGTCGCCGTCACCTTGTAAAGTCCCGGGGCAGTAGGTGCTGTGGACGATGTCGAATAGGTCGTTCCATCGCGTCCGACGTAGCTGTAGGAGAATCCAGAAACGCCGTTAGAGACCGTCACCACCCCACCCGAGAACGTGAGAGATGGCAGGCTCGCGGCACTCACGGTGACATCCACAGTCGTGGATACGGTATTGTAATTGGTAGAATCCGTCGGAGTAAAGGTCACCTCTTGACTTGCAGTCCCAACACTGGGTGAAGTGTTCGGCGTGGTGAAGGTGAAATCGCCGCTCACGCTGGCTGTTACACCGCTCAAGGTAGAATCCGCTAAGGTCTGACCATAGGTGATTCCTGTCGCTGCAAGCGTACCAGAGAGCGTCGGCGTAAGTTTGGAAATTGAGCTTGAAACCGTCGCCACGTTGACTGACGTCGCACTAGGGGATGAAAGTACCACATTACCCGACTTGGTGCCTGCGGACGCGCTTGCGGACAACCTCACCGACAAGGTGCCATTGGCAAATCCAGAGGTTTGAGCAAATGTCGCGGTAGCACCATAGCCTCCCCCACTCGACACCTCGAACCCCGAGGGAGCCGTCGCAGTGATATTTCCCGTCAGACTTCCGCCCGTTACAACGACCGTCGTGGCGGAGGGATCCGATGCCGTGCCATAGCTCGTACTCAGCGCCGAGAGGCTACCATAAGTTGTGATCGCTGGCACGAGTGGGGTCGTTCCCGTTAGAGCGAGATCATCCAATCGGAACTGAGGAGAACCAGTATTCGTCCAGCGAAGCCGCAGATTTGACGCGCCAGACGCACCTGATGGAAGACTCACCGAGATAAGGCGCCAAACTGCGCCTGTAGCCTGTGTGGGTATCGATACCACCTGATAGCTCGATCCGTCCGTGCTGTATTCCAATTTCAACTCTGACATGGTTGAAGCCGTAGTATTCTTAAATGCGCCAAAGGACAGCGTCAGATCCGTGTAGCCAACCGTGGAAGCACCCGCGATCTGAAAAGTGACGTTTCCGTTTCCAGTCAAAAAAACATTACCTCCCGCTGAGGCACCGGAATAAGTCAAAGACGCCGAGGAATTGCGGGTATCACCAGTTCCCGTAAAGGTCAGGTTCGAACTACTCCAACCCGTGTAGGTTCCAATCGGCGTCGTTGAGGAAGCAGCACCCACATTCTCCGTGAACAGGGTGGTAATCGTCCCTCCCGCCGCAGCCACGCTCAGCGCCTGACTTGCGCTCGAAGCGTTCCAATTTGCACTGGCCGCGACGCTGGCAGTGATGGTCGTGACACCCGGGGCGACGAGACTGATGCTTCCCGTGGTCGAGTTCACCGCCGCGACATTCGGATTCGAGCTCGTGTAAGTCAGGTTCCCGAGCGTGCTGGTGGCACCCGCTAGGAACGCGGCATCCCCCACCTTCTTCCCAGAAGGAAGCGCATTGAAGGTGATTACAGGAGTACCCATGTCAATTGTACCCGTCAGGCCGGTCGGTGCGGTAAAGTCGTAGTTGCCTGAATCCGAACCCGTGATCCCCATGGAGGTGCTCACCTCAATGGAGGATCCCACATTTGCGCTGGCAAACGTGCCGGTAGTTCCACCCGTCAGTGTCACCACGTCTGGTGAAATCACCCCGCTCAACTGAGCACCCGTGATCGTTGCCACCGTGCTTCCATCGTATAGCTTCGTCGTCACCGTAGCACCCGTCACGGACAATGAGGCAGCACTGATGTTAGCGGTCAGCGATGATGGCTGCGTCAGTGTATAGTTTGTGCTTGGTGCGGTGTAGTCAGACACCGTCACCGGCTTGCCATTCGCTTTTGCCGCCGTGGTGAAGCTGGCCACTCCCGTTCCGGTCACAGTGAAAGTTTCATCGTTGGCCAATCCAACGTAATAGGGGTCACCGGTGATGCTGGCCGAAAGGCCGCGGTCATAGACCTTGTTGGCAATGCCGATTCCCGCGATGGTCAGCGCTTTGGCCGACACCCCATTGCCGCTGGTCGCGGTCGCGACATTGACTGGATCGGCTCCGCCACCCGAAACCGTTAGGTTCTGCGAGTTATAAGTGCCAGTGACCGCTGCATTAGCGGCGATGCGGGCATAAACGGTGGATTCCGCAACAATCCCGCTGCTGATGGTAAAATCCAATGAACCAAAGTAATCGACGCCATTCTTGGAAAGTTCGAATCCTGTCGGAGCGCTCACCGTCAGACTTCCGGCGCTCAGGGTGACTCCGGATACCGTGAAGGTTTCCGAGGTTGATGGAGTTCCATAGGTGGTGGTCTTTGCTGCCAAGCTCGCTTTGGAGACCGTGATGGTTGGCACAGTTGGGGCCACAGGCGCAGCCTGCGTGGTGCTGGTCGGGGTGCCACTTCCAGCAGAATTTACCGCACGAAGCTGGATGTCGTAGGTCGTTCCGTTGCTTAAGCCAGAGATGACCAGTGGGCTACTGGTGTTAGCTGGAGAGCGGGCTGTCCAGCTCGTCCCACCATCGGTCGAGAATTCATAATTCATGACCACTGCACCACCGTTCGAGCTTGGTTCCGTGAAAGCAACGCTCAACTGCCCATTCCCCGCAGTGATCGAACCGATCACTGGAGCCACCGGCACAACGGCCGAAATACTTGCCGACAAGCTAGGTTGCGTGAGCGAATAATTCGTCGAAGGAACCCCATAACTGCCAGAGCGCAAAAGCGTTTTATTTGCCCCCACCACAGCGTCAGAAAAGGCCCACGTCACGTCACCCGTCACGGCAAAACTTTCGCCGTTCGCGAGCCCAGAGTAGGTGGGAGTGCCAGTCACCGCGACATTCGTCGTGTTGTCCCAGTCCTTGTTTGAAGCGGTCAGGCCGGCGATCGTCAAAGCTTTGGCCGATACCGTACTTGAGGTGGTGGCCACATTCACCGAGTTGGCACCGCTAGAGGAAAGCACAATATTTCCGCTGTAGGGCGAACCCGCGACAGTAGCGGTTGCAGAGAGCCGGATGTAGACGGGTGTCGAGGCGATCGTACCAGAAGCGCCGACCACTAGGGGAGATCCGTTTGTTCCAACCGTCGAAGTGAAGTTAGAAGTGGTTGCTAACTCGTAGCCAGCAGGCGGGGTCAACGTGACCTCATCGGCCATGCTCAAGCCGGAGACTGAGAAGTTTCCTGGGGTTGCCGTAGCCGTTCCGTAAGTGGTCGAGAGTGCCGCCAATGACCCAGTGGTTGAGATCGTTGGATTCGTCGTAACGATCCCTTGAACGCTGATGTCAGCCGCAGTGCTAGCAGATCCGTCATAGAGCGCGAATGTTCCAGAAGTCGCTGTATTGCTATAACCAAGCAAACGTAGGGTGATGGTCTTGGATGAATCAACACTCTGCAGGTCGGTGACCGCTGACAAATCGACTTCTGGGGCATCATTCACTCCATTAACTGTCCAAGCCATCTCGCTTCCAACATTGGTGTAGTTCCCGCCAATGCTGAACTGCCACTGACCTTTCTTAGGACCTGCCGTACTGGAGTAGATTTTTGCTGCGGGAATCTTGGAGAGCGAAACCTTGTACCCCGCATTCGCCTTAATCGCGAAAGAGAGATGCGTCCCCGAGCTGATTGCAGCCGTGGCATTTGCGGTGATCGCTCCCATGTAGCCACCCCATTCTCTGGCGAAGGTGGAACCAGTGAAGGTGATCCCGCTACCTCGCGTGAATCCAGTTACGGTGAGATTGCCTGCGGTGGTCGGAGTCGGACAGTTCGCTGCCGTCATCGTGGTCGCGGAAACATCCCAAGCCGCAAGACTCTGATTGACCGTGAGTGTTTGAGTGGCACTCGATGCGGCGCTGTAATTGGTATTGCCCGCTTGGCTGACGGTGATCGTGGTTAGCCCACCACTTAGTACCGTTACCAAGCCGGTGCTTGGATCAACACTCGCGACCGACGGTACCGAGCTACTGTAGCTCAAGGCCAATCCCGAACTGGCAGTCCCGCCAACCGAGTAGCTCAAATCGCCAACGAGCTTGGTGACCGCAGCCGTCACCCCAGAAATGCTTTGGCTCGCCTGAGTGATGTCAGCGGAGAGATTGCTCGGCTGGACTATGGTGTAGTTGCTCGCATCCGCACCTCCCAAAGTCAGCGCAGCGGTCACCGTTTTTCCAGTACCTACGGTGGCGGTGTCAAAAGTTCCGGTGCTGGTGGCGATCGTGACATCATCTGCACCTTGCTTGCCCACCAATACGGCCCCGGTGATGGTTGCGGTCACATTCCCGCTGTATGCTTTCGTTTGAGCTGTGGCACCTGTCACCGTCAATTCACGGGTAGTGATGTTGGCCGTAAGCGAGGGCTGCGTGACCGTGTAGTCAGAAGATGGCGCGCTAAATGAGCCCGTGCGACTCAGAACCTTGACATTACCAACACCCTTGTCCGCAAACGCCCAGGTCACGACATCGGAGGGGGTGAAGCTGTCGCTGTTGGCGAGGCGAGAATACGTTGCATTTCCCGTCACTGAGACCGTCAAGCCCGCATCGTACATCTTAGGACTCGCCGTTAGACCCGTGATCGTTAGCTCCTTGGCGGTCACAGTATTTCCACTTGAGATAGTTGTTACATTGCTCTGAGTTGCACCGCCACCGGTCACGGTGAAATTCACCGAGTTGTAGCTCCCCGTCACGGATGCCGTCGCTTTCAAACGTGCGTAGACCGTCGTGCTACTAACGCTTCCCGAGCTTGCGGTCAGCACCACACTGCCGCCAAAGGACCCACCCGAAGTGGTCGCAATTTCCACACCGGTGGGAGCGGTAACGGTGAGATCACCCGTGAGTGCCGCACCCGAAACCGTGAAGCTCCGCTCGGCAGAAACCGTTCCGTAGGTCGTCGCAAGCGCGCCTGAGATCCCGGACACCGTGATCGTCGGCGAGGAGGGAGCTTCTGGCGTTCCGCTCACTCCGTTGCTCGTGCTGCCATCGCCCGCGCTGTTGACCGCCTTGAGGGTGACGGTGTATTCCACGCCGTTGCTCAACCCGCTAATGACCAAAGGCGAGCTGGTGGTTCCTGCTGAAACATAGGCCCCTCCATCGAGCGAGTACTTGTAGTCGCTGATCGATGCACCTCCACTTGAGGTTGGAGCCGTGAAGGCCACGCTCAACTGCCCATCTCCCGAAGTGATGCCCGTGATGGTAGGTGCCGAAGGAGCCACTGCCGTGACGGTGAGGGTTCCGTTGGCTGCACTGAAGGAATAGTTGGTTGCTGTCAGACTGGTGGTGACTGGGGTAATCGTCGCCACGTTCGCACCAACACTCGTGGAGGTTGTGTAGGTGGTTGTGTAAGATGCGCTCCCACCGATCACGCTTGCTGGGTCACTATTCACAAATCCAGTCGGAGTGTAGCTACCAGCTCCGGTAACAGTGTCTACAGCAGTTCCATAATAAATGGTCTGTGCATCTGCGGTGATTACTAACGACTTTTTACTTACTGTACTCGAAGCGGTAGCCACGTTCTTGCTAGTCGCCCCACCACCGGAAACCACGATGTCACCTGAATAAGGTGAACTGCCTACCGTAGCCGTTGCTGCCAAGCGCAGATAAATCGGGGTAGAGCTTATTGTCGCTGAAGTTCCCAAACTAAGACCTGCTGCACTGGTTCCAATCGTAGAAGAAAAATTAGAAGTGGTTGCAACCTCAAAGCCAGTAGGAGGTGTAACAATCACGTCTGCAGTACCGTTAAGATTTGATCCAGAAACAGTAAATGTCGTATTAGAGGAAGCCGTCCCGTAGGTGGTGCTTAATGCAGCGGGCGTCCCGCTAACGACTATCGTTGGAGTTACGGCACCATCGGTTATAGCAACATCATCAACATACATCGTGCCTGCTGTACGATAGAACCTCACATATCTAATCGCAGCATTATTAACAGAAAATGAGTATTGGGTAAAGGTAGTGCCCGGAGCCGCAGTACTCCCTGTTTGAGTAAAATTTGTACCATCGGACGAAATTTGCACCTGAAGCCCACCCGTACCACTAGACACAGCAGCCCAAATCGTAATCGTACCTACCCCATCGGCAAGAATCGGCGAAGTAACTTGAGCTCCTGTGGCACTCTTTAGCTGACATGAGTAAGTACCTGATTTTCTAGTAGTACCCCTGATCACTGAATTTGCTGCGCCCGTCCAGGTTCCTGATGTCAAAGAATAAGAAGTGGTACCCCCGTAAGCTGTGGGAAGACCCGATTCAAAACCCTCAGTGATCGCCCCCCACCCCGTCGTCGCCGAGCCGATGAATCCGGCGGCCACCGCCATCACCATCGCTGACTTGCGAAGCACCTTCGTCGATCCATCAACGATTGCCTTGCAATGTGCCATCAGTCCTAAGCCCTTCATTGGCCCATCGGTGATAGGTTGATTGACTTCCGTGGTGGTGGGGCAAGGTAGGATAGGTCTCATTGAATTAGGTTTCGTTAGTCTCAACTCCTCAGGAACAGCTTTAGCAAACGACGCCAGCCAGATGGCCGCAATTTTGCGATTGTTACGAAATCGTCATTATCAAAGGGCTAATCGGAACTCTGCGGCGCGCTGTCAGCATTAGGTCAGCAAAGCTCAGACCAACTTCAAGTACACGGTCCGAAGGGCGACCGATGCTAGGAAAGATCACTAATTCACTAACTCTCAGAGAGTCAGCTAATGATTAGCCCTCGCAATTCTAGCGATTTCTCCTAAAATCGGTCAGCTCAAGCTTCCCATTCCATGTTCTCGTCGTCGGCCACTGGGGCCAACTTCCGGAAATGCACCTGGCCGACGCGCCGACCATCGGTGCTGGCGATTCGGGCCTCGTAGCCCAAAATCTCAAGGGTCTCACCGACTTCAGGGAACCGCTCGAGCTGCTGGGTCAGGTAGCCACCCACGGTGGTCACTTCGCCGCTTTCGAGGAACAACTCTGGCACATGGCCGGCGAGATCATTGAGCGTCATGGCCCCCTCGATCACAAATTCGTCGTCATTGATGCGGGTGAATGACGAGCGCTCGTTGTCGAACTCATCCTGGATGTCCCCCACCAGCTCCTCCATCACATTGTCGAGGAAAACGATCCCAACTGGCGTGCCAAACTCGTCAACCGCCATCGCAAGGTGCGCATGCTCGCGGAGGAAGAACCGCAAGAGGGTATCGAGCGGCATCGTGTCTGGCACGATTTTCAACTCGCGCTTGATCCGCATCAAATCCGGCTCGGGCTCCTTGATCAGCTTGAACAGGTCCTTGATATGAATCAGGCCGATCGCATGATCCAAGTGCCCTTTGACCAAAGGAAACCGCGTATGCTTGCTGCTCATCGCAATCTCCAAGGTTTTTTCGAACGGCTGATCGGCATCGAGGATGACCACTTTATTCCGTGGGGTCATCACATCACGAACCCAGAGCTCGTTGAGGCCTAAGGCATTGATCAGGATCTCACGCTCCGTTTCAGTCACCTCTTGGGACTTGCCGCTCTGGGTTACCAGGAGTGCCAACTCCTCCGCCGAGTGGATGTGCTCGCCCTCATTGATTGGATCGATCCGGAAAAGCACCTTGAGGAGCCAATTGGCCGTTCCATTGAAAAACACAATGAGCGGCTTGAATGCCTTGTAAAAAATATGCAGCGGCCCACAAAGCAACAGCGTAGTCGCGACCGACTTGCGAATCGCGATCGACTTGGGCATCAACTCCCCGACCACCACATGCAAGAAGGTGAACGAGGCAATCGCCAACACCAGCGACAGCCAATAGACGACGTTTTGCGGCAGGCCCAACTGGAAAAACAACGGCGCCACCAAGGCAGTCACAAAGGGCTCACCCAGGAATCCAAGTGCCAGTGATGAAATCGTGATCCCCAGCTGACAGGCCGAAAGATAACCATCCAAATGCGTCACCACATGCATCGCGGTTTTTCCGCTGCGTGAGGACTCCTTGCCGTTGGACTCGATCTGGCTGGGGCGCACCTTTACGATCGCAAACTCTGCCGCCACATAGAAGGCATTAAGCAGCAGGAAAAAGGCGATCCCGACCAAGTAGAGGACAAACTCCACACCCGTTGGAAATTCGGTCGCGAGCGTGTGCCCGGACGTCGAGAGTAGAAAGCTGGGAAAAGTTGAGATCACAACGAGTTAGAGCTTTTCATACACCCCTTGGTCACGACGTTCAAGAATCGTGAATCCGGCCTTTTTAGCGTCTACCACCGATAGCGGTTTCGTCACCGTGGGGGTATTGATTCGCGAGATCACCTTGCGAACCTTTTTTTTGCAGAGGGGGCAAACCAGCAGTGGCTCCCGGTCAATGGGGCGCCTCAGTTCGAATCCGCGGGCACAGACGCGACAACAATGCTCCGGATCCTCCGGTGATTCAGAAACGTATTCGTAGATTGGCATAAAAAGGACGTGGGAACGATTCAGATTCGTCTCACGTCAGAGTAAGCGAAAACCGTGCCAGATTACCAGCTCGACTTGGTCACGCCAGGAAGCAATCCAGCAGAAGCCATTTCGCGAAAGGTGATCCGTGAGAGACGGAAGCGGCGCAAGAATGCACGACGGCGGCCGGTGATTTCGCAGCGATTCACCAAACGGGTTGGGCTGGCGTCACGGGGCAGCATGGAAAGTCCCACATAGTCCTTCTCAGCTTTCAGCTTGAGGCGGAGTGCAGCGTATTTCTCGACAGTTTCTTGTTTGCGCGCGTTGCGGGCGATCCAACTTTTCTTAGCCATAATTCGGGGCACAGGTGTTACTGGATTGCCAGACGGATGCAAGCCCAAAGTCGCCGATTCTAGGAATTTTTCCGCTCAAGCGTCTCAAGCACCGCTCAAACCATCGAAACTTCAGGCCAAAACCGCGTCAAACCCTTGCGTTGGCAGCCAACCATCTCCGCCGGGTGAATAAAGGCAAGACGCCGAGGCCAGCAAGCAGCGCCGCCTTCGGTTCTGGCACGACCGTGACGATCCCAGTCCCGGAGTCAACGATAGCAGAGTGACCGCCGGACAAGCCACTGACATTGACCGCTGAGAAGGCTCCCTCGTAGTGGCCAAAGTCGAAGATTTTCACGCTCGTGTTGTGGGAGAAAGCCTCACCCGGCTTAAAGTGGAGATTCAGCGCACCCCCAAAACTCACCATCTTGGAAAGCCCACCCTTGGCGAGATCGTAGGTGCCGATGCCAAATCCGCCCGAGGAGAAATCGAAATTCGCGATTGAGCCGGATTGCAGTGCCAAGTTGTGCTCGAACGTGATCGTTCCCAGAAGAGAACCGATCCCGAGAGTTCCGTGGATCGTGAGATCACCCGTCACCGAGCCATTTCCGGTGAGGGACTGGCCAGATCCCAGCGAAGCATTTGCCTTTGCGGCGACGTTGAGGTTACCACCATCGAGTGACACTTCAGAGGTGTTGGCGATCGACCCGCTGGCACCAGTCGCGAGTGCGCCGCCACCGACGATCGTTTTTCTAGAGTAGGTGGTGATTCCATTGATCGTTAAGGTTCCCGTCCCCACCTTCTTCAAAGTTCCTCCTGAACTGATGAGACCGGTGGAAAAAGTGACATTTCGGCCGTTGGTATCGAGAGAGTAGGCTTGACCAGCCGCCGTGCTGAAGCGGTTGGAATAATCGGTGATGTTGTCGCTGGAAAATTGCAAGGTGCCACCGCCGAAGCCGATGCTCCCCGTCGAACCCAAGGCACCCGCGCTGCCCAGCGCCAAGACGCCCGCGTCGAGTTGGGTGCCGCCCGAATAAGTGTTCGAACCCACGAGGATCACCGTTCCCGCAGTGGACTTCGTCAACGCGCCACCACCGGCCAAATTTGCGGCGATCGATCCGCTGCGCACGTCGTAGGAGGTACCGATCAGCACACCCGTCGTGCCAGTGATATTTCCACTCGAAAGAATCACCGCGCCGACGGTATCGCTGAACGTCTTGAGATCGAGGGTGCCCCCCGAAACCTGAACCGCACCACTCGCAAGCGCGTTGCTCACCCCGTAGGCGAGCGTGCCCGCCTGAATATCGGGGAGCTAGAATGGTCAAAAAGGGGGTCGTGCAAAGTGCATCATTCCAAATGAGAATCAATCGATTTCGTGAAAAAGCCTCATTGAGCCAGAAACAACCTCTAATCCGCAGTTGCGGATCTTGTCGGTGTTTGAGGACGGAAACGAACGCCCATCGGGTAGAAGAGCACTGCATTTTAAATTCCTTGAGAGGATTGGAACTTGGCGACCTTCCTAACGAATGGGTCGACGACCGCCCCGATGTCGAGGTTCCCGTACGCCATGTAAGCCCTCCGTTACTCGATGCACGAACCCCGTTACGCGATGTAAAACAACTTTTACATCATGTTCGGGTGCTTGTGCGCGATGTAAAGTTGCCCGTACATCATGTTCGGGTGCTTGTGCGCGATGTAAAATTGCCCGTGCACGATGTTCGGGTGCTTGTGCGCGATGTAAAATTGCCCGTGCACGATGTACGGGCACCCGTGCACGATGTTCGGGTGCTTGTGCACGATGTAAAACGACCCGTGCACGATGTAAAACGACCCGCGCACAACGGGACGGACCCCTGTGCGCGAGACATGGAAAGGCACGTCCGCCGCCACCGCATGGATTCAGATTCAACGAGTCGCACATGAAATAGGTGGAAAATCATCTCGCCGAAGCTCCGTTGCCAGTGCCCGTCACCTGACCCATCCGCCCGCCCCAGCCGAATTCCAATGGTGGATTCTAGGTTGAAAAGCATGAGTTGACCTTGTGCTCGATTGCGAGGCAAGTTGCCGGCGGATGATTGACGTGGTTTGTGGAGTGATTGAGGATGGAAGTGGCCGGTATTTGGCGTGCTTGCGTCCGGAGGGGAAGCACCTTGAGGGCTTGTGGGAGTTTCCCGGGGGGAAGGTTGAGGAGGGGGAGTCACCTGAATCGGCGCTCGCCCGTGAACTTCTTGAGGAGTTGGCGGTGGAAGTCGAGGTCGGAGCAGCTCTAAAATCGGTGATTTGGAGTTATGAGCTGAGGACGATTCGGTTGTTGCCGTTTCGATGCAGGCTCATCGCTGGCCAGCCCCAAGCGATGGAGCACGAGCGGATCATGTGGTGCCTTCCGGAGCAATTTGACGACCTCATTTGGGCGGAAGCGGACATTCCGATCCTTCAGGAAATCCGCTCATTGGCGGGTGCTGAATAGATCAGGATCGTGCTGTTGCCATATTCACGGCGGGCGACGAGCGTGAAATCTTCGGAGGTGGGAGACGCTTGGTGGGATGAAATTTCGGCGACGAGCCAGCCGTCGGGCGCGAGGCGAGGGTGGATCAAGCCGGCAGTAAGTAGATCTGACAGATGATCCTTGTCGCCGTGGTACTTCCAGTAAGGAGGATCGGCGAAAATCAGGTCGTAACGCGCGGCATCACGTTTAAGGAAAGCGGGGACGTCAGATTTCACGGCGTGACCGCCACCGAGTCGGGCTTTGGTCAGATTTTCGGTGATGGTGGTGATTGCTTGGCGGTGGTCATCGACAAACGTGCAAGAGGTGGCACCTCGGCTCAATGCCTCAAGGCCAAGCGCGCCCGAGCCGGCAAAAAGGTCGAGCACCTTTGCCTGTTCAAGCCGCTCACCGAGGATCGAAAAGATCGCTTGGCGGACAAAGTCTGTGGTAGGGCGTGCGACGGCTGAAGGCACCTTGATGGCGATACGCCCGGCTTTTCCCGCGATGATTCTCATGGATTCTGGGTTGGGGGGCTTTGTGGGAAGCTGGTTCGTGGCGAGTGCCAAGGCCTTGGCTTGCGACTGCGGGGGCCGATTCTCGTCTCAATTCTTCTTGGTGTTCTTCGAAGCGGGTTTAGGGGTCGGCTTTGGTGCGGGTTTGGCCGCTGGTTCAGGATTTTTTGCTGCGCTCGATGCGGTGATTGGGAAGCGCACGACTAGGCTGCTGTCGAGCAGGCGGGATCCCTCGGTGGAGGTTTCCTGTGCACGATAGATGACCACTCCGTGGGCATTTCCAGAAAATCGGCCGAGAGCGACATTTTCCTTCATTTTTCCGAGCACGGTTTCTTCTTCGAATTTCCACTCAAGTCCCGACCACTCGCCAAGGATGCTGGTGGCGTCGGCTTTGATGTCATCGGCGCGTTTTAGTTCGCCGCTCGGCGAGCGAAAGGTGTCGGTTTTCGCGTTGTAGCGCAGGGTGGTGAGTGAAGAGGCGCCGCCGGTGGCAAAAAGTGACCATGTGTCGGCAGAACTTTTGCGGAGGGTGAGGACGACCTCCTCACGCGGTTTGAATTCACGCTTGCTCCAGAGCGCGAGGTAGTCGTCGTATTCGGTTTTGATCAGTCCAAGGCGTTCATCGAATGGCAGGGGAATCCCTGGCTTGGACTGGGCAGAAAATTCGCGGAACCACTTCGGATCCTTGCGTGCGGCCGTCTCGACCTTCGCGACCAATTTGTCGATTTCTGGCGGTGGCATGACCACCCCGATTTGGCCTTTCACCGGAACATCTGGCTCAAAAAGGCCGGAGAAGACTTTTGGGATCTCGGCCGCGGCTAGATTTGCTGCGAAAATGACGGATGCAAGTGAGGCACAAATTTTCATCGTTTGGTCGCATGTTGGGCGTCGCCCATGGGAAATTCAAGCTGCAATCGTACCCGAGTTTCCCCGAGCAAGTGGGCGCAATGCGTGAGCCTCACGCGTAACTGCGGATCGAAACGTGGACTTCTTCGTAAGCGAGGGGCTCCTTGTGAAGGGTTGGTGCTTTGCCCTCGCCATTGTATTGCCATGCGGCGACGTGTGAAAAGTCTGCGTCGTTGCGTCTGGCTTCACCGGCTTGGGTGGTTCCCGCTAGGACTTCTGGGTCATTCTCGAAGAACTGATGTTCCGTGCGGAAGTGTCCACCGCAGGATTCTTCGCGCTCGAGAGCGTCGTGGCACATGACCTCGCCAAACTCGAGGAAATCGGCGACGCGGCCAGCCTTTTCGAGCTCCATGTTCGCTTGGTCGCCAGAACCTGGGATGATGATGTTTTGCCAAAATTCCTCGCGGATTTGCGGGATTCTCTCGAGTGCTTCGGTCAGGCCCTCGCGCGAGCGGGCCATGCCGCACTTGTCCCAAATGATCAATCCGAGCTCGCGGTGGAATGAGTCCACGGTGCGCTTGCCGCGGATCGAGAGGAGCTTGGAAATCCGTTCACGGGTCTCGGCCTCGGTTTGTTTGAACTCCGGCATTTCAGTGCTCACGCTGCCGGGTTTTTGGTTGACCAGGTAATTGGCGATGGTGGATGGGATGACAAAATAGCCGTCTGCCAGGCCCTGCATGAGTGCGGATGCGCCGAGGCGGTTCGCCCCGTGGTCCGAGAAATTTGCCTCGCCGAGGACATGTAGTCCGGGGACATTCGACATCAGGTTGTAGTCCACCCAGAGTCCGCCCATGGTGTAGTGGACGGCTGGGTAAATCATCATCGGGACCTTGTAGGGGTCTTCTCCGGCGATTTTTTCATACATTTGGAAGAGATTGCCGTAGCGGGCACGGATGGTCGCCTCGCCGAGGCGTTTGGTGGCATCGCGGAAGTCGAGATAAACTCCGAGGCCCGTGGGGGCGATGCCGCGGCCTTCGTCGCAGACCTCTTTGGCGGCGCGAGATGAAATGTCACGCGGGGCAAGGTTGCCGAATGATGGGTATTTCCGCTCGAGGAAGTAATCGCGCTCGTCCTCGGCCACATCGTTCGGGCTGAGTTGTTTGTTGCGGATTTTTGCGGCGACTTCTGCGGATTTCGGTGCCCAGATGCGGCCGTCATTGCGGAGCGACTCGGACATCAGGGTGAGCTTGGATTGATAGTCTCCGCTTACGGGAATGCAGGTCGGGTGGATTTGCGTGTAGCATGGGTTGGCAAAAAGCGCACCGCGGCGGGCTGCACGCCAAGCAGCGGTGACGTTGCATCCCATCGCGTTGGTCGAGAGGAAGAACACATTGCCGTAGCCACCGGTCGCGAGGATCACCGCATCTGCGGCGTGGGTGGAAATCGCCCCTGTGTTTAGGTCGCGGACGACGATTCCTTTGGCATGCCCGTTGACGAGCACGAGGTCGAGCATCTCGGTGCGAGGATACATTTTGACGCCGCCCTTGTGGATTTCCTTTTCGAGCGCTTGGTAGCAGCCGATGAGAAGTTGCTGGCCGGTTTGGCCACGGGCATAAAACGTCCGTGAGACTTGCGAGCCACCAAATGAACGGTTGTCGAGCAAACCGCCATATTCACGGGCGAAGGGAACGCCTTGGGCGACGCATTGGTCGATGATCGAGTTGGAGACTTCGGCAAGGCGGCGGACATTGCCCTCACGAGAGCGGAAATCACCGCCTTTGATGGTGTCGTAAAACAAGCGATGGACCGAGTCGCCGTCGTTTTGGTAGTTCTTAGCGGCGTTGATGCCACCTTGTGCGGCGATCGAGTGGGCGCGGCGTGGGCTGTCTTGATAGCAAAAGCATTTCACTTGGTAGCCCATCTCGGCGAGTGAGGCAGCGGCAGAGCCACCCGCGAGGCCTGAACCGACGACGATGATCGTGAACTTCCGTTTGTTCGCAGGGTTGATGAGCTTGGAGTCCGTTTTGTGCTTGGACCATTTTTGATCAAGCGGGCCGGACGGGATTTTGCTGTCGAGGACGATGGACATGGTGTGAATGCGGTGGAGTTTTCGACGGAAAAAGAGTTAGGCCAAGAAGCCGAGTAGCACGGAGATGGGGATTGAGATGAAGCCAGCCCAAATCACGAGGCTGTAGGCGATCGAAGACTGTTTGATGAGCCCTTGGGCTTTCTTCGAGCGCAGGCCAAGCGTTTGGAAGACCGAAGCGACTCCGTGGGAGAGGTGCGAGCAAAGCAGCGTCATGGAAATCACATAGAAGAGCACCACGAGCGGGCTTTTAAACCCAACGATCACCATCTCATAAGGATCTTCCTCGCCGATTTTTGCCAAGTTCGAATCGACCCGAACCGTGTAATGGAGGATGTGAAAAATCACGAAAGCAAGGATGGTGAGGCCTGAGAGGATCATGATTCTCGATGATTTCGAGGCTTGGATGGTGGCCTTGTATTCGTAGGCTTGGCGGCTTGCGCGGTTTTGGCGGCTGAGGGAAATCGTGCCGATCACATGCAGGGCCAGCGTGATGAACAGCACCAGTCGAGCGATCCAGACTCCAGTGCCATGCAGCATCGAGTGGAGGAATTCAGCGTATTCGTTGAAGGCTTCGCGGCCGACGTACATCAGGAGGTTCCCAGAGAGGTGGCCTGCGAGGAAAACAACAAGGACGAGCCCGGTGACGGCCACGACGATTTTTTTTCCGATGGAAGAGGACCAGTAGGTGTTGAGGCAGCGGCTGAGAGCGTTCATGGCAAATGGTGAGTTCCGAAAGTTTCGCGAACCGGCCGAGAAATAAGCAGGGAAGAGCAGGTTTTCAAGGGGAGAGTCGGTCTAGGGTGAAATGAGGCAGTGAATCAGGAGATTTTAAGCATTTATCTGAGGAAATGAGGGAAATTTAGTGTGTGGCGCTGCGTTGTTTTCCGCAAATTAGCCACGTGGATGGAACTGACGGTGCACCGACTTGAGGCGCTGACGGTCGACGTGCGTGTAAATCTGGGTGGTGGAGATATCGGCATGGCCTAAAAGTTCTTGAATCACCCGTAAGTCGGCGCCGCCTTCCAGGAGGTGGGTCGCGAATGAATGGCGCAGGAGGTGGGGGTAGATATTTTGGTCGATGCCCGCCGCCGCGGCCCGTTCTTTTACGATTTGACGCACGCGGTCGGGTGAAAGTGCGGTACCCAGGACGCTGATGAAAAGGTGCGACGAGGTTTTCCGGGTGATCAGGTTCGGGCGCTCGTTGCTGAGGTAATCCGCGATTGCCTCTCTGGCCTTGTTGCCGACGCGCACGACTCGGGTTTTATCCCCCTTGCCGGTCACGCGGATGAAGCCTTCCTCGAAATCGATCATTTCGAGACGCACCTTGCACAACTCGCTCAAACGCAGGCCAGACGAATAAAAGAGCTCGAGAATCGCAAGGTCGCGCCGTCCGAGCGGGTGGGCGGGGTCGACGGATTCGAGTAGTTTGGTCAGTTCGGAGGCGTGGAGGGTTTCTGGCAGAGCTTGGTCTGGGCGTGGGGCGAGCAGTGGCTCTGCTGGGTCCATTTCCAAGGTATTCTTTTCCAACAACCAGCGGAAAAAAACCTTCAGGTGCACGGTCGCGATTCGTAGCGATGCGGCGCTCAAGCCATGATCCTTGCGGTGGCCCAAAAACGCGGCAAGCTCATCGGTTCCGAGGTCGGCCATTGCGAAATTTTTCGTCCGCATCCACTTGGAAAGGGAATCCAGCGTCTGTCGCACGGACAACTGATAGGCACTGGAGAGCCCGCGCTCGGTCGCAAGGTACCTGATGAATGCGTCGCTGCTGGCTTCCATAAGACGTCTGAATCATCACTGTGTTACTTCTCCGAGTAAAGCTTCCAGCGCATTTGGATTCAGTCGGGCGGGCGGCGAACGGCGGAGGAAGTGATCAAAGCTTGTCGTTTGGTTTTCGCTCATTGATTCTAGCGGTGTTATTTGCCAGCGGGACGGTGAAAATGCATCCGTGGCGGGCACTTGGAATTCTTTATTTTTTCAACTCATGCGGCTCATCTTTATTGCGACTGGCGACATCGCGCTTCCTGCATTCCGGCATTTGCTCGTTCACGGTCCAAAGCCATTGGCCTTAGTGACCCAGCCTGACAAACCCACAGGGCGGCATCAGACCATGACGCCGCCTGGCATCAAATTGGAGGCGATCGCTGCAGGGATTCCGGTCTTTCAGCCCGAGAAAATTGGCGACATTGCCGAGGAATTGGCGGCTTTTGAGCCCGATGTCCTCGTGGTCATGGCCTACGGTCAAATCTTGCGGAAGAATGTGATCTCCCTGCCGAAACTGGCGATCATCAATCTGCATGCGTCATTGCTCCCCAAGTATCGTGGCGCGGCGTGCATTCAAGCAGCCATCGACGCGGGCGATGCGGAGTCGGGGATCACGTCGATGCACGTCATCCGTGAGTTGGATGCGGGCGATGTGATTCTTGCGAGATCCATTTCGATCGCGTCGGATGAGACCGGGGGGAGCTTGCATGATCGTCTAGCAGATTTATCGCCTCAGGTGTTAGAAGATACGCTCAAGGGCCTTGCTGCGGGATCAGCGCCTCGCTTTCCGCAGGATGCGGCCGCTTCCAGCCATGTTTCGAAATTGGATCGTGAGGATGGTCGCATCGACTGGTCACAGAGCGCCGTCGCGCTTGAACGGCGCATCCGTGCCTACGACCCGTGGCCGGGGACCTATGCAATTTCCACCGAAGAGGGTGGGGCAAAGCGGCTGAAGATTTTCCCACCCACCATCGTGACGGATCACTCATTGAAGGCGGGTGAACTCTTGAATCAAGGCAACGAATTGATTGTCGGTTGCGGCCATGGGGCGCTCCGCATCGAGAATGTCCAGCCCGAGGGTGGGCGGAAAATGTCAGCCGCAGACTACTTGCGGGGGAGGAAGCCGACGGCTTTGCTCTAACATTCTAATATTCTAATATTCTAATGGGCCACGTGGTTATCGGCGAAGCCTTTTTGGTTTCAGCCTAAAAAGGAAAATGGAAAGATCGCAAGCACGCGGCAAGTGATGTAAACTCAAGGTCATGAATGCTCCGGCGAGCTTAATTTGTGTTAACCCCGTGGGTGAGTCGAAAAACGCCCCTCAATACCCACCTGAAACTTGGCCTCTGAACACTCCCGGCGGATGCTATTACGCCGAATGGGACGACCAAGCACACGCGCCCTCGCGTGTCGGATGGGGCGCCCTCGCCGCATCCATGGTGGTATAGTCATAGCGGGTCGAATTCACCGTCCGCGCGTCCCAGTGAGGGTCTCGGGTAGTTGGAAACGCCTGGCAAAAGCTCATCCTGCCACCCCCCTTGAGAAATCCCAACGGATGTCAGAATCTTCCCAAGCGCTGTCAGTCAAATCCCAGCCGCTGTCAGCTCGTTCCCAAGTCCTGTCAGCTCATTCCCAAGCGCTGTCAGTCAATTCCCAGCCGCTGTCAGCCAATTCCCAGCCGCTGTCAGTCAATTCCCAGGCGCTGTCAGTCAATTCCCAGGCGCTGTCAGTCAATTCCCAGGCGCTGTCAGTTAATTCCCAGGCGCTGTCAGTTAATTCCCAGGCGCTGTCAGTCAATTCCCAGCCGCTGTCAGCTAATTCCCAGTCGCTGTCAGAGACTCCCCAAGTCCTGTCAGTTGCATCGGCATTTCATAGCAGGCTCAATTTCATTCACTTACACCGTATTTCAGGCAATGTGACGCCGCTGTAACAAAGTTTCCCTCGCTACCCAAGAGCAAATCGAAGCCTTCGCCGAGATGGAGCGCCTCCTCCCCGGTGCCCGCCGCAGTGCCAACCCCGCCTTTCCCGATAACGACGTCCGCCTCCGCAGCGAGTTCCAAGTCGGCATCCACCAACCCGCCGATTTCGCCAGCGAGATCGAACGCGCAGGAAAAGTCCACGCCGCCCGCCTCGCCCACCCCACCGCACGGGCCGCCAAAGACCAAGCCACCCTCGTCGCCCGCAACCGCTTCCTCCTCGACGAGTTCCACCCCGCGACCGCGAGAAACCCGAAGGAAAGCCAAAGATATTTCGGCACCGATCTCACCCTCATAGACGGCATCGGCCCCGGCGTGATCGTCAGCCTGATGAGCGAGATCGGCAGCCGCGAGCACCTGCTCACCTCCTTCAAAAGCGCAGACGGGTTCTGCGCCTGGCTCGGCCTGTGTCCCTGCAACGCCATCAGCGGCGGCAAGGTCCTGCGCAGTGCTACCCGCAAAGTCAAAAACCGCCTGAGCGAAGCCCTCCGCCTAGCCGCCTTCGGTCTGGAGCGATCAAAAACCAAGCTCGGGGAATATTGCCGGAGGATGAAGGGACGGCTCGGCAAAGCAGAAGGCATCATAGCCACCGCCCACAAGCTGGCACGCATCCTCTACACCCTAGTCGCCACCGCCGCCTCCTATGACGAAACCCAAGCCTTCCCCGTCAAGCCCGCCACCCGGCAAAAGCAGCTCCGCCAGCTCCAATCCCTCGCCAAAAAACTCAACCTCCAAGTCCTCCCCAACCCTGCAGTTACAACAAGTTAGTCAAGAGGACTGACCCCGTCCAGGTTTCTACCAGCATTCTGGCGAGATTCTCTAATCCCTACGTTGACACCTATGGAGAAAAACCCATTCTCATTACCAAATGAAATTGATCCAGGACAATGCCAAATTCTTTGACTGCGTAGTTGCGAAGGAAGACTGGGTGTTGGAGCGTGCCGTTTGTGCCACTACTCCGATTTCAACCCATATGGTTATCCAGTGATGCTTTCTAAGCGGCCTTCACACCAACAGCAAATTACTCGCACAAAAATCTACAAACAATCAATTCCGTTACTCAGCATTATGATAAAAAATATACAGTCCAACAGAATTCTTTCGAATGCTTTTTTGATCGCGCTCGCTACGAGCGGATTTATTTTCACCGGATGCTCAGATAAGGAAGCAAAAGCCGAGCAAGAACGGATTCTTGCCGAACACAAATTAACTATTGAAAAACAGAAAATTGCTATCGAAGAACAGAGCCAAGCCATGGAGCTCGCAGGCAAGATCAATGAGATCGAAGGGAAAATGATTTTGGCTTCTGTGGAAGAAAACTCATTTGATTTTATATTACATGCCAATAATCTACAATCCATGGGAAAACTAAAAGATAATTTTCTCAGAGAAAAAATGAATCATGAAATGGTGATTAAGGAATATATATCCGGAATTAATACATATCTTGATAATAATTCTAATTCCTCAATGATATCTTCCACAGATACAAAGCCAACTGGGAATCATTACCAAGATAGCATTAATTCAACAACAAAAGTATTCAAGGTCCTTAATTCGACAAAGGGATCAGTCGATGAGACAGGAAAAAAACTCAGGGATTTTGGCGTGAAGTCCAAACTAATTAAAACTTGGACTTCTTGCGAAAACAGGGTCTATCTAAATCAACTCGGCATAATTAAATTTATACTCAAAGTGGACTCTTCAACCACTAAGGACAGAATAGATATGCTTTCAAAGCGTGCTGTAATATTTGATGAACTGGCGACACTTAGAGAAGAAAGTCCTTGGGAACTTTGGACAACAGGTGGAAGCTCAAAAGAATTACAAGATTTATCACCAAAAGATAAAATGTCATTCTGCAGTTTCGAGGAAATCAAGCAAGCCTCTAGAGATTTAAGAGCTCCTCAATTAGCGTCAATTCAAAAATCTATTACGAACTACTTCGAGGTCCTCGAGAATATTTATGAGTCGATAGAAGCTCCTTCAGCAACGCCATGGGGCAGCTATCAAAACTATATTCGTGAACAACGCATTAAAGTAGTAGAATCTGGTCAAAAAGTAGAAAGCGATATCGATAATTTTATCGAAACATTTAAAGATGAAAAAAAAGATGAGCCAATTGGCAAAACAATGATTGAAGCGCTTCCTGCAGAACTCCGTGGAGATCTTAATAAGAAGTTTGAATTAAACTCAAAAAACAAATAACAATATAGTATTTATTCTTCCTGGCGCCACTATTTAAATGCCGGGCGGATTCAAGTGGCTAACACAGTGGACGGGGTCAGTAGTATCAGATCGATGGACGGGGTCAGTCCTCGCATGGTAACATTTTCGAGAATTCTGAGCATAAATTTCTAATCTCTTTACTGTCATTTCCTTGGCGGATGAGGCGGCTCACAGAACGATTGTGGCCCATGTCCAGACGTTGTGCCAGCCATTCGTTGCCGACGCTGGTGTGGGCTTTGATCACCGTCGCCAAGGCAACTTTGCGGGGATCTCCCTTGCGGGTCTGGATCAGCCGTCCCACGGCATCCACCAATCCC
>JARWZU010000033.1 GCA_029866215.1 Akkermansiaceae bacterium
TTCGACGGCGACGATCGTGCTGTCGAAGACGGTTACCGATTTGCCGCCGGACCACTTGTAGGTGGTTTCATGCAGTGGGAGTTCGACGCGGTAAGCAAGGATTCGGGTGATTTTCATGGATTGGGATAAGGTTGAGTGGAGGTTCTGGGTCGTCGAGCAGGTTTAGGAATGATCCTTGATATCACTCGGCGACTGCAAACTTGCTGTCTTGGAAGGTCATCACCCGGGGACGCCCAGAGGCTTTGTCTAGGAAGGTAAACATCAGGTAGTTCGTTTTAGGAAGAAAGCGCAGCATGGTTTCGCTGGCCCCTACCCACGCACCATCTTGTTGAAACTGAAAAGCGACTGGAGCCATGTTGAAGGAATCTCGTTTGGTTGGCATGGACACCCCATGAATGCTGCCAGGTTTGAGGATCAGCTTGGTTTCTCCAATGATGAACCTGATGTCTTGGCTGTGGAAGTTTGCTACAAAGGCGCCGCCATCTGGGAAGTTTTTAGACGAGTCCTCGACCACAAAAATCCGCCAAGTGGGTGTGCCGGCTGCAGGTGGCCCGGGGACAAAGACGAGGATTGCGGTCTTGATGCTGGGTGAGATTTTTGCGGTGGCGATCGGTTTTTGATCAGCCGCGGAAAGGAACGTGAAAGTGTCGGTCTGGGAAAAGCATGTCACCTTCTCTGAGATCGATCCGTTTGGCACGGTGAGCGAGGCTTCGGCGTCTTTGCTGGAAAGGACGAGAATCTTAGGGAGTTCGTTTTGAGTGTCTAAGCTCAAGAACCGACAATCCACCTTGGTGCCATCTTGGGCATGGAGAATCGTTTGGGTGAGTATTAAAAAATAAAGTGAAAGCGTGCGCATGGATGGACAGAGGTAAGATCGAGAGTGGTTTGTTAGATTTCGGTGGAATTGAGCCAGCGGAACGATGCGATTTTATAGCGACGTCCGAAATTCTTATTGTTAGCGCTCGTAAGCGAGGCGATTGGGGTCTCTGCCGCGTCGGAAGAATCGATCCAGTCGGTGATGCGCTGAACGACGGCTTCGCAGGTTGCAGTTGCCACCATTTTGCCGGAGGCGTCGCGGGATTCGCCATAACCACGAATCGTAAATGTGTCTGAGCGGGCGGTTGCGGCATTCCCTAAGACATTGAGGATGTCGGCTTGGGAGAGGTAGCCTGGTGCCCCTTGGTAGCTTGGTCCTGTTCCTGCGGTTGCGTTTTTGTATTTGTAATTGGTTGCCGTTGTTGCGGGAATTTCGAAACCCGCATTCGCAGAAGTTGCGAGGGATTTATTGAGATTTGATTCATCGATTGCTTGTTGGAGGGCACCACTTTGTGCCTTTTTATCAGACTCCGTTCCCAGACGACGGTTGACGAAATCGGCCATCGACAAGAACGGGCCGCGCAGGCGGACTTGTTTGACGATGTTTTCAGCTAGGGTTTGCAGTTCGGCATCGGAGTACTCACGAGTTCCCATCCAGTAGGCGTCCTTTGGGTCGCCACCATCGGCAGCGGAGGGTGAACTGGGAAGGCGGAATCGGCTGATCCGTGCGCTACCTGCTGCGGTGGCCTTTAGGGAGGTTAAGCTAGTGCCTGTGCCTGATCGTTGATTGACGTTTGCTTGTGCGTCATGGATAGATGCCAACATGGCCTTCCATGCCTGCACCGAAGTCGAGTTGATGTTGAAGGCACCTGCCATCGATTGCCACGCGGCGACGCTTTTGTAGGCGGTAGCTTGTTTGATTGCGGTCGTGAACTCGGTTTTATCTTTCCCGCTCGGCGGAGTGAGCATCATGCGTGGGTCAGTGAGAGGGCCGTCGGATGCGAGGTTCTTGGCAAGCACTTGGCTCGTTGTGCCACTGCCTCCGAAGCTACCGGTTTGGTCAGCAAGGCCCGAGAAATAGAAGCCATCATATAGCGCCGTGTTGAGAAGGAATGAATGGTCGAGGTAATTGTACCCGCTAGGGCCACTTTCTGAGATGTTGCTTGGAGAAATCAGCGGGTGTGCCCATGAATTGCCGATCGGCTGGGCGAAGCGTGGGAGGTAGCCCGATGATCCACCCGGGTTTGCGCCATTGAGTTCGGCGAGCGTTTGGACGGGTGCGAGTGGGATGTCGTAAGTCGTGCCGAATTTGGTGCCGTTGGTGTTGGTGTTGCCGGTGATGAAATTGGTGCGATCTTGGCCGTCAACCGAGACTAGGTCGGCTGCATCTGTCGGTTGGAGGGAAAGCAAGTCGAGCTCGTGCGAGTGGTTTGCTGGGCTTTCGGTGACCATGTTTTGCGAGGATGAGCCGATATTGGCATGGGCAAATGACCACGGCTTACCGGCGAATCGACCGTCTTTGTAACTGCTGTCGCGACCGCTGGACGTGGTCTTTGCTTGAGCTGTTAGAATGGCGAACGGTGTGACTTTAGCCATTTCACCGATGGGAGTGTTGGCGCTGTCTCTAAGATTCCAAGCGTCGAGGGTGCCCGTCTTAGGATAGCGCATGGTTTTTGAGCCTCCGTTTGCCTCGAGGAGTTTCTGGACACCATCAGATGACTCATAGTTCATTTCGATCGCGCTGACTTTTTTAATAGTTTTCCCTACTTTGGCCGCCATCTGGACCACGAACTTGTTATTGTTGCGGGGGATGCCGAGAGGCGTGAATTCGACGTTAAGTTTGTCGCTGACGGCTACGCCAATAACGTGTCCCATATGCATACCAGCACCTCCAATGGTTCCTAGCCAGTCAACGCTGTAGCCTAAGCCGAATCCGCGCCAACCTGGCATTCCCTCCATGGAGCTGGTGAGGCTGGTTCCAGTGGTTGAAAGATGGTTGTCCCAGAACATCCCCCCTCCATTCGCCACCTCCTTGGCCCAGGTAAACTTTGGGTCGAGAAAGGGAGAGAAGATTTTCACTTCACCAGGCAATAAGCGAAACGTCGTGCTATCCGGCTTTTCGTTCTTTTTAGTTTTCAACGCCATGGAAAATATCTTGCTCTGGTCCCTGTTGTCCACGGTGTTGTTTGCAGTCATTAGTTCGAGAGGGACGAAGTCATTGCTAAGGGCCACACCATTGCGGAAGACTTTCATCGCAAAGGGAATGCCGATGAATTGAACATCCATGCTATCAAATTCGATTGCCACATTGTATGGGTTGCACAGGGTGACGATTGGCGTGTACATGAGGTGCAATTCATACTCATAAATCGTACTCTTGAAGGCTTCAAACACATCCGACCGCCCCGGCAGGCTGCTTGCTTTTTGAGCGGCGCTGAGGCGTCTGGTGATGATCGTGCCACCTGCGCTGGGTGCGGGGCCTGCAAGATTTGGATAGAAATCCCGCAAAATCAGGCTGAAAAGCATTTGGACTTTTGCGATGGTGGGCATTAGCACTGCGCCTTGCGGTGACTCTCGGTTGACCGTTGGCATCGATGATAACGTTTTACCGGGCGTTGATGCCTCCCAAGACGATGGGGCTGTGGCTGTTAGAAGTGGAGCTCCGCTGCTGTCCTTCGTGAGTTTGGCTGTGTCTTTATACAGCGTAGCAAACTGACTGAGGGATTCCCATTGAGGGTCGGAGGGGCTGCCACCGGATGGTGCGAGAGAACGCGATGCGTAAATGCCTTTTCCCGAGTATTCTGAGGGTAGGGTTCCTGAGTTGGTGAGGAGATGGATGTCTTGGCGAAGACCTCCGCGGGCGGTATCCGTAAAGATACCGGCTGAACTGGTTGTGACATCATGGGCAAGAGCCTTCAATGCAGTGGAGATCGTGGGGCCCGCAAGTTGGGTGGCGGCGAGAGAGAAGTTGTTCGGGGAGATGCCCTTTTTGATCGTGCTTGCTGAGGCTGACTTGGTTTCAAACAGCGGGCGGGTCAAGGTGGTGAGCCCTGCCATGAACTCGGTGGCGGGTCGCTTGCCGGTTCCGAGCTGGGCTGTCGCCATGGCATCGGTGTTTGCTGTTTCATCGTAAGGTGTATTGATGCGGGCCTTTAAACCTTCATCCATGACAGCCCATGCCAAGGCCCCAGGAGACGAGGTGATGTCTACCTTATTCGCGATCACCAAGCGCTTGGGCGCATCTGGGTCGCCTTTTCCCACGGTACCCGTGCCCCAGAGTGTTACGGCTGCGGGGGAGTTGGTGGGCGCAGTCGTTGATAGTGGTGCCTTGCTCGCAAAGGTGAGGCTCGCGGCGTCCGCTGGTGTGCCGGTTGATGTGAGCCAGCTCTTGAATTTCAAATCACGGCTGGTCTTGTCGTATTCTGAGGACGTAGTGCTGGACTTGATTTCCAAGGACTGCCAGATGCCGGTGAGTTTCGATTGAGCGATGGCTTCGTCGATCACATCTGCGCGGGCGGTGATGCGTTGGTCTGGACCGGCATTTTTCTGGAGTTCGCCGAGGGCGAGCATGAGGGCCATGCGTGCGTTGGCCCTTGCGGCGGCCATGGCGCTGCCTTGGCTAGATGACCTCAAGGATATGCTGGAGAGGGTCAAAAGACCTACGGCGATCACCGTGAGGAGGATCATGAGAGAGAGGGTCACGATCAAGGCAAAGCCTCTAGCAGGTTTGTCGAAGGTTCGAATGTTCATTTGAGAAATAGAGAGTTTCAAAGGGTTGGCCGATTCATTGAATCTCGCGGTAGTTGATATTTTGTGCCGTAATGCCCGCTTGGTCTCTTTTGGGAATGGCTGCCACGTGCGGAATTTTCATTTACTATGTATTACAAATCAGCCGTGGGTGTTGGGGCAAGTTGCAACCCAGTTGTATTTATAAAATACAACTGGGTTGCATCCGGGTCATGGTCTGGTGAGCGGGCGAGAGACCAATGGATGATCTGTAAACAAAGGGTGGTGAATCACCAGGGTGTCGAAGATGATACAGCGGGTTTATGCGACTGACTGGAGGGGTTTTGAGATGGCGTGGAGAGGCTGACCGGTCTGAGGGGTAGGAGCTGCGGTGGGCGATCTTTGCTATATGAATCTGTCAAACGGCGACGGTCCCGACCACCTCTCAAGTCGTCGAGACTTTTTTCCATCGGGCTGTTGCTAGAAAAGAACTGGGGCGGACGATTCGTGATCGTCCGCCCCAGAGGGTAGATGCTGGTGTTACTCTAACCTGTGTTTGAGTAATACGCGTCGAAGCGCTGTGGACTCGTTTATTGAGTTACCGTTGCGCTCAAACGGCCGAATATTTTTCCGTTAGCAGCCTTGGAGCTAGGAACCGTGACGACAACGGTTTCATTTTCATTGCCGTTTGCGGTCACGGTTACCGTTACACCATTGGTGGTTGCGGTCGTGGAGCCGATCGGCACGTTATTGACGCTTGTGTCGGTTGCGGCTGGGAACGTGAGATCCGTCGACCATTGGAATACCAGCGTGGTGTCCTCTTTCGAGACATTCGTGCGATTGAAGGTAAAGACCATGTCGCCGTTTGCATTCTTCGAGCTGGTTGGAAGTAGTCCAATGGAGTTTGTGCTGTCAGCATAGATGTCGCTCACTCCACCGAGCACGGACTCGAGAGCATTGATCATGCCGTCACCATCGGGATCGGCGGTAGGATCTGCGTCATCACCAGTGAGGTAATTGGCATTAGCCCAAGTCGTGTATCCCGTAACTGGGACTGGAGCGTTGGTCGTGACCGTTACCGTGCCGCTTCCTGCAGCGAAGTGCACATCGTCGATGTTCGTAGCACCAGAGTCGGTAGGTCCGTAGGTTCCAGCTAGTTGGCCAGTTTCACCAAGGAAGAGGTATTTGACAATTTCGGTTTGGCCGGTCGTGACACTCACTTTGCCATCGGTGATGGTGAGGGTGCTATCATCGTAAAGGGCGTAGCCATTCGTTGCGAGCACACCAGCTTCAACGATGGTCTCGTCGTGGGCATTCGTGCGGTATGGAGTTGGTGCAGCGGTGATGGTGACCGTCGGAGCACTCGTGTAGCCAGAACCACCGTTTGTAATGGTCGGTGCATTGACTGTCCCATCAAAGAAGTAGAGGCCCGAGGTTGCTGTTGCTCCTGAGCCACCACCACCTGAGATCGTGACCGTGATTGGTGTTCCATAATCGTATCCAGTACCCGTGCCAGGCGTGATGCTGATCCCAGTTACAACTCCTGTTGTGAGGTTCGCCGTTGCCGTTGCGATAGCGTTGACTGATGCTTTAGGTGCTAAGGTTAGTGTTCCAGCTCCGGCTTTTCTCAGTGTTCCGGTGGTTCCGTTTGAGTAGATAAATCCTGAGAGCGTTTGGTTTGCGCTGCTGTTGAAGAAGATCTCCGGAAATAATCCACTTCCGCCACCGGGCTCGGAACTAAAATTGCTGGAAAGTGCGATATCCTTGGTGTAGTTGCCGCCACCGAGCGTACCAGCTCCACCAATGACCAATTTGCCATTCCAGACAGCTACCGCTCCGGTGAAGGTGTTATTGCCGGACAAGGTCCAGGTGCCGCTGCCCCGCTTGGAAACGCCAATATTCGTCGCTCCGCCCACGACGGGGTCAGCGATTGCAGAAGCGATTTCACCTGTTCCAGCGGTGTCGCCTTGGAGGATTACGTCTTTGTCAAAGTTATCTCCAACCGCGCCATAGAATGTGAACGGGCTAACGAATTTGAGAAGACCTGTGCCAGACTGATCAATTTTGTGGGATGCCACTTGACCACTGAAGTTAATCACCCGGTCGGTGGTTTCGCCTGTGCCGGTGTAGATTAGGCTTGCCCGCTTGTTGTTGCCATTATTTCCAAGATCGATCGTTCCGTTGGCCACTGTCGTTGGCGCACCAAGGGAGCTGGTGTCGGAGTGGACTGTTCCCAAGGTAGAGTTCGTGGTCACACTATTCAAGGATGCAAACTTCAATGCAAAAGTGCCGACCC
>JARWZU010000004.1 GCA_029866215.1 Akkermansiaceae bacterium
CGGCGGCTTGTGCGCGATGTAAAGTTGCCCGAACATCATGTTCGGGTGCTTGTGCGCGATGTAAAGTTGCCCGAACATCATGTTCGGGTGCTTGTGCGCGATGTAAAATTGCCCGTGCACGATGTACGGGCACTTGTGCACGATGTAAAATTGCCCGTGCACGATGTACGGGCACCCGTGCACAACGGGACGGACCCCCGGTGCAGGAGGCATGTAAAGGCTCCCGGAGAAGGCAGCGCCCTGCACTACAAACTTACCAACCAACCAAGGTCACTGCCACACGTAGATTGATAATCAACGAGTCGCACATGAAACAGGTTGAGAATCATCTCGCCGGCTGCGACGATGATCGCTTAAGCGGGTGCGCCGATGGCGCCTGGGATCGGGCCGGGGCCTTCTGGGCGGTCCTCCTCCACGGCTTTGGGGACGGGCTTTTTCTTCAGCTCGTCTGGCACTGGGGGTGGCTTGGGCGCGGACGGTGGGTCACGCATTTCACCGGTTTCGATCAGGTCGCGGAGATGGCTTGCATCGAGTGTTTCGTACTCGAGCAGCGCCTTGGCGATGAGCTCCACCTTGTCGCGGTTCTCGGTGAGGATCTGGGTGGCGGTGGCGTAGGCTTCGTCGATGAAGCGCTTGATTTCCTCGTCGATGGCTTGGGCGGTGTGACCGCTGTAATTGGCGCGTCGGCCGCCCATGTCGCCGCGTCCGAGGAAGACAGGTCCGTCGCCCTCGCCGTATTCCACCATGCCGAGTTTGTCACTCATGCCCCATTCGCAGACCATGTGGCGGGCGAGCGCAGTTGCCTGGCGGATGTCGCCGGAGGCACCGTTTGAGACATCGTCGCTGTGGAAGCCCTCGGCGATGCGGCCGCCCATGGTGACGATGAGATTTGCGAGAGCCTCTTTTTTCTGGGTCGAATACTTATCGCCGTCGGGCAAATACATCGTCGCGCCGAGATATGGGCCGCGAGGGATGATGGTGACCTTGTGGAGAGGATTGGTGTGGGGGATGACCATGTTGATGTAGGCATGGCCAGCTTCGTGCCATGCGGTGCCTGTTTTTTCCTCCTCCGACATGGCGAGGCTGCGGCGTTCGCGGCCCCAGCGGACTTTGTCACGAGCCTCTTCCATCTCGTCGAGCGTGACGGCGGTGAGTCCGCGTCGTGCGGCGAGCAGGGCGGACTCATTGATGAGGTTCGCGAGTTCGGCACCGGAGAAGCCTGGAGTTCCGCGGGCGATCTTCGAGAGGTCCACCCCGGCGGCCAGTTTGATTTTCTTCACATGGACGCGGAGGATTTCCTCGCGGCCATTGACGTCGGGCAGGGAGATCGTCACTTGGCGGTCGAAGCGGCCCGGGCGGAGCAGCGCGGGGTCGAGTACATCGGGGCGGTTGGTCGCGGCGATGATGATCACGCCTTCTTGCGTGTCGAATCCGTCCATTTCCACGAGGAGTTGGTTGAGCGTTTGTTCGCGCTCGTCGTGGCCGCCGCCCATGCCGTGACCACGGTGGCGTCCGACGGCGTCGATTTCATCGATGAAAATGAGGCAAGGTGCGTTTTTGCGGCCTTGTTCGAACATATCGCGAACGCGAGAAGCGCCGACGCCCACGAACATTTCGACGAAGTCCGAGCCCGAGATGGAGAAAAACGGCACGTCTGCTTCTCCGGCGATTGCGCGAGCGAGCAGGGTCTTGCCGGTACCGGGTGAGCCGACCATCAGCACGCCCTTCGGGATCGAGCCGCCGAGTTTCTGGAACTTGCGGGGGTCTCTGAGGAAATCGACAATTTCGAACAACTCCTCTTTCGCCTCTTGGATACCGGCGACATCCTTGAAGGTCACCTTGTTGCGGTCCATCGTGAGGAGGCGGGCCTTACTTTTTCCGAAGGACATCGCGCCACGGCCGGCGGATTTCATTTGTTGGCGGAACAGGAAGAAGAGAATCCCGATCACGAGCAGGAAGGGGAGGAAGGTGAAGAGTGCATTGCCGAGGTAATCCTTGCTGCGCTCGTAGGTCGCCTTGTCCTTGAGCAGCTTGCTGAGGTCTTCGCTTTGGATCGCGGCGGAAACGGGCACGCTGAAGGCCACGGCGGTGGCGGGCTTGCCTTGGGCATCGAGGATCGGGGTCGGAGCGGCGGCGGTGAATTGGGAACCGACGATCACGGCGTCATCCGAGCCGGCGGAGGTCAGCACGCGGAGCGGGTTCGTGGGGTCCTCGAGGTCGACCATTTTCAGGGCCACGAGCTTGCGGAGGTCGGCGAGCAACAGCGTCTCCGAGTCGCCTTCGAGAGGCAATGGGGACGATGCATCGGCTTGCTGGACGCGGATTTGGCTGCCGAGAAGATCGTTGATTTCATCTCGCTGGAGGGCGAAATTCACCCGCACGCTGAAATTCTTTTTCGGGGCAGAGGTGTTAGGCGTGGGGAGCTCGGGGGTGATCCAGCCGGTGATGGTGGCATCGTAGGACGTATCCGTAGTGATCACCTTGAGCGGGAGTTTTGGGTCATTGATGACCACGCGTCCTTGGTCCCAAAGTTGGCGGAACTGCGAGTAGGTGACCGACTTGACGGCCTTGTTGGTGATCTGGCTGAAGAATGCAACTCCAAGGATCAGCGTGGCGATTCCCAGCAGAAAAAGCAGCTTCCAGTTGAAGCCGTTGGCATCGCCCGAGTTGCGTTTTGGGGAGTTTGAGGGTGGTGTTGCGTTCGGTGAGTCGGACATGGTTCGAGAAAGAAGTCCCAGTCGAGTGATTTGCAGTTGGTGAAATTTTGCTGCGCTGTCAGGTCTAGGTCACCGGACGATAGCCCAAGAGGGTAAAAAGCAAACCCCTTTTTTGCGAGAGTCTTGCGGGTGGTGCTTGGATATGCGATGACAGCGCAAGTGGACCTTGTTCCGACACCTAAAGACTCATCCCAATGGCCCCAGTGGCGGTTGCGGGTGCTGGGCTGGCTGCGTGCCATTCCCGGGGTGGGGCGCCTGCGTGCATTGCGGCCAGGAACGGATGCGCACGTCGGCGTGTTGGTCGATGCGTTCGCGGCGTTTGCGACGGCGGATGACAATCTAAGCTCGTTGGAGGCGGATCTCATCCTCGACATGTTGCGGAGTGCGTTCCCCGAGGTCGATCATGGTTGGCTGGCGAGGCGGATGGAGCGGGCGGTGCGCAATCCGCATCCGTTGCAGGCCTTGGCCGTTGAGCTGAAGGATAGTTTTGACGACGTCGGGAAACTGGCGCTCGGCTTGCAGTTGTTCACCTTGGTGGATGCAGCGGGTCGCTCCGAGCGCAACCGAACTAGCTTCGAGGTTTTCATGCGTCGCTTGGGCCGTCCGGATTACGGCTCGGCGATTTTGCGAGAAATGCGGGGGGATTCCGAGGAGCCTGCGGGTACTGAAGAACTGCCATTTGAGCGGTTGGTTTTCGGCAAGGATGATGCCGATGTCATCCTGCCTCCGGCGGCGAGTGATTACGAATTTCGGGTTTACCGAGCTGGGGATTTGATCTTGGTGAGAAACACCGGGAACTCGGCGCTGTGGATTCGTGGTAGATCGGTAGAGACCGGATCGTTTTTGCGGATGCGTGAGCGTCAGCCTTTGGTGGTGCCGGGATGGACCTTGAGCCACGAGGATTTGATGTTCTTCCTCGACGTGAAACGCACCGGAAACCGCCCGGCGATTTACCTCGAATCGGGTTCGAATGGAATCACCGCGGAAAGGACACGCGGGCGGTTGAGTGGATTGCGCGTGAGCTTCGGGCTGCATGCGGTGGTCGATGCCTTGCGCGACACCGAGCTGCATGCGGGCAGTCGTGGGCCGTTGAAAAAAGGGGACTCGGTCATTTGCCGCAATCACGAGCGGCTTGGCGATATCTCAGGCTTCAGTCTTTCCATCAACGAACTTCGCCGCAAGGCAACGCAGTCGGGCAGGCGTTTCCGCTTGGCGGGCGATCGCCAAGAGTACCTCGTTTCTAATGATGCATCCTCATTATCGCCGGGGGATTTACTGTTAGGTCCCAAGCTGGCACCCAAGGCGGTGTTGTTCATACGCTACGACGCCGAGCGGGCGGAGGGCGAACTTGAGGTCCGTGAAAGCCACGGGACCATTCTCGTGGATGGCATGGTGGTCCGGCAATCGGCCACCCTGCACGATGGATCGCTGATTCGCTTGTCGGGCAGTCAGTCGGTTCGTTGTCGATTTGGTGAGGGGTTTCTGGATGAAGAGCGGACCTTGATCGAGTCGCTTCACGTGCAGGATTTGATTCACGACTTCGGTCCGGACGCGCGGGCCTTGGACCATGTGAGTTTCGAGGTGAAGCGTGGCGAGATGCTCTGCATCATTGGTCCGAGTGGCAGCGGTAAAAGCACCTTACTCAGGGTTCTATCAGGTCAGCGTGAACCGACGCGCGGCAAGGTGAGGTTGAACGGCATTCATTTGTACGATCGCCGTGAGCAGCTCGTGCCGTTCATCGCACACATGCCGCAGGAAGAAGCGTTGAATCCTCAACTCACGGTGCGCGAGCACTTGCGGCATGCGGTGACCATTCGGCGGCCGGCGCTGTCGTTGGCAGAGCACGAGCGGCGGGTGGATAGCATGTTGGCCGAGCTTGGATTGCAGTCGATCGCGCGGCGGCGGGTGGGAGCGCCTGGGGAAAAGACACTGTCGGGTGGCGAACGCAGCCGACTCAATCTCGGTGTAGACTTGGGCAGTCGTGCGGAGGTTTTCTTGTTTGATGAGCCGATCTCCGGGCTGTCCTCGAAGGACTCCGAGCACGTCGCGGAAACTTTGCGATCGTTGGCGCGCGAGAAAATCGTGATTGCGACGCTGCATCGCCCAGGTGCCCCGGTGTTGCGATTGTTCGACAAGGTGCTCTTGCTCGATAGTGGCGGGCGGCTGGCGTACTTTGGCACACCTGCGGGGATGGTCGGATATTTCCGCGACGCCTGCGAAGAGTTAGCGATTTCGCATCCGGCGGTCATGGCCAAATCTCCGTTGGGCGCCGATTTCGTTTTTGATGTGTTAGAGACACCGTTGAGTGCCATCGGTGGTGGTTCGAACACCGGAGCTGCGCGGCGATTTCCGCCATCGTTTTGGCAAGAGCGCTTTGAGAGTGTCGATCTCATGCAGTCGCTGCAGACCGTGAGTGGCCCGACAGCGATCGAAGAGGAAGGAGGGGTCAGCGGTCATTTGCCAGTGCCGCCGAAACCCACTCGGCGCTTGCGGGCAGTGTTCGCTGTGTTTGGCACGCATTTCCTGCGATCATTTGTGTCCAAGCTGAGGAACCGTGGCACCTTCTACAGTTCATGTTTGGAGGCTCCGTTGTTAGCGGCGCTCATCGCGATCACCCTGCGGTCCTCGGCGGAAGGTCCCTATCAGTTTTCCACGGCGCTTCACATTCCCGCGTACTTGTTCCTGAGTGCGACGGTGGCGATGTTTTTAGGTCTAACCAACTCGGCGACCGAGGTGCTGCGGGATCGTCCGATCTTGCGGAGGGAGAGAAATTGTCAGCCTGGCGCAAGTTCTTACATTATTGCCAAGATGTCGGCCTTGGGGTTGGTCGCAGCGGTCCAGTGTCTTGTCTATCTGATCGTCGGGAATTATTTCTTGGAGATTCGTGGGACACTGTGGCCCTTGTGGCTCTGGATGACTCTAACCGCTTGGACGGGCACCGCGATGGCGCTCGTTGTTTCATCGGTAGTGAGCAGTGAGCGTGCGGCTCTAACCGCTGTGCCGTTGTTGCTCGTGCCACAAATGTTGTTGGCGGGTGCGCTGGTGCCGTACAAGGAGATGAACCACGGATTGTTTGTGAATGCGAGTGGCGTGCGCGACCGAGGGGGGATTCCGGTTCCGGCGGCGATCATGCCACTGCGCTATGCCTACGAGGCGATGATCATTGCGCAGGCGACGCGCAACCCATTCGAGATCGAGCGCTTGAGGCTTCAGCGCAACGTCGATCGGGTGCGATTGCACGAAGACTCGTTAGGTGCGGAGGAAGCCGAACGGTTCGACTTGGTGAAGGAGGGGCTCCGGCGCTTGTTGGCTGCCGGTGCGTCTTCGGCGGGTGAGGCTGAGGAGTTGATTTCGCGAATCCGGCGGATTGCGATGTCTGGGACTCGGATCGAGGTGGAGACGATCAAGGTTTGGCCGGAGCATGAGCCAAAGGCGAAGCCAGCGTCGGAGTTCTTCGTGAACGAGCGGATCGATTTGTTAGTCCGTGAGGCTGAGACGTTCCGCAATGACTATCGGGACAAGGAGCGAAGAATGGTTTTCCATTCCTTGCGAAAGCCGATTCCATTCATCGGTCAGGTTGCGGAAAAGTCGATGGACGAACAGAAAGAGCGAGCCAATGAGGTAAGCACCCAGCGCTATTGCGGGCTGATGTTGGCGCTGATCATTATCGGTTGCGGGGTGGTGGCGACCTTGGTGATTTCCAGACAAAATCGTCAAACCCGCTGATCGGGCGCTCTCATGCAGGGTATCACGCATGGCTCGCTTTTCTTTTGCGATGCGGGATTGCGCTCAGTGAGAATCGTGCGAACAATCGCATTCACGTTCATTCTCCCAATCCGATGACTGCTTTTCTTTTCAGCTGTGACTATGCGACCTGTGCGGTGCCGGAGGCTTACCGCGAAATTTTCCGTGGGTCTGAGGATGTGGTGAACTCGACGGAGGGCTGGGAGCCTGGTTCATTGAATTTGGCACAGGGCTTTGCGATGCGGTTTCGGACGCCATTGGTTCATGGTGATGTCACGAGGTTATTGATCGACCTAGGCGTGGAGGGCGATGCTCGCTGGAGTCGATTTGCCATGAAGCTTCCCGAAGCGACTCGCGTGAAGGTGGCGGATCGTCATGAACGGCCTTATCGGGCGGCATTGAACCAACGGATCGCTGAAGACCTGCGGCGATACCCCGCCTTGTTGCACGTGATGATTCATGCCGATCCCACGACCGATGGGCTTATCTTGTTGGAAACGCCGGTGGGTGGGGAGTTGGCCGAGAAATTTGCGTTAGCGTGGCGTGCGCGTTTGGTTGCGGCGGATCTCGATGTTCGGCAGGTCAGTGGGGTTGCGCCAGCACCTCTAGCAGCTCTACTCCTCAATGCATTCCCTGCGGATCGTTATGCGCAGATCCGTTTGTCCGTGTCGCAGACGTTCTTTCTCGAAGGTCGGCCATGGCGCTGGGAAACCCTCAAGAAACTTCTGCTAGACTCACTCGTGCTGGTAGGCGAGGAAGTCGTGGTCAGCGGCCCAGAAGGCTCTTCGACTGCTCAAGGCTGAGGCGGCGTTGTTCGTTCCAGTCGATGATGCGGGGCTGGATGAACACCTTGCGGCGTTTGTCGACGATGCTGTTAGAAGTTGTCTTGACTGGGTTTTTTCCCATTTCACCGGCGGCTTGGGTTGCGTAGTCCGAGGTCTCGAAGGGTTTGGAGAGGTCGGTATTGCGGGCGGCTTCTTGAGCGTCTTGGTGCTGAAATTTCGAGGCTTCCTTAAAGCGTGAGCCATCGGTTTTTCCCGTGTAGGATTTGCGATCGTATGACTTGTTGCCCCACCACGAGGTTTTGGCGTAGTCGTCCGTTTTGTACGCTGACTTTTGATAAGACTTCGAGGCGAATTGGGATTTGTCTTGGGTTTCGAACGAGCTTCGACGGTCGGTTTGGGGTTTCCAGTTGCCGGTAGCGTCTTGCTTGTAGCCGTTGCTTTCGCTCAGACGTTCGCTGAGCGTCCTGTGGGCTGCTGGGGCGGGGGAGGTGGAGGATTCCTTGGACGGGGCATCCTTGGCGCAGGAGCCTAACATCAAGCATGGCAAGAGTGCGATGAGGCGGTTGCGTTTCACGGGGTGGCGAGGCGTTGTTCGAGCTTGGGGTCGGGGATCGCACCGTGTTCGAGTGCTTGGTGGTAGAAGTCCCGTGCAGCATCGAGGCGTTTGTCTTTCGAGTAGAGCAGGGCAAGATTGTAGTAGGGCTCGCTCGGGGTGGGATCTGCAAAAATGGCTGCCTTGTAGCATGACTCTGCCTCACGGGTGTGGCCGAGGCGGTTCTCGATGATGCCGAGCAATAATTGGTTTTTGGCATCTTCCGGTGCAAGTTGAACGGCTTTTCTGATATTACGCACTGCATCGGTTAGGCGTCCTTGACTCATTTGAGCGAAGCCAAGCATGCGGTGGGCGTAGGGGTTTTCAGCATCGAGTTCGACAGCGCGGCGGAAGAGGTCGGCGGCAGCGACGGGATCCTTGAGGCGGAGTTGGACGACGCCGAGTTTGCAGATCGAGGGGACGTGGCCCGGATGTTTTTCCACGATCATTTGGAAGAGTTCACGGGTGGGAAGTAGGCGTCCTGCGGCAAAGGATTTTTCGGCGGTGCGCTCGAACACCGCGATGTCGTGGTTCAGCTCGTCGGTGTTGCGGTTGACGGTGGTTCGGTCTTTCGCGAAGGGTGAAACGAATTCACCGTCCACATTTTTATCGGCAAGTAGGCGCTGCTCGTCGGGGGTCAATTGGACCTCCTCACCCTCGAAGAGTTGCATCGCCTCACCGACCCGCTCATCTTTGGCGCCCATGTCTTTGACTGCCTCGACGAGTAAATCTCGCGCTTGGCGGCGGCGATCTTGCACACGGAGTTGGCGTTGGATGATGTCGCGCAGCATGGCGACCTCGGCCGGATCCGTTGAAGTTTTACCATCGACGAGGGCGGCCTCTTCACCCTTGAGGCGAGACTCCATTTCCTCGATGCGGGTGTCTTGCTCGCGTTTTTCTAGTTGGAGTTTGTTGATCCTAGCCTTGGCGATGGCGAGGTCTCTCATCGCGCTGGTGATGTCGTCCTTGGTGGCATTGTTGTCGAGGTTGAGGCGGTCGACCTTCTCGTTTGCTTCGCGGAGGCTCTTGGCGAGGCCGATGTTTTGCTGGACGAGGTCTTGGATTCGACCGTCTTGGTTGAGTTTGAGCATCGCGCTCAATTGGTCCTTTTCAAGGAGGAGTGAATCACGCTCCGTGCGGAGTTGGGCGAAGGCATCGTGGGTCTCTTGCAGTTCGTTCATTAAGCCGCTGATTTTCTCGTTGGCCTTGTCGAGTTCTCTGGACTTGTTTGCGAGGTCCTTCTCGAGGGCTTGGAGTTGGGTTCGTTGGCCAGCGACCACCGAGTTGGCGACGTTTCGCTCGGCTTTCAGGTCGCGGTCGAGGTTCGCATACTTCTGCTGCATCACCTTGAGGTCCGCCTCGAGGATGGCGTTGCGGGCGAGTGCCTCGGTATGAGAGCTGCGGCTCTGAGTGAGGGCGAGATTCATCGCCTCGCGTTCTTGTTCGAGCCCGGAAATCCGTTGGGCGAGGGACTTCATTTCATGCTCCATCGGGCGGGTGGCCAGTCGTGCGCGAAGGGACTGGACGTTTGCCTCTGCCGCGCGGAGCTGTGCTTGAATGGCATCGCGCTGGCGCGTGAGGTCGCGCACGCGGGAGGCATCGCGAGAGGGGTCTTCGCTGGATGATTGGAGGGCGCGAAGTCGATTCACCTCAGCTTCCGCTTCTGAGAGTTTTCGGCTGGCGATGGGATCGACTTCGAGGATCCCGGGGGTCGGGGAAAGCGAGGGGTCTGCAGGATCCGCTGGGGTTCCGGAGCGTTTGGTGCCACCCTCGAGTTCGGCCACGACGCTGCGGCTTTTGCGGCGTTGCTCATCGGCCTTGGTGCGGATTTTTTCGATGGCTTCAGCATTTTTCGAACTGCGGCCAGCGACCATCTCAGGCTTCCAGTCGGGGTAGTAGCGCTTGATGGTGTCGAGCATCTTGCGTGCGCTTTGGAATTTCTCCGCAGCACCTGCGTAGTCCTCGCTTGCCTCGAGTTTTTCCGCTGCGCGAATTGCGAGGTAGCCTTGGAAATAGACGTCCGAGGGGTCGAACTGCGCGGGTGGGGTGGGTGCGGGCGTTTGGGCCAGAACCGATCCAGCAGCGAACAGGACGAGGAGGCCAGCCAATCGACCCATGGGCAGGCACGAGGTTTTTACGATCCGATCCAACATTGATGCAAAAACTGTAGAGCGGGCCGTGTGGGGGGGCAAGCGGGATTCCCTGTGCGGTCGGGGCGGTCCAATGAACTTGCAAGTCCGGCGGGAAGTCTTGGCTAAGGCGAGGTCGGCCGGGGGCTGAAGCTGGAGATTTCTCGGAGTTGCTCCCAAAGTGCCAGTTCCTCGTCGGTGGATTCCTTCGGTAGGTGGATGGTGATGGTGGCGAAGAAATCACCGCGGTCTGTGCCTTTTCCCTTGGGCAGGCCGCGGTTGCGCACGCGGAGTTGTTGGTCGGATTCGCTTCTGGCGGGGACTCGCAATTTGATTGGCCCATCGAGGGTTGGCACGGTCACTTCGGCGCCAAGCACTGCCTCCCATGGGGCGAGGTTCAGCTCATAGAAAAGATCGGATCCCTCAGTGTGGAAAAACGGGTGGGCGGCGTGGCGGACTCGGAGGTAGAGATCGCCAGGGCCTGCGTTGCCGGTGCCGGGTTCGCCTTGGCCTGAGACGCGGATGCGCTTGCCGTGGATCACCCCGACCGGGATGCGGACGTGAAATGAATGTTTCTCGGCCTTTCCCGTTTTGGGATTGGTGATTTGAAGAGAGATCGGGCGGGTGTCCCCGTGCATCACCTCCTCGAGCGTGACGAGAATGTCGCCCTGGATGTCGTTGCCGCGCGTGTTCGGTGGGGGAGAGTTGGCGCCCCAGGGATCGGTGTTTGAAAATCCACGACCTTCGCCGCCGCTAAAAAATTGTTCAAAGAAATCGCTGAAGCCCGTACCGCTGAAATTGAAGGATTGGCCTGATGTGCCGTTTGCGTTGCGTCCTTGCGCGTGTGGGGGCATTCCGTGGCCCTGCCAGTTTTCCCCGAGGTCGTCGTATCTCTGCCTTTTTTCCGGATCGCTCAGGACTTCGTTGGCTTCGTTGATCTCTTTGAATTTGGCTTCTGCCGATTTTTTATCCTTGGCGACATCTGGGTGATATTTCCGCGCGAGCTTGCGGAATGCCTTCTTGATCTCGGCGGCACTTGCATCGCGCGAAACACCGAGTGTGGCGTAATAGTCTTTGAATCCAGTGTCCATGGTTGGGGTAGCGAAAAAACCGTCCCATGTTTAGCGGAGACCGAGGGGTTTGTCGAGGCTGCAAGATCCCCCCGAGGTGCAGCGGGCGTGGCAAACGCTTTGCCGGATTTACGAGTTAGCCAATGCTTGATCGAGGTCGGCGAGAATGTCGTCGATGTGCTCGATGCCGATCGAGAGGCGGATCAGCTCCGGTGGGATTCCAGCTGAGAGTTGTTGGGCCTCGTTGAGTTGCGAGTGCGTGGTGGATGCCGGGTGGATTGCGAGTGATTTGGCATCGCCGACGTTGGCGAGGTGTTTGAATAGCTTGAGGGAGTCGATGAATTTCGTGCCGGCCGTGGCACCGCCTTTGATGCCGAATACCACCATCGAGCCGCCCTTGCCGTGGAGGTATTTCGCGTTGAGATCGGCTTGGGAGTCACCAGTTAGGCCGGGGAAGCGCACCCACTCGACGGCGGGGTGTTGCTGGAGGTGTTTGGCAGCGGCCAGTGCATTTTCGCAGTGGCGCTCCATGCGTAGCGGTAGGGTTTCGATGCCTTGCAGCGCGATCCATGCGTTGTCGGGCGAGAGGCAAGCGCCGAGGTTGCGGAGCGGTCCGGTGCGCATGCGGAGGATGTAAGCAAGTGGGGCGAGCGGGGCTGGAAGGTCGTGACCCCAGCGTAGACCATGGTAAGACGAATCGGGCTGGTCGAAGAGTGGGTGCTTGCCGGCTGCCCAGTTGAATTTTCCTGAGTCGATTACGATTCCGCCGATGGCCGCGCCATGACCGCCAAGCCACTTGGTGAGCGAGTGGACGACGATGTCCGCGCCGAAGGCGATGGGCTTCGTGAGATAGGGGGTGGAAAACGTCGAGTCCACGATGAGTGGCAGGCCGATGGCATGAGCGGCAGCGGCGATGGCCTCGATGTCAGAAATTTCTAATGCAGGATTCGAAACCGATTCGCAGAAGAATGCGCGGGTCTTGGAGTCGGCTGCTGCCGCGAAATTTTCGGGGTTGTTTGAATCGACAAAGCGTACCTCGATTCCAAGCGCGGGCAGGATGTCTTTGAATTGAGTGTAGGTGCCGCCATACAGGTTGCGGGCGGAGACGATGTTGTCGCCTGCTTTGGCGAGGTTGATGATCGAGTAAAAAACTGCGGAGGTACCAGAGGCGACAGCAAGTCCTGCGGCGCCACCTTCTAATGCGGCCACCCGTTGTTCGAGCACGTCGTGAGTCGGGTTCATCAAGCGCGTGTAAATGTTGCCAAGTTCACGCAAGGCAAAGAGGTTCGCGGCGTGTTCCGTGCTGTCGAATACGAACGATGCAGTCCGGTAAACTGGAACGGCACAGGCGTGGGTGGTTGGATCCGAGGAGTAGCCGGCGTGGAGGCATTGGGTCTCTAACTTCATGGTCGTCGATGGGTATATTCAGTTTGGATTTTGGCGAAAAGTGTATGGCCTGTGGACCTCGTAGGTTAAGGGTTCCCCGGATTTCCGCAACTTGGAAAAGCACAAATCGTGGTTTGGCGCGTCTTCAGCTTCCTCAAGGAGTACCTTTCCAATCGCCGATGGGTTTCACGAAATGGAATCCCCAGATTTCAAAACCAAGGCGATGATAGAGGCGGTGGGATGCGCGATTTTCGGTGTAGCTGTCCAGCACCACCGTGTTGCAGCCTTCCTTTGCGGCGAGGGCTTCGAGCCACTGAATCAAGAGGCTGCCAACGCCCATCGACCGGTGGGTGGGCGCGACCACGAGATTGTCAATTTCAAGATAGAGCCCGCACCAAATCTTGGTGGCAACCCATGCGCTGGCCACGCCCACGAGAGTTTCTCCGATGAAAGCGCCAATGATCCGGTAGTGGTTATGGTTGGTTAGAATCGTCTGAAGGCGCTCGACAATCGTCTGAAGCGGTGTCTCTGGATTCAGGAAGCTGAGTAACTTACTGGCGTCCTCAAGGTCCGCAGCTGTCAAAGGCCGTAGCGTCAAGGATTCCATTCGAATCGGCTAGAATTAGGGATTGCTTGGCTTGATCGAGATCAGCAATGCATTTCTAGCAGAAAGATATTTTGCAGCCAGCTTGTTGATTTCCTCCAGCGTGATCGAGTGGTAATCGGCATCGCGGGTGCGTGCGAGGTCGAGTCGCGTTGGATCTTCTTGGGATTGGCTCATGACGGTGGTGATCCAGTAGGAATTGTCACGGAGGGATTTGGTGATCTGGTTGAGGGTGGGTTTGAGGGCACGGTCGAGTTCGTCGGCAGTGGCACCTTGACGGGCGAGGTTGTCGGCGAGCCTCCGCATAGTGCTTAGGAGTTTTTCGAGGTCTTCTGGCTTGCCGACGCTCTGGCCGATGATGTAGCCGACGTTATCATATGCGTCTGAGCCAGAGGCACCCGCGTTCGGACTGTAGGATGCACCAAGCTTTTCACGGATTTCTTCGCGAAGGCGGTCACCGTAAATTTCTCCAAGAATGTTGAGGCGGCGGAATTCCTTTTGGTTGCCACGAATGCCAGCTGTCTTCCAAATCGTGGTGGCGATGCCTTGTGGTACTTTGGATTCGTAGGTGAAGGTTTTTTCTTCGGGTGCGTTCGGGAATTGGATCTTGCGGGCGTCCTGGCGCTCTGGGTTGCTTTGAGCTCGGGTGGCGAGGGCTCCGAAGGTGGCTAACAAGTCAGAAAGGATTTTTTCCGAATCGAAATCGCCAACGACGCTCAGTTCAAGATATCCTTTGGTGAGCTCAGGAGTGAGCCAGTTTTTAACATCATTGACGGTGTATGAAGTCAGAGTTTTCACTGGTGCGATCGTGAAGCGCGAGTCGCCACCGTTGAGCCACGCTTCCATTTCTTGGTTGGGGCCAGCGGGAGTGTATTTGAGTTGTTGGTACATCATCGGCACCGCCTTTTGGAACTGCCACAGCGCTTCTTCGCGATAGCCGGGATCGATTAGAGTGGCACACATCAGTTGGGCCTGGAGGGTGAAATCTGCTGGGGTCGTCTTGCCGACAAGCGTGAAGGCGTCATCGCCAATGACGAGAGTGGAGCCGACATTTTTTCCTGCTAGGATTTGTTGGAGTTCGTCATTGCTGTGTTTGCCGAGCCCGCCACCTTCGAAAATCGAGGTGGCAAAGGTATCGAGCATGGGCATCCCCTTGGGCTGGGTAAGTTTTCCTGAGCCGATGCGGGCGACGAGGCGAATCACGCCTTTTTCGAAGTCGGTTTGTTTGAGGTTGATGCGGACTTGGTTCGAAAGCACTCGTTGGGTGATTCCAAGGTCCTTGACTTCCTTCGTGCTCGCGATGGTGCCAGCCACGCCGAAATCGGTGTAGCCGAATGGTTGGGTGGCACGCTGAGCAGGTGCTTCAACCGACTTGTCGCGTGAGTCTTCAAAAAGCGCCGCGAGGTCTTGCTTGGCATTTTCGGATGGCTCTTTGGTGGTTAGAATTAAGTGGTGACCGGTTGCATCCCAGAACTTCAAGAACGCTTGGTGGCAAACCTCGGGATCGATCCCATCCAGTGCTTTTTGTGCGAGGCCAAGATCGGTTGCTGGGTCCGAGAAGACCGACTGGTCGTTGATCGACTTGGCCAAGGCGGTGGCGATGTTTTCTGATTTCCGGCTGTCCTTCTGTTTGACCTGTTGCTCGTAGGCGTTGAGGAGGTTCGCCTTGGCTTCGGCCAGTTCCGCTTCGCTAAAACCATAGGTCACTGCGGCGCGGAACTGCTGCTCGAGGATGGGGACCACTTCCTGCCAGCGGTCGTCTGCCGCCGTGATATCGATCGAGCCAATTGCGCAGTGATTAAAAAGAACGCTATTAGAAGCAGTGCCAGAAGCCACTGCGGAGCCTGCGATTTTCGATAAGCGCTCGAAGCGACGACTCATGATCGAGTGCGCGATCTGGAGGGTGAGGTCCTCCGCGCGTTTCGCGGCAGTGTCGGGTTTTTGAGTGTAAGGCTTCACCACCACCAGAGAGACATCGGTCGAGCTGACTTCTTTGTCGGCGAAGATTGCGGTTTCAATTCCCTCCAATGGCTTGATGGTGCCGAGATCCGGATTTTTGCCGGGTGCGGGTGGATTGACCATGGAGGCGAAGGCGCTCTTGATGCGGCTTTGGACGTCCTTCGGTTCGATGTCGCCCACGACCACGAAGGTCATTCTGCTAGGGGTGTAGTAGCGGGTGTAGAGATCGGTGAATCGCTCGCGGGGCGCGGATTGGATCACCTTTTCCAACCCGATCGGTAATCGTTTACTGATGAGGGAATCCGGTAGAAGCGTTGTAAATTGTTGCTCCATGAGGCGATTGCTCACCGAGTCACGGCTGATTTTTTCCGATAGAATCACGCCGCGTTCTCTGTCGATTTCTTCGGTCGAGAGCAGTGCACCATCGGCAAAATCCCGCATCACCGTGAAGCCAAGTTTCAAAGTTTCCTCGGAGAGGTCGGGCAGATCGAGCATGTAAACGGTCTCGTCAAACGACGTGTAGGCATTCAAATGAGCGCCAAATGCGATCCCGAGTCGTTGCATTTTCGGCACCAAGTCTTCGGGGGCGTATTGCTTTGAGCCGTTGAAAACCATGTGTTCGAGGAAATGAGCGAGACCGCGCTGGTCTTCTGCCTCCATCAATGAACCCGAGGTGATGTGAAGCCGCAGGGAGACCCGCTTGGGCGGCTCGGCGTTTGGATAGACGATGTAGCGGAGGCCGTTTTCCAAAGCCCCGAAAGTAGCACCTGGGTCAGCAGGGATGTCGGATGCCTCATGGGGCCACGGTTGCGGAGTGACGGGAGCGGGGGCCGCTGCTTGGGCAGTTGCGGGCGGCTCGGAGGCGGGCGGCTTTTGGGTTTCCTCGGCGGATGGCCTTGAGGTCGCGAGCGCCGACTTGGGCGATTGCACCGACAGAATGACTGAGGAGAGGCCGAGAATGAGGACGAGAATCAAAGGTGTTGCATTCTGCATGCCACAAGATGCTTGAGCCCGGGTGGTTTTGGCAACGCCGAAAACCGCCGCGATTCGGGAATCGGCGGGTGGGGGGTAGGGGGATTTGCGAAACTTTCGGAAAACAGAGTTGCATTCTGAGATGCCGCATGATGGTTTTTCCTCCTACCCAATTAAGATGTGCGCGCGTGGCGGAATTGGTAGACGCGCTAGATTCAGGTTCTAGTGGGGGCAACCCTGTTCAGGTTCGAGTCCTGTCGCGCGCACCATTTCACTACAAAATGTGACGGGTTGGAATCCCGCCCAGTTGATCGCTCAACCTTACTCATGAGCAAGGGTGGTGACAAACGTCAGATCTGGCTCTACAGTCCGCTCAGAGACAAGGCATTCCAGGGGTCTCCAGCAGAAGGCAAATTCTTAGAAGTGACTGAACCCTGGTTTCGTACCGCCAAAGCATTATGAACCGCCGCACTATTCTCGACTTTTTTGACCGAAGCTTCTTTTCCGACGTCACGCGGGAAATGGTGGAGAGAATCATTCTCAGCCTGGCTCTAGTCGGGTTTCTGGTTCATCTGTTGTTGGTTTGGATGGCCGATCTTGGATTCATCGCCATCGGGGAGCATGCGGAGCTTTTGCGGAATCCGATTGCGGCGGCCTACACCCCTTTTTCCTTCATCCTCATTTATGAGGTTTATCTGTTGGTCTATTATCTGCCGCGTTCCATCACGACCTACATCCGTAAACAGTACGAGATTATCTCTCTCATCATCATCCGCCGTTCGTTTAAGGATCTGGCCAGTCTAGAAATCTCCGCAAATTGGTTTGATATCAAGGGTGACCTGACCTTCACCTATGACATTATCACCTCGCTCGTACTTTTCTATCTTCTCTATCTCTTTACCGTGGAAGCTAGAAAAACCAACATGCTCAAAACCGCCGAAGGGGACTTGGGGGCCAACCTCCTCAAGTTCATCCGCTTTAAAAAATGGATCGCTGTTTGTTTGATTCCTCTCCTGTTTGTCGTGGCCGTTTACACCCTCACCGTCTGGACCTTGGGCACCTTGAATCCTGCAGCAAAAATCGCCACCTCATTTAGCAACATCAACAGCGTCTTTTTCGACCAGTTTTTCGGCATCCTCATCATTGTCGACGTCATCCTTCTACTGTCCTCATTTTTCCTGACACGGGAATTCCACAAAGTCATCCGCAATTCCGGCTTTATCATTTCTACGATCCTAATCCGCTTATCTTTTTCCGCTGAGGGATTGACGAGCACGGTGCTGATCGTCACTTCCGTCTTCTTCGGGTTGTTGATCCTCTACATTCACAATCTCTATGAGGGCAAGCCCGAAGCGTTGGAACCGCGTTAGTCTGAGGCCTGAGCCCAGAAAGGTGTTAACTGGTTATTGAAGAATCGTGGCGAAGAACTTGTAGAGGTTTGTCAGTTGTCTGAAATCGACTCACTGTTCAAACTAATAGGTTAGTGACGGGGTTGAATGGGGAGGAGGAAATTGCATCCCCTTTCTTTGGTGTGAGGTGAGCCGAATCTTGGCTAATGAAAGGGGATGCAATCCCCTTCTCCCTAGCTCAGGCAGTGGGCTTGGCGTTTCATTTTCGGTTTATTTGGTGGTTTAGGGGCGATCGGAGGTCAGAAATTGACAAAAAGGCGGGTAAGATGACTCCATGCGTGGCAAGGGGAGGTTTTGGTGACGCGCGGGGCGTTTTTTCTGTGCCAGGGGGAAGATCCCGCGTCGTAGGGGGAGAGAAATCTGCGGCGCGGGATAAATCCCCTGCCTCAGGGGGAATTCCCCTTGCGGCAGAAAAACCATCCCCAGAGGCAAGGGATCTTCCCCCTAAGCCAAGGGATTTTCCCCCTGGGGTAAGGGATTTTCCCCCTGGCGTGAGGGATTTTCCCCCTGGCGTAAGGGATTTTCCCCCTGGCGCAAGGGATTTTCCCCCTGAGGCAGGGGAATGATCCCCTAGCGTTGGGGATTGCTTCACTTGGTGTGGAAAATGGGATTGAGAAGCAGCCCGTCGAACTCAGGTTCCGGCGGAAGCGCGTTGAAACCCCCTTCGGATACAAGCGGCCAGCGCTATCGGTGGTGCCTATACGTTGAAGCGATCATCTGCAGGCGTCATGCCGATGGTGGCCTGTGCCTCGCCATTCGCCGCGAGGTGATTGAGGCAGTGATAGACGTCCTCGGGATCGGCCTGAATGGCAGTCGCGACTTCTGGTGCGGTTTGGGCCTCGCTGCTGAGTTGCTTTCGAACTTGGCTAAGTGTGGTGAGAAATGTGCCAGCTGCTTTTTTACCTGCTTCAACGCCGGGCTGGTGGTATGCATTGATGTTCACCAGTGACGCGTAGAATGAAACGGCGCGCTCGAAGAGGGCGATGAGTAGGCCGAGGTGGAAGGGAGTAACCTCGGGGATCGAGATGGTGAGCGACTTGCGTCCAGACTCGTGGAGCGCCTTGCGAGTTCCTCGTAAGAAGCCTTGGAGGTAGTCCGCAGTGGTGGTGCTTGGTTCTACCTCGATGCTGTGTCCAGCACGCCCTTTGCGGACTTCAAGGAACGAAACGAAGAAATTGTCCACGCCGTCTCGTAGCTGTTGGACGTAGGCGTGCTGGTCGGTGGATCCTTTATTGCCATAAACGGCGAGTCCTTGGTGGACGACGTTGTCGTCGAGATCGCGCGCTTTGCCGAGCGACTCCATCACGAGCTGCTGGAGGTATTTCGAGAATAGCACGAGAGAGTCCTTGTAGGGGAGAACGACCATGTCCTTTTCGCCCTTGCCGTTGGAGGCGCTGTACCAAGCGATGGCGAGCTGCATGGCAGCGTTGTGAGAGGCATCGTTTTTCCGGGTTTCAGCATCCATGGCAGCCGCTCCGGCGAGCAGGGAGTCGATGTCGAGGCCTTGCAGTGCGGCTGGGACGAGGCCAACGGTCGAGAGGACCGACGTCCGGCCACCGATCCAGTCTTCCATGGGGAATCGTGCGATGAACTGGTGCTGCACGGCGTAGAGGTCCAGCTTGGACCCGGCGCCAGTGACGGCGGCGCAGTGGCGCCCGAAGTCGAGGCCTGCAGATTCATAGGCAGCCTTGGCTTCTAGCATTCCATTCCGCGTCTCTGCGGTGCCGCCTGATTTTGAGATGACGAGGGTGAGGGTTTTTGCGAGTCCGACGGTGGCAAGCTTGGCGATGACTGCATCCATGCCAGCTGGGTCAGTGTTGTCAAAAAAGTAGAGTGGCAGGCTTGCGTTTTGGCCGATGGCTTCCGAGACCAGTTGTGGACCGAGCGCTGAGCCGCCGATGCCAATGAGGAGTACTTGTTTGAAATGGCCGCCAGTGGGTGGGGAGATTTCCCCGGTGTGAATTTTTTTTGCAAACTGCTTCAGGTCGGCGAGAGGCTCGGTGATCGCGCGTTTCAGAGCCTCGGTGGGTGCGAGGTTTGGGTTGCGCAGCCAATAGTGTCCGACCATGCGTCCTTCGTCGGGATTGGCAATGGCTCCCGCTTCCAGTGCCTCCATGTCGGAAAACGCTTTGGTAATCCTGGGTTGTAAGGTGGCGATTTGTCCGGCTTCGATACCCATGAGCGAAAGGTCGAGTGAGAAACCGTGTTGAGGGTAGCGAAGAAGGTGTTGTTGATAGGATTGCCAAGACATGATGAGTGGGTGGTGAGGGTTGATGCGTTAAATGCTGGATGGTGATTGGTGAGGGGAGAATTGGACTGCTAGAGTTTGTGATGGATTCGTAATCTGAGTGATCGGATCTAATACGATAAAATGGTGTGTACGGGATGAGGCTTTAGCTTTGCGCGGCCTTCAAGAAATGCGAGTTCGATCAAGACGGAGATTCCCACGACGTTGGCGCCTAGTTCATCGAGAAGTTTAAGGGCCGCGGCGGCGGTGCCACCAGTCGCTAGGAGGTCATCGACTAACAAAATGGATTCGCCGGGTCGGATGGCATCCTCGTGGAGTTCCACGATGGATTCGCCATACTCAAGCGAGTAAGCGGTTTGGCGGGTTTTCCATGGAAGTTTGCCTTTTTTCCGAATGGGAATAAAGCCGGCGCCGAGACGATCCGCCACGGCTGCGGCGAAGATGAAGCCACGAGCATCGATTCCGACGACTTTGTCGATGACGTGTCCACCTGCAGTTTCGCAGAGGAGGGAGATCGATTGGTGGAACAACTTTGCATCTGCGAGAATGGGCGTGATGTCCTTAAAGATGATTCCCGGTTTGGGGAAATCAACGACGTCGCGGATGGCAGAGCGTAAAGCTTCGGGCATGATTAATTGATCGTACCAGCAGCTTGGGGAAATGGGAATCTCAAATCTGTATGGAGATCGGCAGCCTCTGTGATGCGAGTTAAATTGGGCCTTTGCTTAAAATTCGCAGGATGGCGACTTCTTGGAAAGTTGGTAGATTCGCAGGGAGTGTGAGCACTACTTTGATTGCTCTAACATCCGAAGGAGGGGTGCCTCTGCGCGGGCGCGGATGGATTCCTCCATCTCCACGCGAGGTTGCAGGATGTCTAGGCAATCGCGCAGTTTTTGGAGGGTATTCATTTTCATGTAGCGGCAGTCCGCGCATGCGCAGCGGTCGGTAGGACCCGCGATGAGATTTTTGTCGGGGCACTCCTTACGCAGGCGGTGCAGCATGCCGCTCTCGGTGACGACGATGATGTCCTTGACCGGAGCGTTCTTGCAGTAAGTGACCATTTTTTCCGTCGAGCAAACTTCATCGGCGAGCAGGCGGACGGCTTGAGTGCACTCGGGGTGTGCGACCACGAGCGCGGTTGGGTATTCCGATTTGATTCGATTGATTGAGTCACGGGTAAACTCCACGTGCACGTAGCAGTTGCCCTTCCATAAGTCCATTTTACGGCCCGTTTGTTCCATCACCCAAGCGCCGAGGTTTTCATCGGGCACGAAAAGAATCGGGCGATCTTTGGGTGCGAGGTTGACGATTTTCACCGCGTTTCCAGAGGTGCAAATCACGTCGCAGAGTGCCTTCACTGCGCCAGAGCAATTGATGTATGCGATGACGTAGTAGTTCTTTTCAGCATTGGCATCGAGGAATGCCTTGAGTTGCTCGGCGGGGCATGATTGCTCGAGCGAGCAGCCTGCATCGGCGTCGGGAAGGACTACGATTTTACTCGGGTTCACAATTTTGGCAGTTTCTGCCATGAAATGGACGCCGCAGAACACGATCACATCCGCATCGGTGGCCTTGGCGTGGTAGGCCAGTCCGAGTGAGTCTCCGACATAATCGGCTACGTCTTGAATGTCGCCCGTTTGGTAGTTGTGGGCAAGAATGACAGCGTTTCTGGCTTTCTTGAGAGCGAGGATGTCCTCCTTGAGGTCGAGGGTGGCAGGCATGTGTCGGGTAGGTTTGGGTGAGCTGCTTAAATGATATGAGTCTGTGGGGATTACTCGGATGGATTGATCATTTCGATGGAGCCGGTGTGTTTAGCACCGGATTTTACGATGAGGGAAGAAGTGCGAACGAGTCCTTGGAGGTGGGCTCTTTTTTCGAGGGTTACGGTTCCCGTGCAAGAGATCTGGCCGCGGACGTTGCCGTCGATCGAGGCAGAATTTGCGATCACTGGATGGAGGAACTCGACGCGGGATTTTTTTTCGACGCGGAGGGTTTGGCAGCGGATGTCACCGATGATTTTCCCATTGCTGCGGATGATGAGGTCGCCGGAGCATTCTGCGGTGCCTGAAAAGGTGCCGAAGATGGTGAGATGGTGGCAGCGCAGGGTGGCACCGGAGACCGCTCCTGATTTTTGGATGACGATGTTGCCGCAGGTTTCGACGAAGCGGTTCCAGCGCTCGTGGATTTCGTAGTTCAGAAGGCTAACATAACCGCTGCATTTTGGGCATTGGGTCGATTGCGCGTCGCCTGAGGTTTCAAACGAATGGGCGCAGTTGAAGCAAGAGATCGTCCTGTGTGGCTTCGTTGGGTTGAGAATCCGCATCAGCAATGACCGCGGTGCTGGAGGGCTGGGTCCTCTGCGCAGCGTGAGCTTGGGGCTCGTCAATGGTGGGAGGACCGAGCTTTCCGAGTCCGAATCTAGTCCAGGGCTTGCGAAGCGTGCCGTTTGGATGGTTCGTGGGACGCCTTTGCCATCACGGACTTGGAAGTGAGCTCGACACGCGCGGCAATGGGTCGAAATGACCAATGCCGGTTCGATTTGAACGTTCCCGCACTCGGGACAAGCCAGCTCAATGCGCTGGCGAGTTGACTCATCGGCCATGGTGGTGCTGATGAGGTTTTGGTGCCTGCTGCCTTAACAAATTAGGAAATGGTACCACTGAGAGTCCCTTGTTTCGGGGCTTCGGATGCCGATTTTGTGGGCTGTGTGGTCGGCGCAGGCGCTGCAGTGGGCTGCACCGTTGAAACAGGTGTTCCAACGGTCGATTTACCGACAAAAATGGCACCGGCGTCAATGGCCAGAGTCTTGGCCTTGATGTCGCCGACGACTTCGGCGCTGGATTTCAGTTCGATGCGGTCGGTTGCGGTCAGGTTGCCCTGCACTTTTCCATAAACGATGATCGATGCGGTTCTAATTTCTGCTTTGATTCGAGCGTTTTCGCCGACGGTAAGGTTGCCGTCCGAGGTGATTTCCCCGTCGATTTTGCCATCGACGACGAGGTCGTTGCTAAACTTCACGGTGCCTTTGATCTCGACGTCCGATGAGAGGATGTTGCGGTTTGCGGAGGGTGCTGGGCGTGCAGGTGGAGAGACTTGGCCCGAGCCGTATGCAGGTGCAGGAGTTGTCTCTGCGCGGCGGGTGTCAGGAAGTGGAGGAGCGGATCGCTGGGACTCGCTGTTGTCTTGGCCGATTACTTTTTTAAACACGACTTGGAAGAATGGTTGTGGGTTTTAAAATGTCAAATTGATTTAAGGATCACTTCGCTGGAGCGGTTTTTGCTGGGGGCTGGAGAGGGTTTGAAGCGGGGCTCGTGGGTGTGAGAGTGCTGGAAGGAGTGTCGGCGGGAGGGGTTGGAGACTTTGGCGGCGCCGGTGGAGGCTCGATTTCGGTGGGGGCCTTGGTCCTGAGCGTGGCGGCCCGGCGATTGGCGGTTTCTGCGAAGCTGCTGTCGGCAAAGTTGGTTTTCACTTTGTTGTAGGATGCCTCTGCCTTTGCGAGGTCACCGGCATTTTTTGCGATGTCGCCGAGGGAAATGAGGGCAAATGGTGCGATGAATGCGGCTTCAGAATCTGACGCGAGTGCCTCGAAGATTTTTACGGCATCGCCAGTTTTCCCTTGGGCCATCAATTTCGAGCCTAAGCTGGCTTTTGCGGTCAAAATCGCGGGGTGCGTGGGGGATTCCTTGATGAATTTCTCAAGGGTTGCGATGGCTTCGTCACGTTTCGCAGCGGCCCACTGGCTGTCGGCGAGAAGAACCATTGCGCTACCGGCGGCAAGGGTGTTCGGGTGGTCTGTGACAACCGATTGCAGGGAGGCGAGATTCTCGGCTTTCGTGAGTGAGGCACCAGCAGTTTGTTGACGGCTGGTTTCCACACCGCGGTAGACGACAGTGGCGACTCCTGCGACTGCCAGAGCGATCGCGAAAATCACGATATTTTTCTGATTTCGGTCGAGAAATGCCTCAAACGCATTGGGCCCCTGGGAAATTTCTGCGAGCGGGACGGACGATTCTTGAAGGTCTGCGGACATGGTGTGTAAGTTTGAGAAGCGGGAAGGCCAGTCAAAGCGGGCTCTGCATCGAAATCAATGCAGAAGTCGGGGATTGGTGAGATTTTGGTCGGATGGGTGAAGGGTCGGGTCGGCTCAGCCGAGGACATCGTCCATGGCATCGATGAGTTCCTGCATGGATGCTTCGGTTTCGTTGCCCATGTTTGAGATCCGGAAGGTGAGGCCTTTGATTTTGCCGTATCCGCCGTTGATGAGGAAGTTATGCTTATTTTTCAGGTTTTTGATGAATCCTGAAAGATCGAAGCCATCGGGAGTTTTGAAGCAGGTAAGTGCGAACGAGCGTCGGCCTTCGGGAGCGAAGAGCTCGAAGCCGTGCCGTGCGCCCCAAGCGGCAATCATGGCGTTGGTTTTTGCGTGGCGTTCTTGGCGTTGGGCGAAGCCTTCTTTTGCGATCTCGCCGAGAATGTGTTGGAGGCCGAAGAGGATTGAAATCGCTGGGGTCGACGGGGTGTTGTTGACCGCGGCGTTTTTGGCGAACTCAAGGAAGTCAAAGTAGTAGCCGCGGCTTGAATTGCTTTTGGCGCGCTCCATGCCGGCTTCGGAGACGGCGAAAACTGCGAGGCCGGGAGGAAGGGCGAGTGCTTTTTGGACGCCAGCGAGCATTACGTCGATGCCATGGGTGTCCATGTTCATTGGGACGGTCGAGAGCGAAGAAACGGTGTCGACGATGAGAATCGTATCGGGGAAGGATTTCACCACTTTTGTAATTCCCGCTAGATCGTTGAGCACACCCGTGGAGGTTTCCGAGTGGATGAACGTGACGGTGTCGAACCCACCTTCTGCGAGTTTGGCACGTACCGCTTCGGGGTCGATGGCTTGGCCCCATTCGACTTGGACCGCCTCCGCCTCGAATCCGCATTTTTTCGCGACATCGAGCCATTTATCCGAGAATGCGCCGCAGCAGAGGCAGAGGACTTTTTTGCGGGCAAGGTTGCGGAGTGCACCTTCCATCACGCCCCATGCGGATGAGGTGGATAGAAAAACAGGGCGGCTGGTACCAAAAATTTCTTGGAGGCCGGGTTGGAGGGATGCGTACAGCGCCTCGAAGTCCGATCCGCGGTGGCCGATCATCGGATGGCACATTGCGGCGAAGGTTTCTTTCGAGACGTCGACGGGTCCTGGGGCGAAGAGTTTGGGAGTAGGCATGGGGTTGGTATTGGTGAGAGTTTGATCAGGATGTTTGCTTATCAGAGCAATTGGTATGACTGAAGAAGCGCGGTGAGTTTAGCGGTATTTTCACGGCTGAGCGGGGCGAGGGGCAAGCGGAGTTCGTCGGAGCAATGGCCCTGGAGAGCAACTGCGGTTTTGATGGGAACTGGGTTCACGTCCAGCGACATCAAGCCGCGCATCAGTGGATAGAATTGTTTTTGGAGGGCGAGGGCCTCGGGGAAATCTCCGGCGAGGCAGGCCTTGACGAGTGCCACGATCGCCTCGGGGATGAGGTTGGATGCGACGGATACCAATCCGGTGGCTCCGCAAGAAATGAACGGCAGAGTGAGTGGGTCATCGCCCGAGAGAATGGCGAAGTCAGCGGGAAGTGCTTGGACCAGCTGGTTGACGCGGTCGACCGAGCCGCCGGCTTCCTTGATCGCGGTGATGGTTGGACAATCTGCTGCGAGGCGGGCAGCGGTTTCGGGAGTGATTTCGATCGAAGAGCGCCCGGGCACACTGTAAAGCATGATGGGAAGGTGGGTCGATTCCGCGATTGCCTTAAAATGGAGGTAGAGCCCTTCTTGTGAAGGCTTGTTGTAATATGGGCAAACTTGGAGTGAGCCCGTCGCGCCTACGGCTTCTGCGGCTTCTGTGAGTTCGATGGCCTCAGCGGTTGCGTTGGCACCGGACCCTGCGACGACTTGGCAGCGGCCAGCGGCAAATTCGACGGCGAGGCGGATCACCTCGATGTGCTCGTCGCTGTCGAGTGTCGGCGATTCTCCGGTGGTTCCGACGGGGACGATACCGTCGATGCCTGCGGCGATTTGGCGCTCGATAAGCGCCTGGTAGGCTGAAACGTCGATTTTACCGTCGCGAAACGGAGTGATGAGTGCGGTGTAGGTGCCAGAAAAGCGCATGACGGGGCAGAAGATGGACGATCTTGGGCGAGCATCCAAGCCGTATCCGGTTTGGATGGCGAATTTTCATTCGAGACCGCGATTGGCGAGGTCTTCTTCGTCCCAACCCAGGTAATGTCCGAGTTCGTGGAGGAAGGTGGTACCGACCTCGTCGCGGTAGTCGTGTTCTTCCTCGTCGGTCCATTCCCAGAGGTTGTTGAGGAAGAGGCGGATGCGTGGAAGTTCGCCAGCTTCGGCTTCGTCCATCGCGGAGGGTCCCTCGAATAGCCCGAGCTCGTCGCCATCCAATTGGTCGTCGGAGAACCCTTGGCCGGGTTTTTCCTCGAATGAAATCGAGACTTTTCCTGCGGCTTCTTGGATGTCCTGTGGCAGGACCTTCAAAAGAGCTTCCAGTTCCTCGCTCGCCCATGAGTTCAATGTTTCAAAGTCCATGCGGAAGGATTAGCGAATGCTAGTGGCCGATACAAGGAACTTGAGAAAATCCTAAGCTTGCTTGCCACGGGATCTGCACCGAGTTTCGCAGCCGTCATGACAATTCACACTCTCGAGCAAGAACAACGGCTGCCGATTTCGCTGGCGGAAGCTTGGCATTTTTTTTCCTCGCCGAGGAATCTTGATGAGATCACGCCTGGCGACCTTGGGTTTAAGATCGTCAGCCTGCCGGGTGAGTCGATGTATGAGGGTCAGATCATCACTTACAAAGTGATGATTTTTCCGGGGGTCTGGGTGCCATGGGTCACGGAGATTAAGTCGGTGAAGGAGGGGAGTGCCTTTGTTGATGAACAGCGGTTTGGGCCGTATAAATTTTGGCACCACCGCCACACATTTGAGGAAATTCCGGGTGGTGTGCTCATGCGTGACCACGTTCACTACGGGCTCGGTTTTGGCCCGTTTGGGGCGATTGCCCACGCGGTTTTCGTTCGCGCGAAGTTACGGACGATTTTTGAGTTCCGGAAGCAGACTCTTGCGAAGCGCTTCGGTGAAATCGATTAGACGGTTGCAGGGGCGCTTTCGGTGGTTTCCTCGGTTTGCGCTTCCTCTGCGGTGGTTTCGGCGACAGTTGTGACTTCTGGAGTGGATTCCCCGATTGCTTCGACTTCGGAGGTCGTTTCAACCGGCGCTGAGGTTTCTTCAATAAGCACTGCGGCTTCCTCGACAGTGTCAGAGTTTTCAGAAGTGGGTTCTGAGGCGGGGGTTTCGCGTTGCTTGTTCATCTCCACGAGGCGGATGACCTCGGCCTTGGCGGCAGCGATGCGGTCCGAGTCGCCAACGGGGCCGATCGTGCGGGATGCAGCGGGTGTGGCGGGGCGCGATGGGTCGCTGGGGTTGGCGATTTTTGCTTCGGCCTTTTCGAGCGCTTCGATCGCGGCAGCCTCGCGTTTGCGCATCTCTCCGGCGTAGCGAGTTGAGGCGGCGAGCGATTCGCGCAAGCGTTCGATTTCGCTTTCGAGAGGTGCGGTTTCGTCTGAGCGGTTTTGGAGGATCGCCAGTTGCTCGCGGGTTTTGGAAAGTTCGTTTTCGAGGGTGAAGCTGCGGTCCTTCTGGGCCTTTTCGCCCTCATTTAAGCGAGTGTTGAGTGTTTTGAGCGTGTCTTGGGCTTTTTTGAGGTCGGCTTCGAGGACCGAGATTCGTTTGGCCTCGGATTCCAGTGAGTTGCGTGCCGCATTGAGTTCGGATTTGGCTGATTCGAAGGTCGCCTTTGAGACCGAGGCCGATTGGAGTGCTTCGAGTTCGGCCTTGGCGGATTTGAGTGCGGTTTTGGTTTTTTCGAGCGAGGCCTCAAGATTTTTCGGGCGTTCGCTTTGCGGTTTGTCGTTTGTGGCGATTGGCTTGGCTGGAGTCGCTTTTTTGCTTGGGCCGCGCATGGACCAGCCGATGTAAATGCAGACGGCGGCGAGGACGGCCAACTGGGGTAGGGCCTTGGAAAAGAGAGCGAGAGTTTCAGTCATGATGAAGATTTGGTTGGGCGATGGAAAATGTGTCCGCACCACTTAGCGTTGTGATGCTCTGCTGGTCAACTTCATTGCCAATGAGAATTTATAGGGCATGATGTAGGGGTGATTTTGTTTCTTGGGCGTAGCATGTTGGGATTCCTGGTCTACCTCGGCGAGCTGGGTCGACTGGTGGGGGAGGTTTTTGACTCCTTTTTCAATGGGAAAATCCGCGGGCGGATCGTGCTTGAGCAGTTGGTGGAGACTGGTTTTCGTTCTCAGTCGGTGGTGATTTTGACCGGTGCCTTTACGGGAGCCGTGCTGGCGGCGCAGGCATTATTTCAGTTCAAGCCGCTGCACATGGAGACTGGGGGAGGGCCATTGGTGAGCATCGCGATGCTGCGAGAGTTGGGGCCATCCGTGACCGCGTTGATGTTGGCGGGGCGTGTGGGGGCGGCGATGGCTGCTGAAATCGGAACCATGAGAGTGACCGAGCAAATCGATGCGCTGCGGTCGATGGGAGTGCATCCGATTGACTACTTCGTCACGCCGAGATTTCTCGCAATGCTCGTTGCCATGCCATTGTTGATCGCGGAGTCGGCAGCCTTTGGGATTGGTGCCTCGTTGATCGTTGGAACAGCGACGTTCAACGTCAATGGCGCGTACTGGATGTATCAAATGAACCGACACACCGACTGCACGGACGTATCGATTGCGATGATTAAAGGCGTGGTGTTCGGTGTCCTTATTGTGATCGTGTCTTGTCACCAAGGCTTGAAGGCCGAACAGGGAGCGGTCGGGGTAGGGCGTGGGACCACGCGAGCGATGGTCAATTCCTCACTCGCGATTCTCATCGTGAACTTTTTCCTCACGATGGTGCTGAATCTCGCGTTTCCAGCGCGGGCGGCGCATTAGATCACGTATTCGACGCCAGGTTCTGGTACGATCACCTCGGTATTCGGAAGGCGGCGTTGGATTTCTTGGCGGAACCATTCCACGGCTCCATCATCACCGTGGACCAGGAAGGTTTTCTTCGGAGCGACTTTGACGATGTAATCGGCGATGGCGTCTCGGGTGGAGTGGCCGCTGAAATCGAAGATGCGCATTTCACAGTTGAGCGGAACCGCCGAGTGTGCAGGGTCGAGGACCACGGAATCGCCTGGTTTCGCCATGCGGATTTTTCCGCCCGGTGTCTCGGGATCGGCATAACCGACGAAGAACAACCCGTGTTTGGCATTTTCCAAAACTCCTTGGCGAGCAAAGTTGTTGGAGACGGTCTTTTCGGACATCATGCCGCTGGAAAGCGCGTAGATGCAACCGGGGTGGAATGGAATGGGCCCTTTGCGTTTTTTGCTGCCCGCTTCGAGTTCCATGTCCTTAAGGAAACGGAAATTTGGCAAGTGGCGGCGCGAAGTTGTGCTGAAGCGGTCGTAAACTTGGGTCATCTTGGTGCTGAGCCCGCCGATGTAAACCGGGGTGTGCTTCGGGATCAGCCCTTCCTTTTTGAAACGGTGAAGCATTCCGAGCACCTCTTGCGTTTTCCCCATCGCGAACACGGGGATCAACACGGAGCCCTTGCGCTCGATGACCCCCTTGATTGCCTCGGCGAATGCGTCTTCCTCCGATTGGCGATTGTAGCTTGGATCGCGGGCTTGTTCGCCGCGCGTGGTCTCGACAATCAATGCATCGACCGTGGAATCGGGAAAAAGTGCACCTTTTTGCAGCGTGCTGTGCTCGAAATTCACATCGCCGGTGTAAAAGATTTTTTTTCCTTCCGCCTCGATCGTCACTCCGACTGAGCCGAGAATGTGCCCCGCATCGTGGAAAGTGGCCCGCATGGAGCCAGCGGGATCGAGGTCGAACATGCGCTCGATGTTGCGGGTTTCGAAGTTTTCCTCGATTTCGTCCAGCTCGCGGTGTTCGAAGAGCGGATATTCGGAGATCCCGTGCTCGACCCGCTTCGATTGCATGACATTCACCGAATTGTGGAGCATGGCCGATGCAAGTTCGGCGGTTTCAGGAGAAAGGAAAACCTTCGCCTGTGGCTGTCCTTGCAAGAAAACCGGCAAGGTTCCCACGTGATCGAGATGGGAGTGAGTGATGATGATCGAGTCCGCCGAGCCCGATTCTAGAAACTCATAGTGAGGTACCGCTTCCGAGCCCTCGTGTTTCGGGTGCATTCCTGCATCGAGTACGACCCGAGCCGATTTGGTTTTGAGAACGTAGGAATTCGCGCCGATACCGGCGTGACGACAGAGACTTTGGAAGATCATGATAAATACAGGGGCAGCTAGGCTGCTGGCCGACCATGGCGAGAACCACGGGATCTGTCAACCCACCTGCACATGGTGATATTTGGGCGAGCGGCAAGGCGGGTTTCCCGCTCTTGAGCAATGGTTTTTGGACTTTTGGGCCTTTTTGTGGTGGTATCGCGAGACGGCTGTTTTTTCGGTCACGATCCGAGAATTGACGACGAATCATCGGCAAGTAGACTGCCGACCTTGTCGCATCACACTCAACTCGCTGTAGTCGGCGGCGGCCCAGCGGGTCTCCGAGCGGCGGAAGTCGCGGCAACGGCGGGTTTGCAAGTGACGCTCTACGATGCCAAGCCGTCGGTAGGACGGAAGCTTCTTGTCGCAGGAAAGGGGGGGCTCAATCTCACCCACGGCGAGGGATTTGATTTTTTCGTCTCGCGATATTCTGGGCCGGATCAGCCTGCAGGGATTTGGCGGAACCTCGTTGGGGATTTCGGCGCAGACCAACTGCGCGCCTGGGCGGCCGAGCTTGGGGTCGAGACTTTTCAGGCAAGCAGCGGGCGGGTCTACCCGACGGCACTCAAGGCGGCGCCTTTGCTTCGGCGCTGGATTGAGCGGTTGCGCGCGCTTGGCGTGCGTTTTGAAATGGGGCATCGGATGGTCTCGCTCGAACGTGGAACCCCATATCGGCTGGGATTTTCTAATGGAAACTTCGTCTCGTCCGATGCCGTGATACTTGCGCTTGGCGGTGCCTCGTGGGCGAAGACCGGATCTGATGGAGCGTGGACGGCGATGATGGATGCGCTCGGGATCTCCCAGCACCCGCTGAAGCCCGCAAATTGCGGCTGGGAATGTGAGTGGACGGCTGAAATTTTGCAGGAGGCCGAGGGGAAACCGCTCAAGAATCTCCGCGTTCGTGCGGATGAGTTGACCGCCATCGGCGAGTTGATGGTGACCCGATATGGTCTCGAGGGTGGGGCAATTTATCAACTGGGTTCGGTTTTGCGAAGCATGTCGGAGCCTTGGGTGAGCATTGATTTTAAGCCCACCTTTAGCCATGCGCAATTGGTGGCGAAGATGGAGTCTGTGCGACGAGGATTTCTCGCTGAGGCTCGGGTCCGGTGGAAGCTGAGTGAAGCGGCGTGTGCGATCCTTGGACGGAGTGAGTTTTCGGATGCCGAGTCGCTGGCCCGCGAGGTGAAAGACTGTGTGATTCCTTTGACGAGGCCTAGGCCGATCGATGAGGCGATTTCGTCGGCAGGCGGCGTGTGTTGGAGTGAGACCGATTTCACGCTGATGCTGAAAAAGTGTCCGGGGATCTTTGTGGCTGGCGAAATGATCGACTGGGAGGCACCGACCGGCGGGTACTTGATGCAAGGTTGCTTTGCCACCGGCACCCGCGCGGCGAATTCGGCGGTTGAGTGGCTGAATCGCTCATGATTTTAAGGGCTTTTCAAACTCAGCTCCGAGGCTAAGATACTATCATTTAATGAATGTTTCGGGGTGGCAGGTCTTGTTGTTGGGTGCGGTGATCGGCTTGTCCGGGTGTCAGCGGTCCCGGGAAACTCGGCCAGCCAAGGCAGTTCCGCTTCGGTCCGACGGCGTCTTGGATTTGCGCTTGATGAGCTTCAATGTGCGTTATGAGAATGTTGAAGACCGGGGCCAGCGAGCGTGGTGCGAGCGGGTGAGTGGGATTGTGCGGATGATTCGGCAGCAGCGGCCAGATTGCATTGGCGTGCAGGAAGCGCTGCATGGTCAGGCTGCGGACCTTTGGTCATCGCTGCCCGATTACGAGTTTTTCGGGGTTGGGCGGAATGATGGGCGGCGGGATGGCGAGTACTCGGGAATTTTCTTTCAGCACGATCGTTTTCAGCGGGATCAGGAGGATAGTGGAACCTTTTGGCTCTCCGATCATCCAACCGTGCCGGGGTCCAAGACTTGGGGAAATGAGATTCCGAGGGTCGCTGCATGGGTGCGATTGATTGATCGGAGCACAGGGCGAGGGTTCTATCTCTTCAACACCCATTGGGACCACCGGAATCAGGAGTCGCGCGAGCGGGCAGCCAAATTGATCGCCATGCAAATCGACCGCCGGAGGCATCTCGATGAGCCCGTTGCACTGGTCGGTGATTTTAATTCGGTCGAGTCAAATCCCGCGATGAAGTATCTAACTGGAAGGGTGACTTCATTGGTTGGTGCGCAGGAAGTTTGGAAAAACGGCCTGGTCGATGCTTATAAGATCCATCATGCAGGTGAGAAAAATCGGCGGACTTTGCATTTTTGGAAAGGCAACCGCGATGGTACCGTCAAGGTGGATCACATTCTCGTGAGCCACGGGGCTACCGTTGAATCCGCCGAGATCCTTTCTGAGAACAAGCCGATGGTGTCAGATCACTTTCCCGTTACGGCACGTGTCTTGTTTGCGCAGGGTCGAGTTCGACCAGTCAATTAGATCAATCCCTGTTCACGGAGGGTTTCCTCCACCTCGTTGTACTCTGGAGCGACGATGCCAGCGTCCCGAATGCGCTGGATTTTCCGCCGCACTCCGACCTTACTGCGAGGTCCTGTGACGAGGTCGGTGACGCCCTCGACGACGAATGGAAGCAACGCTGAAACCCCTAGGATTCCCAGGCCGATTCCAATACCACGACGTGCTCCAGGGTGCATCATGTCACCCAGCAATAACCCCGCTGCGGCACCCAGAAGGGCGGGGGCGGTGAGTGTGCTGTGCTCAATCCACGCTGGGCTTGTGTCGGAATACTCGTCAGTCATGAAACATTGCTAACCTTTTTTCTGCCTTTCGACAACTCCTGAAAATGAAATTGTTGTGTATTCCTGCTTTTCCAACGGGGAGCTTTCCGTCAGACTTCGATCGGATGCTAACCTTTGAAAACACCTATGCACTGATCCTCGCTGGCGGATCAGGGACTCGTTTTTGGCCATTGAGCCGGAATTCGCGGCCCAAGCAACTGCTTGATTTATTCGGAAATGGAACCCTACTCGAACAAACGATTCGGCGCCTCGAGGGTCTAGTTCCATTGGAGAACATCTTGATCCTCACGAATGCCCAGCAGGTCGAATCGGTGCGTGCGATTGCCAGCATGTTGCCGGCGGAGAATATTTTCGCTGAACCCGCCAAGCGGGATACCGCTCCCGCCGTGGCGCTGGGGGTCGGGTTGGTCGCAGCCCGCAACCCTGATGCGGTGATGATGGTGTTGCCGTCGGACCAATTGATCCAAGACACGGCGGCTTATCAGTCGGTGATGCGTGACGCCTTGGCGACAGCCGAAAAATCCGCAGGGCTCGTGACGATCGGCATTCGGCCGACGTGGGCCTGCCCGTCGTACGGCTACATCGAGCGTGGCGAATCCGCACGCATTCCGGGGTTGGAATGTGAACACGCAGCGGTCGAGGTGAAGCGCTTCCGCGAAAAGCCAAGTGCAGAGCTCGCTGCGGAGTTTCTCGCGCAGGGGCAGTTCTCATGGAATGCAGGGATGTTCGTGTGGTCAGTCTCCGCAGTGATCCACCAGCTTTCGATCCATGCGCCGCAACTCGCCGACTTCATCTCAGAGGTTCGTCAATCGAGGGATATCGACGCCACAGTTACCGCTCAATTTCCCGAGCTTACCCCGATCTCCATCGATTATGCACTCATGGAACATGCGGACCGGGTGCTGAACATCGAGGCGACCTTCGATTGGGACGATGTGGGCTCATGGGTCTCGATCGCCAAGTATCTCGAAAAGTACGGTGCGGACAACCGTTCCAATGAACCGATCAGTGAAATTGATTCTCAGCACAACATCGTCTACAACGCCCGCCCCGGAACGCGCATCGCATTGCTTGGCGTCGATGATCTCATCGTGGTGCAGACGCCGGATGCTCTGTTGGTTGCAAATCGGCATCAGGCGGATGCGATCAAAAAACTCTCCGACATCCTGCCGGTGGAACTCCTCTAAGAGTCCTTTGCCTGTTAGGTTTTTTGTTTCCTGTAACTTGAAACTCCGTTTCTCTCATTCAGACGTACACTGACCATTCTCCGCATCCGGCGCTCGGCATCGACCATGGTGATGCACGGGTTGGGATTGCTGCGACCGATGATTTTGGCATTCTTGCGCACCCCGTTGAGACGATCGACCAGTCCAAGGTGGATTCGATCGAGAGAATCGCTGAGATTTCGGCACTCCGTAAGATTCGCACGCTCGTGGTGGGGCTTCCGGTTCGGTTGGACGGGAGTGAGGGGACCTCTGCCATCAAAGTTCGGGCCTTCGCGGAGAAGATCCGGATGCGGCTGCCGGATATTCCGCTCGTATTCGTGGATGAAAGTCTAACCACGTCGAGTGCCGCGTCTAAGCTCCGTGACGCGGGGCGCAATGCTCGTAAGCAGAAGGCGGTGATCGACCAAGTTGCCGCGATGGAGATCCTAAACTTATGGATGGAGAGGTGTTAGAGTATCATGAGACTCAAACTTACAATCGCTTACGATGGTCGACCTTATAACGGTTGGCAGTCTCAGGCGTGCGGTAATACCGTGCAGGACATCGTTCAGTGTGCGATGGAAGAGGTGGCGAAGCAGCCGCTGCGCTTGCATGGATCGGGGCGTACCGACACCGGCGTGCATGCACTCGCACAGATTGCACACTTTGATGCACCGCCGGAGATTTCGATGAATCCCTTCAATTGGGTTCCGGCGCTGAATTGCAAGTTGCCTGCGACGATTCGGATCATGGCATGTGACGAAGTTTCTGCTGAGTTCCACAGCCGTTTCTCGGCGACCGGGAAAATCTATCATTTCGATCTTTGCACTGAACCAGTGCTGCAGCCTCTCAAGGCGGGTTTGGCTTGGCATCTTCCGCGTCAACTGGACGCTGATGTGTTGCGCCAGGCGTTGTCACTCTATCTGGGCCGACACAATTTCCATGCGTTTGCCGCCTATCGGGGTAATGAAACTCCAGAGATCGATTGGTTTAGAACCATCCACTCCGCGGAGTTGGAGACCCTAGAGGACGGTTACCGCATTACTTATATGGGCGATGGATTTCTCTACAAAATGGTCCGACTTCTTACCGGCGGTGCCGTTCACGCTGCTCAGGGGCGCATTCGGTTGGATGACTTTGCGGGCTTGCTCGATCAGGGGCCTAGCTTGCCAAGAGGCAAATCACCTCTGTGTGCTCCTGCCGACGGCCTTTACCTGAAGCATGTGATTTATGGGTGAATGAGGTGGGGTGACAATATTGTCACCGAATCCAAACAGGCGGAGGGTGTCAGGTGTGATGCCCTTCTGGTGCGGGGCTGGTGCCCTTCGTTGCACTCATGAAAATCGACATCGTTACGGATACCTTCGCACCGGATGTGAATGGGGTGGCCATGACCTTGGGGCGCTTGACCGAAGGATTGAAGGCGCTTGGTCATCGGTTGCATGTGACTCACACCGGTCAGTTTGCGAATGCTGGAGAAACCTGCGTGCAAGCGGTGCCTTTGCCAGGGTATTCGGAAGTTCGCGTGGGGTTGCCCGAGCCATTCAAGTTGCGCAAGCGCTGGCGCAAGCGGCGGCCGGATGTCGTCTATGTTGCGACTGAGAGTCTGTTAGGAAAATCGGCAATCAAGGTGGCAAATTCGCTAGGAATTCCCGTTGCAAGTGGATTTCACACCAATTTCCATCAGTACATGGAGCAATACCGCATGGGGACTTTGCAACCGGTGGCCATGGCCTATCTCAAGCGGTTTCATCAGCGCACTGCATGCACATTGGCACCATCGCAAGAAGTGGTGGATCTATTGCTGGCGGAAGGTTTTGAAAATGTCTATCTACTGGGTAGAGGGGTCGATGCGAACCTCTTCATGCCGGCGAGGCGCTGTGCGGAGCTTCGTGCGGCGTGGGGGGCGAATGAAGAGGTGCCAGTGGCCATGGTGGTCGGCAGAGTTGCGGCAGAGAAAAATCTCGAGCTCGCGATGCAGACATTTGACCATTTGCGTCGGTTGGTCCCCGAGCTGCGGTGCGTCGTAGTGGGTGATGGTCCGCTGCGTGAGAGGTTGGCTGAAAAACATCCTTGGGTTCATTTCACGGGTGTCCAGCTTGGTGATGACTTGGCACGGCATTATGCCTCAGCGGATGTTTTATTGTTTCCCAGCGAGACCGAGACATTTGGAAATGTCGTCTTGGAAGGCATGGCGAGTGGGTTGGTCACCGTGGCCTATGATTATGCAGCCGCTTCGCTGCATCTGAAGTCTGGTAACAATGGAATCAGCGTCTCCAAGGGCGATGTGCCAGGCTTCCTCGCAGCAGCCGCACAGGCCATCACCATGCGCCCCGATCATCCCGTTCGTCTTGCCGCCCGTGAATCTGCTGCCAAGGTGGGTTGGGATCAAGTGGTCCGTGATTTTGAATTTCGATTAAAATCGATCACTCTCAAAAATGCTCATCAAATCATGCGGTCCGAAAAAATTGCAAAACGCCCGAAGCTCCGCTGCAGGACACTGATTCTGTCAGACATCCATCTGGGCACCTATGATAGCAAAGCAAACGAGGTGGTGCACTTTCTCAAGCACATCCAATGTGAGAAGTTGATTCTCAACGGTGACATTATCGACGGTTGGGCGCTCAAGCGCGGTGGCAAGTGGAGCGGGCGGCATAGCAGATTCATCCGCAAGGTGTTAAAAATGATGGAGCGTGACGACATGGAGGTGGTCTATCTACGTGGAAATCATGATGATATTCTCGAACGGTTTTTGCCACTGGCTTTTGGGCGACTGCAATTCACCAAAGAGCACATTCATGTGACTCAGGCAGGCAAGCGTTACCTCGTCGTTCATGGTGATGGATTTGACAGTGTCTCGACGAATCATAAGTGGGTCGCATCCATTGGGTCGGTCGGCTATGATTTCTTGCTGATGGTAAACCGGATTTATAATGTTTGGCGGGCTTCGCGAGGTAAGGACTATTATTCGATCAGTAAGCAGGTGAAGGCCAAGGTGAAATCTGCGGTGAGCTTTGTGGGTCGTTACGAAGAGCTACTTCAGAATCTGGCCCATCATAAAAAATGCGATGGCATCATTTGTGGCCATATTCATACGCCCGACGACAAGCAGGTGGGTGAGATTCACTACCTAAACTCAGGCGACTGGGTGGAGAGTTTAACTGCTATCATTGAACACACCGACGGTCGAATGGAATTGGTTCAGTATGATTCTTTCATCAAGGCATTGGTAGAATCGGGGCCCCCACCGGCTGATGCTGGATTGGTGATTTGATTTCTTGATTGTTCAAATTGTCGGGTTGCTCGTGGCAAGCATTGGAGTTAGGGGTAGGGCATGCGATTGAGTTTGCCAGAACGGACGATTGAGTTTCCTAGGCGTCCGATGGTCATGGGTATTGTCAATGTGAACGATGATTCGTTCTCGGGCGATGGGACTTTGGATTTTGGTCAAGCGATCGCCCAAGCCCGTGGGCAGGTCGAAGCGGGAGCGGATGTGATTGATGTGGGAGCCGAAAGCGCACGGACCAATCGGTCGGCGGTGCCGGTGGCGGAGGAGGTCCGTCGGTTTGCCGGGTTTATCGATCGCTGGGACGAGGTCTGGCAAGGGGTGGCTCCGCGCGATCAAAGCCAAATTTGGCCTCCCATTCTGTCCGCGAATACATGGCGTTCTGAGGTGGTGGAGCGGATTTTGCCGTCAGGAAAAATTGAGGTACTGAACGATATGGGCGGCTTGCCCGATGATCGAAATGCGCGGCTTTGCGCTTCTTATGGTGCAAGTTTGTTGGTGATGCATAGCGTCGGCGAACCGAAGGTCCCGCATTTTGAGCAAAAGTGGAGCGATATCATGGGCGAGATGGAGCGGTTTTTCGATGAGAAAATTCGTCTCGCAGAGGACGCGGGTCTTGGTGGGGATGCATTGATTTTGGATCCTGGCATCGATTTCGCAAAGCAGCGGGCTGACAATTTGACGGTTATCCGCGAGTTGGAGCGTCTTCAGCATTTTGGGCGGCCAGTGCTCGTTCCTGTCTCGCGCAAGACTGTCATCGGTGAAGTGTTAGGAATCTCAGATCCTTCGGCGCGGGATGCCGGGACGGTTGCATGCATCAGCGCGTGCATGGTCCGAGGCGCACAAATTTTTAGAGTCCATGACGTCAACGCCGCGTGGCAAGCGGTCAAGACGCTAGCGGCGGTCTTGAAGGATCGCCTCTAACTATGGCAAGCTCGCGACTTTCAAGCCGTTCGTTAGACTATTCTTCCAGTCGGATGGCGGTTGATCTGCCGTGAGCGTCGAGTCCCTCGATGCGAGCAAATTCCTCCACCACCGAGAGCGATTTTCGGACAGATGCCTTGTCGAGTCGGACGATGCTCGTGCGGCGCTGGAATTGGTCGGCGCGCAGGCCAGAGAACGATCGTGCAGCTCCGCCGGTTGGTAAGGTGTGGCTGGGGCCAGCGAGGAAGTCGCCGACTGCGACCGGTGAGTCGTTTCCAAGGTAGATCGCACCGGAGGTTCGGATCAATGGCAGCCAGCGATCCTCCTCGGTGGTGATAAGCGAGAGGTGCTCGGGGGCGAATGTGTTGGCGATGGCCACGCCCTCGGCAAATGATTTGACGTGGAGAAGGAAGGTTCCACGTTTCAGAACGTCGCGAATGATCTTTGCGCGCGAGAGACTTGGGAGTTGGCGGTCGATGGCTTTGATTACCTTTCCTAGTAGCGCTTTCGAGTCGGTGGCAAATCCCACCACGCTGTCACCGCCGTGTTCGGCTTGCGCGAGAATGTCAGCAGCGATGAACTCCGGGTTGCCGGTTTTATCGGAGAGGATGAGAATTTCGCTCGGTCCTGGGAGGAGGTCGATCGAAACGGCACCCACGAGTTGGCGCTTCGCCTCAACGACAAAGCTATTTCCTGGGCCGAAGATGCGCTCGACGGGGCGGATGGTTCGGGTGCCAAGGGCGAGTGCGGCGACCGCTTGAGCGCCACCGACGCGGATGGCTTCGGTCACACCTGCAGCCTTCAGAGCATAGAGCAGTGATGGATTCACCACGCCAGTTGGCCCGCAGGGGGTTGCTGCAAGGATTTCTGGGACACCGGCTGCTTGGGCAAATCCTGCAGTCATCAGGGCGGTGGAGACCAAGGGTGCCTTGCCCCCGGGGATGTAAACTCCGACGCGATCGAATGGCGTGAAGCGTTCACCAACGGTGGCACCTTCGCCATTTTTTGCGGACCAGTCCTTGCGTAGGCTCCGCTTTGCGAAGTTCCGAATGTTTTGCAGGCTGCGCGCCACGGCGATCTTGGTCGCTGGGGTTACGGCGGATTCTGCGGCTGCGAATTCTGCCTCGCTGATGAAAAGTTTCTTGGGGGTCAGCTTAGCACCATCAAAGCGCTGGGTGAATGTGACCAATGCCTCATCGCCACGGGCTGCTACTTCGGCAATGATTTCGGTGACTAAATCGCGGACTCCGGTCGTGGGCAGGGCACGGCGGTTCAGACGGCGAACAAAGGATGCGTAGCTAGGGTCTTGGTGACTAAGGACTTTCATGCGTGGCTGGGGCAGGACTATGGCTGTGGGAGCATCATTCGCCAAGCTCGATCCGCAGGGAATACGCTCGAGGCAATTCAGTGGTTCCGATTGAATGCCGATCAATGCGATTGCGGTCACAGGGCGAGCGGGGTATCACGCGGAGGTGATTTTCGCGAATTTGTTGGTTTGGTTTGATGCGGTTGCACGTCGTGGTGATGATGCAATGGCCGTGGACGAGTGGTTGTTAGAGGTGGCGGAGCTGCCGATTTTGCGGGTTTATGGGTGGTTGGGTGACTGGGTGAGCGTCGGGTACTTCGGGGAAATCGCTTCGGCTGAGGAGAAATTTCCAGGGGTGAATTTGGTGCGGCGGTGGACAGGGGGTGGGATGGTGGATCATCGGCGGGACTGGACGTACACGCTGGTCGTGCCACAAGGCGAGGGGATAGCTCAGCGGCGTGGGGGCGAAAGCTACCTCCAGATTCATGATGCGCTTGCAGGTTGTCTCAATGCCGAAGGGATATCGACCCAGTTGAGCGCTGGTGCGGACCAGACAGGCGACGCGTTGTGTTTTGAAAACACGGTGGGCCATGATTTGATCGGTCCGGATCTGCGCAAGCTCGCTGGAGCAGGTCAACGGCGATCACGAGCTGGGTTATTGCACCAGGGATCGGTGGGGGTGAGTTGCGGCGATGAGCGGTTTTCGCGGGAGCGTGCCGAGTCATTTGCGCATCGCTTGGCGGCTCATTGGAGCGTTACGGAGTTTCATCCAGATCCACAAGACATCGAACGCCGCGTGATCGCGAGATATGCTAATGAGACATGGACGCGGCGGCGGTGAGCTTCTGATAAATGCATTTCACAGCGGACCTGCGTTTCTCATGGCATGCACATTTGCAATGCATCGCTTATTTGGGCCCCCATGGCGGGTTTGAGCAGCAAAAGGATTTTCAATTGTGCCGGATGAAGCGCGCTGATCTGTGAGATGAGCTCGGCGGCTGAGTCGTCTGTTAGGGTTTCGAGTGGATTGCCAGACTCTTTGAATTTCTGAATTGTTAGAAAAGGGAGAATTATATTGGCCGACATGAGCGAGGTGGGTGAGAGACGGCGGACAGATAAGATGTCGATGCTGTTAGGTTCAGGTAGGAGAAAACTTGAATTTGATTTGTTCTCCTGCCACTGCTTCCAAGTGACTTCTTCTTGCTCTAGCGTGAGGGTGCATAAATTCCATGGTTGTGCGGGGATCGTCGAATCAAACAACCATTGGTCGGCTGAAATGAACTCGTGAATGGTCTGGCTTTCGAGGGTGTCAATGCAGGTTTTCCCCGCGGATCTCGGGTGTTGTGCGGAATTGAGTGCCTCGATGAAGATCGATGCGGCCTGCACGAGGTTTTGGTTCAATCGCTGCATAGCCTGTCTGGATTGCACGCGATCGAGGCTCAATGCTTCAACCAGTGCGTCGTGGTACCATTTATGCTGGGATCTTCGGAGATCGAAACAAGCATCACGGGTGGCCGCCTGCCCGGTAGAATCGATTTTGGCGGCCTTGAAATCATCGACAATCCAGCTGATTTCTGCCCGAGTGATCCCCATGCCACAGCGCATCGTGTAGGCTTCATCCGCCGAGGCTGATGGTCTCAAATGGGTGCTTAGGTGGCGGATTCTCGTGGGTGAAATGGGTTGATCCCACTCAGGCGGGTGGTTCGCATGTGCCGCGATGTTTGCCTGCCAAATGACGGTGCCGATGGCTACGCTAGCAAAGGCACTCCAGATGGTTGGAAATTTGAGATGCGCCGTCATGATGAAGAAGCGACCCTGAGCTTAATCCACGTTTGATCGTCCCGCCAATTGATTCCGATCCTTTCTTCTTGGCAGGGACGCTTGACGGGCTTGAATGGGCGCATCTTGGACACCACGATGATTTATCCGCCCGTTGAGCATTGGATCTGGCTGATTCCCGCTTTCTTTGTTGGTGCGTGCATCGGTTCCTTTCTGAACGTGGTCATTTATCGAGTGCCGCTTGGGCTTTCGGTCAATTCTCCAAAGCGATCGTTTTGTCCATCGTGCAAGAAGCCAATCCCCATGTGGTTGAACTTGCCGTTGATCAGTTGGTTGTCGTTACGTGGGAAATGCAAGGAATGCAGGGCACCGATCGCTTTTCGCTACTTTGGGGTGGAGCTGCTAACGGCCGTTTTGTTCACGGTGGTTTGGTGGTTGTTTGCATCTTCATCCTTTGCCGTGGTCCCATTGCTGTGGCTCTTGATTGCGTTGCTGGTTGCAATCACCTTCATTGATGCCGAACACCTGATTATCCCGATTTCGTTCACTTGGTCGGGAGCGGTTGCGGGCTTGATCGCATGTGCACTCTGGCCGCAATTGCCGGTGCTTGCCGGCGAAATGGGGAGTGCGCTTTCTGGAGTGCTTCATGGGGCAATCGGTTGGGGCGTGGGTTTTGTGGGTCTTTGGAGTGTGGTGGAATTGGGGAAAATCGCCTTTGGTAAGAGGTCCATGAAGTTCGATAAGCCGGTGGCGTGGTCACTGAGGGAGCCTACCCACGATCTTGAGCCGATGCATTTTGTGATCGGCGATGACTTGATCCCGTGGTGGGATATTTTTTCGAGGAAGACGGATCGCCTTCTCATTGAAACGACGGCGATCGAAGTCAGTGGGGAGCCCGTGGGTGGTGGTTCATTGATGATTCGTGACACAGAAATCGAACTGCCTAATGGAAAGATCTATCAGATATCGGAGATGAGTTCGTTGGCGGGACTCGCAACGTCGGCGGTGATTCCTCGTGAGGCGATGGGGATGGGAGATGTGCATTTGTTAGGGATGATCGGCGCGTTTTTTGGGTGGGGTGGCGTGTTATTCACGCTTTTTGCTTCATCGATTTTCGCGATCATCGCCGCAGTAATTGGGCGCATCGGGTTCGGCCGACAACTGCCGTTTGGTCCATTTCTTGCGATGGGCGCGGTGGCTTGGATGGTGGGAGGCTGGCGGCTTTGGGAGTGGTACATAGACGCAATTGCACCGCTGGGTGCGCCCTAAGATAGCGATGACGGATCCGAAAAAAACTGGGAACTGGAGTGCGAGTTCGGACCTTGCCCGCGCGATTCTTTATGATCGTACGGAGCGCCGTAAGTGGCTTTTTGGAATGGCACTGGTGCCCCTCGGGATGCTTGTGATTGGATTATGGGTGATCGATGGATGGCTCTGGGATAGCGTTTGGCGGGTTGCGATTTGGTGGGGTGCATGCGCGTTGGTGACGGTTTTCGCAATGCTTTTCGCGCTTTACGATGCGCTTGCCGTGATTCGCGAGGAGCGGTCGAAGAAGGATTGAATTTGTGCTAGGATCAACGGGATCAGCTGTGGTGATGCCTGACTAGGCGCTGGTCATTGTGCATTCGTTCTGTTGCAATATCGGGATGGAAGATATTGACATCGCAGCGAGCTTCACCCGACCGGTGATCTATCAGCTCATGGTGCGAACCTTCGGGAATACCAATGAAACTCGAAAAATCGGCGGGACGCTTGTGGAAAATGGCTGTGGAACGTTTTCTGACATCAATGAGAGGGCACTTGTGTCTCTGCGAGAGATGGGTTTCACCCACTTGTGGCTAACGGGTGTGATCGAGCAAGCAAGCGGTACGGCATATCCTAACAGGCCTGCCGACGACCCGGATGTCCTCAAGGGAATTGCAGGTAGTCCTTATGCAATTCGGGATTACTTCGACGTTTGTCCTGACTACGCAATCGATCCGGAGAATCGGCTCGGCGAGTTCAAGGATTTGGTGGCCCGTTGCCATGCCTTCGGATTCAAGGTCATTTTCG
>JARWZU010000020.1 GCA_029866215.1 Akkermansiaceae bacterium
TGCGACAACGCTCGCTCCATTGCGGAAATTATCCACGCCGGTCATCAGTTGTGAACGGGTGGGAGTGCAAAATGGAGTCACGTGGAAGTCGGCAAACCGCACGCTTTCAGCGTGAAGTTTGTCCACGTTGGGCGTCTTCGCCACCGGGTTGCCGTGGCATGAGTAGTCCCCATAGCCGGCATCGTCGACTAAGATGACGATGACGTTCGGTTTGGCACTGGGATCTGCTGCGTTAAGTGCCGCCAGTGGTGCCAGCAGCAACGCGGAGATTAATGGGATCATATGCTTCATTGCATTCAGGTATTTGAAGTCGTTTTTTCCAAAGGGTATCAAGCGGAGTTTCGCACTTGTTCAGTGTGACCCATTGCCGCCCAGATGAGGCTCGCCGATGCAAGCGGGGTTAAGAAGAGTCCTAGAGAGTCTTTATCATCGCGTTATTTCCCAATAACCTCGCCGGTGGGGTAAATGGTCCCATCGGCGGCAAAGTCGATGCCGGTGATCCAAAACTTTTGGCCGGGGAAGGGTTTTTCCCACATCCACATCGCTGTCCACCACTTGCCCTTCTCGTCTTGGAGCGGGCGCGAGTGTCCCCAGGCGTTGTTCAGGAGCACATACCGCTTGCTGTAGGGGCCAAAAATATTCTTCGAACTGGCGACCATCGTGCTGCCCATTGTCTCCACGCCTTCGGGACGCAGGAATATATCGGCAGCCATCACGTAATAGGTATCACCGCGCTTGATCATACTGACACCTTCGAAGCCGACGAACGGATAGTTCTCGGGCGAAATTAACTTCATTGGACCATCGAGTCCGCTCATATCAGGTTTGAGTTTTCCCAAGAGGCCGTTGTTTCGGATAAGATACAACTGACCATCATCGTCGCGGAAAATATGTGAATCGTACCCATCGCAAATCGGCTTGTCAGGCGAGGTCTCGCGATACGGCCCTTCGGGTTTGTCAGCCACGGCAATGCCGACGCCCCAATGGTGGTTCGGCATGCTGAAGTTGACGCCATAGACGATGATGTATTTACCGTTGAGGTAATGAAACTTCGGGGCGAAGATTGCCTGTTTTCCATTGGTGAGCGGATCGTTGCTCTTGAACGGTTCTTTGCACCACGTCGCGTTGTTTTTGAATGTCCAGACCCAGCCGAGGTCGGTCCAGTTTTTCAGGTCGGGGGAGCGATAGAGTTTCACGCCGTCATTATTCTTCCAGTGCTTGCCGCTCTTGTTATCGAAGAACAGCAGCCCGTCACCCTCGGTACCGGCGAATGTCCCGGTCATATAATAGTTCCCGTCGCCGCCACGAATGATATTAGCGTCGCGAAGCGTTTCTTCGATGAGAGCTTGCGGTTTGATTTCAGGGTAGGAGCCCTTCACCCACGGTTCGTGAACCAATTGAAAACCTGCCGGACCTTTGCCGTGGAAGGCATAGACGTTCACCCCAGGTTGCTCGTGGCGTATCGGCGTCAGTGGCCATGCCCGCCAACCATTGATGCTGGGATACCCCCCTTTCGTGTCTGTCTTTTTCCCGTTGACGTAAACCTCCACCGGCCCCGTGCCCGTTACTTTCGCGTAAGTGTTGTTGATAAACTCCCACGGTAGATCGCAGCGGATGCGAATCCACACCTCACCGTCCTTCGGCACCGCCGCCGGAATACTCGCCGCGTCTTCGGTCTTCGTCCACGCTGAGTCGTCAAAGTCCTTCGCCGTCCAAGCGGTGCTCGCCGGCGCTGTCAGCGTATAGCAAATGGATGACGTTGGTTTGACAGGTGTAGCGATGGGGTCTGAAGCAAAAGCAGTCAGCGGGAAGAGCAGCAGGGCGATAAGTGCAATTGTAGTTTTCATTTTTTCAAGTCTTTGCAGTCGTTGAATTCAATGGGCTAACTTAATCGGTCATGTTGAGGTAGTGAAAATACCATTTCTTCTCTTCAAGGCTAAGCGGGTGATCGGGATCGCCCGCCGGTGCGAGCTGCTGGGTCCAATCCGATAGTTTCAGAGCCAAACCCCTGGCAATAGCGGGATGCTTTGTGATAAGATTTTGTTTTTCATGTTCATCGCTCGTAACATCAAAAAGATAATTCCCTTCACTGCCGGCCTGAATGTATTTCCACTGTCCGCTGCGAATGGCTGCTTGGTTCAAGAAACGCCAGTAGAGAGCGGCGTGCGGAGGCTGGGTATTTTCGCCGATCAGGTGCGGGATGAGATTAACACCGTCGAGTTTGCTATCCGGCTGCAGCCCGGCGATGGCGACCGCCGTAGCTGCAATATCTAGCGTGCTGACCGGTTGATCATACACCTTGCCGGCAGGAAGCCGTCCCGGCCAACACATGATGAATGGCACGCGTATGCCACCTTCAGTTAGCATCCCTTTCTCTCCAACCCAAGGATCGTTTAGTGAACCATCCCAATCAGCGCTCGAATTATTCACTGGCCGCAAATCCGCCTTGGGCTTCCCACGAGCAGCAGCGAGCGGCGCACCGTTATCAGATGTGAAGACGATAAGCGTATTGTCATCGATCTGATATTTCTTGAGTGCGTCGCTAATTTCACCGACACCGTCATCAATCGCGGAAAGCATCGCTAGGGCGTGGCGCCTGCGCTCGGGCATCTCGCCGGGGAAGCGGGAAAGATACTTCTCAGTGGCCTCCAGCGGCACATGCGGACCGTAATATGCTAGATACAGGAAGAATGGCTGATCATGGTTGCGTTTGAGGAATGCAAGGGCGGCGGCAGTTTGCGTTTCTAGCCGATACCCAGACTGTTTAACGATGGTGCCGTGCGGATCGAGCGTGTTGCCATCGCAGTCAAACGTGGCTAAGTAGCTATCCATCTCGCCTTGGAAGCACTCATCAAAACCCTGGCCCAGCGCTGAATACGTTCTATACAATTGTCCGGGAATCGCCACTCGACCATTTTTGCTGGGCGTAAGTTCGGGCAGATTCTTGCGCGCCCACTTGACGCAGGTGACGTTCGGTTCGAGATGCCACTTCCCAACCTGACCACTGACATATCCTGCTTTTTTCAGTCGCTTAGGAATGGTCTGTTCATCCAAAGGCATCGGGGCCTCGGCGTTGTTGTTGAGACCGAATCTCTGTTGATGGCGACCGCTCATCAGCCCGGCCCGTGAGGGTACGCACTGCGGTGCGGTGACGTAACCAGCCGTCATGCGCACGCCTCGCGAGGCGAGCCTATCGATGTTAGGTGTTTTGATATCGGAAACCTGGCGTTGGCTCGACAAGTCGGCATAGCCATGATCGTCCGTGAGGATGACGATGATGTTAGGTTTTCCTGCGGGCCTCGGTGCATCAGCAGCGTACAGGGCTGCCAGCGGTGTCAGTAGTAAGGCGGTGATGGGGAGGAGAATATTACTCATGAAGTTAATCATACTTATGTAACTCATCCTATTTATCATTTTATTTTCGATATTGCTCAAATCGCATCGCTACTTTTTTCAATCTGCTGTCTGACGTCCTTCCCTCCACTCGTTTTGTTGTCGACGGGCTTTTTAGCCTTTTGAGTTTTCTTCCCAGGTTCGGGAGCCTTCGCGGTTGAATCATATGCCGGGTTTTTCACGGGAATCACGGCATCGATGTCTTTCAAGTGTTGATGAATCAGGGCGTCGAACTTCTTGACCATGTCCGGATGTTCGGCGGCCAAGTTCTTCGTCTCGCCGATGTCACTTTTTAGATTATAAAGTTCAAAGCGGTCGGTCTGTTCTGGGGTGTCGCAGAAGAAGCGGATGAGCTTCCAGTCGCCGCGCCGGACCCACACCGATGGAACCCCGCCAGTCGCCGGAACGTAATGCGGGAAACTGCAGAATGCGGTGTCGCGCGGGGCACCCCTGCCCAACAAGGCCGGCGTCTGGCTAACGCCGTCAAACTTCACTGCCTGTTTCGGCATTACTCGGGTCATGTCGAGAATCGTCGGATACCAATCAACACTCGACAGGAGCGCGTCGCTTCGGGAGTCGGGCTTCAACTTGCCGGGCCAAACCACCACACATGGCACGCGGGTGCCGCCTTCATAAATCGTCGCCTTCCCGCCGCGTAGAGGCGCATTGCTAGTCGGCGGGATGCCATTCACGGGATCATTTATATCATACTTAGTCCCCCGGATGCCGTCGATACGGTTAGACGTGTTCCCCCCGTTGTCAGAAAAGAAAACGATGATCGTGTTGTCTGAGAGCTTCAATTCATCGAGCACGTCGATCAGTCGTCCGACATTTTCATCGAAGGTCTGCACCATAGCACCATAGACAGGACACCGTTGCGGGTCTTTTGGATCCGCCTTGGCCTCATACTTCTTGATGAGGTCTGCTTTCCCATCAAACGGGCCGTGAACCGAAAACGCCCAGTAATTAAGGAAAAACGGTTTATCTTGGTTCGACCTAATGAACCGGATCGCCTCCGTTGCCATGCGGTCTTCGATGTGCTCGCCGGGCTGTCCCGTAAAATTTAACTCCGCAGGAAAACGCCAGGGGCCTTTATACGACCCAGTCGGTCCAGGACCAGAATAATGCGGCACGTCCACTTTGAAGCCCTGCTCGAGTGGACTGTACGGCTCCTGGCCCAGGTGCCATTTGCCGAAGTGCCCGGTTGTATAGCCGACATCGTGCAAGGCTTCGGCTAGGGTGTAATACTCGGTCTTGAGTCGTGTTGCAGTGGATACTTGCAGGGCTGGCTGAAACGGCGCTGCCTTTTCCACCAGCTTGGCTTCAAGCCGCACTACCGGGAGATGACAGGCAGGCTCTGTAATGCCGATCCTCGCCGGATACAGGCCGGTCATGATGCTCGCGCGCGTGGGCGAACATAACGGATTTGCCGCATAAGCTTGCGTGAACAGCATGCCGCGCTTCGCCAGTTTATCGAGATTCGGCGTCTCACAGAATTTGCTACCGTAAAGGCTGGTGTCCTTCCATCCCAGATCGTCTGCAAGGATGAAGACGACGTTCGGGCGTGGTGCGGACAGTTCTGCTTGAATCGCGCCGTGCATCAGGGTGGTCGCCGTAGCGGCGCAAATTGCTAGACGGATGATTTTGGGATTCATTTGATGGGTTGGCCGGTAATGCCCTAGGATTTGCAAAGGACTAAATTTAACCGTCTTCAAAGATTTGATCGCATGGAAGGAATTATTCACCGCTGGCCAAAAACTATCCCTAGGGATGATATGAAGATCGAACTATCCTGCAGTTTAGACGGTTTCGGCTAACCGTTACTTGCTAGACTGACCATGGTGCGCTTCGTCCATGATCCCTGAGGGGTTGAAGAAAACCCGCTTCCACTAGAACGGGCACTTTAGAAAAAACGAGTCCATGATCGTCATGACTTTGAAGCCCTCTTCATTGGTTAGGAGTCTTCTTTTTCATTTCACCGGTCTGGTCTCAGGTTTATTTGCCCCTCTCAGACCAGCAAAAGTTCTGAAAGCCCTCTGGCTCAGCCTGCCGGGACCACTTCACATTTTGGACCCGCGCCATTTGATAAACATTACTGATTCATCCTCCTTGTCCCCCATTATGTAACATCATTTGGGCGGCTGGAACGTGTAGAACGGTGATGCCCTTGCGCACTAGCTTCGCCAGCAGCGTCGAGCGTTCGGGGTCGGCATCGGTGATTAGATAATCGACATGATCCAGCGGGCAAATCGAGCACAGCGCGTAATTCCCGATTTTACTGTGGTCGGCCAACACTACCACCTTGTCGGCATTGCAAATCATCGCCCGTTCGGCGGCAGCAATTTCCTCGTCAGTATTGTAGAGCCCCTGTTCCGTGATCCCTGCGACCGAGAGAAATGCCCACTTCGCATGGTATTGCTCAAGTCCGTGCACCGCTCCGGGTCCGACGAGCAGCCCGCCGCGCATGTAAACCTTGCCGCCTGAAAGATGCACATTTTGAGTCGATTTGAGCGCTTTACGCGTTCCCATGGCGTCGGCAAACCTCAATGAATTCGTGAAGATCTGCAGCGGGATGTCCGGCAGACAGGTGGCCAAATGATACGTGGTAGTACCCCCGTCGACAAATAGAGCATCGTCGGGTTTCAACAGACCCACCGCACGGCGCGCCAGGGCCGCCTTTTCTTCCGAAAACCGCACCTGCCGAAACGCAAATGGCGACATCTGCCCACCAGAAGGCAAGCCAATGCCACCCCGATGGCGTTCCACCACGCCAGTCTCGGCCAAGATGGCGAAGTCCCGACGAATGGTGATCTCGCTCGCGGCCGTGAGTTCCTGCGCCCGACGCATCGACAGGGTCCTGCGCTCGGATACCGCCCGAATCATTTGGTCATGCCGTTCTTTTGCATTCATAAAGCGATTTTACACAAGTGATCAAATTCGATCAGGAAAATGACCGGAAAACCGATTTAAGCAATGAAAATATGTTTGAAAATGACCGGATTAGCGTGTGCTTTGCGGCATGCAATTGCACCTCGGCATCAAAAGTGACCCTGTAGAGTACCGCTATTCGTACGAATGGCTTTTTCGTTTAATGGAGCAGGAACAAGTCTCCCATCTGCAACTCGGCACATTTTTTGAGATCTACCAACTGCCGGACGCGTGGTTTACCGACCTACGCCGCAAAGCGGAAGATCACGGAGTCACGATCACGAGCGTGTTCACCGCACACCGCGAACTTGGCGGCTTTTTCCGCGACGATGGCCCCGGCTTCGAAGATGTGGCACGCAAGAATTTCGAGCGGCTCATCGACGTGTCCGCCTTGCTAGGCGCGAGGTCGATCGGCTCCAATCCAGGAGCAGTTCTGCGCGACCGGATGGGCACGAAGGCGCAAGGCTCCGAGACCTATCTGAGAAATTTCCGTGAGTTGCAGCGCCGGGCCGGGGATCTGGGGATTGAATGGCTGACGATCGAGCCAATGTCCTGTCTAGCAGAACCGCCGACGCTCCCTGAGGAAATGGTCGCCTACATGGAAGCAGTTTTGCCGGGTGGTCCTGGCGTGGCGCGGGCGGGTTATTGCATGGACATCTCCCACGGCTACGCCAACGCCGACAAAGAGATCATCCACGATCCGCTGACTCTGCTGCGCTCAGCGCTGGCATATACCAGCGAGATCCACCTAAAAAACACCGATGCGTTGTTCAACTCCACGTTTGGCTTCGGCCCTGCGGAGTTGGCGAAAGGCATCATTGATGTGGCAGTCGTGCGCGATTTATTGCTGGCCGAAGCCGGGAAAATCCCGGTCGAGGAGTTGGTCGGCTACCTCGAAATTGGTGGCCCCAAACTGGGCCGCGATTATTCCGACGGAGATCTCGAACGCAATCTGCGCGAATCGTTTGCTCACCTCAAGGAACACTGGTTGTCTGCCCAAGTGGAGACTCCCCCACTCACCGAACGTCCGATAGAATTGAAATCGAGTTCGAAGATCTGGATAGAGCCATCCATCATGTGTGCCGATGCTGGGCATCTGGCCGACGAAATTCGCCGACTGGAGGCGCTCGGTGTCCATGCGCTGCACATCGACATCATGGATGCCCATTTTGTGCCGAATCTGCCACTGGGACTCGGAATGATCGAGCAGATCCGCCCGCTAACAGCTTTGCCGTTCGATGCCCATTTGATGGTCGAAGACCCCGCGTTCTTCATTCCACTGCTGGCGAAAATCGGCGTCCAATACGTCTCAGTGCATCTCGAGACCATGCCGCATGCCGACCGTGTGCTCGCCATGATTCGCGACCACGGCATGCAAGCCGGCCTCGCCTTCAATCCGGCAACTCCGCTCGATGCGCTCGACTACCTCTATCCACGTCTCGACTTCGTACTCATCATGACCGTGAACCCGGGATTTGCCGGGCAACAACTCGTGCCCACCGCACTGAAAAAAATTGCCGACTGTCGCGCTCGTCTCGCCGCGCTGGGTTCCACGATTCCTATCCAGGTCGATGGCAACGTGAGTTTCGACAACATCCCTGCCATGGTGGCAGCAGGTGGCGACTGGTTGATTGCAGGAACCAGCAGCCTGTTTTCCAAACAGGCGTCGCGGAAAGAGAATATGGCCCGAGCACTCGAGGCCGCCGCTACTGGACTGGCACAACGCAAGCAAGGAATCTAACAACTTATCCCCAAACCCAAAATATGAACGCATTGGTATTGCATGGCATCGGCGATCTCCGCCACCAACAACAGGCGACGCCTGAACCCAAAGCCGGTGAAGTGCGTGTGCGCATCGGGTACTGCGGTGTTTGTGGCTCGGATATTCCGCGTTGTTATGTAAAAGGCACCTATCATTTTCCTACCATTCCAGGGCACGAATTTGCGGGTACCGTCGAGGCGCTCGGCGAAGGGGTGGAGCGTTTTTCCGTGGGTGATCCGGTTGCGGTATTCCCGCTGTTGTGGTGCGGCAAGTGCAATGCCTGCCAGCGCAAGGCCTACGCTCAATGCAGCGACTACGACTATCTGGGTTCGCGTTCGGACGGCGGGTTCGCCGACTATGTCATTGCGCCAGTTGAAAATTTGATTGCGGTTCCTGCGGGAGTCTCGCTGCGTGCTGCCGCCATGACCGAACCTGCTGCCGTGGCGCGCCATGCAGTGCAACGGGCCGGAGCAATCCAGCCTGGCGCATCCGTGGCAGTTTTTGGTGCCGGTCCGATCGGTTTGATGGTCGCTCAGTGGGCACGCGCGGCGGGCGGCAATGTGCTGCTCTGCGATATTGTTCCCGAGAAACTCGAACAGGCTCGCACGCTCGGTTTCGACAAAGTGTTCAACAGTCTAACTGGAAACCCAGTAGCGTGGATCGAATCACAAACTGCTGGCGAGGGTGCTGCGGTTTGCATCGAAGCAGCGGGTGTGCCGGTCACCATGATTCAGGCCTGCCAGGCCGTGGCCCGCGCCGGATGTCTTGTGCTCATGGGTAATCCATCGGGCGACGTCACCTTGCCAGCGGCACTCATTTCACAATTGATGCGCCGCGAGGTCAGTCTGCAGGGCACCTGGAATTCATTCTATGACCCTGATGCTCCGTCTGATGACTGGCGCGAATCGCTCGCCGCCATGGCCGACGGCCGCCTACAAGCCGAGCGTCTCGTCACCCATGATGTACCACTTTCCCAAGGAGTCAGTGCACTCGAAATGATGCGCGACCAGTCCGCCTTTTTCTCCAAAGTCATGCTGCGGCCTGACTCAACCCCACCCACAACCGCGCCTTGCCAATGAAAAATCTTGTTTACTATCTTGACCAGCCCGGCGGAACCTTCACCGCCACCGAGGAAGAAATTGGCAATCCAGGGCCGGGCGAAGTCCGTGTCCGCACCCTACGCACCTCGGTCTGTCAGTCCGACGTGGTAATCTATCGGCAAGGACTCTCTCGCATCAAATCGTGGCCAGCTGTGCTACTGCATGAAGCCTCGTGTGTGATCGATGCCGTCGGCGATGGGGTCACCACGTTTCAACCGGGCGATTTGGTCGCGCTGGGCTGCGACATTCCCTGCGGCGATGCCCAGTGCATCTACTGCGGCGACCAAGGAACTGGCGACTGGACCAGCTGTCCTAACACCCAAGCCACCGGCCATGAGTTTCCCGGCTTTGCACGCAGGTATGCCATTCTTCCCGACTGGTTTGTGCGACTCGGGCCGATCGTGAAATTTGATGATTCAGTGAGTGCCCACGAAGCGTGCCATCTTGAGCCGCTCGCCTGCGGGCTAGAAGGGATGACCCGTGTCAACCATTGCATCGAAAACCGGATTGTGGTGTTGGTGGGTGCCGGATCGCAGAGTACCTATGCATTACAATGCGCCCTTGCGATGGGTGCGCGCAAAGTGATCGTGATCAACCGCGGCCTTGAGCGCCTTGAACGAGTGATGAAGGATTTCGGCGATGAGCGCGTGGTCGGTCTGCAATGGTGTGACAATGTAGAGGAAAAGGTGCTCGCCGAATGCAAGCCATTCAATGAGCCTCACTTTGTCATGATTAACGCCTCCGCCGAGGCCGCCTATCACCTGGGAACCCGACTGATGGGCTACGGCACGGTGCTCGATGCCCACGCAGGGGTGAAGGGCGCGGCCGGCAAGCCACGCATCGAGCACACGGTCGATATGAATAATGACATTCATTATCGCCTGCAATGCTATCAGGCCACTCACGGCTCGGGCATGCACGGCATCCTGCTCGCACATCAAATGCTCACGGAGAAACGCCTGCCGAGCATTCATCGCATGACCTACGAAAACGAGCGATTCCATCATTCACAAATCCTGCAAGCAATCGAGCGCGCCGCAGATTCCGACAGCCTTAAAGTCATCATCAACTGGGAAGACGAACACCAATGAATACCACCAACGCTTACTCCATTGCAAAAAACCAATACGCCCAATCTGGAATCGATACGGATGCGGCGATCGAACAGGCACTCCGCATTCCCATCTCGCTGCATTGCTGGCAGGCCGACGACAACGTCGGTTTCGAAGCGCAGAGCGGGGTTAGCGGCGGCGGCATTCTCGCAACCGGCAATTATCCGGGCCGTGCACGCAATGGAGATGAAGTCCGCGCCGATTTGGCGAAGTCGATCTCGCTCATTCCCGGTGCTCAGCGCGTAAATGTTCACTCGTACTATGCGGATTTCGCCGATGGCTATGTGGACCGCGACCAACTCGAACCGAAGCACTTCCAGAAATGGATGGATTGGGCGAAAAATCTGGGCATTAGCTTGGACTTCAATCCGAGTTTTCACGCGCACCCCAAAGCCAACGACGGCTTCACCCTCTCGCACCAAGATGCGTCGATCCGCAACTTTTGGATCGAGCACGGCAAGCGGGCACGCAAGATTGCCGAAGCCATGGCGGAGTCTCAAGGCACGCCTTGCAACACCAACTTCTGGATTCCGGACGGTGCCAAGGATCTGGTGGCGGACAGTTGGTCACCCCGTGCGAGGCTAATCGAATCATACGATGCCATCTTCGCTGACAAGAGCGTCGACGAATCGAAGTGCGTGGATTTTGTGGAAAGCAAACTCTTCGGAATCGGTAGCGAAGAATATGTCGTCGGTTCCGCCGAATTTTACAGCAACTACACCCTCAGCCGCGATGTCGGGCTGTGCATGGACATGGGGCATTACCACCCGACCGAAACCATCCACGGTAAGATCTCCAGCCAACTGCTGTTCAGGCAGAAAAAACTTCTCCTTCACGTCAGCCGCCCAATCCGCTGGGACTCCGACCACGTCGTGATCTTTAACGACGACCTCAAGCACGTCTTCCTCGAAATCCAGCGCGGCAACGCGTGGGATAAGATGGTGCTCGCACTCGACTTTTTTGACGCTTCCATTAATCGGATCGCGGCCTATGTGATCGGAACGCGTGCCACTCGCAAGGCGATTCTCTATGCATTGCTCGATCCATCTGGAATGCTCAAGGACTACGAGAATGCGGGCAAGAACTCGCAACGACTTGCGGTGATGGAAGAATTTAAAACAATGCCCTTCGGCGCGGTCTGGGATCAACTTTGCGAAAAGGCTGGTGTTCCAAGCGGCACGGACTGGCTCGCCTCGATGGAAGCCTACGAAGCCGCCAACCCACGGGATGAATGAGATGCATTTAACTGCATGAAAATCAGCCCGTATCACCTGCTGACGAACCCAATCGAAAAGACGCCGCTGTTGGCCCAATTCTTCATATTGGCCCCCCGATGTTCTATCTGAGGATTTTTGCATGCCGCGTTGGACGTGCTCAATCTGCATTTTCAAGCGATTTCGTCTATTTGCTAATTCCAGTCTGGTTGTATCCGGACGGCGGGACTCACTCTGTGTACTCGGACCACGCGCACTAACGAAATTTTTCGTTGATTGTTGGAGGAATCCTGAGCTAGTCGGTAGGGATGAATGTTGCCTATCGAAAACATTGCCTTCGGCAGTTGCTGAGGATTTGTTCGGGGCTTTTTCTTTCAGCATTCGGAGTTTTGGCCGCCACAGCGGCCACGGTCGGTGGTGGATCGCGCTTCATGGTCGATGTGTGGACTGCAGACCAAGGTCTGCCGAACAGCGAGGTGACCTCTTTGTCCCAAACGCCCGATGGCTATCTTTGGATCGGCACCCACAAGGGAGGATTGGTCTGCTTCGATGGCACCACGTTCACCCGCCCGCTGCTCACCACCAGCCCTTCCTTGCATGCGCGCGAGGTGCTCCAGTTGCACGTGGATAAGAGCGGAACGATGTGGGTGGAGCAGAAAATCCCCTACAGGCTCCTTTCCTATCAGGACGGGACTTTCAACTGCCACTATTGCTCACTTAAAACCGAATCGTTTCGACTCCTTGGCAATGTATGGATTGATTCGGATCATGCCTGGTCCGCCACCGCTAGGGGGGGGCTGGCGCGATTCTCTCGAGCTACGAGTGATCATGAAGCGGAAATCAAATTGCAGACGATCCCGTTTACCTTACGCGTTCCGTCGGGATGTGTGAAGGCGGGCGAGAAGATGTGGCTGCAGTCCAACAATGGGGCTTTGGGGTATTTAAACAAAGATCAATTTGTTCCGCTTGGACCCGATGCCGGCGCACCAAAGGCACCAGTCTCCGCCATGGCCTGTGGCCCCGATGACCGTTTGTGGGTAGCTAGCCCCGAGGGGTTGGCAGTTTGGGAGGGCAGCAAGTTCCGCCGGATCACCGCAGAGGGAATGCTCTCGGGGGAAGCCATTTTCGAAATCTCGTTCTCGGGCGACGGTGGTGTGTGGGTGCGCACGCCAACCCGGATGCTCAAATGGCTCAATGACCGCTGGGTGGTCAACGTGGAGCCTTGGGCTGGAGCAACCGGGCTCATGGATATCACTGTACCTATCCACGGTGACGCGGATGGTGGGGCTTGGGTCAAGGATCCCGGGCAGGGATTGTTGTACATCGACGCAAACGGCACCCTCATTTCCATAGGCCTCCGGGAAGGATTGCCCGATACGGACGTCAAGGCATGGATTCAAGACAGCGAAGGCGGAATATGGGTGGGCACGCGTGGCGGGCTTGTCCGCTTACGCCCGCGCTTGTTCGAAGCGGTGGGAATGGCGCAGGGATTGCGCCAGCCGGTGGTGAGATCCATCGCCGAAGATGGCGCGGGTGGAATCTGGTTGAGTTCGGCGGACGGACTGACCCTGTGGCGCGACGGGCGTTGCGAGGAATGGAAGCTTCCACGTCCTAACTCGGGCCCCCCGACGACGGATGCGATGTTCGTCAAAGACCCTAAGGCGGATCAACCTGCGTTCTGGGTCGGAACGGTCGGCGGCGGCTCATTTCAATGGATCAATGGCAATGTCAAAAATCCTTTCCCGCCAACCAAAACGGGTGCCGCCGTGCGTTCGATTCTGGCAGACAGCTCCAACCGAATCTGGTTTGGCGGCGAGTTCGGATTGCATCGCTGGGATGGTTCAGAATTGCGTTTTCTCGGCAGAGCTGAGAATCAGAACTCATCCCAGATTTTCGATATCCGCGAGGGGGCCAATGGGGACATCTGGTTCGGAAATGCCGGAGCCCATTTGACACGTTATCGCAACGGGATTTTCGAGGATTGGACGGAAGGAGCGGTAGATGATTACTTGATTTATGCAGTGCTGCCGGATGCGGATGATACCGTGTGGTTGGGCAGCTGGGGCGGAGGCTTGCTGCGCTGGCACAATGGAAAGTTTTTTCCATTTACAAGAGCCCACGGGTTGCCATCCGATTCGGTCTCCCAACTTCTAGATGACGGCTTGGGCTTCCTCTGGGGTGGCACGCGCCAAGGGATTTTCCGAGTGGAAAAACTGGCGTTGAACCGTGTAGCTGACGGACTCGCCACGGTCGCTCCCTTCAGTCTTTTCGACCGTGAAGACGGCATGCCTTCCAACGAATGCACCGGCGGCATCCAACCCTCAGCCCTGCGTGCCAGCGATGGTCGCCTATGGTTCTCCACCTTGCGCGGCGCGGTGGTGGTCGATCCCACGGTGGTAAAACCAACTAGGATGCCGCCTCCAGCCCGAATCTTAACGGTGCTCGATAACGGCGAGCCTCTTGCAGACAGTTGCCTCACAGGAGGGGAACCCACCCACCTATCACCAGGAACTCACACCTTGGAATTCAGGTTCACGGGACTAACCCTCGCCTCTGCTGAAAAAATGCGCTTCCGCTGGCGTATGTCCGGCGTTGACGAAAACTGGGTCGATGGAGGATTTCAGCGATCCGTGAGCTATGGTGGCATGGATGCGGGTGATTACCAATTTGAGGTACAAGTTTGCAATTCGGATGGCGTTTGGAATAAGACGGGGGGTGTGTTCCGGTTTTCAATTAAGCCGCTCATTTGGCAGCGCACCTCGTTTAAAATCGGGGCCGTGTTGACACTGGTGCTTGCGGCCGCTGGCTTCACCCACGCCCAGCAACGCAAAAAATTTCGTCGTCGTGTCGCCTTGTTGGAAGCACGCCGCGCCATCGAAGGCGAGCGCTCGCGCATCGCACGCGATCTCCACGACGACCTCGGCGCGGGACTCGCCCAGATCAACATTTCCAGTGGACTCGTCGCCACGGAAGGAATCGACTCCTCGTTCATCCAGCCCCTGCTGCAGGGCATCGGCACCCGCTCGCGCGAACTCATCACCGCACTCGACGAGATCGTTTGGGCCATCAACCCGAAGAACGATAGCTTGCCATCCCTCGCCACTTACCTCTGCCAATATGCCAAGAACTTCCTGAATCCTGCCCAAATCTCTTGCCGCCTCGCAGTCGATCCGGACTTACCAGACCTCCAGCTGGCTGCAGATCAACGCCACGGGCTTTTCCTCGCGTTTGCGGAAGCCCTTCACAATGCCGTTCGTCACTCGGGTGGCAGCGAGGTGCGTATCGATATTGCCTATCGTGCTGGTTCAGTCCATCTGGCCGTGGTTGATAACGGCTGCGGCATCGGCGATGTCGCCCTGATGCCCGGGGCGGATGGGCTTGCCAATATGCGGGAGCGACTCACTCAACTCGGTGGAACCTGCGAAGTCAAACACCCGCCCTTCGGCGGAACCGAAATTGCTTTCATTCTGCCGCTTCCCTAATCACCATCCGAGGGCAATCGGAAATTGCACCAAATTTCCCTTTTTCTCCAATCGCCATGATGCCATCTCCTGCCACTCCTACATCGGATCTCACCATCCATGTCGCCATCGTTGAGGACGATGCTCGCTTGCGCCAAAGCCTGGAGATATTATTGGCCAGCTCTTCGAACTGCATTTGTATCGGTGCCTGTAGCAGCGCGGAAGATGCAATTAAACAAATTCCTATTTGGCAACCGGACGTTGTCCTAATGGACATCCACCTACCCAATCGCTCAGGCATCGAGTGCACGGCCGCATTGAAGGAGCTCCTGCCCCGTCTGCAAGTGATTATTCTCACGTCCTACGAGGACACCGATAACCTATTTAAAGCACTCCGTGTGGGTGCTTGCGGGTACCTGCTCAAGCGCGTGCAACCCGCCGAGATCCTTGCCGCAATTCAAGAAGTCCACGACGGTGGCGCACCCATGAGCAGTGAGATCGCTCGCAAGGTGCTGGGTGCCTTTCACGAAGCGACTCCGCCAGCCGCCACGCAAGATGAACTGTCACGCCGCGAGCGTGAAATTCTCGAACTGCTACGCCGCGGCCTCTCTAACAAGGAGATCGCGGCGGATCTTTCGATTAGCGTGCCGACCGTAAAGGTCCATGTCCGCCATATCTATGAGAAACTTCACGTCCGTTGCCGCGTGGAATTACTCGTGAAATTCAACGAAGCAGGTAGCGCCACCAAACCTGCCTCGGGAGACACACGGAGTCTTCAGTAGGCTTTAACGCCGAGGCCACCTCATACCCCCCTCGCCCGCTGCATTTTTCGCTCACACACCAACGGCTTCCGAACGCCGCCGACTGTATCGTCCACCAACCCGAACACCTCCAACCATAGAGCCGCTGAAGCGCCATTAGATTAGCCAATGCCACGCAGCTTTTTTATACTTATCCGTCGTATCGGAAGTGGCATCCCAATCCTCTTATCCTAAATAGGAAAATGGAAAGATCGCCAGCACGCGGCAAGTGATGTAAACTCAAGGTCATGAATGCTCCAGCGAGCTTGATTTGTGTTAACCCCGTGGGTGAGTCGAAAAACGCCCCTCCATACCCACCTCAAACTTGGCCTCTGGACACTCCCGGCGGACGCTATTACGCCGAATGGGACGACCAAGCACACGCGCCCTCGCGTGTCGGATGTGGTGCCCTCGCCGCATCCATGGTGGTGCCGTCATTGTGGGTCGAATTCACTGTCCGCGCGTCCTTGTGAGGGTCTCGGGTAGTTGGAAACGCCAAGCGAAAGCTCATCCCGCCGCCCCCCTTGGGAAATCCCAGACGCTGTCAGCCAATTCCCAGATGCTGTCAGCTCATTCCCAGGCGCTGTCAGTCAATTCCCAGCCGCTGTCAGCTCATTCCCAGACGCTGTCAGCTCATTCCCAGACGCTGTCAGCTCATTCCCAGGCGCTGTCAGTCAATTCCCAGCCGCTGTCAGCTCAGTCCCAGGCGCTGTCAGCCAATTCCCAGGCGCTGTCAGCCAATTCCCAGACGCTGTCAGCTCATTCCCAAGTCCTGTCAGAGACTCCCCAAGTCCTGTCAGCCCCAGACCAGCCGCTGTCAGCCACTTTCCCGTTCCTGTCCATCGATTCCTCATTCCTGTCAGTTGCATCGGCATTTCATAGCAGGCTCATTTTCATTCACTTACACCATATTTCAGGCAATGTGACGCCGATGTAACAAAGTTTTCCTTCGATACCCAAGAGCAAATCGAAGCCTTCGCCGAGATGGAGCGCCTCCTCTCCGGTGCCCGCCGCAGTGCCAACCTCGCCTTTCCCGACAACGACGTCCGCCTCCGCAGCGAGTTCCAAGTCGGCATCCACGAACCCGCCGATTTCGCCAGCGAGATCGAACGCACTGGAAAAGTCCACGCCGCCCGCCTCGCCAACCCCACCGCCCGGGCCGCCAAAGACCAAGCACAAGCAACTTCATGCATCCCCCGCCACCTACCAGGCCTCGATGGCATTCGCGGATTAGCCATCATGATGGTCATGCTAGGCCATTTTATCACGATCGGAGGACACCTCAACAACCCGCATCCCTTGAGCCGCTTGTTAGGCAGCGGCTTCCTTGGCGTTGACTTATTTTTCGCACTTAGCAGCTTCCTGATCACGGGCATTCTCTTGAACTCGAAGATGCGCCAGACCTCTTTCCGAGTTTTCTATCTACGCCGCACCTTGAGGATTTTTCCACGCTACGACGCCGTACTCACCATCAGTTGGCTTTCCGTCTTCTGGATCACCCCGCACGATCAAGACCGGCTCGTAGGTCACCACTCGATGCTTTGGCACTGGCTTTACGCTTCAAACATCGGCATCGCCGCGAATCATGGAAATTGGCTGCTATCGCCCACTTGGGTGAGCCTCGGACATTTTTGGCCCCTCGCCGTTGAAGAACAATTCTATCTGATCTGGCCGCTACTCGTTTTACTCGTTTCGACCCGACATTCAAAAAAATTTGTGGCGGAATGGTCCTACTGAGCCCGCTCATTGCGCCCGTGATGATTTTTACCATCGGCCCTCTTGCAACCTATGTCGCAACTCCTGCCCGCTTTGGCGAGCTAGCTGCAGCGGCTTGGCTGGCGGTGCTTTGGCGAGATCATGTGGGATGGTCTCTACTGCGGCTCCACCTCCGAAAAGTTGCAATCGCCACTGGATGTATCCTGCTGTCAGAACGTACAGTGTTGCCATCGCTCGTCTTTGCAGAACCCAGCATCACAATCTTCCTCAGCGAAGCATGCGTCGGACTTGCCGTCAGTCAATCAGGAATTGACCATCTACAACAGCTCATGAATTCTAGCCTCTTGCGATGGTTCGGCAACTACACCTATGAAATTTACGTCTACCACCACGCGCTGAAACCGATTTGGATTCATTCACTCTGGTAACGCTGGATCATTCCAACACTCGGTGCGGGTTGGACAGAAACCCTCTGCTACACCGCTACCGCCAGCATGGCGTCCATCACTCTCGCATAGCTCAGTTGGAAGTTCTTTGAAGGCCCACTGCTCACGCTTAAGAACCGTATCACATTCCCCACCGAGCCAACCAAAACATCCGCCTAACATTTTCGGCATGCGAATACTAATTTTCTCTACTTATCCGAACATCGGCTTGTAAAATTCCGAAGCTATTGTGTACGATACCGCCAGATGAATTTTGACGCATCCTCTAAAAAGTGGACCGATCGCCTCCAAGGCGGACAATTCCGCCACTTGTTTGACCACCTCCCCGGCACACTTTTCTTCGCCAAGGACTGCGATGGTAGACTGATGGCGGGTAACCCTGCATTCGTCAAACGCTGCGGTTTTGCCAAGGAAATTGAGATGATCGGCCTCACCGACACCGCGATTTTTTCACCCCGCTTGGCAGATAAGTACCGGAAAGACGACGAACGCATCATTGAGACACGACAACCCCTACTTGGAATCATCGAACTATTTCCAAACCAAGACGGGAAACCAGAGTGGTTCATCACTGATAAACTGCCACTGTTTGACATCGCCGGCAAGATCTGCGGATTGTGCGGATCGGTCCGTAGTTACGAAGCTCAGCGGGCGGCGATGCAGCCATACCTCGAACTTGCAAGCGTGGCGGATCATTTGAAAATTCACTTTCGCGAGAAGCTCGACGTACCATCCCTTGCCAAAATGGCCCACATGTCCGTGCGGCAGTTTGAACGGAAATTCCGCGCGACATTCCAAATGACTCCGCAAGAATACATGATCCGCATGCGTGTCATCGAGGCTTGCGACCTCTTAGTTCGCACCAACCAACCCGTGACCACCGTCGCCCTCGAGGCGGGATTTTACGACCATAGCGACTTTGCCCGCCAGTTCCGCCGCCACATGGGACAAACCGCGACCCAGTACCGAAGCGAACGCCAAAAAGGATCGCCGCTTTAAGCGATCGCCTGCGGACCAACCCTCAAACTCCGTCGCAATCATACACAATCTCGCCGTGAACTTACAAGCCGCGCGGGCGATTTTTGATAGGCTAATTTTGGCTCTAGCTTCGACGGTTGGAGCCTTGGATTAATCTCTAATGATTTCAATGAATTCCACTTTGGGCACAAACATTTGGCTTTGGACTCCTCCACGCCAGTCATCGGGTCAAACGCTCACCCAGAGAATTACAGGCTTCGGATACAAACCTATCGAGTTTCCCATCGCTGCTCCAGCAAGCGTTGGTTCTTCAACGGTTTTCAACCACTAACTCGCATCGCATGATTCGTTACACCGACCACCCGCATACCGAGGTCATGATCGACACATTCTACATGACCCTGGCGGAGGCCGATCTTGCAGCCGCGATCCACGCAGCAGGCAAGAATCGCAACCGCGCGCAAATCAGCGAAAACCACTTCCTTGCGACCGACACGGCCCGAACCTCATTGGTAGCATTTTGCGATACCCACAGAAAAGCTATTCTAACGTATCGATCACCATCCAACCCTTCACCTTCAGCGAGGATGAGTTTATCTCACGTGAAAAGGTTTTCATGACACACCTTTTTTCCTAACGAACAATCTCATATTTATTAAACCATGCAGCAAATCAATATTGCCATCGTCGGTCTCGGATTCGGTGCCGAGTTCATTCCCATTTATCAACGGCACCCAGATGCCAACATGTATGCCATCTGCCAGCGCACCCAGTCGAAACTCGACGAAATCGGTGATAAGTACGCAATCGCAAAGCGCTTCACTTCTTATGACGAACTCCTCGCGGACCCAGACGTCCATGCGGTGCATATCAATTCCCCGATCCCCGACCATGGCCACCAGACGATCCAAGCACTGAAGGCCGGGAAACACGTCGCTTGCACAGTACCGATGGCAACCAGCGTCGAAGAATGTCGCGAGATTGTCGAACTGGTCAAACAGACTGGATTGAAATACATGATGATGGAAACCGTAGTCTACGCCCGTGAATTCCTTTTCATGAAAGAAATGTATGACAAAGGCGAACTCGGCAAAGTCCAGTTCATCAAAGCATCCCACCAGCAGGACATGGAAGGCTGGCCAGGCTACTGGCCGGGTCTTCCACCGATGTTCTACGCCACGCATTGCGTCGGCCCAATTCTAGGCCTAACAGGCGGCGAAGCCGAATACGTCTCATGCTTCGGCTCAGGAACCATCGCAGAGGAAATGCACGCTTGCTATGGATCAACCTTCGCCGTGGAATCCTGCCACATTAAGTTTAAGGATAGCGACCTATCCGCACAACTCCACCGATCTCTCTTCGACGTTGCCCGCCAATACCGCGAGTCATTCGAAGTTTACGGAACAAAAAAATCAGTGGAATGGCCTCTCATTGAACACGATCCTCTCGTGATCCACACCGCCAAGCTTCCCGAACCGGAAATCCCGAGCGAGGTGAAGTGCCCAGACTTCGCCCACTATCTCCCCAAGGAAATCCAAGCATTTACCACCGGCGGAGTCTACGGCGGCGAGGAGGGCGACACGCACCTATCATTCACCCAAGGAGGTGGCCACGGTGGCTCTCACCCGCACCTGACCCATCGCTTCATCGAGATGCTGAAGACCGGAAAAGATGCATACCCAAACGCCATCGAGAGTGCGAACATCACCTGCACCGGCATCCTAGCCCACGAATCAGCGCTGAAAGGCGGAGAGATCGTCCGCTTGCCTGAGTGGACGCACCGCGGCTAAACCGATAATCCAGCAGATGGATGAGTTGCCGCAAATCAAGGAGCGGCTTGATCCGATTCCCCCGTGGCATGCAGGATCATATCGGCGAGCCAGAAACGACTGGGTCAACGGACCGTTGTCATCACGTTTTTCAATGGACCAGACACCGCAAAATTTGGCACTTTGCGAGTGGCCCACCGACCTGCTAGCGTTCCACACATGTCGAATGTACGTACTTCCAAACCTTGCACCGCGATTCTCGTGGCGTCTGGTTCCAGTCGGCGAATGGGATTCGACAAGCTAACATCGCCCTTGGCCGGCATCCCGATTTTAAGACGTACATTGGAAGCCTTTCTCGCTGCCGATTCCATCACCGACGTCGTGATCGCTTGCCCGGTCGAACGCTGGGAACTATTAGAGATTCATGAAACTTCCAAGCCGGTGAGGCGCGTCGATGGCGGGGCAAATCGTCAAGACTCGGTGGCCGCTGGCTTGGCGGCGATCTCAGAGATGTCGCAACTGGTGGCCGTCCATGATGGAGCCCGCCCACTCGTTGCCCCGGCTGACATCGATCGCTGTGTGGCCGCCGCAGAAAAGCACCACGCCGCAGCACTCGCACGCAGGGTGACCGAGACACTGAAGCGTGCTGATGCGGATGATTGCAGCATCGAAGCCGTTCCACGAGAACAACTCTGGTTCATGGAGACACCTCAGGTTTTCGAAGTTGAACTTCTACGTAAGGCATACGAAGCCGTGGCGAATCGAAACTTGACGATCACCGACGAAGTTTCTGCCCTCGAAGCCATCGGAATTCCCGTAAAGCTCATCGAGTCTCATCATCCAAATCCTAAGATCACCACCCCTGCAGATCTAGTTCTAGCAGAAGCCCTTTTACGATGAGCAAAGCAACTTACCATTGGCGCCAAATCCCTAACGGACCTCGCCTTGCAGTAGCGACTTTAGCTGACTCCGAGTGCTCCGCATTGTCGATTTACATTCCTGCGGGAAGCCGCGATGAATCCGATTTACCTGCTGGCCTCGCCCATTTCGTCGAGCACATGGTGTTTAAAGGAACGGACCGCCGCAGTGCCCGTGAACTGAGCGTCGAAATTGAAAACCGTGGTGGTCAACTCAATGCCTGCACGTCCGAAGATCAAACGGTCTACGAAGGCCGAGGCGAAGCTGAGCTCATGCCGGTTCTCGCAGATATACTTTCAGATATGGTCTGGCACGCGACCTTCCCGAATCACGAAATTACCCTCGAGCGTGAAGTGATCGGTGAAGAAATCACAATGTATCGCGAATCACCCGCCGATCATATCAGCGATCTCATATCAAGCGCGCTGTGGCGCAACCACCCACTCGGGAATTCAATTTCCGGATCATTAGAATCCATCGCACAGATCGACCGTAAGACTCTAGTAGATTTTCGCGACCGCCATCATTTTCGCGAAGACGTCGTCATCGCCGCTGCTGGGCCATTCACGATCGATGAAGTCGAGGCGATGATTATGCCACATCTCCCCGCGACTTTCCACCGCGGCATGCCTTCTGTCGCGTTTGACAGGACCCGCGCGCTTCCGAATTCCGTGAGAGACGAGCGCGAAACCGACCAGCTTCAACTCGCACTCGCCTGGCACACACCAGGACGCCACGCAGAGTCACGCCATGCGCTGCGTTTGCTCAGCATGATGCTTGGAGAATCCGCGAGTTCGCGGCTATTCCTGAAGCTCCGCGAGGAACGCGGACTATGCTATCAAATCAGCACCGACGTGACGTTTTTCGATGAAACTGGCGCGTTTGAAATCAGCGCTGGCCTCGATCCAGAATCACGCGATGAAGCACTAGCATGCATCCAACAGGAAATTGACGATCTCGTGGATCACGGCCCCCAACCCGGCGAACTGGAGCGCGTGAAACGACTGACCATCGCCCAAAGCAAGCTCTCCTTCGAATCGACCGGCTCGCACGCCGCATGGGCCGGCGAGGGAGTCTTGGACTTTGGACACATCCCCTCGCCCGAGGAGTGGCGGACCAAGATTATCGCCGTCACCGATGCAGAGGTCCACGCGATTGCCCGTACCGTCTTTTACCAAGTGAAACCCTCGATGGCCGAGATCACTGAAATAGCGGAAGAAACGAAAATCTAGCAATTCAGCCCATTGCCTAACCGTTTAATCTCGTGGCAAACCCATTCCACCCATTCACGCCTCCGCATTTCATCGCGCTCGGGATCGGCGCAGCGGCGGCCAGTATCCTAATTACTGCGGGACGACGTGGGAATTCTAGCAGGACTCTAGCAACGGGAATTTTAGCATTTCTCAACCTTAGCGCCTATCCACTCGGTCAGGCTGCTTGGCTTTCGATGGGCGGGCAGAAATCGCTCGACAACGTTCTTCCGTTCCATCTTTGCGACATTGCTGCCATCACCGCGGGATTTGCTTTATTAACGAGAAAACCCCTGCTCTGCGCGCTCACGTATTTTTGGGGGCTCGCCGCCACGATCCAAGCACTTTTGACTCCTGCCATCACCGTCGGTTTCCCCCATTTACCGTTCGTGATGTTCTTCATCCATCACTTCGCAGTGGTAACCGCCGCACTTTATCTGCCGCTAGTAGAAGGCTGGCGACCGACCCCCCCCCTTTGGCGGGTACCCTTGGAAGTCTACGCTTGCTCGGTGATTTATCTCATTTTCGCCATAGCAGCCAATCACCTGCTAGGCAGCAACTTTGGCTTCGCTTCACGCCCACCAGACAACCCCAGCCTAATCGACCACCTCGGTCCATGGCCACTCTACCTGTTCTCTCTCCAAGGCATCGCTCTTGGATGCTATTTTATCCTGACGCTTCCATTTCTCCTCAAGCGAAGCGGTTGACCCAATCCTACCGGATCAATCCTCGATCTTGATTGATTTGGGGTCCCAATCAATTGCGGGAAACTCCATGTCGAGCTTCTTCAGCGTGTCTAACATGATTCGCGCAACGCAAAGGTTGCGATACCACTTGCGATCCGCGGGAACCACATACCACGGCGCAAATTCGGTCGATGTCTTGCTAATCACATCCTCGTAAGCCGTCATGAACCGATCCCAGTGCGCACGATCCACGAGATCATCCGGATTGATTTTCCAATGCTTCATCGGGTTCTCAAGGCGCGACTCTAAGCGACGCTTTTGCTCATCTTTGGAAATATGCAGAAAAATCTTAACGATGGTAGTGCCCTCCTCGGCAAGCATCCGCTCAAACTCCACCACGTGCCGCTGACGACGCTTCCACACTTCGTCAGGGAAGAGTTTCTTCACCCTAACCGCAATGATGTCCTCATAGTGACTGCGATTAAAAATCACCATCTGCCCACAGTGCGGGACCTTGGAATGCACCCGCCAAAGAAAATCGTAGGACAACTCCTCTTCGCTTGGCTTCTTGAACGAACGCACGTGAATCCCCTGCGGGTCGATCCGCGAAAAGACGTGCTTGATGCATCCATCCTTGCCGCCGGTATCCATCGCTTGCATGACCACGAGAATCCGGTGCTTGTTCTGCGCGTAAAGCCGCTTCTGGAGCTCCTGCAACTGCCGTTGCAATTCATCAAATTGAACTTCGTACTCCTCCTTGTTGACCCCTTTGAACAACACCTTTTCGTCCCCCTCGATCTCCCCAAGGTTAAGTTTATCACCGGGCTTTACCCAATATCGTTCCAAAGCACCACTGACAGGCATGCATTCTTATGCCCCGAGAACGGCTAGGTGACAAGCCTCGACTCGGTGAAGTTGGGGGGTGTCGCCATTTGGGAGTTGAATCTGCGGCCATTGCACGTTGTCATCCAGAAATGCCGCTGCCCTGTAAACCCGCGAAATCTATCCCCAGCGCGGAGAACCTCTTCACTGCACTGCACATCGGCGCGAGCTCGGTCTCCATGCTGGTCGCAGAGCGCCAAGATGATGGCTCATTCACGCCCATCGATTTCCTCGAACAGGCGACCCCCGTCGCTCGTGACATTTTCCGGAGCGGAATGATCAGCCCAACCACCACCGAACGCGTGGTAGAAATCATCAAGGGCTATCAAAAATCCATCTCGGAGCTCGGTCTCGATCCCCATACGATCACCCGTGCGGTGGCCACTAACATTCTCAGCGAGGCGACCAATCATGAGACCTTCATGAACCGCATCCGCATCGCCTGCGGCTTACGAATCAGCACCATTGATGATGGTGAAATGACGCGCCTCATCTATCTGAAAACGCGTCGCCGCTTGCTGAACCTCCCAGCAATGCGCAAGGACACCACTCTCGTTCTTCACGTCGGTCCCGGCAACACCCGCGCACTCTTGTTTAAAAACGGTCTCATCACCCGCTACACCAGCTACCGCATGGGCACCCACCGCACACGCGAAGCGGTCGATGGCTCCCACGCGGAAGGATCTGCCATGCTGCGCGTCATCCGCGAACACGCTTACGGAAATCTCGCTCAAATCCGCTTCGATTACTCCGATGTAAAAATCGACGGATTGGTGGTGATCGGTTACGAACTTCAGTCGATCGCTGCCGCTCTCACGCAATCAAGCCAAGTGTGTTCGATCAAGCGCCTCCGCCAGTTCACCACCGACGCGGTGAACTTGAGCGATACGGAGTTGGTCAAACGATTCCAACTCGATTACCAAACCGCTGACGCGTTGATCCCCGCGCTGGAAATCAACCTTGCCATCGCAGAGACGCTTAAGATCCGCGAGGTTCACATCCCCACCAGTGAATATGAGCAAGGATTGCTCAACGACCTGTTAGTTTCCCACGAACTCACCGGCGCATTCGCCGAGGAAGTGCTTCGCTCATCAAGAATTCTCGCAGAACGCTACCAATCCGACCCAGGCCATGGCGAACACGTCAGCAACCTTTGCACAAAGTTTTTTGACGCACTAACAGATCTCCACCAACTCCCCCCACATGACGCGCTACTTCTCCAAGTCGCAGCGATCCTTCATGAGGTCGGCACCTATGTTAGCCCCCGTGCCCACCACAAGCATTCGGAATACATCATTCTCAACTCGGAGGTCTTCGGTCTCGACCGTCTCGATGTGACCATCGTCGCTCTCGTCGCACGCTATCACCGCCACTCAGGCCCGCGCCTAGACCACCCGAGCTACGCCGCACTCAAGACCGATGACCGCATCCGAGTGTCGAAACTCGCGGCCATTCTCCGAGTCGCAGACGCGCTCGAGCGCACCCATGCCCAACGCGTGTCAAACATCGAGATCCACCGCGAACCCGGCAAACTTCACATCCGCCTGCCAGGCCTCGCTGACGCTGCCGTCGAACGCCTCGCCATGGCCGCGAAAGCGGATCTCTTTGAACAAGTCTTCGGTCTCACAGTGATGATCGCCGAAAACAATTGATAACCTGCCCCACACGCGAACCCACCATCCATGCCTACCCCTTACCTCAATCGCGAACTCTCATGGCTAGAATTCAACCAGCGTGTGTTGAATGAAGCACTCCGCGATGACCTACCCCTGTTAGAGCGGGTGAAGTTCCTCGCGATCACCGCCTCAAACCTCGATGAGTTTTTCCAAGTCCGCATCGGTGGACTCATGCTTTTGCGGCGCAGCGGTCGGAAAACGCCAGATGCATCTGGCCTCAGCCCGATCCGCAACCTCGCCGCCTTACGCCAGCGGATTCTTAAGATGACCGCAGAGCAATACCACTTGCTCAACACCACCATCGTTCCAGCACTCAAAAAAGCGGGCATCCATCCACTGCGCTCAACCGAGCTTTCCGGCGACCAACACGCTCAGCTCGCCGCAACCTTCGATGATGCAATCTTCCCACTTCTCACGCCGCTTGCGATCGACCAAGACTCCCCACCACCCTTGGTACCAGCGCTCCAAATCATCTTGGCCTGCCGACTGTTAGATCCTGAAAGCCAAGCCATCCGCCACGCACTGATCCCGATCCCCGAGGTCCTCGGACGCCGCACCCATGTCGCCCTGCCGACGGAGGGGCACGCTTTCATGCTCATCGAAGAACTGGTCAGCATGCACGCGGGCAAGCTTTTCCCGGGCGAAATGATCACCGCCAGCACCGCGTTTCGCGTCACCCGCAATGGCGACATCGCCGTGCAGGAGGATGACGCAATCGACCTCGCAGGCGAAATGGAAGATGTACTAACCGCACGTCGGTTTGCGGACACCGTCCGTCTTGAACTTCAATCCGGTGCACCCCGTGATCTCGTGCGCGTGATCCATCAGGTAACGGCTGCAACTTCCCAAGAAGTCTATCGCGTCGACGGACCACCCGGCTTGGCCTCGTTCATGGAACTTGCATTTCTAGCAGATTTCGAACACCTGCGAGATCCAGACTGGCCGGCCCAGAACTCGCCAGCAATCACGCCCGGCGCTTCGATGTTCCAGACGATCGCCTCCAACGACTTGCTGCTCTTCCACCCCTACGAGTCGTTCGAGCCGGTCCTTCGCCTCATCGAGGAGGCCGCGGAAGACCCCGATGTGATCGCCATCAAACAGGTGCTCTATCGGACCGCTCGCAAATCAAGGATCGTCGATGCCTTGATCAAAGCCGCTGAAAACGGCAAACACGTCACCGCCCTCGTCGAACTCAAGGCTCGCTTCGACGAAGCTCGCAATCTCGACCGCGCCGATGAACTTCAGCGTGCAGGTGCCCAAATCGTTTACGGCGTGAAGGGCCTAAAAACCCACGCAAAAATCTGCCTCATCATCCGGCGTGAGTCAGGACACCTCCGCCGCTACGTCCACCTCGGCACGGGCAATTACAACGAAACGACTTCCAAGCTCTACACCGACCTCTCATATCTCACCTGCAAGGCGGAATACGGCAATGACGCATCACTCTTCTTCAATGCGGTCACCGGACGCTCGAAACTCCAGCGTTTCCAACGATTGATCCCCGCCCCCACAGCGATGAAATCATTGCTATTAGAACTGATTGCTGGCGAAGCTGAGCGCGCCAAGCAAGGGCTCCCCGCCCGCATCATCGGCAAGACCAATGCCTTGCAAGATCCGGAAATCATCAACGCACTTTACAAGGCTTCGCAGGCCGGTGTTGAAATCCGCCTCAACGTCCGTGGCATCTGCTGCCTCAAGCCAGGTGACCCGAAGTTCTCGAAAAACATCGAAGTGATTTCAGTGATCGACCGTTTCCTCGAGCACGCCCGACTCTTCTATTTCCACCAAGGCGGCAATGCTGAAGTGTTCATCGCGTCGGCGGACTGGATGACCCGCAACCTCGAAAAACGGGTCGAGCTCATGATTCCCATCGAGGAACCGGCACTCAAACGCCGACTCATTAAAATCCTCGACGCCTACTTCCAGGACAACACTCAAGCATCCAGAATGCTTCCCGATGGCAGCTCCCAAAAGATCATTAGAACGAAAGGCCAAAAACCGTTTCGGGCACAAGATCATTTCTATCAGCTAGCGAAAAAGGCCGCGAAGGCCCACGAGCATGAGCGCGCGATGACCTTCGAGCCTCACGTTCCAGCCGAGTGAGCGACGGCTCCGCCAACGATCGTTGGCGACGCCTGCCCGTTTCCATCACTGGTTCGACTTGTCAAAAGCCGCGTCGAAGGCGATCTGACTGGTCGGGAAATCAACACTGCGCACAAATGCCGCAGCCTCCTCTCCGCCGTGGACCCGATCCATCCGGATATCCTCCCATTCGACCGAAAGCGGCCCGCGATATCCGATGTCGTTGAGTGCCACAATGATATCCTCGAACTCGATGTCGCCGTGACCCAGCGAGCGGAAATCCCAAAACCGGCGAGAGTCGCCGAAATTCGTGTGACCGCCAAACACACCGACCGTGCCATCTCCGTGGTTCCACCAGACGTCCTTCATGTGCACGTGGAAAATCCGCGAACCAAGATCACGAATGAACTTCACGTAATCCACTCCTTGATACCCGAGGTGCGACGGATCGTAGTTGAATCCAAAGCGCTTGTGATTTCCAACCGCGGCCACCGCGCGTTGGGCAGAAGCAATGTCGAAGGCAATCTCGGTCGGATGAACCTCTAACGCAAAATTAACGTCGAGCTTGTCGTACGCATCAAGAATCGGCAACCAACGTTTCGCGAAGTCCTTGAAGCCCTTTTCATAATACTCCTGCGAGGTCGGCGGAAACGCATAAATCGAGTGCCAGATCGAGGAACCCGTGAAACCATTCACCACTGCGGGAAACTCATCCTCACCCTTGCGTTCAGGCTTGGCATTGAAAAATGCACGCGCGGCCTTGCCAGTCGTGATCATCTTCTTCGCCGCACGCTTGCGCACCCCCTCCGGATCACCATCCCCCCAAACATCGGGTGCCAAAATCGCCTTGTGCCGCTCATCAATGAGATCGCAAACGGCTTGCCCCACGAGGTGATTGGAAATCGCATAACAGGTGAGACCATGATCCGCCAGCAACTCCCAGCGCTCCTTCACATAGGTCTTGCTTGACGCAGCCGCATCGACATCGAAGTGATCCCCCCAGCATGCAAGCTCAAGTCCGTCATAGCCCATTTCGTAGGCAAGCGGCGCAAGTTTCTCAAGGGGAAGGTCGGCCCACTGGCCAGTGAATAAAGTAACGGAACGGGACATGATGGATGTGATGTTAGGATGATTTTCTTGGCGAGATGATGACGAACCGCCCGCAGAATGACAAAGCAAAAACATGAAGGGCTCCGACAATCGCGACTCACAAGCTCATCCTGAGCACGAGAAAACCTTTGTCGAAGTCGATAAATAACGCCCATGGAAGGTTTTTATTGCGTCCTGATTGTTTCATGCGTTACACTCGGTTCCCGGATTTGCGACTTTTCTTACGGAAGCCACCCAACTCCGCAATCAACTCAATCTCAGCACTCTTCCGATCGAATGAATCCAGACCGCGCTACCCTCAACTTCCTCAACAGCTTTCCTGAAGAGTCCAGAAGACGGGGTGAAATGCTGCAAAAAGATGGGGCAGTGACTCAAATCTTCGGCAACCATCTTTTCATCCAAGGCCGTGTAGAAGATGAAGCCGGGACGTTCCGCACCAGCTTGCGCCTCCAAGGAAACCGCTGGTTTGGCTCGTGCACCGCCGAGGATGATATCATCTCCGGTGCCTGCCAATATGCGACGATGATGGAACGGATGCATCGCGGCGAAGACCTGCCAGAGTCGCCTAATGAATTCGACGACACCCCGATCCTCGACATCATCGAAGAAAAACTCGGCCGCGAACTCGACGACAAAGAAGCCGACTTCGTCACAAAAATCGAAAAACGCTACCGCCGCTACGTGATCGAGGGCGAGCTCCACGACCACGACATGGTTCGCATCACGCCGCGCTGGGAGGTCACGACTTACGAACCACTCGAACTCTGGCCGATGCCACCCGGCGACATCCTCGAGTTTTGGAACTACATCGCTTACGCATTCTACAAGAAGAAACTCCCCTACCCAGAATTCATGAGCGTGATCACCGACCTAGGTCACGTTCAGAAAAAAATGGCAGACTGGGAGCAAGAGCGTGAAGTCGCCTCCTGGTACGAGCGCATCGAAAAGGTCAATGAGCGCCCGCCACAAGACGCCCCACTCAATGTGGCGTTCCGCCTCGTCGCCACGATCAACGAGGCGCGCATCGAGGTGAAGGAGGAAAAGGCGATTGTCTGGACCCAGCTCCGCGAGAAAAATGAAATCGAGTCCTATGTGAGCCTCCACCACGAGGCAGCGCTCCTCATGGACGCATCCAGCCAAACGCTCTGGGAGCATTACTTGGCATTCTACCGGAAATACGGCGACACCACCCTCGACTTCGACCAAGAGGAATCCTGCCGGTTCATGAACCGCGTGTTCCGCCAACCCGCACTCAAGGGCTACATCGTAAACCTCGACGAGCGGGAGTTCAAAGTCGTCGATGAACGCCTCTCATGGGTCTGCGAAGACAATCCATACGACAACAGCACCTTCGCTCTACAACTCGTCACCGCCACTGGCGAAAATGTTTCGCACTCGGTGCGCTTGCTGCCTGGCCGCAAGGAGTTCTATCAGTCCGACGAAACGGTATTCCCCGGCCCGCCACGCTGGCTCGAGGAAACCGAGGTGATGCCACGCTACCAAATCCCAACGCGGGTCATCGACTCACTCGAAGGCGTGGAGTTCCTCCGCAAGATCGGCGCAGCCCTCCCCGAGTCTCTCAAGAAGCGCGTGGTCGATCTGGAGCTCAAGCCCCGCTTCGAAATGAAGCTGATCGCCGGTCTAACCGCCGCCGAAACTGAACACCTCGTGATCGACGTGAATGCGATCGAGACGAAAGGCCGCCGCACCGAGCGCCTCACCAAAGACGGCTGGGAACTCGCCGAGCAACAACCCGTCAAGGGCAAGCAACTGCTTCGCTTCGCCCGCGAAGACCTCTATCCCGTCCCAGCCATCCTCGATGAAATGGGCCTCAGCTACGACGAGAAGCTCCTTTCGTTCAAATCCCGCATCACCAAACAATTCCCCGAAAAATTCGCGGAATGGATCAAGGCGATGCCCGAGAACATCGAGCTCGACATCGACCTCCGCCTGAAGTCGATCCTCGCCGACCCTGTCACCGCCGCCGTCCGCTTCGAAGTCGTCGGCCAAGACATCGACTGGTTCGACCTCCGCATCGTGATCGATGTGCAAGGCGCAAATTTGTCGAAAGCCCAAATCCGCCAGCTGGTCGCCGCACGCGGTGGCTACGTCCGCATGGAAGACGGCACATGGATGCGCCTCGAGATCAAGCTGGACGCCGACCAACGCGAGGCGGTTACCCGTCTCGGCCTAGATCCATTCGATCTCTCTGGCGAGACGCACCGGATGCACGCACTGCAACTCGCCGACCCGAAGGCCGCAGAGGTCTTCGACCCGAAGGCATGGGAACGCATCAAAAATCGTGCCGGAGACATCCAACTTGAAGTCAACCCAGACGTCCCCGCAGCACTCAACGCCACACTCCGCCCCTATCAAGTCGACGGGTTCAAGTTCCTCGCCTACCTCGCGGTCAACAACTTCGGCGGCATCCTCGCCGACGACATGGGCCTTGGAAAAACCATCCAGTCACTCACCTACCTGCTCTGGCTCTTCGAAGAACATGCGAAGGTTGGCGGGATCAAGAAGCCTGCATTGGTCGTCTGCCCAAAATCGGTGCTCGATGTCTGGTACAGCGAAGCCGGCAAATTCGCGCCAAACCTGAAGGTCAAGATCCTCAAAAACCGCGGGGACATCGATGTCGAGCACATCCAAAACAACATCGACATCCTCGTCCTCAACTACGCACAACTCCGCGTCTGCGGCGAGGAACTCAACGGCGTGAAGTGGCTTACCACGATTCTCGACGAAGGCCAACAAATCAAGAATCCAGACTCGAAGGCGGCCAAGTGCGCTCGGGAACTCGATTCACAAAACCGCCTCGTCCTCACCGGAACTCCCATCGAGAACCGCCTGCTCGACATGTGGTCCCTCATGGCCTTCGCGATGCCCGGCGTCCTGGGTAGCCGCGCGTATTTCAAGAAACGCTTCGACAAGCGCAAGGACCCACTCAGCCAGACCCGCTTGGCTTCCCGCCTCCGCCCGTTCCTCATCCGCCGCACGAAACTCCAAGTCGCCCAAGACCTCCCACCTCGGACGGAAGAAGAGGTCTATGCAAAAATGGAAGGCGTGCAAACCGAACTCTACAAGGCCGAACTCAAGCGCATCCAGAAGGCTTTGCTCGGACTCGACTCGGACGAGGCGGTCAAAAAGAACTCGTTCGCGATCCTCCAAGGCCTCATGCGCCTTCGCCAAATCTGCTGCCACCCCGGCCTCATCGACCCGAAATATCTGAAGGAGGAGTCGGCGAAAATGGAGTCGTTGTTCTACTTGTTGGACCAACTCTACGAAGAAGGCCACAAGGTTCTGGTGTTCTCGCAATTCGTTTCGATGCTCGACCTGATCAAGGCGCGCCTCGAACTGGAAAACCGCCCCTACAACTACCTCACCGGCCAAACCAAGGACCGGAAAGGCGAGATCGAGCGCTTCCAAACGACGAAGGACCCATCGGTGTTCATGCTCTCACTCAAAGCGGGCGGTGCCGGACTCAACCTGACCTCGGCATCCTACGTGATCCTCTACGATCCATGGTGGAACCCCGCCGTCGAAAATCAAGCCATCGACCGAACCCACCGGATCGGACAAAAGAACAAGGTCATTGCCTATCGCCTCCTCACTCGTGACACGGTGGAGGAAAAAATCCGTATCCTCCAACACCAGAAGACTCAGCTGGTCACCAACGTCTTGGGCGACGAAGGCTTCGCATCCAACCTCGGTCTCGACGATCTCCAATTCATCCTCACCCACAACGTGGACGAGGAAGACGAGATCAAATGATCCCAAAACCCGCAGTTGGGCTGCGAATGGGGTGAGCGGACGGGTCAGGCAAAGGCACCGCCGGCGGAGCGCATTGCGCCAAGTAGAATGACACCGGCGGGCCAGCAAAAAAGGAGCTGAAGAAGGTCGTTGCGCCAGAAAGAATGACACCCAGATGCAAACGATATCTGGAATCATGAGTCAAAAGAGCTAAACGGAATATTTAGAGAGTTGCCGAGCGCGGTATCCAAACCGAAATCGAGCAGGTCGAAGCGCGGTTGGGAAAGATTTTCACCATCGTTGAGCGCATTGAAGAAAACCGTCAGGAAGAAATGGAGCGAGCGGGTGAGTCCCACCCCCTGAGGGGCGCCTTAGGGGCGGAAAACCCTGCCAAAACCACCCCAAAGAACCAAAACCAAACCAAGCGCCGGGTGTCATGAATCCTGGCGCAACGACTTAACACCGCCGGTGTCATTTATCATTGGCACAATACGGTTCTTACCTTTGCAGAAAATCTCGCATGAAAAATACACCCTAAGGATTATAGACAAAATTTCACTGAAATATAATAACAACAGGACTAGCAGATTTTAGGTAGTAGCAACACTGCTAAACACTCTTACAAAACTTACACACTAACTTCATGAAAACTAGCAATACCCCACCGTACGCCACACGCCGCGTCCTCTCCACCGCCCGCCTCTCCTTTCCACTCGCTTCCGCCATCACCGCGCTGTTTGCGGTGCACTCTGCAAAAGCCGGCAATACTTGGGACGGCGGCGGCGGCTCTGGTCTCTGGAGTACTCCAGCCAACTGGAA
>JARWZU010000042.1 GCA_029866215.1 Akkermansiaceae bacterium
CACTTCGTAGGCTCCAGTCGTCGGCGGAAATCGCCACTGATAGCGCTCTTCATAATCAGGCCCGTATTCGGCATAAAAATGGGGCGGCGCAGGCGTGATCGCCCCAGCGAAAACAGGCGCAAAAATCTTCGCCTCCGGCAGCGAAATGGAAACCGTTAGATCATCGTACATCGCAACCTGCGCAATGTTTTCCCGATAGTATTGTTTCCAATACGGATTAATGATGTTGTCCGAAACGTGTACATAAACGGAAAGCAGGAAATCACGCGCGCGAACTGGGACACCATCGGAGTAGCGGGCCTCGGGATCGATGCGAAAATAAATCGTCCGTCCATCTGCGGAGGTCGCCCATTGGTTGGCGATGCCGGGAATGATCTCCATGGTCTCCGGGTGTAAAGTCACCAATGGGAAATCGATATAATCGTAAAGATCACCCCGAAACGAGTGGTTTGAATTGTCGCCAAACGGGCTGAGGGTCGGCGGAAATGAGGGAATAAAGCGCCGGAAGACCCCGCCTTTTTTTGCAGCCGGATCCCCGATTTCCGGCTGATTCATGCCATCACTCCACACCAGATCACTCGGCACTTCCGACGGATTTCCAACCTTCAAAAAGTTTCCAAGGCCGAGCCGGAATCTCCATTTTTCGCGATCCAAGCGAATTGCCTTCGCTCGAGCATCGAGGACGGTCTTTGCTTCGCCCACTGCGGTTAGAAGTTCAGCTTCCACGTGAGCCGCATCCTTTTCAGTAACGGCCTGTTGCACTTTGAGCCAGTTTTCAATGTAGTGATTGTACACTGGGGCGAAGTCCTCAAAGGTGAGGCCACGCGCTGTATCCTTGGTCTCACGACGGCAGCCGGTCAAGGCGAGCCCGATCAATACCAGCGATGTTAGAAATTTTCGCATCAACGGTAATAGGTGAACTTCTTGGGATCGAAGGCTTCGCGGACTGCCTCGCCGATGAAAGTGATTAGAACCAATAAACCCACAAGAACGATGAACGTCGAGGTAACGAGCCACGGCGCCGAGAGGTTGGATAGCCCGTCATTCAACAAGCGCCCCCACGTCGCATACTCCGCAGGAAGCCCGAAGCCGAGGTAGTCGAGAGAAGTTAGCGAAAAGACCAGTCCCGACAAAGTGAATGGAACTAACGTAACGATGATCGCGATGGTATTCGGCAGGAGATGCCTGAACACGATCCGTGGTGTGCTCGCGCCCAAAACCTTCGCCGCAGAAATGTAATCACGCTCGCGGTCTCGGTAAGCAGCGGTTCTCATGAGGTAGGTCATGCCGATCCAACCGAATGCAATCAAGATGGTCATGATCACGGGGAGACCCTTGAAACGATCCGGAACGAGGCTCGAGAAAATGATCACGATAAAAAGGAACGGCATGTTAGAAAAAATTTCAATCAACCGCTGGGCGACCATGTCAAACCAACCGCCGAAATACCCCATCATCATCCCGATGCTTATTCCGATGAGATACACGATCGGCAGATAAATCAGCGCTGCTTTGAAATTGACCTGCAATCCTCCATAAAGGTAAGCCAGCACATCGTACCCTTGAGAGGTAGTTCCTAACCAATTGCCCTCCTCCGGGAGCGGTGGTGCTGGGTGATATTTCACCGCTCTCAGTTCACTGCTCTCCCACGAGAGGAACGCCTCTTTGGTCCCGTCGCCCGTGTAGTGATCCGAGACCAATTCCCCATCGCGGTATTCGCCTGAATAAACCGGCAGCCCCTCGCTATTCCAACCATCAACTGGCCCAGTTAGAACTCCATTGCGCATGGTATAGCGCAGATGCATTTTCCCCTCCGCGACATCGAGATACTTCGCAACCAGCCCCCAATACGGCCGCTCTCTACCTTCCGAGTAGAGATCGCCTCGCTTGACGAGCGCCTCAGAGCGCGGCGGAAGTGTGTCGCCCGTGGGGTCGTAGGGGATGAGTGGCAGAATGACCCGATTCGTGCGAGAAGTCTCCCACGCCCGTTTGAGCTTTCGGTAATCCGCAGGGGCCTCCGCCGTCTCGCCAGTCTCGCCGAAGTCTTTGTTTTTCAGGTCCGTTGGCAAAAACGCCGGAAAGATCCACGCACCATGATAGCGCACCGCGAGAGCCCGCTTGCCAACGATCGCTTGGTCCATCGCTGCTAGACCGCCGAGCGCGAGCAAGATGATCAGCGAGTAATACCCACGTTTGATTTCACAAAATCGGCGGATGCGCCGCACCGTGACCGGATTGCGAGGGCCCGCAGTGAACGAGCGAACGACTAGAAAAATACCACCCACGATGAGAAGTGCCGTGCAAAGCCAACCAAACCACAGAAACCCACCGCCTAACAGAGGCAACTCCCGACTCACATCGAAAAACCAGCGCACCGTCGGCAACGCGAGGTCCATGCATTGCCCGGTGGCGGCAAGCGCACCCAACATGATCCATACAATTCCTAACAGCCTCATGGTTACTCGAATTTAATCCTTGGGTCGACCATGGCCACCAAGAAGTCAGAAATGACCTGCCCGAGCAGCATGAGAAAAGCCGCGACGGTCAGCGTGCCCATGATGACCGGCACGTCACGTGCAATGACCGCCTGGTACTGGAGAAGGCCGAACCCTTGAATGTCAAAAACCGTTTCGATGAGTATCGAGCCACCGATAAAAATTTCGACCAAACTGCCAAGGCTCGTAGCCACTGGAATCATGGAGTTCCGAAATGCGTGGGTAAAAACGGCTCTGCGATAGCTTGCGCCTTTGGCCACCGCAGTGCGCACATAGTCAGCCGCGAGGTTGTCCATCAGGCTGTTCTTGGTGAGCATGGTGAGCATGGCAAACGAACCGATGACATAGCAAAGCAGCGGAAGCACCGTGTGATGTGCGATGTCTTTGAGCTGAACCCAGGGGTCAAGTTGGCTAAACCCCGGACTGGTTAGGCCAAAGAGCGGGAAAAGATTCATCCGGGCACCCAGATGAACGAGAAGGATCGCCCCGAGCGCGAAGCCAGGAATCGAATAGCCGAGAAAAATGAGTACCGAACTTGTCGTGTCGATCCAGGTTCGGTGCTTGAGCGCCTTGAGCACACCGAGCGGAAGGCAGATCGCGTAGGTGATGATGGCCGTTAGCAGGCCGAAATAGGCAGCAATCGGCATCCTATCGAAAATCATCTGATGCACCGGGTCGCCGAAGACGGTCGAACGGCCGAGATTGCCCTGCAGAATACCAGAGTAACGCGTCTGATAGATCACCACCCGTGGTGCATAGGCGGGCGCCGTGCCATTCCCCGAATTCCTCCGGCGGTAGCGCTCTTGTCGGTCGGCCTCGGTCTCGTAGCGGACTTTCCAGCCCTCGCCTTCGATGGGTTTTCCGCTTTGTACAAAGGTTGCGGAAATCACGACCTCGTCACGGCGGGTGACTCGCACGGCACGGCCATCCCCCCGCAGCACCACGGCGGCGGTCACTGCGGGATCAAGGTCACTGCCGATCCGTTCATCGCCGCGATCTCCATACTCACCTTTGGACAGGTGCACCTCGCGCGGCACGATGCCAAGCCACTGGCCATAGGCGGTTAGCACCGGCTGATCGAGGCCGAACTGCTCTTCAAGCTCCTCAAGTTGTTCCTCGCTCAGACCGCCTTGTGCTTGGTTGGATGCCGAGCGCTTGCCGCCTTGGTCTGCCCCCCGAGATGCTTCTTGCAACATGCGGTCGAGTGGCCCACCGGGGACAAACCGCGTGATTGCAAACACGAGCATGGTGATCCCAACCAACGTCGGTGGAATCAGTAGCAGGCGTCGGAGAAAATAGCTCTTCACAAGGGTCTCTGCCGTTGTTTTAGCGTTCCACTCAAATCATGCAAGCGTGGGATCTCCGATTCCAAGGTCAGCGATCCAATCCCACGCACCACGCACCGCGCAACATCATCCCTAACACACCACGCTTCAATTCGAGTGCTCTGCCATTTCCCGAGCCGGCGCTGCTCCCCCATTTCGCAGCTCCACCACTTTGCAAACTCTAGCAGCGATCCGATCTGCCAGTTGCCCCTCACCCTCCTCGCGCAGAAATCCGCAATAATTCGATGCCACGGCTTCAAGATCGGCGGCAAAAACGACGCCAAGCGCCTCGTAGCTGGCGAGGGCCTGCTCAAAATGCCTGCGTGCCCATGGCCGATCGCCCGTTGCTAACAACGCAAGCGCGAGATTGTTGTGGGACTGCGCGGTATCTGGGTGGTTTTCCCCTAGCAGCTTTCGGCGAGTCTCCAGCGCGATCATGTGCATCTCACGCGACTGTTCGCGAAATCCGGACGTCTGATAGAGCGCTCCGAGGTTGCTAGAAACCGTCGCAGTGAGTTCGTGATCTTGGCCGAGTTGCGAGTGGAGAATCTCAAGCGCCTTGAGAAAGTGAGCCTCTGCCGTCTCGATGTCACCCTTCGCCTTCGCAAGAAATCCAAGGTTGTTGGACATCCCAGCGATGTCGAGCATCAGCGGCGGCTCGTAGAGCTGAAAATGATCGATCGCCTGATGCCAATGATTGGCCGCTTTTTCTTCGAGTCCGAGTCCATCGTATGCAGCACCCAGCCCCGCATGAAGCCGACCAATCTGGTCGTTGCGGTCTGGCCGGTCTTCGAGTTGATCGATCGCTTGGCGGTAGTCATCCCGTGCGAGTTCAAGATGGGAAAATTCGCGGTGAATGTCCCCACGGATTTCGAGCGCCGAGGCAAACACATCGATGCTATCAAGGTCGGGATCGAGGGATTGTTGGGCCTTCTCGACGGCTGCGTTTGCCGCGTGGAGCGCTTCGCTAAGATTTCCAGCAGCTCGAAGCGCTTCAACACGGTCCCGAAGGATTCCAAGAAAAGTGGTGGTGGGAGAGTCCATTGCGATTGAGGGGATTCCACTCAATATCCCCCACTTTCAGCAATTGACGAATGAAATCCACGCTTTCAGGAAAGTAGGTCGGCAGAATGCGAAGGACTGATTCGCCCAGCTTGCAAATCCCCTCTACCATCCGCATGGTTTGCTCATGAAAGATTTAATCACGATCGATCCGGCGATCTGCAACGGACGCCCCGTGGTGAGGGGAACCCGCATCACGGTGCAACCAGTGATGGAGTTTCTGCCCGCGGGAGACACCGTTGAGGATGTTCTTCAGGAGTATCCAGCCCCGACCCGCGAGGACGTATTCGCCTGCATGGATTGGGCGCCGCGTTTGATGGCGAATCACTTTCAAATCGCCGCTCTCGCGTGAAGGGCTTTCTTCTGGATGAAAACCTGCTTGCGCGGCTGACCTTCATCACCTCATTACCTAATCACCCCGCCCTCTCCCCGATAATCCTCAAAAATTCGATGATGCTTACTATTTGTATGGGAAATCGAACTGCTGACTAAAGGTCTGTACCGCTGTCATGAAATGTTACCATGTGAAGACTGGCCCTGCCCACTGACCCTCCCATTCGCCTTCACCATGCCACCTCGGCCACATCTTTTCCTCTTCCCCAAACACCACCCTTCGAAACTCGCAACCCCTGCCTGAAACCATGAGCCAGCAAATCACGCCATTCGAGTCCATCCGCCGCACCAACCCGGCGGGCAACGAGTTCTGGTCCAGCCGGGACTTCGCCAAAGTGCTCGATTATGCCGATTACCGGAATTTCCAGTCCGTCATCGAGTCCGCCCGCACCGCCTGTTTCAACAGTGGCCAGCGAATGGACGATCATTTCGTTGAGGTCACCGATATGATCAAAGTTGGCAAAGGCGCGAGGCGACCGGCAAAGACCGTGATGATGTCGCGCTACGCCTGCTACCTCGTCATTCAGAACGCTGATCCATCCAAGGAAATCGTCGCCCAAGGCCAGACCTACTTCGCCATCCAGACCCGCAGGCAGGAATTGAGCGATGCTGAGATCGAAGAACAACGCCGCCTCGCCATCCGCTCCGAATTGCGCGCGCACAATAGCCAGCTTGCGGATGCCGCGAAGGATGCCGGGGTCATTGAGCCGCGCGACTACGCCATCTTTCAAAACCATGGCTACATGGGGCTCTACGGTGGTCTTGGAGCCAAGGACATCCATCGCCGCAAGGGTTTGCAGAAAAACGAGCAGATTCTCGACCATATGGGCAGCACCGAACTCGCTGCCAATCTCTTCCGCGCCACCCAAGCAGAGGAAAAACTCCGTCGCGAGAAAATCACTGGCAAGGACAAGGCCAATAAAGCCCACCGCGATGTCGGAGCCAAAGTCCGCCAAACCATCAAGGAACTCGGCGGCACCATGCCCGAGGAGCTGCCCACCGTGGAAAGCGTCAAGAAACTCGAAACCAAGGCAAGAAAGGCACTCAAGAAACCCAAGCCATAAACGCCTTTCTGAAACACCGCCAACCGTAACACCAGCCTCATTTTGATCACTCAGCTTGCCCGGCTTAACACCGCGACGACGGGGCACTTCTTCCTCTTCCCTAAAAACTGAACACTGAAAACTAGCAACTATCCCCCACCAGCAGCGTGGAGTGGCTCAAATCGGCGACCTCTCAAATTTTTCGATGAAAGAGAATTCAGACACTGAGAACACAAACACTGATGCACCTCAAGTGAGCTATGCTGTAAAAAAGCCTGGCGGTTCGCTTGAAGTATGTCTCGCAAGAATTTGATGAAATCATGGGTGGTCGATTCAGCCGGATTTCATTTCACCGAACGCTCCGTATTCCCGAAGATGGACGCGACAATCCGTTACCCACAGGACTTGGCAGATTCCCCATTCATCGGGTTGAGGACTACGCGGATAAGGTTCGATCAAAGTGGTGGTGGGAGAGTCCATTGCGATTGAGGGGATTCCGCTCAATACCCCCCACTTTCAGCAATTGACGAATGAAATCCACGCTTTCGGGAAAGTCTCGCATCCCGCCGAGTCAAATGGCACCGGCGGACCCGCAAAAAAGGAGCTGGGGGAGGTCGCTGCGCCAAGTAGAGGGGGCGGCGTGAGCAAATCACCAATGCATCAGCCACACGGCAGCCGACCCACTCCACTCATCCACCTTGATCTTTTTCATGACTTCTGCCCCCGCTCTTCTCCTGCTCTTCTCCTGAAAACCCGCTAATGCAGGCGGATGCTTCCTATTTGTGTGGGAAATTGAATTTAAACTGTTGGGGATTTTTCCTTCACGGACCAATTTGCGCCTTGTATGCGTTTTGAATGAATTTCCTGCCGCGCACGTGGTCCCGTTTGTTAGTCGTCGCTTCCGTTTGGTTGCTGCCCTTGTCCTCACAGGGACAAGGGGTACCGCCAGTTGAACAGATTACGGAATGGCGCAAGGACGCCGAAAAGGGAGATGCGACGGCTCAATTCAATCTTGGGATTTCCTACGCAAAAGGCACGGGTGTGGTTAAGGACGAGAAAGAAGCGGCAAGGTGGTGTCGCAAGGCAGCTGAGCAGGGAAATGCTGATGCGCAATGCAGTCTCGGGGAGTACTACGCAGAAGGCACAGGTGTGGTTAAGGACAATAAAGAAGCAGTGAAGTGGTATCGCAGGGCAGCCGAGCAAGGACTTGCGGAAGGGCAAAGTAAACTCGGGTACCGCTACGTCATGGGCCTAGGCGTCGGGAAGGACGTGATCGAAGGAATGAAGTGGTTTCAATTGGCTGCCGAACAGGGCCATGCGAAGGCTCAATATAATCTCGGGGTTTGCTACGGCAATCGACAAGGCGTGGCCAAGAACGAAGCCGATGCAGTGAAGTGGTATCGCAAGGCTGCCGAACAGGGCTATGCGATGGCTCAACATAATCTCGGGGTCTGCTACACAAATGGCAAGGGGGTGGTAAAAAATGAAATCGAGGGTTATAAATGGGCTCTTCTTGCGGCCGCCCAAGGGGATGAACGTGGAAAGGGAAATGTCTCATTTGCCGAGAGCCGCTTAGCCCCCACCCAGCGTGCAGAAGGCCAGCGTTTGGCGCAGGAATGGGAGGCGAGGCACGCGAACCGCGAGGCGAATCAAGGAGCCGAACGCCGCCCAGAAGCTGCGGCAGTGGGAGATGACCCCAAGGCCACTGGCACGGGCTTCCTGATCACGCGTAATGGCTATCTGGTGACCAATCACCACGTCGTAAAAGACTGCGGCAAAGTGCGCGTCCGCACCGCCGCAGGCTTGTTGGACGCCGAGGTGGTCCGCGTGGATGCGGCCTCGGACTTGGCGCTGCTCAAGGTGACCGGATCTTTTGATGCGCTGCCCGTCGTGAGCAGTCGCAGCGCCCGCTTGGGGGCTACGGTGGCGACAGTGGGTTTTCCTAACATCGGGCTGCAAGGCTTCGAGCCGAAACTTTCCAAGGGCGATATTTCGAGCCTAGCCGGGATACAGGACAACGTGAGATATTTCCAGATCAGTGTGCCTGTCCAGCCGGGGAACTCGGGCGGGGCCTTGGTCGATGAGCGCGGCAATGTCGTCGGCGTCGTCTCCGCGCAGTTGAGTCAAAAGGCCGCGCTGGAAAGCAGCGGCACCCTGGCGCAAAGCGTGAACTACGCGGTGAAGAGCAGCTATCTGCTCAGTTTCCTCGAAGCCGTGCCCGAGGCCAGCGAAGGAATGCCTGATGCGAAGACCCACGAGCAGAAATTCGAGGCGATGGTGGACGACGTGAAGAAGGCGACGGTGCTTATTATTGGGTATTAGAGCGAGGTAGTGCCAAAATCGAAAGGGCCAGTTCCGACTAATGGAATAAATGGGGTCATTGCTCTCGAATTCACAGAACTTTGTTAAAGCGTTTACCCTGACCCCATTCACTGACCCCGTTCACGTATGCTCGACGGGAGGTGTTCCTTGCGATGGCAATTCGGGCATAACAGTTTCGTGTTCACCTCCTTGTAATAGTTTGGCTCGTCCAAGCCCAGAGTGAGATGTACTTCGAGGTAGTAGCCAGTAGACCCGCCTCCTCTATCTTTCTCACCACAATTAAAACATATGTCGCCCGGAGGACGCGAAGTTAAGGGGCCTGCACCATCATCGAGCCAGTCTGGGTTGTTTGCCTCGTTGGTTCGAACGCCAAGGCCGGTGCCCAAACATGGATGGCTCCAGCCCGGATGTAGCTTTACTACAGCCGTAAAAAAATTTCGATTTACGCACTCACCAATCCTTTTAATGCATTTTTTTACATCTTCAGGAGTGCCTTCTCCAAATAGCACTCCCTCAACTGTGCAAGGGACATAGGTTTCACCTCCATCAGGCTCCTCAGTTTTGATGACTCGGTATTCAATTTCGTGTTTCCAATAATCGAGCTTTTTTCTGGCATGCTGCGCAGCAGCATAAGCGTGGCCATGATGGTCGCGATCTTCAACAGTGCTATCGAACAGCCCGCTATAAACCACGCGCTCCGGCGCATCTGCCTCCGCAAACGACAGCGCCAAGCATACACCCGAATATGAATCTGCGTAATAACTCCAAAGCAAGGCGTTCGAATAGAAACGACACAAAGACACCACTCGCAGATTATCGATGGCCCTTTGTGTCTCAATCTCAGCCTCGCATCCGGGAACTTTGAGAAAGAACCCTTCACTTGGATCATTTAACATCTTGAGGCTCGGAGCGTAAATCTGCCCGTCGGTTATAATGCTCAAGGTTCTCGCAAGGTCCTCGCTGCTTCGATGAGACCTAAATTTGTAAAAAACGTTTTTCATACCTTGCTCTCTTGTGTGATGACAGCATGCTTCGGGATTTGTTCAGTCTTCAATTTGTATGGGAAGTTGAATCGTACCGCCCTTCAAGGCGAATCCGGGCTGCCGGAAAATGGACGGCGCTATGGCAAGCAGCAGCCTGACGGCATCGAGGTAGGCTCGGTTCATTCGGGTTTCAGGATCAGGGTATTGCCGTTCTTGAGCCGGCCGATCCAACGACCCGATCCCATGCGATCCGAAGCAGCTTCTCTGGCGTGACCAGCCCAGGGAAGATCGAGCTCCCTCGCCCATGCCACGCAAAGACGGACCGCCTTGACCATGCGGCAATGGGACAGGAGCAGTCTGAGTTGCAGGGAGCGAAGTTGCCGCACACTCTCCATGATGGCACGCGCCTCCTCCAGTTCCTGATAGACACCTACTTCGCTGAGCATTTCTAACAACGCGCGTTCCGGGCTGGAAACCCGGGGGCCGTTTGGGAATTCCGACATCGGAGTGATGCCGGTTCCAGCAGGAAGATCATCGTCGAACAGCTTGGATGAGCTGTATCGTGCCGGGAAGCGGTCTTGAAACCAGCTTGGCAGGTCGATCCGGTGGTCTCCCCAGAGGATGGTCGTCTCCTTGACGGCGACGTTGTGTCTGAAGCCGTGCCACGCCAACGCGGTTTTGGCAGCCACATGGAGGCCTGCAACTCTGGGCTCCATGAACGCGAGGGTTTCGTTGCGTTGCAGTTCATCCCCGGCAAACATGAAAACTCCCCGCCCGAGTTTTTCCAGCCAGCCGGCTTTCACATACTCGTGCGCGAGCGCCGCCGAGATGCCCAGACCGGCTAGTGTCGCCGTGTCGAGGGGAGCGCCTCGCGGCAGTGTGGTTTGCAGGGTTTTGATTCGATTTGCCTCCATAGATCAAGTCAGGCTTGAACAATGGCGCAGATTCAAAACAGACGCAACACCGATGTTTGAGATTTGTAATATAGATCAAGCCTAGCTTGATAAATGCCGCAAATTCCAAACAAGACATCGGCTCCCGGTTTCCCGAAAGAGGGTAATAGATGCCAATCGAACTCCAAAGAAGCTTACGATTTGACGATGCGCTTGGGGGCGTCGGTCTTGGCCGGGGCGAAGCCGTAGAGGCAATCGAGGGTGACGAAGATCTTGGTGGCTCGGCTGTCGGAGGTCAAAAATTGACAAAAAGGCGGGTAAAATGACGTCCCGGCGAGGCAAGGGGAGGTTTTGGTGACGCGCGGGGCGGTTTTTCTGTGTCAGGGGGAAAATCCCGCGTCGTAGGGGGAGAGAAATCTGCGGCGCGGGATAAATCCCCTGCCTCAGGGGGAATTCCCCTTGCGGCAGAAAAACCATCCCCTGCCTCAGGGGGAATTCCCCTTGCGGCAGAAAAACCATCCCCAGAGGCAAGGGGAAGATCCCCAGAGGCAAGGGATAGCTTCCCCATGCCGTAGGGGGAAATCCCCTGGCGTAAGGGATTTTCCCCTTGGCGTAAGGGATTTTCCCCATGGCGCAGGGGATTTTCCCCCTGAGGCTGGGGAATGATCCCCTAGCGGTGGGGATCGGTGAGCCGTTTGAATGGGAAGTTCGGAAAGGGGCCCATGCAAGCAGTCGGTGGATGTCATTCTACCTGGCGCGATGGGAGTCTTTCCATCAGCTCCGCTCGCGAATCTGGCAGACTTCCCAAGGCATCGCGCAGTGACGCCTCCGGCTGTCCATGGTGGTGGAGAACACCGAGAATCCGCGCCATTTCTCGCTCAAAGTGACGTAGCACCCGCAATTCGGGCGGCGACTGGTCGAGGTGATCGAGCGCGCGCCTGAGCAAGTCGTAGAGCTCGGGTTCGGCGTGGTTCGGCTCGACGGCGCGTTCGAGCAGTTGGCAAAAATAGGCGGCAAGTAGGGTCGATGTGTAGTCTCGGCGGAGCCCTTCCCGCCAGTCGCGGATCACCACCTCGCGCAAGGCATGCCATTCTCCGCCCGATTTGGACCGGCCAAGGGTGATCTCGCCACCAAAAAATAAGTCGAGTTTTCCCGCAAACTGGCTTTTCGGCCGCTTGGCGCCTTTTGCTACGGACTTCAGCAAGCCGAATTCTGCCGTGAACCAATGAACGATCAGGCTGGTCTCGGTCAGACGAGTCAGGCGGGTGACAATGGCTTCCGTGGATTCCAAGGGCGTTCTTGCTCAGTTGTCGCGGGGAAAACCCCAGCGCGATGCTCAATGCCGCAGTCGGCTATTTGCGTGGAATGGTCAGATACCGGCCGGCGCGGATGGCGGTGCCAGAAATTCCGTTGGCGCTCTTGAGTGCGGCAATTGAGCAGCCCATCCGGCTAGCAATCGAGGAGAGGGAGTCACCCTGCTTGATCAGATAACGGGTGGATTTCGTCGGCGACTTCGCCGGGGATGCCTTGGCGGTGATGGATTTTCCCGTGGTCTTGGTGGCAGACTTTACCGAAGTTTTAGCGGCAGCGGCCTTGGCGAGCTCAGCTCTGGATTTCACCCCTGTGGACTTGCTGCGTGAGATGAGGGTGCTCGGGTAGAGCGGAATTGAATTTTGCGGCGGTTGCTCGCTTTTAGCGATCCTCGGGATTTCATCCGTTCCCAGTTCGTGCGGCGAGCGAGCCCCGCCGCTTTTCCGCCATTTGGAGGGATTGTCCGCCCAAGCCTCGACGTAATTGCCATTTTCATCGAAGGGGCCGGTGCCCGCTTGTTGAAAGCCGGCGCCCATTCCGGGTCCGCCGCCGAAATTGGTGCAGCTTGCGAGGGCCATCACCAAGACGCAGGAGGCGGAAATCCAAAAGACAGGTTTCATGTGCGAATGATGATGATCCGCAGGGGTTTGGCAAACCTTGATCCGTGGCCAACGCATTTTTTGCTTTTTCGGGTTGCCACGGGCGCAAATCCTTCCTAGGTTCCGCCCCCCGCGAGTTTTAACCTCATTCCGAGATGTCCAAGCACAATAGCCTCAAGTCCAATGCCACCGTCGGCGGCACCCGTTCCGTTCTCAAGCGCTTCGAACGCGTCAAGCTGCTCAAGGAGCGCGGCGAATGGAAGGCCGGCCGCTCCCCTGTGGGCCTGCCGAAAACCAAGCACGAGGGTTAATCCTCTGGCTCCGACCACTCTCTCATCCGCGCGCGGTTCCTTTGGGCCGCGCGCCTTTTGTATGTAATCCCATGGCAAGTAACGATGGCACCCGCCTCAATAAATACCTCGCTTCCTGCGCGGTAGGGTCTCGCCGAGCTTGCGATGAACTCATCAAAGCGGGCCGAGTCGAGGTGAACGGCAGCCCTTGCCTGAACATGGGGACTCGGATCTCGCATGGCGACCACGTGAAGGTCGACGGCAAACGGGTGGCCCCGCGAGAGGTGTTGATCGTCGCTTTTCACAAGCCGCGAGGTTACGTCTGCACACGCGAGGATGAACTGGGACGCGAGACCATTTACTCGCTCCTTCCCGCATCCCTGCACTCGCTTCACCACGTGGGGCGCCTCGACCGGGACTCTGAAGGCTTGCTGATTCTCACCAATGATGGCGACCTTTCGCAGCAGCTGATGCACCCATCCAAGTCGGTCGAAAAGGAATATTTGGTCACCTCGAACCAAGCGTTCGAAAATGCCCACCTCGACCAATTTCTTGAGGGAATTTACACAACCGAAGGGCGGCTCAAAGCCAAGGCGATCGAGCGGCTTTCGCCCCGCCGCCTCAAGGTGGTGCTGGATCATGGGGCAAAGCGCCAGATCCGCGTGATGTTCGAATCTCTCGGTTACCAGGTGACCAAGCTGCTCCGCGTGCGGATCGGCGCGTTGTGGCTGGGCGATCTCGAGCCAGGCGCATGGGCCGCTTTGAATGCCGTGGAGACGCAGATGCTACTCGGTAGCACCAAGCCGGTCAAAAAACGGGAGGCCGCGACACCCACTCGTAAAAACCGCAACGACTGAATCCTCGGGCTTGCCGCTCATGAATCCGGTCGCTAGCCTGCGGCTTCAAAAATTAATTTTCCGACAAGCGATGAGCTCTAAAAAACCCAATTCCAGCCACACCTTGGACACAGCCCACAAACCGTCCAAGGAATTTTCCTCAAAGGCCCGCATCCCTTCGATGGCGGCGTACAAGAAACTCTACAAGGAATCGATCGAAAAGCCCGCCGTGTTTTGGGCCCGCGAAGCCAAGGAGCTCGTTTGGCAAAAACCTTGGTCGAAGGTGCTCAATTGGAAGGCTCCGAACGCGAAATGGTTCGAGGGAGGCAAACTCAACGTCTGTGAAAGCTGTGTCGACCGCCACGCCACCGGCCCACGCAAGAATAAAGCCGCGATCATCTGGGAGGGTGAACCCGGCGACAAGCGGGTGATCACCTACGGCCAACTCCACAAAGACGTCTGCCGATTTGCCAATGTCCTCCTGAAAAATGGCGTCAAATCCAAGGACCGCGTGCTCATTTACATGCCGATGGTTCCCGAAGCCGCCGTCGCCATGCTCGCCTGCGCGCGGATCGGCGCGGTGCACAATGTGGTCTTCGGTGGGTTCGCCTCGGAGGCGATCATCGACCGATTGGAAGATTCCGGAGCCAGCGTGATCGTGACTGCCGACGGCGGCTGGCGCCGTGGCAAGGTGGTGCCATTGAAACCCGTGGTGGATGAGGCCCTCGCCAAGTGCGGACAAGTCAAACGCGTCATCGTCCTCAACCGCTGCAACCATGAAGTGAACATGCAACCCGACCGCGACGTCTGGTGGCACGACGAGGTTGCCCAAGTATCCTCGAAGCACGTCGCCAAGGGCTTCGACTCGGAACATCCGCTTTTCGTCCTCTACACCTCAGGATCAACCGGAAAACCTAAGGGAATCCTTCACACGTCTGGCGGCTACCTGACGGGCACCTACTCGACCTGCAAATACATTTTCGACATGCGCGATGATGATGTTTACTGGTGCACCGCTGACGTCGGCTGGATCACTGGACACTCCTACATCGTTTATGGCCCACTTGCCAACGGCGTGACCCAAGTGATGTATGAGGGCGCGCCGAACGCCCCAGATTTCGGTAGATTCTGGAAAATCGTCGAGGAATACGGCGTCACGATTTTCTACACGGCTCCCACCGCCATCCGTGCCTTCATCAAGGCAGGCAATCATTTCCCTGCGGCCCACGATCTTTCTTCGCTCCGCCTGCTAGGCTCGGTGGGCGAACCGATTAACCCCGAAGCGTGGAATTGGTATCACGAACACATCGGCGGTGGCCGCTGCCCGATCGTGGACACTTGGTGGCAAACCGAAACTGGTTCCATTTTGATTTCCCCACTCCCGGGCGCCACCCCCTGCAAGCCAGGCACGGCAACCCTGCCGTTTTTTGGAATCGATGCCGCCATCCTCGACGATGCTGGCAACGAGGTCAAAGCCGGGCAAGACGGCCGCCTGGTCATCCGCAAACCATGGCCTTCCATGATCCGCTCAATTTACGGCGACAAGGAACGCTACAAGAAAACCTACTGGTCAGACTACCCCGGCATCTACACGGCGGGCGATGGCGCGCGTCGCGATAAAGATGGCAACTTCTGGATCATCGGCCGCTTGGACGATGTCCTCAATGTCTCCGGCCACCGCCTGGGCACGGCGGAAATCGAGAGCGCCTTGGTCTCACACCCCGCCGTCGCAGAAGCCGCCGTCGTGGGTCGCCCAGATGAAATGAAAGGCCAGGCCGTCGCCGCATTCATCACTCTGAAATCCACTCACACCGAGTCCGATGCGCTGCTCAACGAGTTGCGCAATCACGTCGGGAAGGTGATCGGCGCCATCGCCAAACCCGACGATCTCCATTTTGCACCCGCACTCCCCAAAACGCGATCGGGCAAAATCATGCGCAGGCTCTTGAAGGAACTGGTCTGCACGGGTAAAATTTCTGGAAATATCACCACGCTCGAAGACATAACCGTCATTGAAGCACTCCAACGCAAACTCGCCAAATAAGCTCTCTGTCAGCCCCATGACTTCATCCCTCTATTTCATCGCACGCATCGCCCAAGGCTTCGGTTACTTCCGCAGAAACCAACGGATGGCAGAAGCCGCCACCGAAATGCACCTTCTGCGCGAAGCGGAAGCGCACCTCGGGTTCGCGGTTTGGGAAAGTGTTGGGGAGATCGATCAACTCTCGGTGGAGTACTGGAATCTCAGAAGGCTCATCAAGGAAAAGGAGTCCATCAAAGAACGCCTCGACGCGAGCAATGAACTACTCGAGGAAGCACAAACCACACGGATCGCCATTCTCAATAGCACCCCAGAAGCGCAACAAGAGCTGCTTGATGAACGCACCAAGCTTCTCGTCGAGCTCGAAGAACTCGGACGGCAGCGCGATGAAATCATCGCCGAAGCACGCGAAATCCGCCGGTTTTTCGACGGCATGAAAATGAAAATCGAGGTGCTCAACGATGAGAACCAAGAGTCATCCGGAAAGCAAGAGGGGCTCGATAAAGCTCAAGCAAGCCTCAAGGAATCGAAAATCCGATTTGCAGAACTCAAGGAAAAGCGCCTAGAAATTGGTAAACTCATCGAAGCAGGCGATGCCAAGATCGATGCCGTCGACCTGAAACTTGACCAACTCAAAAAAGACCGCCGGAGCGACGCCGCGGAGTCATTCCAAGCAATCAGCGAAGGCAATCGTGAAGTTTCCAGCCTCCGGGCAGAAATCGGGGTGTTGGACACGCAGATGCGGCAACTTTACGCAGAAATCGGCCGTTATGTCAGCCGCAATGCCACCCATGTGCCTGCCTGCAGCAGGGTCGCGGTTCCGCACCGGTCACTCGTCGACATCATGCGCGCGCTCCGCAGGTCGATCGCGTTGAATCACCGCCTCGCGGGCACTGCTTGATTTAGCCTTCTCGCCGACCTCCGGGCCAACAGCCCGTATTTCGGAGCCAAGAAAAGGGAAAGCACAAAACCAAGCGCCTGAATCAACACGATGCACGCCCCAGGCGACGCATCAAGATGGTAGCTTGCGAAAATCCCCCCAACGGTGGCGCTGACGGCAGAGACCGCCGCGATCACTAACATCCGATCAAAGCGATCCGTCCAAAGGTGCGCAATGCTCCCCGGTGTAATCAACATCGCCACAACGAGAATGACACCCACCGCTTGAAGCGACACCACAATGGCGAGCGAAATCAGCCCTAACAAAAAGTAGCTGAGAAATCGATCGGGCAACGCCATGACTCGCGCCTGACTGGGATCAAAACAAATCAGCAGCAAGTCACGGCGGAAGAGAAGTGTGGACCCCATGACCACACCACCCAAGACGATGGTCTGCCACACCTGCGACCGAGTGACCCCCAAGATGTTTCCTAATAAAATATGGTCGAGATGCATGTCCGACGGGGTCTTACTAAAAAGCACCAGGCCAAACGCAAAAAGCCCCGTGAAAACTACGCCCATCACGGTGTCTTCCTTGATGCGGCTGTTTCGTTTGATGAATCCCGTGCCGACCGCGCAGAAGAGTCCCGCACCGAAGGCACCCACCGCGAGCGGAAGCCCCGCAATGTAGGCCAACACGATCCCTGGTAGCACCGCATGCGAGATGGCGTCGCCCATCAATGACCAACCCTTGAGGATCAGAAAACACGACAGCAGCGCACACATCGCCGCAACCAGCATGCCGACCAGCAACGCATCGCGCATGAAGGCATATTGCAAGGGTTCAAGAAACTCGCTCATGACTGGCTGGGGGTGGCCGCGCAGCGAATCCGGCGGCGAGATGCAATCATCCCATGCTTGGGCGCAAACAGAAAAGCTGCTAGAAAAACCAATGTTTGCAGCGTGACAATGCAGCCACCCGTCGCCCCGTTGAAAAAGTAACTGGCGTACGCGCCAGCCAGGGACGTGACCACACCGATGATCGCCGATAGCCAAAGCATCTTTCCGAATCGATCGGTTAGCAGATAAGCGGTAGCGCCTGGGGTCACCAACATGGCCACCACCAGGCAAGCACCCACTGCTTGCAAGGCCGCCACCGCCATCGCAGATAGCAAGGCCAGCAACACCACCTGCAACCCACCTGCCGGCAGGCCGATCGCCCGTGCCTGCCCAGGATCAAAGCAAAAAAGCATGAGATCCTTCCACTTGAGCGCAAGAACGACCATGGTGATGAGGCTAATAATCAGCACTTGGCGGATATCTGGATCAGAAATCCCAAGAACATTTCCTAGCAAAATTACCTTCAAATCCACCCGTGCTGGGAAAAGTGAGATTAGCAAAAGCCCGAGCGCAAAATAAGCAGTGAACACAATACCAATCGTGGCGTCTTCCCGGATCCGAGTCTTGGCCTTGATGAAAGCCATCGTCCCAGCCGCAAGCAATCCTGCCACAAATGCACCTAACGCAAACGGCAACCCAAGGATGTATGCAAGCGCCACCCCCGGAACCACCGCATGGGATAAAGCATCCCCCATGAGCGACCAACCCTTGAGCGTGACGAAGGCAGAGAGCAACCCACACACCCCTCCGATCCATGCGCTCACCCAAATGGCACGAAGCATGTAGTCGTAGTGAAATGGCGTCACTAGAAAATCAAACCACTCAGTCATGCTCTTCCGATCGTTTTTTCAATAGCTCCTCGTGCTCACCGCGATCCTTGTATTCCAAATGTCCGTCTTTGCCGAAAATCAACGGTCTTTCATCATCAGTTAGAATCCGGATCTTCCGCCCATCATGTTCTTGAATGGTGGATTGTTCAAAATGAAACTGCCGCAATACACCGCCAAATGCCGCTGCGAGATTTTGTTCGGTAAAGACCTCAGAAGTCGGGCCGTAAGCAAGCACGGTGCGGTTGATGAGCACGACTTGATCGCAAAACTCAGGCACGCTGCCAAGGTTGTGTGTCGACACCAAGATGATGCAACCCTCACTGCGAAGATCTCTGAGGAGTGCAATGATCGCTTCCTCCGTCTTCACATCGACACCGGTGAAGGGTTCATCAAGTAGAATGACCCGAGCCTCCTGGGCGAGCGCACGCGCGAGGAACACCCGCTTTTTTTGCCCACCACTCAGTTCACCAATCTGCCGATCCTTGAACTCCCACATCGAGACACGCCGCAAGCTTTCCTCGACCTTGGCCTTGTCCTGCGCACGCGGAATCCGCAGAAAATTCATCGATCCATAGCGCCCCATCATCGCCACATCCCAGACGCTTACCGGAAATTGCCAGTCCACCTCCTCGGCTTGCGGAACGTAAGCCACGAGGTGTTGCTTCAACACGTCGCGGATTGGCAATCCATTGATCATTACGTTTCCAGCTTCGGGTTTGACGAAGCCCATGATGCTCTTAAACAGCGTGGATTTTCCGCTGCCGTTCACACCAACCAGCGCACAAATCGTGCCGCCTTGCAGCTGAAACGAGGTGTCATGAAGCGCCAAATGACCATTTGCATAGGCAACCGAAACCCCCTCGACGTCTAAGCGAGGAAGTGGAGCTGATGGAGTGGAGTTGGAAATCATCTAGCTATTTTAACTCAGTTAGTCCCTTCACAATCGTATTCGCGTTGCTTTCTAATAGTTTCAGATAAGTCGGCGCGGGGCCACTTTCATCGGTTAGAGAATCAACGTAAAGCACGCCACCATATCGGATGCTCGTTTCAGTCGCGATCTGGCGGGCTGGCTTGTCGCTCACTGTACTTTCAGAAAAAATTACAGAAACGCGATTGGCACGCACGGCGTCGATCACCTTCCGGACTTGTTGGGGTGTCCCTTGTGCATCGGCATTGATCGGCCAGAGGTAAAGCTGGCGCAGACCATAGTTTGCACACAGGTAGGAAAAGGCACCCTCGCTCGTGACGAGCCAGCGTTGTTCCTCGGGGATGGCTGCGAGTTTTTGGCGGACCGGTTCATCCAGCGCCTTAATTTTGGCGGCGTAGCTTGCCGCATTCGCCGAGTAAGTGGCCTCGTTGGCGGGGTCCAATTTCACCAATGCGCGGCGGATGTTCTCCACGTAGATCACCGCATTGGCGGGCGACATCCATGCATGCGGATTAGGCTTTCCCGTGTACGGCCCCTCCGCAATTCCCATGGGCGTGATGCCTTCAGACAAAATCGCCTGAGGAACCCCTCTCGCATTCTCAAAAAACTTCTCAAACCACTTCTCAAGATTCATCCCATTCCATAACACCAAATCCGCATGCTGGATTTTCACCACATCCTTTGGCGTCGGCTCGTACCCGTGAATCTCCGAACCGGGCTTGGTGATCGATTCGACATCTGCCGCATCACCCGCAACCTCGCGCGCCATGTCGGCGATGATCGTGAAACTCGTCACCACGCGCTTCTTCCCAGAACCTAGTGGCTTTTTGGGTTCACCGCAGCCGACCAAGCCGAGGGCACCAAGCATGAACAGAAGGCGCCCGGCCCATCGCATTTGATCATAAATCATTTCAACTCTCATTGGTGTCAGGTTCGTTTCGCTCGAAAATAAACATCGATTAGAATATCACCGTAGGTGAACACATTCATTCGTCCTCAATCTCTAGCATGGTTGGGTTCTTCAGTGGGATTTTTTCTTCCAGCCCACCGAGATCAAGGCTATCTAACACGTTGGTCCGTCTGCGAACCAAACCAGGCTCTGTATGATTGGTCGCAAAGCTAGTCACCTCGGTGTGGTAAGGGTCGTCGCCCACGACACTAGGTTCTTTGGGGCGGACGGGCACCACGTCGAGCGCCAGCTGACCGAGTGGGTCCATCTCTCCAGAGCCACCAGGCCCTAAGATCCCGGAATGCAGGCTGCAAAACGGCAGGTTTTCGGTGCCCTTGCGGAGATGCTCGTATGTCGCGGTGGAAACTGAGCGAACGGTTCCAGCTTGTGCATCCTCGACGTGTTTCTGACAAAAATCGGTGGCCCGCTGACCCGAGGTCGAGCACAGAGGAACCTCCACAATGCTGTCGGGGCGCTCAAGTTTGTCTCCGCCAAAGGAGGGTGCCGCCGCATTCATCGTTGCCTGCCAGATGGGCATGGCGAGATCGCGACTGAACGCACCCGGATAGATCGGCTCATTGCTTCCTGATAGAAACCCAGTCCAAACCCCGCAGGTGACGCGCTTATTGTATCCGAGAAACCAAGTGTCCGCAAAGCCGTAGGTGGAACCACCCTTGCCCGCGCCATAAAATGGCTTTTCGACCATTCCATCTAACACCCCTTTGGAACTCCCTCGGAAAAGCGACCCCGCCATCATGCTGTGCACTTGCCAAGCGGTCGCCTCATCCATGACACGCTCGGAGGAGATTTTGTCGTGCTTGCGACGATAAACGATCCGGCCTGCCGCGTTCTCAATCCGGTCGAGATAAACCCAATTCTCGGGCCCAGACATTCCACCACGCGGGAATGCCGTCATCCCCCTCACTGCATGTTTCATGGAAACCTCCTCGAAGCCCACCGCCAAGCGTGGCAGCAACTCCGCTTTTTTCAGCGGCAAACCAAGGGCAACGCTGGTGTCCACCACGCGCTGCAATCCCACCATCCCCGCGAAGCGCACGGTGGCGCCGATCTTCGAATGCTCAAATGCCTCACGCACCGGGATCTTCCCCTGATAGACGGGCGATGCCACTTCCATCCCCCACTCACCGAGGATTCCTTCTTGCCCACCGACCATCACCGCCCGGTTGTCCATCGCCTCATCTTCGACCAGCGTCGCCGGCGTCTGGCTCGCGCTCAATCCAGCCGCATAGATGTATGGAAAAAATGCGGTGCCCAACGGACGCTTGCCGGATTCGATGAAATCATAGGGCACTTGCGCATAATCACGCCCACCCACGTGAGCGAGAACCTCACCCGTTAGATGATCCAACATCAGCACTGCACCCTGCAAGCACTCGGCCGCTTTGGCGCGATTTCTGCGGGAATCCTTGTACTTCGGGTGATTGTAGCCAGGCCGGGCTTCGGCTTTGGCCAAGCTTTCCATGAGTGCCTTTTGCGCAGCGTTTTGAGCTTCGGCAAGAATCGTGGTATGAATCTTAAATTTGCCAGATGCCAAAGCGTCTTCTCCCAGCGCTCGACCCACCGCTTCCGCAATCCGCTCGTAAAGGTGCGAGGTCCCGCGACGCAGCGGTTGCGAGTTGATTTCTAACGGCAACGCCCTCAACCGCGCGCACTCGGCCGAGGAAATCATCCCCTCATCCACCATCCGCCCCAACACATAGTTGCGCCCATCTCGATTGAGCCCCGGATTGTTCAACGGCGAGCGACTGTTAGGGTTCTTGATGAGCGTCACCATCGATGCACATTCATCCACGGTTAGATCCATCGGCTCCTTGCCAAAATAACCCAGTGCCGCCGAACGGATTCCGTAGAACCCACTGCCGAAGTAAATCCGGTTCAAATAAAACCCAAGGATCTCCCGCTTGGTGTAGCGGCTCTCGATCCGCCGCGCCAAGAAGGCCTCGACCAACTTCCGCTGGATGGTGGTCTCACTCCGCTGCACCGCTTCTTGCTTCAAATTGTACGCATTTCTCGCCAACTGCTGGGTGATGGTACTCGCGCCTTGGTTGCCTCCTTGGGCATTCAAAATCATCGCTCGGATGATGCCGATGTAATCCACACCATGATGGGATAGAAATCGCGAGTCCTCCCCAGCGCGCAGAGCTTGGATGAAAATCTCCGGAACTTGCTCGATCGGGACGACGCTGCGGTTTTGCACGAAGATCCGGCCGATCTCCTTGCCGTTGCGGTCGAGGATGATGCTGGGCTCCTCGAGGTCATTGATTCGATCCAAATCGTAACTCGCCGCTCGGAGGCGATAGTCTTGCGTGGCGCCTTCCAAAAAAACCCAGCCCGCACCCGCCGCCATGGCTCCAAGCAGAAACAGCCCAAGCCAAAAGCCTTTGCGCTTGAAGAACCGGCGTTTGCTGTTTTTCTTGCGATTCTTATTTTGAATAACTGCCATGCCAAATCTGGATTCATCACCGCCTGACCCATCGGTGATTCAGCCGCCAGAATATCCGAATGACGCGCCTCCCGCAACTCCTTCGTTGGGCGAGATACTACGTTCTCGGATCGCGCTAGACGGGCCGATGCGCTTCGCCGATTTCATGGAAATGGCGCTCTACCACCCCGCACTCGGGTACTACGCCCGCGAGTCGCACCAGGTCGGGCGCGAGGGCGATTTTTTCACTAGCGTCAGCGTAGGGCCATTGTTTGGGGAAATTCTGGCACATCGATTCCTGCGCGAATGGCGGCAGGTCGGCTCGCCCGCGCGGTGGAGGATCATCGAGTCCGGTGCCCACGATGGTTCGTTGGCGCGCGATGTCCTCACCGCGTTGGCCGAACTCAGCCCTGAGGCGTTTTCCGCACTTGAATACGTGATCCCCGAACCCCTTCCACGGCTTCAGGCGAAACAACGCTCGACGCTTCAGGCGTTCGAGGCCCGTACCCGTTTGATTTCCACTGCCCACGAGCTGCGATCCGATCCACTTCCCGGCATCGCCTTCGGCAATGAACTGCTCGATGCCTTGCCATTCCACCTCGTCGAGTGGGAGGGCCACCGCTGGCGCGAAGTCCGTGTCGGCCTCGGCGTTGATCACGAACTCACCTGGGAACCCAACGCCGAGATCACCGACCCCAAGCTCCTTGCCGCCCTCGCCGTGCTCGGCTCCGACTTTCCCGCAGGCTACCGGACCGAGCTGCGCACTTGCCTCGACGAATTTCTCGAACCCCTCACTCACTGCCTCACGCATGGCCTGATGATTTGGCTAGACTATGGTTTCGCCCGGCCGGAATTCTACCACCCCTCACGGAAAACCGGAACCCTCCGGACATTTTGCAAGCACCGCGCCGCAGATGACCCACTGGTCAATCTCGGGGAAATGGACATCACCGCCCATGTGGACTTCACCGCGGTCGCCGAGTGCGCTCGCCACTTGGGTGGCCGCCCACTCGCATTTCGCCACCAAGGCAGCTGGCTCACCGAACACGCACGCGATTGGCTCATCGCCCAAGAAGGCAAGCCCACCTCCGCCCTCCGCCAGTTCCACGCACTCACCCACCCGGCTCACCTCGGCGGCCATTTCCACGTCATCGAACTCACCTGGAGCCCCGCCGCCCCGCCGATTTCTGCCACCGATCTCCATCGCCTCGCATTGCAGGCTTGCCCATCGCTCTGAGTCCGATACGTTTTCCCCACCCAGCCGGGATGGCGGAATTGGTAGACGCGCTAGACTTAGGATCTAGTATCGAAAGGTGTGCAGGTTCGAGTCCTGTTCCCGGCACTTTTGAGAGATTTGAAATTGAATTCTCAAAGTTGTTTTGTGCCACTCCCGTGTCGTCTTCGACTTCTCCCGACCTGTTTTCCTCTAATCCGCCGTTGAGATCAAAAATGACGAAATAAGGAGAAGGGATTTGCAATCCCTTTCTTCCCTCCACACACATCGCCAATAAAATAAGGCCGGAACGACGCAAAGGGATTTCAAATCCCTTCTCCATACCCTGAACGACAACGAAACAAGTCGATTGCGCCATGAGAACCACCGTGGAGCGACTGATTTCCCGAGCTGATTCAGCATGCTGAACGCGGCTGAATTTTCCGCTGGCGAAGTGTTTGTTGAAGGGCTAAATCAAGGCTACATGAAAACTAATGTATGGTCATTTCGGCGGCATCTTTTGATTGGCTTGGCATTGTGCGGTGTTATCTTGGGTCTCGCCTTGCCTCGACTGATGGTGAAGCCGCGAGTGGTTGAAAAACCTCTGCAAGTCGCGACTCAGAGCCGCCCGCTTCACCTTGCGGCGCTGGATCCTGCGCCGGAACTTCCCGCCTATTTGCTGACGCTTTGCGGTCCAGAGGTCTTGGCGCAGCATGGCGGAACGAATCCTGCCGGCGGGGTGCCGGATTGGTTTCTAAAGGCCGGGCGGACACTTGCAGAAAAAGGGCTCGCGTGGCCGAAGCCAAAAATCGGCCTCACCGATAACATCCTTTTGTCGAATGTGCGGGAATTCGAAAGCCAGACGATGGGGCTGCTCGCAACCGACCCGGCGGCGGCGGTCGCAAAAATGGAACGGCTGATCGCCATAGAAGAAGAGAAATTCAAGACTCGCTCGTGGCGGTCAGCGCTCGCAAGTTCCGCAGCGAGTCACGGTGGCAGGCCCGAGTCGGATCTTTACCGGGCGATGCTGGATGATATTCCAGGACACTATTTTGATGGGATCATCACCGAAACGTTAGGGGATCACCCGGATTCCGAGCTCGCTGCAATCGCCATTGCCCAAGCTCTAAAGCGAGAGCCGAAGGTCCGACAACCCGGTCTAGCCGCAGTCATCCAGATGCGTAAGCTCGCCTTTGAGGTTCGGGAAAAAGCAGCGAAGACACTTGCCGCAGAGCTCCAAATTTCGTTTTCCCCCGCTGATGTTGACGGGCGCGACTGGACTTCCGAGGTGGGGGATCGCTTGTATCATTCGTCCCTCACCGCACCGGCAGACGATGCCGAGGCACTTCAAAAATAACGTAACTGCCTGGGGCGTTTGGCTGGGAGGTTCATGCTCTAGGACATGCGCAAACCTGTTTCCGACCCAACTTGAAAAGGGAATCGAGCCTCCTGGGAAATTCCAAGTCGATGAGGGGATACGGCTGGTAATCCCAGACAAGAGCCGTGCCAAATCATCGAGAGGCAGGACCGTGCCAGCTCGGGGCAATGGCGGCTCAGGCGATTTGTTTGACCCGTCGGAGCAGGGTGAGGTTTTTGGGGGAGTGGTAGGCTTTCTGGAAGTCGAACTGACTTTGGAGGCGGATGAGTAGCTCGCCGGGGATGCCGAAACAGTACTGGACGCGCAGGGCGATGGAGGCGCTGACGCCTTTTTTCTGGCGGAGTACGTCGTTGAGCTGAGCTTTGCTGAGGTCCATCGCGGCGGCGGCAGCGATCTGGGTGAGGCCGTGGTGGGCGATGGTATCGCGGATCAGCGCAGCGGCGGGATTCGAGAGCGGTCGTGGAACCTTGAGCGGGTCAAGCGGAATGGCGGCGGCTGGTGCTTTCATAGCGGTTTCAGTGGGTGTCTTCGATTTTGACGAGTTCGACGTTTTGCATTTCGGCGTTTTCCCAATGGAACGTGATGCGCCATGGAGATTTGCGGGAATCCGCGTCGATAGAGTATTTGGAGGTGCCTTGGAGCTTGTGGTAGTGGAGTACGGGGATGAGGCGGAGGGCTTTTTCATTGGCCTCATTGAGAATCGCCAGCCGCTCGAAGGCTTTGGTGGTGTTGAGGCCGCCGAGTTTGTTGAGCTCTCGTCGACTCAGTTCCTCTCCGAGGAATAGCTTTTCGGTGATGATGTCAGCGAAGCTCCTAATCACTGAAAAAATGGTACACTAAAAAGCGGATTCGTCAAGGCAGTTGAGGAGAGTATCTCAATGGGTGGCCCCTCTTCCGACGAAAGAATCTGATCACCTCTCTCCCAGACAAGTGGCGCTATGCCAGCTCGGGGCAATGCCTGGGCTTAGCCCCAAGTCTGGCTCGGGGTAAGGCTTTGGCCTTGAAGCAAGTCCGTGAAGCTGCACCTCTACTCCGCGGGTAGCCCTTTGCAAGGGACCCCACCCCACAAGCCATTTTCTAATCGTCAGTGTCCGCCGCCGCCGCCGGAGCCCTTGATGTAGGTGCCAACACCGATGATAACAGTGGAAAGGACCAATATCGCAATTCCCGACACAATCAAACGATAGGCCTTTTTGCTGGATCCCTTCCATTCGTGAAAGATCCAGCCCCACATGGTGCTGAAGACGATGATGCTCGCCATGTGCAGTGTCCATGACGCGAAGCCGAATTTGCCCATCTGCGTTTCACCCATGGTGTAGAAGAAGAACTGGAAATACCAAGTGATGCCTGCGAGGGCGGAGAACAGGTAGTTTCCTAGCATCGGGATTGCCAAATCGGTTGAAGAGGCTTGCGGGCCGGGAGTGCTTCCGCCTCCATGTTCGCCACCGCTGGCGACCAACCCTGCATGTTCGGGGCGGGCATGCGATGCGAGGTATTGGTAGCCGGTGCGGTTTTTGATATTCAGTCCCACGCACCAGACGAAATTGGTCACAAAGCCGCCAAGCATGACCACAATCAATTTTGGCAGGCCGCTCCAAATGACCGATGTTCCGGCAGCCACCGAGGCATCGCCAATCGGATTTCCAGCCGTGAGGCCGAAACTGAAACACGCGCTCATGATTCCGGAGAACGTGGCGACGAGAATGCCTTTTTTGAAATCGAACTCGGCGATGGCCTTCTTTTTCTCTTCTTCAGACATTTCCTTCTCCTTGGTGGCACCCGCAAGTGCCGCGATGAAGATTCCAATCAGGCAGACCCCCACACCTAGCAAAGTGACCTGACCAGCGGTGCTTGAAGCGATTTCCAGCAGCGTTTCAGGTACCGGGATGGTCGGGAAAAACAGTTTGAAAAATGGCGGTAGTAGCGTCCCGAAGGCGGCGCAATACCCGAGAGCCACCCCCATGCCCAACGACATGCCGAGATAGCGCATGGCGAGGCCGAAGGTGAGTCCTCCGGTGCCCCACAACGCGCCGAACATGAAGGTCCAGCCAAGGGTGGAAAAGGATTGGCTGCTCAAGACGCCAAACACATCTTTCGTTAAGACCGTGGCGAGAAGGATCGGGCAGATGATCCACGAGAAGAATCCACCGACTAACCAGTAGGTCTCCCATGACCATTTTTTAACGCCCTTGTAAGGGACGTAAAAACTCCCGGAAGCCAAGCCTCCGAGCCAGTGAAAAATGACTCCAAATATTGCGCTGCTCATCGTTTTTTAGGTTTTAGGTTTTAGGCTTTTTAGTGGTTGAGATGGGTTTGAATCAGGCGCGCTTGCTCAGGACGGAATTTTCGTAGCTTTTCACCTCGGCCAGCCAATCAGCACCGGCGGGGACGTTTTGGGATTCGCAATAGGCATCCCAGACGGCACCCCATGGCAGGGACTTGGCTTCCTCCATGAGCGCGAGGCGCGTGGTGTAGTCACCAGATTTTTCCGAATCGCGGAGGGCATCGGGCTCGAGCAGGGCCATGAGCAATGCCTTGAGCGTGTTGCGGGTGCCGATGGTCCACGCGGCGATGCGGTTGATGCTGGCGTCGAAGAAATCGAGGCCGATGTGGGTTCGGTCTAGCAGCTTGTTGCGCACGAGTTCGGCGGCGATGGATTGCAGCGCATCATCAAGCGTGACGACGTGGTCGCTGTCCCAACGGACGCCGCGGCTGACGTGGAGCAGGATTTCAGGAACATACATCAGCGCGGAGCTGAGTTTGTCCGCGATGCCTTCGGTCGGGTGGAAATGGCCGGCGTCGAGGCAGAGGACTTTTTGATTCTTGATCGCGTAGCCCATGTAGAATTCGTGCGAGCCGACGACATAGCTCTCGCTGCCGATGCCGAAGAGTTTGCATTCCACCGCGTCGAGGTGGTGTTTTGGATTGAGCTTTTTGGCGAACACCTTGTCGAGTGAATCGGCAAGGCGCTGGCGCGGAGCGGAGCGGTCGACCGGGGTGTCCTTGTAGCCGTCGGGGATCCAAACGTTAGTCACCGTCGGCGAGCCTAGCGCTTTTCCCATGACCGCACCGATTTCACGAGAGGCGATGCAATGCTCGATCCAGAAATCGCGGATGGCTTTTTTCGGATGAGAGAGCGTGAATCCGTCGGCCGCCTTCGGGTGGGAGAAGCAGGTGGGGTTGAAATCCATGCCCATGCCGTTGGCCTTCGCCCAGTCGATCCAGTTTTTAAAATGCTCGGGGCGGATCTCGTTGCGATCGACCTTCTTGCCGCCGAACTCGCCGTAGAACGCGTGGAGATTCAAGCGGTGCTTGCCGGGGATGAGAGAGAGCGCCTTGTCGAGGTCAGCACGAAGTTCATCGGGCGTACGAGCCTTGCCGGGATAGTTTCCGGTCACGGCGATGCCGCCGCTAAGGCCTTCGCCGGTGCTTTCGAAGCCCCCGACGTCATCGCCCTGCCAGCAATGCAGTGAAATCGGAATGCCGGCGAGCTTGGTCATTGCTGCCTCGGTATCAACACCGAGATCGGCATAACGGGCTTGGGCGAGCTTGTAGGACTGAGCGATGGATTTGGAATTTTTTGCCATGGGTGGTTTCATCTAAAGGTGCAGAATTCTGCGCAGAAAGGTGACTGAAAACCTTCACTGTTCCGCCAAAAATAAGCACGTTGCCGCCAATGCTTACAATTTGCATTTTGAATCAGGTCGAGAGCAATCGGAGGTGGGGGCATCACGCACGGAACTCAGTATTTATGGAGGATTTGCCATAGCCTCTGCAGTCACTGGGCTTGATGGTTCAGGAATTCACCGGATCTGCATCGCGATGGGGCTCACTCACTTGGGAGGCGATCTGGAGGAATTGGCCACGGGCATCGCGATTGATGGTGTAAAAATCTACCCCGCATTGAACAACACACTGGCACACGCTCGGGTAGCCGCAGAGATCACCTCCTCGGGTGCCCATGTCGGGCGCGGAGGATCCCTTCACTGGCATGCGGACGGCCACGGATAAAACGGAAATGGGAGTTTTACATTTTCATTTCAAAAACGAAAAAACTCCAGTGATGCCACCTACGAAGTTCGCATGTTTTCCGACCTGTCACTTGATTTTGCCAGCGGCAGTCTCCTCTCGATCCGAACCTGATCGCCTCAGCCCAGCGGTATCGCTGCAGAATACGAACAAGCCGAAGCTGTTATGGCGATAAGCACTCCAAAAGGTTTCTTGCGACTGAAAGCCACCGTGCCGTAAAGTGAACCATTCATTTTCCAATGTAGCATCCTTGTCGTTTGGCCGCAGCGTGGCGAGTCCGGCGGCCTTGGCGAAAGCGGAGGAACAGATTGCGCACGGTGTCGGTGCCGGGGAAACGCTCGATGGACAGTAGAGCATGGAGAGCCTTGTCCGCTCGTAGCCAATCGGTGTGGGCGAGGCGGCGAGCTCCCGCTACCACCGAGATCATGAAAGGTACAAGGGTTTGAGCCGGCGGGATGGCGTTGGGGCTGTTGTAGGTGAAGGGCATCAAGCCGTTGATCTGCCCAGCCAGACCGATCTTCTCGAAGAAAACAATGAGACTGACAAGGCCACCGAAGGGGGTGATGGGCTTGGCGGTGAAGGTGAGCGGGACTTGCCGACTGAGGAAGACGGTGTTACGGGAATTTTGAATGGTTTGGTCAAAGGGCATGAGTTGTGGTTATTCGATACAACCCTTCTACCGCATGACCTGTAGCAAACGATGCTCTAGTTAACTTCGGATTTCGGGTTCAATCCTCTCCACCCAGTAA
>JARWZU010000025.1 GCA_029866215.1 Akkermansiaceae bacterium
ACTTGAAGGAGGTGCTGTTGCTACCCGTAACATTGCCACCCGATTTCACCGAGGAAAGTGTGTAGCTGCTTCCATTGCTCACATTCCAACTTTTCACAAAGAAAGAACCCGAAGTGGTGGTCAAATTGGTGACAGATGAAGCTAGGGTTACATCCATGTAGCTACCCGCACTAGTACTAGCATTGGGTGCAGCACCAATCGACCAACTTCCTGAGGTATTTAGGCTAGTGTTCGAGCCGCTAAAAGTATTCACTGGAACTCCAACGGTGATGGCCAAACTGACTGCAGTGCCCGTGCCTACCGCGTTTGTCGCTGTCAACCCGACAGTTGCCGAACCAGTTGCAGTGGGAGTGCCGGAGATACTACCGGTCGTTGTATTCAGACTGAGGCCACCCGGTAGAGTGCCCGAAGCCAGGGCATAAGAGGTGGCAACCACATCCGTGGAAATCTGATAGCTGAAAGGAACATTCGTATAGGCAGTCGCCGTCGTACTGCTCGTGATGGCGGGCGCTGTGCTTGCGGCAGGAGCGGCATCTGCGGCATAGATGTCGTCGACAGAGAAATCCGCCGTATTTGCCGAAGTGCAGGTAAAGCCGATTTTGCCGATGACGCTGGAGGTTACCCCTATAGATGTCGTCACGGAGCTTGCCAAGAGACTGCCCGTGGGGCTGCCATTGATCGATACGGTATTCACATATGCGGCGTAGCTGGCAGTATTCAAAACCCGAGCAACTCCCGAGGGATCGGTATAGGCCATGGTGTTGACCGTATCGCTGTTATACCAAACCCGAATAATGTTCGTCCCGGCAGGCAATAGTGTGGTGTTGCCACCGGACTGGGTATTGGCCGAGTAGACTTTTACCCCGAAGGTGGTGGCGGGTTGGTAAAGCCGCACATCCACGAAGGCGGAAGCGGTCGATCCCACCGAGTTGACATCATTGGCGCCTAAACGAAATGCCAGATAGCTACCTGCCACCGACGCGCTGGGAGTCGCATTCGCGGTGACCTTGAAGGAGATGAATCCTTTCGGACGCGGGGTACTAAAATTGGGAGACGAGAGGGAATAAGTAAAACTTCCGCCTGTTGCGGCAGCCGTCGTTTTGGCATATTGGGCCAACTTGTTGCCGCCCGAGCTGATGACGGTCGCGATGGCAGCGGTGTTGAGTTGGGGTGATAAAGTGACCGTCGGGGCGGTCGGCGGCGATGCCGCGGTGTACTGCTCGAATGTTTCATCCAGCCACACATCCGCATTTGCGGGGACGGCTGAGGCGAGAGTGACAAGCGCCACACCGAGTGAGGTGATGAGCTTGCCCGAGCCCCCCGCCAAGCGAGCTGCAGAGGAAGTGAGGTAGCGAGTGAATGCGGTTTTCATGAATTTTTGATGGGTACTTGGGTGGCGATGGAGGTTGAGATGGGATTTTAATAGACAGAGGAAATATCGACTGGCCACATGATCCGCGATTTTCGGCGGATGATTGACCTATTTGGCTGGGTTTAGAATTTCGTAATGGGTTTTAGATTCTTGAGAATCGAGATCACAAGAGCGTCAACATTAGGATTGTTGCCCAAAATGCAGATTTTTACAGTCGGATGAAATGATGACACGATGGATCATCATCCGCAGGGGTCACACCCTGAGCCTTGGATCAAATCGGGCAGTGAGCCTCCTCAGATTTTGGTGCGTTTGAGCACTTCGACCCTCACTGTGGCGATGCCTCGCTTGAGGAATCCAATGCGTTCGGCGACCCCCGAGGTGACATCGATGATGCGTCCCTTGACGAACGGGCCGCGGTCGTTGATCGTCACCACCTCGGATTTTCCGTTGGATTCGTTGGTGATGCGGACTTGCGTCCCCATCGGTAAGGTTTTGTGAGCGGCAGTTGCGGAGTGGTTGCTGAGTCTTGCGCCACTGGCCGTCCGCCCCCCAGCGTTGGTCTTGACCGAGTACCATGACGCCTTCCCACGCTGGACCGATTCGACTGCATATTTCGGTTCCTGCCCGTGCGATGAATGCAAAGGCTTTCCCAAACCAGTTGCAGAGCAACTGGGGATTAGGATGACGCCGGCGAGTGCCAACGCCACAGATTTGGATTTCTGGGTCATCTTTATCGGTGAGACGCTTCTCGGGGGCACTTTTTATAAATAACTCATAATGAGCCGACAAGAGAAAAATACCTAACAGGGTCACGCTCTAAATCCCTGCAACTACAAGCACTTGCCGTGAAGTCTTACGGATTTCCAAACCAATTTTTGCCCGCAGGGGCGGGGCTTTAGCCAATGGGATTTGGCTGACTCGGATCGTAAAAGATCCGAATGTGGGCCTTTTCGCTTCCGAGGAATTGCTGCGCACGCTTGAGCGCCGCGCGGGTGGAGAGATTCGGGTTGCGCGGATTACCCATGAATAGATTACTCTCCCCTGCGCTGCGGTCGCATCCTTCTTGGAGGGTCACTAGAATGCCCGATTTTTTCAACACTCGGTAAACCTCTCGGCTCGCGCCTGAAATGATCAGATGAAGCCCCCTGCCCCGCATGAAGAGGATCAACTCCTCCAACGCCATCACACTGGTCGCATCGAGATTGCGGGCATTTTTGAGCCGCAGGATGATCACGCGAATCGCCGAGTCAGAAACCGTGCGCTGAATTTGCGTCCGGAACAACTCGGCCGCGCCAAAGAATAGATCACCCTCCACATGAACGATCGAGATCGAGGGGATCGGACGCTGACGTTTCTCACCCATTTCCCGCAGTTCGCCGGCCTCGCCGAATTCATATTCGGCGAGAAATGGTCGACTCGCTTTGCGCAAAAACAGCATGATCGAAATCGCGACGCCGATGAAGATCGCCACATAAAGCGGAGCCAGTAAGGTCGCGAAAAAGGTGATCGCAAGCACCGCCGCGTCATCCGTAGTCGAGCGCAGGCAAATCCGAATGTGCCTCGTATTAAATAGCGAGAGCGACAAGGCGATGACCAAGGCAGCCAAGGCCGGCTTCGGCACAAAGTCGATCAGCGGAAACCCCCAACCCACGGACGCAGCGATCAGAGCGGCAGCAACCAGCGTGTAGATTCCCGAAAAAACCGAAGCAAACCGTGTCCGTGCGCCAGACCCATGGTTCAACATCGAGCGCGTCATCGACCCCGAAGCCGGCATCCCGCCCGCAAATGCGCTGGCCAGGTTGGCCATGCCCACGGCGAGCATGTCTTGATTCACGTCGGAGCGATCGCCCGTTTTCGAGGCGAGGGTTTTCGCCATCAGGGAATTTTCAAGAGACGCAAGAAAGGCGATGGCGAACGCGATCCCCAAGAGTGCTGAAATGTCCGTGAAAACATCCGCCCGCAGGAGATGCGGCACCCGAGGCATCAAATCCCCGAATCCAAAGGTTGCGAAGGTTTGCCCGCCCTTGAAGGGGCCCATCCCGGATCGGATCATCGGGCCAAAAACCGCCGAGGAAATCAACAACGCCACCGCAAAGGCCGGCCACGAACGACGCCAGCGCCTAATGGCCGCAAAGATTAGCAAGGTCGCCACGCCAATCCCTAACGAAATCCAGTCGGTATGCGTCACCTTGAGCAAGATCCCCCACAAGAGTCCCAGAAAAGTCGATGCCGCCTCATCACTCAAGTGCGTAGAAAGTCCGAGCACGACTTTCAGTTGGTTCGCCACAATCAAGACGGCCGCCCCTGAAATGTAACCCACCAACACACTGCGTGAAACGTATTGCAACAAATCCGCTACTCGGAACCAAGCTCCCGCAGTCGCGATCAACCCAACCATCAAAACCAGCAGCGGGATCAATTCATCCCAGCGGCCAACCAACTCTGGATTCACCGAGAAAAAGCTGAACAGCATGAACGCGGTGGCATTGGTCGGCCCGAGCACGGTGTGCCTCGAACCTGCGAACCATGGGGCTACCAACGAAGCAACCGCCGAACACATGATCCCATAAACCACTGGCAAACCCGCGATCGCCGCAAATGCCATGCCCTGCGCGAGCGCAAGGCTCGTCACATTCGCCGCAGCCCAAGCGTCTGCGCGAAACTTCGTGGAAGTGTACCTCCGGATGTCCCGCGTGATCGGCGCTAAAGCAACGCGCTCCATCGCAAAAAACGCCCGAAAAGTCCGAGACGCGTGATGGATGGTGCGCACTGCTCTCATGAGTTGCTCATGGGTTATCTGAAGCGGGCCCTCCAGAAAAGCAGCGCGCCCAGCAGAACACAACCGATGTTTGGCGCCCAAAGCATGGCGGTGACGGCGAAGTTTGTCTTAAATTGACCGGCCAACGTGCTGATGAGGAAATAGCCGGCACCGATCAACAGGCTAATCATCAGCCCCGACGAGGTTTCCCTGCGCCGCTTCTGCAATCCAAGAGGCACTGCCACAAACGCAAATGCGATGCACGCCATGGAAAACGAATACCGCTTGGTGATCTCGGACTGGTAGCGGACTTTGCTCGATTCGCTCATCTCGGCACTCTCTTCGATCTCTCGGCGAATCTGGGCGTTGTCCATCGAGCCCAAGCCGAGCTTCCGGCTGCGCGGATTTTTCATGTCAATCACGAGTGGCTCGGCCTTGCCAGCAAAGGCCATTTCCACCTTACCCTCTGGATCACGAGTCTCGAAATACGCATCTTCAAGCTTGAGCCGGAGCTGGCTTTTATCGGAATCCACCCGCAAGGCCGCCTTGGCCGCATGGATGTAAGTGCGATCCTGGTTTTTCGCCCCAGCCTTGGGCAGAACGTAAAAATGAAAGCCATTCACCCATTCGCCGCTCCGTCCCTCAATCAGCAGTTTTTGTAATGTATCTTCGTTGCCACTGAAGTCGGCTTGCACCACCCCAGGCTTGAGAAGTGAGGCAGGATCCCTCAGTGCCTGCTCGTAGATCAACTGCCGCGATGACGCAGTGGCATAGGGCACCACATTCAAATTCAACCACAAACTCGCCAAACTGAGCACCGCGCCAATCACAAAAACCGGCGCAGAAATCCGCACCAAACTCAACCCTGCCACCCGAAACCCCGTTATCTCCTGGTCGATCGACAACCGACCGAAAACGAGCAAAACCGCTGACAGGAACCCCCATGGGATCGTGTACATCAAGGAAAGCGGCAAAACGCTGATGACGAACCGCAGAACCAACTCAAGCGGTGCCTTCTGCTCCACCAGCATCGGCTTGATCTGCTTAAAAAGATTCCCAAGTAACAACACCAATCCCAGAACCAACACGGCATACAGCGTGCCGAGAAGCACCTGTTTCCCGATGTAGCGGTCCAATATGCGCATGACGTCAGCGCATCCTGATGATCCCCCTCCCTTCTGTCGAGAAAAGAGACGATCGCAAAATCAATCCACCCACTTCACTCTCCCACACCTTTCGCAAGCCATCAAAAATCGAAAAGCTCCTGCGGCCCCTTTTTTGGAGCAGTCAAGGGCTCCACGCCCTCGCGCAAGCCAGCCGCCGAAAACTGGACCCATCGACTCACCAAACCGGCCATCGAAGTCTCAACCGACCGCCCACGGACCTGCCGCTGCGGAAGCCCCTGGTGAGTCAGGAGGTGGATCAGACCCCCACGCATGAAATGCATCCTCCAAGCCAATTCATCCTCTGCCACCGTGGGCAACGCCTTAGCGACCGCTCGTTTGAAACGATCGTCCTCATGAACCAACTGCGCCTCAATCTCCTGAGGCAATCCATCAGCTCGCTGCGCAAAAATCCGTCCAACCAACTTGTAAAACAGCGACTCGGACAGCCCAGACTTACTGGCTTGCCCGACGACTGGCCCCGCAATGGCGTCAATAATTTCCTCCAGGGGCACTGCCTTACCAGACCATTTTCGCTCGAGCCCATCGAGCCTCGCCAAGCGCTCTTCATGGATCGGACCCACGACCCTCGCTATCACCCAAGACATCATCGCTTCACGACTGCCGAAGTGATAATTGACCGCAGCGACGTTGGCCTTGGCCACGTCGGTGACATCACGAATCGAAACCGCATCCATTCCCCGCTCGGCAAACAAACGCTCGGCGGCATCGAGCAATTTTCGTTTCGGTCCGGATTCAGGCAAGATCATTTGGCGCATGGAGAGGCAAAACCAATCTAAGCTTAGCCAGCTGTCAAACGAACGATTCAATCAACAAACCCACTGAGCGCATGATACTTAAAATCAAAGGTTTCCGAACATCTCCCGTCCGAAACATGAGCGCGATCACATTTTGGTGAAGTTAACCAATCCGCAACCAAACTCCAGAAAGACTCAAGCCAGCCCCACGGCTTGCCGGACACGCTGCAAGACCTTGTTCGCCTCCTCACGGGCCCGCAAGGCACCCGCCGCCAACACCTGATCAACGTATCCCGGATCGGCCAAAATCTCCGAACGGCGCTCGCGCATCGGACCAAAAAAGTCCCAGTAGGCATCCGCAAGTCGCTTCTTAAAATCACCGTAGCCGACCCCACCTCGCTCGTGATCCGCAACCATCACCGCGTAGTCCGCCTCACTGGCGAATAGTTTGTAAAGCGCGAGAATCGTCGACCCCTCGGTCACCTTGGGCTCTTCCACCGGAGTCGAGTCGGTGGGGATTTTCATGATGAGCTTCTTGAGCGGTTTTTCCTCACCGAAAATGGGTAGGGTGTTCTGGTAGCTCTTGCTCATTTTACGACCATCGAGCCCCAAGACGATGGCGGTGTCCTCACGAATGATTGGCTCCGGCAACACCACGGTTCCCTCACCGTAAACTTCATTGAACTTCACCGCGAGATCGCGAGTCACCTCAAGGTGCTGTTTCTGATCCTTCCCAACAGGCACTTGGTTAGAGTCGTAAAGCAGAATATCAGCCGCCATGAGCACCGGATACGAGAAGAGCGCGTGGTTGGCTGCGATCCCCTGAGCGGTCTTGTCCTTGTATGAGTGACACTTGGCCAGCAGGCTCATCGGGCACACCGTCGAGAGCAGCCACGCAAGTTCATTGACCTCCGGCACGGCACTCTGCCGGAAAAACACGGCACGGGCGGGATCCAAACCGCACGCAAGAAAGTCGATGGCCAACTCGCGAACATGGTCGCGCAAGGCCACCGGATCATGCGACGAAGTCATCGCATGGTAGTCGGCGATGAAATAAAACGCTTCACCCGAATCTTGGAGGCGCACCGCAGGCTCCATCGCACCAAAAAAATTTCCGACGTGGAGTTTACCGCTCGGTTGGAGACCCGTGAGAATTCGCATGCCGCAGAGCATGGATTCCCCGCAGGGAGTCGGTCAAGTGGCGATCGGTCGAACCCATCGACCCATCCCACCACCTGCTAGAACTCAGCGAACAAGGCGTCGACCATCTCCAAACACTTCGCGCTCGGCATCACACTCAAGTCCATTTGGTTCATCACATAGGCAAATGAAATCCCAGTTTCCAGATCACCGAACGCGTGGCTTCCCCCAGCCCCAGGATGCCCGAACGCCGAGATCGAAGGCCCGTAAATTTCGCGAACTTTCTTGCCCTCGGCATTCAATGGATCGCGCTGCGCTCCACACGTGAACTCGGTGGGCCGAAGCAAAACCCGGTCGTATCCCGCCGAGCGAACCGTCGCCAAGGACTCGCGAACCGTCGGCGAAAGCGGGCTTTCGATGCGCCCCAGCGCGGCTTGGTAAAACTTCGCAAGCGCTGAAGCCGTCCCAACACCCCCAAGTGCCGGAAATCCTGCTGCCCAAGTCCGCGATTGATTCATCTCTTGCACCCCATGGATTCCCGGCGGCGATGAAAATGCCTTACGAACGAAACTCCCCTCCAAATTGAATTGCCGGTAAAACTCGTCGACGACATCCGCTTTCCCAGCCTTGCCCGGATGAAGTCGCGCGACCCGCGGCCACTCACGCTCCGGCAGACCGAGCCAAAAATCCAACCCCAACGGCCCCGCGATTTCATTCCACCAAAATTTCCCAAGCGTCTTGCCGGTTAGACGCCGGACGGGCTCATCCACCAGCGCACCGAATGTCCTCGGATGATACCCATGCCCCTCACCCAGCCGCCATGCGGGCACCTGAGCTTCAATCGCTTGAATCACCGAATCGTGATCGAAAATATCGCAGGGCTGGTCAAGCGCCGCCAACCCGCATTGATGAGAAAGCAAATGAAAAAACCTCGCCTCTGCCACCGGAAAACGCGGCCAAACCTCGACCACCGGAGTCTCCGCCGTCAGCCCCCGACTCTCCAATGCCAACAGCAAGGTAGCAGCCGCCGGAACCTTGGTCGCTGAATAAACCGGCACCAAGGTCCCCGCCGTCCACTCGCGCACTTTTTCCCTCTCACACCATCCGCGCCCCTCAGAAATCAACTCCTGTCCGTCCCACCAAATGCTGATGGAAGCGCCCAGCTCACCACGCTCACGGAAATTCCGCTCAAAGACCTCAAGCACATTTCCCAACACCCAAGGACTCACCGCCATGCCCGTATATGCGTTCGATGGATTATCCGCGCAATTCCGAACTGCCCGCCCCATCCTCACCGACCGGCCCCGACGACCACTCCTCGATCAACCGAAATCCTACCGCCAAAAGCGTTGGCCCAAGGAAAACACCTACAAATCCGAACGCCAAGGCGCCACCAATGACCCCGCAGAAAATCAAAATGAAGGGCATCTTACTGCCCTGACTGATCAAATAGGGACGCAGGAAGTTATCAACGCTGCTGATCCCTAACAAACCCCACAACAGGAGAAAAATCCCCATTCCCGGCTTGTTTTGAGCAAACAACCACAACGATGAAGGCAACCAAACCATCGGAGGACCAAACGGAATCACCGCGAAAAAAAACGTGAGCACCGAAAGCAATGCCGCACCTGGCAACCCCGCGATCCAAAACCCAAGTCCCGCAACCAGCGCCTGGGCGATCGCTGTCCCCAAAATCCCGTAAATTACCCCTCGCACGGTGCCCCCCGCCACCTTGATCAAATGCTGCCCACGCCCACCTGCCAAGCGATCCACCGCAATGGTCAAGCGCTCGGCCAAAATCGGAGCATCCCGCAACAAGAAAAATGCCAAAAACGCACTAAGCAAAATCTGCGTCACCCCTTGCCCCACAGCCAGTCCCACGGCGATCAGACCACTCCGCGCCCATGACAAAAATTGCCCTAACAACACCACCACGTGTGGCGGATTCTTGCTCACATTAGCCCCATCGGGCTTTGCAGCCACCTCATCAACCACCGCAGGCGCCGGAGCGTCTTCCACTACAAATTCATCGCCGTTCTCAAGCACGATCTTCGGCCGGGGCGGCGGGGTCTTGACCGCCTGATCCAGCTGCTCAACCCACCGCTTGCGATCCTCCGCAAAATTTGACCAATAAACCGACAATTCCTTACCCACCACCGGAGCCTGCGCTACCCAAGCGGGTGCTTGATCCGGCGCTTCTAAAAACCACTTGCGCGCGGCATTCGCGAAATCCTTGCCGTCTTGCGCGATGCTAAATCCAATCAAAAAAATCGGCCCCGCAAGGATCACCGACAACGTCAAAGTGACAAAGCAGGCAGCCAGCGTCCTCGAACCACGAAACCAGCGCGTAAACAAACGCTGCAAGGGATATAGCGAATATGCCAAAATCGTCGCCCACAACAGGGCGGTGATGAATGGCTTCAAGACAGAAAAACAACCCATCAACAGCAAGATCAACGCAAGCCCACCGAGCAACGGCTCGACCTTCAATCGCCTATTCTTCACACCGTTTTCCATCGTTTGATGCGATGCTAAACAGTTTTTTCGTTCACCGCCAGCGTGTTTCAATGGATTTTATCGGACTCACCAGAAAATCCCTTGCCAATGTCCCCCACTCGCTCGCACCGCTCTCTGGAACCTTCGCCCGATTTTTCTGTCATTTTCGGCAATCTGCCACTACGGATCGGCAGCCCAACTGCGTAGTGAAATCACTTGCACGCCGCGACCGAACCGCCATCCATGCCCGCCAAAAACTTCCACGTCCGCCAAGCCGCCGTCTCCGCTCTCCGTGCCTGGGCAAAGGGCCACGATTACGCTGAAACATTGATCGAACGCCACGCACAACGCCGCAAGCTTTCCTCGTCCGACCGCGGCTTGCTCCAAGCCATCCTCTTCGGCGTCCTGCGCAACCGCCGTCTGTTAGACCACTGGATCGGTAAACTCCGCGATGGCAAGCTCGACGCGGAAACACGCGACATCCTCCGCGTCGGCCTCTGCCAATTGCTCATTTTGAACCTGCCAGATCACGCCGCCGTCAATGAAACGGTGGAAGCCGGAAAAGCCAGCGTCCGCAGTCTGATCAATGCCGTTCTGCGCCGAACCACGCTTTCCCGCAAACGTCTGCTCGACGAACTGAACGATCTCCCGCAACCCGTCGCACACTCACACCCCGACTGGCTCTACAACCGCTGGAGAGCGGCCTTTGGCACCCGCAATGCGATCTCGCTCATGGAATGGGATAACCTCCCCGCCGTAAACTATTTCCGCGTGAATCCGCTCGTACCAACCCCAGCATCTCTGCCCGGAATTCCTTTAGAAAATGCCCCAGGTTTCTATCAGATCGACGGCTCGCTGCCCAGCGAACTCCTCGCGTCTGGCACGGTGTACATCCAAGATCCCGCCACCCGCCACTCGGTCGAACTCCTCAACCCACAACCAGGCGAATCCATCCTCGACGCCTGCGCCGCTCCCGGCGGCAAGGCATTCTTGATCGCCGCGGCACTCGGCTCTGCCGAGAATCTGCTCTGCTCGGACTCAAACGAAAAACGCCTGCCTCGCCTCGAGGAAAACCTAGAACGCCTCCACGCAGGTAAGGCCACCGTCGCCGTTCACGATTGGACGAAACCCGCCCCCGCCGATTGGCACCAACGCTTCGATGGCATCCTCCTCGATGTTCCGTGCTCAAACACCGGAGTGATCCGCCGCCGCGTGGATGTGCGCTGGCGACTCCAAGCGCCCGACATCCCGAAAATTGCAATCACCCAACGTAAAATCCTCGAAAATGCCCTGCCCTGCCTCAAGCCCGGCGGCCGCATCGTCTATTCAACTTGCTCAATCGAGCACGAAGAAAATCTCGGCCTCGTGGAGTCCTTCCTCGCCGACCATCCAGATTGGGAAATCCGGGAAACCCGCGATGCCCTGCCGTTCCGCGACCAGACCGATGGCGCTTTTTCTGCTAGGATCGAGCGAAAGGTGACCCTCCCCACAACCTAGCCCAGTCCAACAACCCACCTCCTAACCACCGCGATGAAATCCTGCCTCGGCATCTTGCTGATCTTCTTCACTTTAGTCGCCGTGATCGGTGGCGGCGCGTTCCTCTGGTATGTCAGTCACACGTCGGAATTTTCAAGGAAAGCTCCACAGGCTCAGGCAGGAGTCCATCGCCTATAGTTTCGAAGCGCAGCGCTCAATTCTAACAATGCGTTAGATTAATCGGCTGAAACACGCACGCAGTCCACCCCGCCATTTTTCCAGAAAGGCAAGATTGCGCGCGACTTGCGATGCAAACGCGACATCCAACTCCACAGCGCCTTCGATTTCCAAGAACACCTCGCATTCGCGCTGCACCATCGCTTCGACCTTGCAAATCGCAGCTTCCACGGCCTCACGGCACGCTTGGCCCTCATCTTCCAACATGGCTCGAACCAGCGCGGACCTCGCTTCATCCCGCTTGCGAATCACCGCCTCTGCCCACTGCGTCACCGCTCCGACTTCAGCAAAAAAATCCATGAGCGTGGGGTCGATTACTCCACGGACCTCACCCGGCGTGCCACACAACTCTAGCCAATGCCGCAACCGCCGCGAGGGACTGCTGACCACCGCGAATGCCTCGCGCAACCCAGCGAATTCACCATCTCCCCCGCCCGCGTCCGGATGCACCTGCTTGCCCGCCTCACGGAATGCCTCACGCAGCCGCTCTTCCGACACAACCAACCGCCGCTCAATTCCTAAAGTTTGAAATGCATCCATCGTCCCAAAACCAACCTGCCCACCGCCACCACCGCCGTAAACCCAAAACCAACAAAAGCCCTCAAATGGCCAGAGCAGGAACAAAACTGAAACGTGTTGTTAAATGGAACGAGCCCGCCGCGATAAGATTCGCGGTTTCTTTTTGTTCGCCCACCATTGACACTAGCCTCGTACTAGCTGCCGATGACCATCGCTATCGTTCACTACCATCTCCATCCCGGCGGCGTCACGCGGGTGATCGAAAGGACATCGCAAGCTCTCACCGCCGCTGGCATCAAGCATGTCATTCTAATTGAAGATCTCATTTCGAACATCGCACCCACAAATTCATCCACTTCATCGATCCGCCAAGTACCGGGCATTGGCTACCGAAACACCGCCGCTGAATTCACCCCAGAACACTTAGTCACTGATCTCCGGAGCACTGCAGAAGAGGCACTCGGTGGACCGCCAGACCTCTGGCACTTTCACAATCACTCACTCGGAAAAAATCCAATCCTCCATGAGGTGGTCGCACAACTTGCGGAGCAAGGTGAACGCCTCCTTCTCCAAATCCATGACCTTGCTGAACAAGGCCGACCGACCAACTACACGCGCATCGCCAACCACCGAAAGCTCTATCCATTCTCCCCGCGAATTCATTACGCGTTCCTCAACTCACGCGATCGCCACGCGTTTATCGCGGCAGGCCTCCCCGAGGAAAATGCCAGCATTCTCCCCAACCCGATCGACCAAGACATCGGGTCATCTCCCGAGGTGTCTCTCACAGATTCCCCTGTCCTCTTCGCTCCGATCCGCGGCATCCGACGCAAAAATCTCGGCGAACTTGTTCTTCTTGCCGCCCTTGCTCCGCTCGGAACGCGCATCGCCATCAGCCGAGCACCGCTCGATCCCACCGCACGATCCATCCATGACGACTGGAGAAAAGCAGCGGGCAACTTTAAGCTTCCGATCGAGTTTGACGTGGTGGATCGCCTCGCGCCGAGCCCTGGAACCCCTTCAAAATTTGAGACCTGGGTTCACCATGCTACCCACCTCATCACCACATCCGTTTCCGAGGGCTTCGGTCTCACTTACCTGGAAGCTGCGGCAGCCAACAAGCCCCTCATCGGCAGAAATCTACTCCATCTCACCGCCGACCACGCCGCGCACGGCATCCATGCAGGCCACCTCTATGAGCGGATCTTGATTCCATCTGATTGGGTCGATTCTAGCGTCCTTCGCGAACAACTCGCCGTCAGCCTAACCAAAAAATATCGAGCGTACGGACGCCCTTTGAATGACGGGACAGTCGAACATGCATGGAACAACCTCAAGCATGGGAGCCACTTCGACTTCGGAAATCTCCCTGAAGATGTTCAAAAATCAATCATCGTTCGAGCCACTCATGCAGACAATCATTCATCCATAAAAATCGAGGATGCTGGCCACCTACGCTCGGCATCTGACTGGCTAGCCAGCGCGATTCATAACCGCATCCCAACGGTAGAACGCGATCAACTCAACCCCTATTCTAGCAAGATCCACTTGGAGAGAATTTTAGAAATCCATCTAAAGTTATCAGAAGAAAAATCACCTCCGACCCGCTATTTTTCCTCTGATGCAGTCCTCAGTTCCTTTCTCTCACCTTCGTCGTTTCATTTTCTTCTATCAGAATCAAATCCGGTCTTGCTTGTCCCTCCCTTCCCTCGGGCGGTGATTTTTGACATTTACGGCACCTTATTGATTGCGCCGAGTGGTGGTGCTAAACCCGATCGAGAGGCAGACCCGAGGTTGCGTAAGATCCTCACGAGCTTCGGCCACCATCCCCCAGATTCTCCGAGCACCGAGTTGCATCAAGCGGTTCTTCGTCATCATGCCAGTTCTCAGCTAGAATTCCCGGAAGTCGATTTGCGCGAGCTTTGGCGCGAAATTCTTGGGGTTGAATCCGACACTGCCGCGCTGGTGGATGCACTCGAGGCCGAGTGGCACCCAGCAAGTCCGATGCCGGGAGCAAATGAAACTCTCCAACGGCTCGCCAGCGCGGGCGTCTTACTCGGGGCCCTATCCAACGCGCAGTCCAATACTCTCGCGTCATTAGGAAACATCAGCGAACTTTTCGAGCCCGACCTAACCCTGCTTTCATACCAGCATGGCATCGCGAAGCCCTCTCCTCGCTTGTTTGAACTTCTCGCTCAACGCCTCGCCAGCCGCGGCATCACCCCTGCTGAGACCCTTTTTGTTGGAAATGATCCACGACACGACATCACCCCAGCGGCCGAAGCAGGCTTCAAAACCGCGCTTTTCACCGGCCATCCCGAATCCCTAAGATCCGGTGACTGCACGCCCAACATCACCTTCACCGACTGGAGCAAGCTCTTATTCTAACAACTAATATCTTCCATGCCACACACTGATCCCGAACCGAACTGGCCCACGCTTTTTCGTGATCTATTAGAAAAACACAGCATCGCCGACGCCGCCCATGATCTCGGGCACATCCGGCGAGTCGTCGCGAATGCACATCGGCTCACCCTCGCAGAGGGCGCAGATTGGGCAGTCGTCATGCCGGCCGCATGGTTGCACGATTGCGTCGTCATTCCCAAGTCGTCGCCCGATCGCCAGCGCGCCTCCAGCCTTGCCGCCAAACAGGCAGTGGCATGGCTGAGCGAACACCCGTGGCCTCATGGACGTCTCGATGAGATCGCCCACGCCATCGAAGCACACAGCTTTTCTGCGGGGATCACGCCACGCACTCTTGAAGCAAAGGTCCTGCAGGATGCCGACCGTCTCGACGCCTTGGGGGCCATTGGACTTGCTCGCACGTTGATGTTAGGGGCCGAAATGAAACGTGTGTTTTATGATCCCTCAGATCCGTTTTGTGAGGTTCGCGAGCCTGATGACGCGGTATTCACTCTCGACCACCTCTTTTGCAAGCTGCTGACGCTTGAGGGCACGATGCAAACTGAATCAGGGCGGAAAGAAGCTCGCCAACGGACGGTTTTTCTCCGGGATTTCCTCAGTCAGCTCCAAGCCGAGATCCGCGACGATCTCGGTTGAGATCGTAAACATACCAGTCCTCCAACCGCTTACGTGCCCAAGGAGTCTTCCGCAGAAAAGTAAGGCTCGACTTGATCGTCGGATCAAACATGAAACATCGGATCGGGATTTGATCCGCCATTCGATCCCAGCCATGGCGCTCAACAACCGCACACAACACCGCCTCCAGAGTCACGCCGTGAAGCGGATCATTCGGGTGAGATGATGGCGAAGTCATCAGGCGTGGATCCAGTGACCTGCGGACGACAAATCCGCAATGCGTCAAATCAATGCTCGCGGCAGAACTGCTCGAAGCGGGTGAGTCCTTCGTTGAGGATGTCCAGCGTCGTGCAGTAGCTAAGGCGGATGCCTTCATCGTAGCCGAAGGCGATGCCAGGAACCGCCGCCACCTTGTAGCGGGACAGCAACTTGTCGCAGAGGTTCATCGACTTCAAACCGGTGTTACCCGTGTAAACGAAGAAGTAAAATGCGCCTTGAGGCTCCACCACACGGATGTTGTTGATCGCCTTGAGGCGGGCAAACATGAACTGGCGCTTCACATCGTACTCTCCACGGAGGTCTTCGATGAACGACTGATCCCCTTGCAACGCTGCGAGTGCACCGTATTGTGAAAAGCTGTTCGCGTTCGAAGTGGTGTGGTTCTGGATCTTCTCGATCGCATCGGCGAACGGCTTGGGTGCACCCGTGTAGCCGAGGCGCCAACCAGTCATGGAATAGGCCTTTGAAAAGCCATTGACCGTGATGGTGAGGTCGTAGAGTTCTTGGCTCAGTGAGGCGATCGATACGTGCTTCGCTTCGCCATAGACGAGCTTTTCGTAAATTTCGTCGGAAAGGATCACGATATCCTCTGCGAGAGCGATCTCGCCGAGTGCAAGGAGCTCCTCCTTCGTGTAAACCGCGCCAGTCGGATTGCCAGGCGTGTTGATGATCACCATCTTAGTCGCTGGTGTCATGGCTTCCTCAAACTGTTCAGGAGTCATTTTCCAACCGGTCGACTCCTTGGTATCAACGATGACTGGGACACCACCTGCGAGGCGAACCATCTCCGGGTAGGAAACCCAGAACGGCGAAGGAATGATCACTTCGTCGCCTTCTTCGATCACGGCGAGGATCGCATTGTAGCAGGCCATTTTGGCACCACCGGTGACGCAAATTTGGCTTGGCTCGTAAGCGAGGTTGTTATCGACCGAAAACTTTGTGGAAAGTGCCGCACGGAGTTCTGGGATACCACCTGCAGGCGTGTATTTCGTTTTTCCGCCTTGGAGAGCCTCGATGGCTGCGTCCTTGATGAACTGCGGGGTGTCAACTTCAGGCTCGCCACCGGCGAGCGCGTAAACCTCTTCGCCCTTGGCGATCATGGCCTTAGCTTGTGCGGTGACGGCGAGAGTGAGCGACGGGGAAACCTTTGCGATACGGGATGAGATGCTTTGCATTTGAGAGCTGGCGAGTGTGAATTGAACCGTCCAACCGGGCGGAGCAACAGAACTTGCACAGCCCCAGTACGGGCGAGCGTTCTTTGTGAATCATCGCCCTTCCGGAGGCAAGCGAAATGCTCAAGGATTTCCAATTGCAAAGTCGTCGTTGCCTCTTCGTTCGGTCGCCAGCGCCTGCACAACGCTTAAATCGTCAGGCGAGTATCGATTCCAAATCGTCCATGCTCCAACCGGCCGCATCACCCGCACCATTTTCATCGATGGCAGACGCCAATTCCCGTTTTTTTGCCTGCAAGCGGACGACCTTTTCCTCGACCGTCCCGCGTGTGAGCAGGCGGTAAACCGTCACGGGTCGCGTCTGGCCGATCCGATGGGCACGGTCGGTCGCTTGCGCTTCCGCCGCGGGGTTCCACCACGGGTCAAAGTGGACGACCGTATCAGCCGCCGTTAAATTCAACCCATACCCGCCTGCCTTGAGGCTGATGAGAAACACCGGGGGACCGTCTGGACGCTGAAATTGATCGACCAACTGCTGACGGTTTCGGCTCTGACCGTCGAGCCGCAAACTCTGCCAACCCCGCTCGGCAATGCACTTTTCAATCTCCTTGAGCTGCGTCTGGAACTGACTGAAAACCAGCATCCGGTGATTTCCACTGACCGCTTCTTCGATCAATTCCAGCAAGCGCTGGAGCTTGGCCGAACGGCGCGCGACCATCAACTCTGCAAACCGCTCGTTGCCCAGCAACGCCAAGTCGCAACACGTCTGCCTGAGTCGGAGCAATGCCGTGAGCATCTGCATCCGCGCCGCGCCCTTGTTGCCGGAATCGGCGATGGCATCCACCCGCTTGCGGCCCTCCACCAGCAGCTCCTTGTACACCCCCTGCTGATCCGCACTCAGATCGCAGAACTCATCGATGAAGAGCTTGGACGGCAACTCCGGCGCGACCTGCTCCTTCGTCCGGCGCAACAAAAATGGCGAAATCTTGAGCCTCAGGCGCTCAATGACCGCACCCGCCGATTCACCGGTCGCCAAGGGAACCTCGTAACGATCTCGGAAATCCTCACGTCCGCCCAACCACCCGGGCTGAATGAATCGGAAAATCGACCAAAGATCCTTCACCCCGTTTTCAATCGGAGTGCCCGTCAATGCGACTCGGCAGGTGGCCTGCAACTTCGCCAGCGCCTTGGCGTGATCCGTGTCCGGATTCCTCATCAAACTCGCCTCATCCACCACGACCGCCCGGTAGCGCTGCTTCAGGTGATACGCCAAATCCCGCGCCAACGTGCCGTAGCTTGTCAAAATCACATCGCCCGCCGCCACCTTCTCCCGCTCGGCATCTCGCCCAGTCCCATGCAACACCCGCACCCGCCGACCCGACGCAAACCGCCCAAATTCCGCACGCCAGTTCCCCAGCAACGATGCCGTTGCCACCACCATCACCACCCCAGAGTCCTTGTCGGAACGCTCGAATAGTCGCTCAATTAAAGCAATTGTTTGAACTGTTTTTCCCAGGCCCATGTCATCGGCAAGGAGAGCACCGCCGAAGCGCTCGACCCGATCGAGCATCCAGCCAGCCCCATGCGCTTGGTATGGCCGCAGTTGCGCTTGTAGGGTGGCCGGAGAATCAAAAGTGAATAACCCCAGAGATTCACTGGCTGTCTGTGACTTGTTGATTTTATTCCGGATTTCCCGAATCAGCTCTCCCGAGCGTGCCGATGCCATGAAATGACCATTTTCCTGCTGCAAATCGAGGTCCGCGAACAACGGGTCGATCACCTGAGAAACCTCGTCAGAAATCACCAAGCGCCGCCCGCCCGCGACGGCGTGGGAGCCCTTCCCTGCCCGCAAAAGCCGCCGAACCTCCGCCGCAGAGACCGAAACTCCATCAGTCGTTTGAAATGAAAGGTCGAAACTCAACCAGTCCTCGCCCGACGACAGAATATCGATTTTGGGAGAGACCACGGCGACTTGTTTTTGAACGTGGTTGAAGCGTTCTCCCTCGATGACAGACCAGTCCTTGCGGAGGACCGGCAGCGACTGGGTGAGGAAATCGAGAATGGCGGATTCCCCGCTCATGGCCCAGAGACCCGAGGAGAAATTCTCCACGGCGAATCCGACCCGGGAGAGGCGGCTCGCGGCTTTTTCCTCGGCGTGGAGATTGCGAACTTCGCAGCGATCCTCGATGAGACGCGGTAAGCCATCGACCTTCCCCAGTCCGGGCGGCAGGGGCGCGGTCGTCCCATATCGCACGCTAAGGCGGGCTTCGAGATGCTGGAGCGAGCCCTCGAGCGCCAGTTCGAAGGTGGGCGTTGCGGGGACAAAGTGCAGCGATCCCAGCCACGAGTCTGCCGGGAAATGGATCCACTCCTGCCACGAATCGAGATGATTCAGAAACTGAGAAATCAAGATTTCGATGGGTTTCCCCTGAGCGAGTTGACCCAAGGGAGGCGCGAGATCGGTGGGGATTTTCCCTTCTCCCACGCGGACAAGGTGGTCATCGCCAAGCTGCCAGAATGAGCCGCCGATTTCGATCCACGGCCCGGAATCTGGGTCAGGCACCAAGCGGATGGCATCGCCATGCTGGGCTGCCGCGCTCAGTTGCAGTCGTTCGCCCGAGCGGATTTCGATCGAAACTCGGTCTTTGCCGGCGGCGAGCCGAGGATGGTCGGCGATGGCTTCGAGAAATGCCGAAACGCGAGCGCCATCCAAGCTCAGCGTGAGGATTTCCTTCCCAGAAGCTCCCTCCTTCGCAAGCCACGCGCTGAGACGTTCATCGCTGGGAGAAACCTCAGAGCCGGAGGCAAGGGCAAGGGTTGCCGCCAATTTCCCACGCGACAGGGCATCTCGCCAGTTGAGCGGGAGGAGAATTTGCCAAGGTGACAGCGTCGCCGCCTGAGGTGCGGCGGCAGGGTTTTGGGGAGCCGCCTTCGCCGCCCCCACCCCACCTTTTTGCAACGAAGCGAGACCCGTGGCCACCGCATGACAGCAAACCGAGCCGCTCCGTTGATTGTCGGCGCACGGGCATCGGGCATCGAGATCCGTCGCAGACTTCACCGTGACGCTGACTTTCATCAGGCGCTTTCCCATTTTGACCGTTCCCTGCCAACTGGTCGGGCCCGCCTGAACCTCGGCCACCATGCCGGTTTCAAAGAGCGACTTGCCTTCTTTGAATGCCTGCCACGAGGCCGCTGCCCTGATTGTTGATTCCGTCCACCCGCTCATTGTTGCCGCAGTGTCCGCTGATCGCCGCCAAGGTGCAATCCGATTGAAGTGCCCCCTGCGTTTCATTCGCTCTGGGCGATCCGCAGATTCTGGCAGATTTGCGGATTTCAGATCGCTTTATCCGCTGGCTTTCGTCATGCCTATCGCGCCATGGCATCGATCTCGTCCGCACCCGCCACACCGAGCCGAACCCAGCCGTCCACGGGCGGGAAGTGGTACTTGATTGTCCTCGGCTTGTCGCTGGTTCTGATTGGTAGCTTGTTCATTTGGTTGCTCGCCCGCAGCTTTTTAAGAGCCCTCGAAATGCGCGACTGGCCGGAAGTCCCCTGCGCCGTGATCAACTCTGAGGTTGAGACACGGATTCATGACCCACAATCTCAACCACAATACCGCCAAAACGTGATCTTCGGCTACGAATGGCACGGCCAAACCTTCACCAACGACCACCTCACCTTGCGCGGAAGCCCATGGTACTCGAGCCGCGAACGGATCGAAAAACGAATCGCAGAATTCCCGATTGGGAAAATGACCACTTGCCGGGTCAATCCCTCCAACCCCAGCTTCGCCGTGCTCAAGCCCGACTCATTGGCCCCGGGCTACACGATCTGGTTTCCCTCGCTGTTTGTGGTCGGTGGAATCGGCGTCATCCTTGGTGCCTTGAGAAAAAAGAAACCCACCGCATCAGCAAGTCCTCCCGCAGCGAGAAACGATTCCACCCATTAGGAATACCAGGGCCGCGCCGCCTGCCACACCCGCATTTCACTTGCTTGATTCACTGGCTTGATCCCCTACACTCGGCCTCATGTTCACCCATCGTCATGCTCCTCCAGGGTCATCGCCGGCCACGCTCATGCCCCACCTTGTCGATGGCAAACCCCACAGGCCTAAGGTCCGGATCATCGAGTATGACCAAAACTCCCTCGACGAACGAGATGTCACCGACTTCTCCGAACTGGCCGGCCACCTCGACAACCAAAAGGTCACCTGGATCAACATCGACGGCCTCGGCGACCTCGAAGCGCTAACGATCCTTGGGGAAAAATTTCAGCTCCACCCCCTCGCGCTTGAAGACGTGCTCAACACTGGCCAGCGTCCGAAATTCGAGCATTCACCCGACTACCTATTCATCATCGCCCAGATGGTCTATCGGAATAACGGTAACAGCATTTCTGGCGAACAGGTCAGCTTTTTCCTGGGCAGCAATTTCCTCATCACCGTTCAGGAAGAGGCGGAGTTCGATGTGTTTGACCCCGTCCGCAAACGCATCCGCTCAGGCCTCGGCTCACTCCGCAAGTCCAAGGCCGACTACCTCGCCTACGCTCTGTTGGATTCTATCATCGATCACTACTATCCCGTACTGGAAAGCGTCGGTACTGCGATCGAAGAACTCGAAGACGATCTTCTCGAAAAGCCGTCGCGTGAAATGGTCCTCACCCTGCACGAGTACAAACGCAGCCTCACCCAACTGAGGCGCTTGGTGTGGCCCATGCGCGATGTGATCAACAGCCTGCTTCACGATGATAGCAGCTACGTCTCTTCACCCACCAAGGTATTCCTGCGCGACTGTTATGACCACACGGTTCAGTTGATGGACTTGGTCGAAAGCTACAAAGAAATCACCTCAGGCCTCATGGAACTCTACCATTCCAGCGTGGGCCTCAGGACAAATGAAGTCATGCGCTTGCTCACGGTCGTGACTTCGATTTTCATCCCACTGACCTTCATCGTTGGAGTTTACGGAATGAACTTCGCACCCGAATCCTCAACCGGCGAGAAACTCCCATGGAACATGCCGGAACTCTATCAGCCACACGGCTACCTCGTTCTCATGATCGTCATGGCATTGATCGCGCTCGGCCAGTTGTGGATTTTCAGAAAAATCAAATGGCTCTAACTTACCGATCCACCACATCGCTTGCTGGATAAAAGAACGCTCGGATCACGGTGCCGTAAATCCGACTTCTCGGGACCTTCACGCGTGAATTGAGCGTTTCCCAATCCGCGCCGCGCATTCGGTCAAGCGTCATCTCACCGATCCATGCAGGCATCACGCTCGCAGCCCGCAATCGGCGAGAATTGAGCTTGCCCGCATAACTCAAGCCCTCTCGCAAGTAAGCACTCGCACGAGTCGCACAGCCCGCATGGCACTCGAACAACTCCGCCAAATCCCTCGGATTCCCAACCGGCAAATAACAACGCCCCACCGCAAGGTCCGCAGAGATGTCTCGCAAGATGTTGACCAGTTGCAGCCCTTTCCCATAAGCGATCCCCTGCCGCAGAAGCTCGTCTTCGGGTGCATGCGAAAACGCTGCGCCCATGGTCGCAAAGCCAAGCTTCGTCCAAAACTCCCCCACGCACCCCGCCACCCGCCACGTGTAGTCATCCAGCTCCGCTTCATCCACCAAGGCCACAGGCTGATCTCCGCTCGCATTTCCAAAACGCTCCAAATCGAGCGTTTGCCCGCCAATGATCGTCATGACCACTCCCCGGATCAATTCCGCCTCAGCCGTTGGCATCTGGCCAAACCACGCCATCACCACGCCCGTGCATTCCATCAGACGCCTCTCCCGCGGATCCGAGATAGCATTCAGCAGCGAGATCGGCCAGCGCGGAAGCTCGGCACCGACCTCAAGCGCCTGGTGGAATTGCTGGAGCGCATTCAGCCGCAACTCGGACGGCACCGCCGCCGCATCAGCGATCGTGTCGCTGATCCGCGCCAGCAGATACCCCAAGCTCGCCGCCCCCCGCATCGGCCCCGGCAACATCTGCAAGCTGAGGTAAAACGAGCGAGATACGCCTTTGAGAACGTGTTTTTCCAATCCATCCATCACCGACTCCATCAAAATCCAATCCCACCAAATGTCAATCCACCGCGACTCGCCAGCGCCTGAAGCCGCCAGCGCCAGTTCGAACCAAGACCGCGCCGAACTAACTTACTCAAAAGTTTTGACACGCCCAAATCCTGCGGCCGGGTGGTCAAACGGGACCGTGGAACGAGCCATCCCCACGCAGGTGGGGGATCGGGAATCAGGGATAGAAAAAATAAAGTGATAGAAAATCAAATGGCAAAGATTCTGCTTCATGGGCGGCGTCATGCAAAACCGTATTACCGCACAACTGTTGGAAGCCGACCGCAAGGCCGTGCTTGATGCCTTCACCACCATCCTCACCAAGCTGCCGTTTCTGGTGGATCTCACACCGGACGACCGGCGCGAGCTGCCGAAGATGGGAGATAAATCCGTGGCCTTCGTCAGGAAATCCGTAGAAATGGCCCAGGAAGGAGCCGACTATCTGCCCGGTGCCTTCGACGCGGCGGAATTCAAGAGCGACATGGCACTCTATGACGCACTGATCCCCTTCCTGCAAAAGGCCACCAAGCTCCAAGAACTGCTGGATGACACGCTCGTCCTCATTGGCAGCGATCTGTACGTGGCCGCGCTCGACCACTACGCCGCCGCAAAACGCTCGGGTGATACCGGCGGACTGGACGGACTAATGGGTGAGCTGGGCAAACGCTTCACCCGCCGCGCCCCTACCGCAGTCATCCCCCCCGCGCGTTAAACAAAACACCCGACACCTCCCATAAATCCGGAGAGCATTCCCAACCCTGCAGTCACCTTGGTCGCAGGGTTTTTTCATTTGCCCGGCGGACCGGGATCGGAACCCGGACGATGGGGCTCCTGAACCCGGCCATCGGGGCTACATAGCCCGGACGACGGGGTTCCATAGCCCGGACGACGAGGCTCCATAGCCCGGACGACGAGGCTCCATAGCCCGGACGACGAGGCTCCATAGCCCGGACGACGAGGCTCCACAGCCCGGACGACGAGGCTCCATAGCCCGGACAACGGGGCTCCCTAGCCCGGACGACGGGGTTCCATAGCCCGGACGACGGGGCTCCAGAACCCGGAACGCCGCCCGGCCGGACGCGGCTCCGACCCCCTCAGCTTCCATGACCGTCGACGACATTCATCCATAATCTGGCGGGGTGCCTGCCGATTTCAAGATCCGAGTGGCGGCCCACATATATGGATGGCAGGCGATGGCATTCGAGCTGGCATCAGGGGAAATTTACAACTAAGCCATGTGTAACTGATTCACAACACATGCCCGCCCCCGACGCCGTCCTCAAACTCTGCGAAACCTTCGCCGAACACCGCGAACATTTCCGCTCGGGAAATTATAACGAGTTCCAGCTCCGCAAACAGTTCCTCGATCCGCTGTTCGAGGCTCTCGGCTGGGACATGGCGAACTCACAGGGCCTCGCTCCGCAATACCGCGATGTCATCCATGAGGATGCCATCAAGATCGGGCCGCACGTGAAGGCTCCGGACTACGCCTTCACCCTGCATGGCCAGCGGAAATTCTTCCTCGAAGCGAAAAAGCCGTCCGTGAATATCAAGGGCGACGTCGCCCCGGCCTACCAGCTCCGGCGTTACGCATGGTCGGCCAAGCTCCCGCTTTCGATCTTATCAGACTTCGAGGAATTCGCCATCTACGACACCCGCATCAAGCCCGCGCCCGGCGATCCGTCGTCCAAGGCCCGCGTCTTTTACTGCACCTACGATCAATACGCGGAGAAATGGGACGAGATCGCCGCCATTTTCTCCCGCGATGCCATCCTGAAAGGCTCCTTCGACAAATACGCCGATTCCGCGAAGAAGAAAAAAGGCACCGCCGAGGTGGACACCGCATTTCTGGAGGAAATCGAGCGCTGGCGTGACCTGCTCGCCCGCAACTTCGCGCTGCGCAATCCCACGCTCAACGTCCGCGACCTGAATTTCGCCGTTCAGAAAACCATCGACCGCCTCGTCTTCCTCCGCATTTGCGAAGATCGCGGCACCGAGGATTACGGCAGGCTCCGCATCGTCGCCAACGGCACCCAGACCTATCCGCGCCTGCTGGAACTCTTCCGCGCCGCCGATGCCCGCTACAATTCCGGCCTCTTCCACTTCTCCAAGGAAAAAGCCCAGGCCGAAGAGCCGGACACGCTCACGCCGAATCTCGCGCTCGATGACAAGACCCTCAAGGACATCATCGCCCACCTTTACTACCCTGACAGCCCCTACGAATTCTCCGTCCTGCCCGCCGACATCCTCGGCTCGGTCTATGAGCGCTTCCTCGGCAAAACCATCCGTCTCACCGACGGACACCAGGCGAAAATCGAGGAAAAACCCGAGGTCCGCAAAGCGGGTGGCGTTTATTACACGCCGTCCTACATCGTGGATTACATCGTCCAGAACACGCTCGGTAAACTCCTCACACCGGAGACGGAAAAACCCATCCCGCTGGCCGACGCTGCGAAACTCAAAGTCGTCGATCCCGCGTGCGGTTCCGGTTCCTTCCTGATCGTCGCTTATCAATACTTGCTCGACTGGCATCGCGACCGCTACGCCGATAACCCGGAAAGATGGAGCAAGGGCAAAACCGCCACCCTCTATCAGGCCAAGGGTGGCGAATGGCGACTCACCACCGCCGAGAAAAAGCGCATCCTCCTCAACAACATCCACGGCGTGGACATCGACGCCGCCGCCGTGGAGGTCACCAAGCTCTCCCTGCTGCTCAAAGTCCTCGAAGGCGAAACCAGCGAGATCGCCCAGCGCGACTTCCTCAAGGAACGCGAACGCATCCTGCCCGACCTCGCCAACAACATCAAATGCGGCAACTCGCTGATCGGTCCGGATTTCTACGATGCGCCCGAAATGGACTTGCTAGACGACGAGGCGAGATTCCGCGTCAATGTCTTTGATTGGAAAACTGGTTTTCCAGAGGTGTTCAAGCAGGGTGGATTCGACTGCGTGATCGGTAATCCGCCGTATGTGCGCATTCAGGCGATGAAGGAATGGGCGCCTCTCGAAGTGGAGATTTACAAGCAAACCTATCTCTCTGCGGCATCAGGCAATTACGACATCTACGTGGTCTTTGTCGAAAAGGCGCTCCAGTTATTGAGTGCTAAGGGCCGCTCCGGCTACATCCTGCCGCACAAGTTCTTCAACGCCCAATACGGCCGCAATCTTCGCGAGCTTATCGCCAAAGGCCGTCATCTATCGGAAATTGTCCACTTCGGCGATCAACAGGTGTTTTCAGGCGCTACCACCTACACCTGCCTGCTGTTCCTAGACCGCGAACACAAGGCGACGTGCCCCTTCATCAAGGTTCACGATCTCGTGGCTTGGAAAATCCGTCATGAAGAGGCTGGGAAACTGGTGGCTAAAAGCGGCACGAAGGTTTCGGATGACGAGGCGATCTATCGAATCCAGCGCCCACGCATCGATGAAATCGTGACAGCGGGAGACATTCCGCTCGCGCCGCTCGGAAGTGATGAATGGAACTTCGGTGTCGGGGGACTCGCCAAGCTCATGCAGAAACTTCAGATGCGTCCGGTTAAACTCGGCCACGTTGCGAGACTGTTTGTTGGTATCCAGACGGACGGTGATGCAGTTTACATCCTGCATAATGCAATTTGCGGTTCAGAGACGACGGAAGCCTATTCAAAAGCTCTGGATTCTCGGGTGATCATCGAAAACACGCTCTTGCGTCCTTTGCTCAAAGGCTCGGTGAATCTGGATCGATACGAAATCCGGGACGATGGCAAGCGCCTCCTGTTTCCCTATTCCCCGGAATCTCCCAACGAGATTGTTCCCTTCGTTCAAATCGCCCGGAATCAGCCGAAAACCGCTGATTACTTCAATGTGCTTGAGAGCGTTCTGAAAAAGCGAGGCAAGGGGAAGCTGGGAAGCTCGTGGTATGGTTATGTCTATAAGAAAAACCACAGTCGCTTGGCAGGCTCCAAGATCCTTTGCCCGGCCATCGCGCGAGGTGCCTCGTTCGCGTACGACTCCCAAGGTGAATTCTTTTTCACGGGAAGCGGCAGCGGTGGTGGAGGGGCCTATGGAATCCGACTCAATGACGACCAGCAAATGAATCTGATGTATCTGCTAGGCCTGCTCAACTCCAAGCTGGCGGATGGTTTTTTCAAATTGAACAGCACACCCTTTCGAGGTGGATGGATTGCACTGACTAAGCAGCACATCGAGATTCTCCCGATCCGCCCCATCGACTTCACCAACCCCGCCGACGTCGAGAAGCACGACCGCATGGTTTACCTCGTGGACAGGATGCTTGCCATCGTTCCCAAGCGCCGCGCCGAGGCCAACCCGCAAGCCGCCGCGCAACTGGACGCCCAAATTTCCGCCACCGACCGCCAGATCGACCGCCTCGTCTATGACCTCTACGGCCTGACCGAAGAGGAAATCGCGCTGGTCGAGGGCGCTTGATTCAAGAACATCAACCAAGAACACCTGCATCATGAATCCACTCGGCATGCTCGAATCCGTCAACATCCGCGAGGTCTGGCAAGGCGAGGCTTCCCATTTTACCCCGTGGCTGGCGCGTCCTGAGAACCTCGAACGGCTCGGAGAGGCGCTTGCCATGTCGCTCGAACCCGTGAGCACGGAGACACCGGTGGGACCGTTCAACGCGGACATCGTGTGCAGCAATCTCAATGACGCTTCCACTGTGTTGATCGAAAACCAACTTGAGCGCACGGATCACCGCCACCTTGGCCAGATTTTCACCTACGCCGCCGGCTTGGATGCCGTGACCATCATTTGGATATCCCCGCAGTTCACCGAGGAGCACCGCGCCGCCATCGACTGGCTCAACCGGATCACCCAAGATGAGTTTTCCTTTTTCGGCGTGGAGATCGAACTCTGGCGCATCGGCAACTCGCCCCCCGCTCCCAAGTTCAACATCGTCGCAAAGCCGAACGACTGGACCCGGGCGATGCGTCGAAAGCGTCCCGATGGCGGAACTGGTGGAACCCAGGTCGCCACCTCCGATTTGAGACTACAGCAAATCAGTTTCTGGGAGGGATTTCAGGATTATCTCACCAATGCCAAAAGCCCGATCATTAGCCAGAAACCCGGGCCCCGCCATTGGATGTGGCATTCGATTGGAAGGTCTGGCCTTCTGCTTTGCTCCATCGTCAACGCCGGAAATCGAAACTCGAAAAGCGAAATTCGAGCGGAATTTGCGATTGTGGATGATCCGTCCGGATCGCGTCTGGAGGCACTTAGAGGAATGGAAGAGGAGCTTCGTATCGCAACGGGCGAGGAAGTGTATTTCGAACCTAATCCGGATACCGCGAAACGTTCCAAATTCTTCGTTCGTCGCGATGCAGAGTGGGCGAAACCAGAGGAACAACAGGCGGCTTTTGAGTGGTTAGACGCCAAACACCGGGCAATCCTCAAGGTTATCAGACCCAGCCTCCAAAGACTCTGAACCACTTACGACCCACGAATCGCTAGCCTCCCACAGATCATGCTTCGCCGCTTCACTGCCGTTCAGTTCCGCCGAGGCCATTCGAGAGCGTCTTGAGGTTGTCGCCGACGCCCACCTTGCGGAGGATAGTGCGGATGGTGCCGGACTTGTCCTTGATCTCGAACTCCAGGCGGGCGAGCGGTGCCTGCCGGGAAACCACGATGGATTCCAGATAGAGGTAGCGGGTGGTGCCGCTGAGGCCTTTTTGCGCAATCCCGTGTACGCGGATTTTTTTGACCAGCTTCTGGTTGTAGGCGTCGAGGGCGTCGAGGCGGTGGACCTTGTTGTGCTCGGTCTTGTGGGTGGCGGAGTAGCGCAGGACGAAGAGCGGGTTGAACTCCTTGAACGAGTCTGTGGTTTTCTTGCCCTCCATCTTCTGCGGCTCGTCGAGAATCAGGATCGGGTGGTTCGCCTTGATCACATCAATCGGGCGGCGGGACTGGAAATCATCGAGCTCCTCGTAGATGCGCCGGGCGTCTTTGCCGGTGGCGTTGAAGGCCTGGACGTTGATGATCATCACGTTGATGCCGCCGTCCGAGGAGAAGCTCTCCAGCTTGTGCGGCTGCGTGGAATCGTAGGTGAAGAAGCGCGGGCGCTTGCCGTAGTCCTGGAGGAAGTGCTCGGCGGTGATTTCCAGCGACTTCTGCGCGCCCTCCCGGATGGCGATGCTGGGGACCACGATGATGAACTTGCTCCAACCGTAGCGACGGTTCAGCTCCAGCATGCTGCGGATGTAAACGTAGGTCTTGCCGGTGCCGGTCTCCATCTCCACGTCGAGGTTCACGTCGCAGTTCTTCGTGGCGACGAGTGCCTTGGATTGCGGCAGGTTGCGACGGCGCTGCACCTTCTGGATGTTTTCAAGGAGCTGCGCCTTGTCCAAGGCGATGGGCGCGTTGCGGAACGCTTCCGTGCCGTAGTCCATCTCCCCTTGCTTTGCGGAGGCGGCGAGCTTGCCGGGGTCGAGGCGGTAGGTCACGCCTTCCACCTTCGGCTGGCCGGCGAAGCAATCGACGACGTCTTCGACCGCGTCCGACTGGTATTCCTTGTGCTTGAACTGGAGCTTCATGATGCGGTGGGCAGTAAGGCGGATGAAGTTTCATGTTGCCGCCGGGCGA
>JARWZU010000085.1 GCA_029866215.1 Akkermansiaceae bacterium
TGCGAAAACGACTTGGGAGAGGCAAAAAACAACTTTGAGAATCCGAAAATGCATCTGGCAGGGCAAAACCAGGGCATGAAAAATACGCCTTGTGGATAATTGACGAAATTCGACGAATGGCCCAAAACACAGGGAGTTCGATTGACTTCCCCTACTGTAAGGCAAGGACTAGGCCAACAGCCTAGTAGGTAAAAAGTGAACTCTCCCCAACACTGGGGGGCTGGCAGCGGCAAAGTAAGGGCCTGAGCCGCCGTCGGTGACTGTCGCCCGGAAAGAATTTGAAGTTCCAGGTGTGATCCCGTGTTCAGCGCCACACTTCCTTCCCCGTCAGCTCGCTAGCCATCTGTTTCAGCGCCCACCCCGATGAAATCTCCTCGCTGCGGTAAGCAATTGGTGGATCACGTCAGTCTTGCGCATGGGGCTGTAACACGCTTGAATAAAAGAGTTTCACAGCCGCCACACACCTGATGACCACCCCAAAAATCGCCAAGTCCTTGTTGTTCGTTTTTGTGATGGGGCTCGTTTCGTGTGCGACACGCCAGGCGGTGCCAGCAACTCAGGCGCCTGCGGACCTCGCCTCAACTCCAGACGCGCTTCCCAGCGAAACCGCAATGCCGGAGTTGCCCGATGATGGGATTCGCATGCCTGATTTGTTTGGGATGCCGAGTTCGGACGACTTCCGTTCATCGCATTCGCCAAGTGTTCGGACAGAAGGCTCCGGCAGCGTGATTTCTCGCCCACCGACCGACCCACCATCTCGGGTCAAGCCGGGCAACACGCCTCCGCAGTGATCCGTGCGAAATTCCGTGGTGCTTCCGGGCGGCTCAGCGCTGGTTGAAGCGTGACATCTCGCGCTGAGCTTCGCGCAATTCGACTTTTTCCTTCAGATCTTGGCGTTGGTCGGAGTGGGTTTTCCCCTTACCGACACCGATTTCCACCTTCACGCGGCGGTCTTTCCAATAAATCCGCAGGAGGGGGAGCGAGCATCCCTTGACCGCAGTAGCGTTCGCGAGCTTTAGGATCTCCCGCTTGTGCAGCAGCAACTGCCTCGGGCGTTTCGCTGCGTGGTTGAACCAGTCGCCGGCGGTCTGCCACGGCTGGATGTCGCAACCATAGAGAAAAACTTGGTTATTCTCCACTCGGGCAAACGCATCCGAGACGTTGACTTTACCGGCACGGATCGATTTGACCTCACTGCCTTTCAGCACCAGTCCAGCCTCATATTTTTCCGTGATATGGAAATCGCGCCCGGCCTTGCGGTTCGTTGCGATTTCCGTGCTCATGGCAAGGTGATCCGATTTCGGAACAACCGATTATGGGGATTCCCGCTGAATCAGCTTAATTTTGCCCTCGATGATTTCGGTGAGGGCAATATCGCTCACGCCCATGCTAGGACGAACCGCAATCAAGGGAGAACGTCCACTGTTCAACTGCCTGACGCGTTGGGAGACCAGATTGACCAACACCAGCGGGTCGGTGACGATTTCAGAGGCTTTATCGAGGAGATCACTTTTCATAGGAGAACCGGGAAATCGCGAAGTCGGCGGTGCTTGTTCAAACGAAATGACGTTATCGGGAAGCAGAGTCGGATGTTCTTCGCTCAAAATAGGATATTCAGACAGAGTTTCCAGCATTGCCGCCGGGCTGATGGTCAAACCAGAAAATTAGCCTCGTGACAAGCCTTATCTGGTTCTTTTTTGAATAACCACTCTCACTTCGGCATGAGATCGATCCCAAATTTCCTGAGAATTGCCACCGTGAGCCAAAAGAAACCGACCGTCAAAAGGCAATTGGCCGCGAGTGCGACCCAAAACCCCCAGCCACTGCGCAGCATCCATGGCAGGATGAGGAACATCGGCAAGGTGGGCAGCACAAACCAGAACGTGCCCTCGGCATGATTGGCGAGTCTTGCGGTCGATTGCCCTGCGTGATGCATCCAAATCATCGCGATGAGCGAGGTCAGCGGCAGTGCGATGAGCAGAGCGGAGACGCGATCGTTGACGAGCTGGATTTTATTAACGAACAGGATCACCAAGGCGCTGACGACCAGTTTGCCGAGATCCAGCGGCGTGAAAGTGAGGATTTTATCCCAAGGAATGCGGTTCATAAGTGAGGATGCTTGCGACTGGGACCAGCATGAAGATATGTTGTGCGCATGCAAGTGGCCTGTTGGTTTTGTTCTGTGATCATGCTGATTTCCACCTTGGCACCCGGTGGGCAAATTTCTCAAGGGCTGGGCAGCCTCAGCCCGAAGCAAAAAGCAGCCGTTGGTCGGAAAATTTGGCAAAACGAGTGCGCAGGGAGTGTTGCGGGCCTCACCACTTGGAATGCGGGTGAAGAGTTTCCATCGCTGGGGATCGGTCACTTCATCTGGTATCCCGCAGGCTTTCGAGGGCGCTTTAGCGAGAGCTGGCCGCACTTTATCGACTTCGCCCGCAAGCAAAGGGTGCCGATCCCTGCCATCGCCCGTGAGCCGCACAGCCCATGGAATTCCAAGGCCGAGTTTCAGAAACACTTCAAGGGAGCCCGCATGAGTGAACTCAGGAAATGGCTTTCCGAAAATGTGCCCCTGCAGACCGATTTCATCATTGCAAGGTCACGCGAGGCCTTGCCCAAGATCCTAGCAGCTGCACCCGCGAGCGAGAAAATGCGGATTGAGGCAAATTACCACAAAGTCTCCGGCACCCCGCACGGGACCTACGCGTTGATTGACTACGTGAATTTCAAAGGCGACGGCACCCAAGTCGCAGAGCGCTATCAGGGCTACGGCTGGGGCTTGCTGCAGGTGCTCGGCGGGATGAAAGATGTCGCCAGTGGCCACGCCGCAGCGGTGGAATTTTCCGCAGCCGCCAAGCGCGTCCTCTCACGGCGAATCGCCAACTCCCCCTCTAACCGCGGCGAATCCCGCTGGCTCGATGGGTGGCATCACCGTTGTGAAACCTATGCAAAACCCCTATGATTTAGCAGCAGGTCGAGAAACTGCCATTTCAACGCCGCAATCAGCTCCTCTCAAAAATGGAAAATCCACTAGGACACGACAAGCTCCAGGCTCTTGAGCAGCGAATGGCAGCCCTTGGATTGGTGGATGCTGACCTGCTTGAGAAATTTGTTCGAGGCTCGGGCGCGGGTGGGCAGAAGATCAACAAGACCTCGAACTGCGTTTTCCTGAAGCATTTACCGACCGGCGTTTGCATCAAATGCCAGATGGACCGCTCACGAGAAATGAATCGCTTTCTCGCGAGGCGCGAGCTTTGCCAACAACTCGAGGCGATCCGTGAAGGCCGCGCCATCGCCAAGACCCAAGCGATTGAAAAAATGCGTCGCCAGAAACGCCCTCGTTCGCGCAACTCGAAGATTCGATCGGTGAACGACAAGCGCATTCTATCCCATAAAAAATCCCTGCGCCGCAGTCCACCTGGAGATTGAGGCGAGGCTCCATAGCCCGGACGACGGGGCTCCATAGCCCGGACGACGGGGTTCTCTAGCCCGGACGATGGGGTTCCATAGCCCGGACGACGGGGCTCCCCAGCCCGGACGATGGGGTTCCCTAGCCCGGACGATGGGGCTCCCTAGCCCGGACGACGGGGCTCCATAGCCCGGACGACGGGGTTCCAGTGCCCGGACGACGAGGTTCCATAGCCCAGACGATGGGGCTCCATAGCCCGGACGACGAGGTTCCCTAGCCCGGACGACGGGGTTCCAGTGCCCGGACGACGGGGCTCCAGTGCCCGGAGCGATCTTGCAGTCGGCGGCGTAGGCGATGACGATTGTTTCCTTGTGGACGCCGAGTCCAATGCAATAGCTTCTGGCCATGGCGGGCCTAGGTTGTATCTTGATGTTGGATAGGTCGCAGAAACCTCGTGCTTCTGCGACAACCCACGAAAATCCTAAGTACGCCACGCCTTTTTCCCAAGGCTGCACCCACCAACGGCTTCGGCCATCAAATCTCGGGAAGTGATTTCGCCAGATCCTGTTATGACATCGGTGCTGCCGGTGTACTTGTTGATGATCGCTGGTGCCGTTTTGCGCTGGATTGGATTGATCCGCAGGGAGCATGACGAGGGCGTGATGCGTGCCATTTTCTTGGTGATGCTGCCGTGTTTTATCTTGGATAAAATTCTCGGAAGGGAAGAACTGCGATCGGGTTCGGTGGTGCTTTGGTCGATAGGCCTAGGCTTCGGAATGATCATGGTCGGAATCGCGATCGGCTTGGTGGTGGGCCGCTTGCTTGGCCTTGAGCGCGGCACCGGCATGCGCACCTTCGCTCTGAGCACAGGTTGCCAAAATTTCGGATTCACCGCCGCCCCCGTGATTGAAATTCTTTGGGGCCCCGGAGCGCTCGCGTTGCTGTTCGTTCACAACATCGGAGTGGAGTTCGCGATTTGGTCGGTCGGAATCATGCTCATGAGTGGGGAGCGGGGAATCCCATGGCGTAAACTCGTAAACGGCCCAGTTGTGGCAGTGACCATTGGCCTAACACTTGTCGCGCTCGGGCTGGATCAACAAGTGGTGGGCCCAGGACGCAAGGCCATTTCGATGATTGGCACAGGGGCATTTCCTCTCGCGATTTTCATCACGGGTTGCACCATGATTGATTTGGTCAAATCCGAGAAACCCAGTTGGAAAGTGATTTTAGGGGCAATCCTCGTCCGCTTAATTTTGGCGCCGCTGGCCATCTTGTCCGCCGCCAAGTTCTTACCGCTGTCCCTAGGGTTGCGGCAAGTCCTCGTCGTCCAAGCGGCAATGCCTGCTGGGCTCACATCAATTTTGTTAGCGCGAATTTACGGTGGGCGTCCGGCAGTGGCCGTTCAAGTCGTGATCGCAACCACGTTGCTCAGTTTGTTGACGCTACCGTGGATCATCACTTGGGGCGGGGCATGGGTTGGGCTGAAAGCATGGTTGCATTAGGGGCCCAAGCCATCGTTTAATCTTATCAATGAACGACCACTCCGCGATTCTGATCGACCTCGCGCTTGCCGAAGACCTTGGCAGCGGCGATGTCACCTCGCTCTATTTCATTCCAGAAACCTGCAGGGCACGTGCATTTGTGGTGGCCCGCACGGAGGGTGTGGTTTCGGGCGTGGAGATTGCAGTCCGAGTTTTCGGTCAAGTCGATCCGACGCTTGAAGTGGAGGCTCTGATTGCCGACGGAAGTCGAGTGGGTGCCGGAGCACTGCTGGTCCGGATCGAGGGTTCGGCACGCTCCATCCTAACCGCTGAGCGAACCGCTCTCAATTTCGTTCAACATCTCAGCGGAGTTGCGACTCTAACAGCCAAGTACGTGGGAATCATCAAAGGCACTCGCGCCCAGATATTGGACACTCGGAAAACCACCCCAGGCTATCGGCTGCTTGAGAAGCAGGCGGTTCTCCATGGTGGCGGCACCAACCACCGTCTCGGACTCTACGACCGGGCCATGGTGAAGGACAACCACCTCATTGCGGAAGGTGGCCTTGAGGCACTCCAAGATTCCATTCATCGCCTCAAGTCCGAGCGTCCAGACGTTGCGATCGAATTGGAAGCCGATCACCTTGAGCAAGTCGTTTCCTTCCTGAGCCTCGAAGGGGTGGACTTTATTTTACTCGATAACATGCCACCTTCCCAGCTTCGGGCGGCAATGATAATGCGTGGTGAGAGGAGCAAGCCCCAGCTCGAGGCCAGTGGCGGGATCACGTGGGTGAACCTCCGTGAGATCGCCGAGACCGGTGTCGACTTCATTTCGGTGGGTGCCCTCACCCACTCGGCTCCGGCGCTTGATGTTGGCCTCGACTTCGACATGCTCTCATGATGCCCGGCCTTTCCAGCCGCGAAGATTTCAACGCAGCAGCGAACGAATTTCCCGAGCCATTCCGTTTGCTCATCCGCGAATCCGTGGGTTCGACGAACGACGAAATCCGCTTGTTGGCCCAAGCCGGTGCCGCTGATGGCCTGGTTTTACTGGCCGAACAGCAGACCGCAGGACGTGGGCGCCGAGGCGCAGCTTGGTTCTCCCCCGCCGGAGAATCCCTCGCATTTTCCATTCTTGTCCGTCCCACCGTACCCAAGGCACTCTGGCCTCGCTTGGCATTAGCCGCCGGCGTCGCCGTTGCAGAAGCCATCGAAACCTTCGGGCTGCAAGCTGGAATCAAGTGGCCCAATGACGTCTGGATTCGCCAACGCAAGGCCGCTGGAATCCTTGTGGAAGCTGGGCCAGATTTCGTGGTGGTGGGGATCGGGTTAAACGTCAACACCACCCGCTTCCCGCCGGAAGTCGCAGAAATCGCAACCTCGCTCAAAAATGAAACCTCCCAGTCATTTTCAAGGGCCGCCGTCTTGGGGGCAATTCTGAGCAAATTCGCGAGGCGCCGCCAAGAAATTGACGAGGACTTCGGGAGCTTGATTGCCGCTGTGCAGCAACGTTGCGTCTTGACCGGCTACCGAGTGAAGCTTTCCACCTCAACTGGCGGACAAGTGGGCTTGGTCGAGGGGATTTCATCTACCGGAGAACTGCTGCTGCGCACCGACGCAGGACTCGAGCGCTTGATCCAAGCCGACGAGATTCGAATCATTTGACCATGAAATCCTTGGTTTATTTCGGCGCAAACCGAGTCCACAGTGGTCCGATGAAAGTGAATTTCATCCACTGGATCGCCGCCGTTTGCTGTATTTCCTTTATTTCCTGCGCTGCATTTCACTCGAAGCCAAATCCTCAGTCCCCCGAAAAATCCAATCCCACCTCAGTTGGCCCCGAATTGATCGGGCGCGTCGCGTCGATCCCGGCCGATCGCCGCTTTGTTTTGGTACAAAGCTACGGAAAGCTAAAGCTTGAGGTCGGCCAAATTCTCACCACCCGCGGACCAGATCAACGGACCGCAAACCTCCTTGTCACTGGCGAATCGCTCGGTGAATTCTCCGCCGCCGACGTCCAAGCTGGCCTCATCGAAGTGGGTGACGCCGTCTACTTGATCCGTGCAGCCCCCCAAACATCGCCGAATCCAGTGCCAGAACCCGCCCAAACCCCCTAGGAAATCCTGCAATCCTAGTTTTTTAAAAATAATAAAGGTTTACGGAATTCTTTTCTTTCAAAACCTCTTAGGTTGCATTATTTTTAAAAAGTCCCCGCTCGAAAGAGCAAAATATTAAGTTTTAGAGTTGATCACTTCTCGGGTTACCGATAGGTTCTCTAATACGATGGATGGGATTGTCCCATTAATTATCAATTAATTATCCCATTCCATGAACCATACAACCAGCCAAAATGAAAACTATCAACGCCCCAGTCACATCGACTTTGGTCGACACCGACCGTCTCGCTGACTTCGTCCTGTTCACACAGCGGAGTTGCATCCTGAACCTATCCACCGAACTGAACAAAGGGAATGTCTCATTCCCTCAGTTTTTCCTCCTCACCTATCTGTCCAGTGAAGAATATCTCACGATGTCCGACATTGCCAAGAAAATGGGGCATTCGACCGCAGCCGCGACCGGCTTAGTCGATCGCTTGGAGAAACTCGCCTATGTCGAACGCGCTCATGCCGCTGAAGACCGCCGCAAAATCATGGTCCGCATCACCACCAAGGGAACCGAACTGGTTTCAAAAATGCGGGGTGAGATCTCGAATGACCTTGCCGGCATCTTGGCCGACATGGACGAAGATCAAGCCGATGCATTCGAGCACACCAAGCGGGCGATTCGCGGACGGGCCATCGCTTAATGGCGAGTTCCCCATCTGAATAAAGCCGCTTGGCGAATCCACAGCGCCTCCGCTATCCTACTTGGGTGACGGAGGCGCTTTCTTTTCTCGATTCCATTCATTCCATCCCCGGCATTCGCGCTGGATGGATCGAGCGCGTCACCGATTTGCCCATCACGGGCGACCGAGATCAGGCCATGGCCCAACTTCGCCCATGGCACACTGCGGCGCTTGAAGATTCAACGGGTTCCGCTGCCAATTGGTGGCGCGCAGAGCAGATTCACGGCACCGAGCTTGCAGTGGTCCCAGGCAGCGCGACCATCATCGCTCCCGATGGTTTACCTGTGGTTCCTGGGGTCGATGGGCTCATCTCGTGCCAACCCGGGATCGTCCTCTCGATTTATGTCGCCGACTGCGGTGCCATCTGGCTCGCCGACCGTAAATCATGCGGCGTCGGACTGCTCCATTCGGGAAAAAAAGGCACCGAGGGCAACATTCTCGAAAAGGCCATCACCGCCATGCACGACCATTTTGGCACCCGCCCTGACGATGTCGTCGCAGTGCTCAGCCCCTGCATTCGCCCGCCCGACTACGAGGTCGACTTTGCTGCTGACATTGGAAAACAAGCCGCAAGCATCGGCATCGGCCACTTTGTCGATTGCGGGCTCAATACTGCATCTGATCTAACACGCTTTTATAGCTACCGGAAAGAACTCGGGAAAACAGGCCGCATGATGGCTTGGATTACGTTAGACCCCCAGTCATGAACTCATTGACGCTCCACGCTCCTGCCAAAATCAATCTCTTGCTGCGCATCCTTGGGAAACGCGACGATGGATTCCACGAACTCGACACCCTCATGGTCAAGTTACCGGGTTTGGCAGACGAAATTCAGTTTGATGCCAGCCCTGAATTTTCATTCGCGTGCGATGACCCCAGCGTTCCAAGCGACGAGCACAACCTCGTGGTGAAGGCGGTGCGGCAGTTTCAAGAAGCGACAGGACTGCCCGCCAGCTACCGGATTTTGCTTCGGAAAACCATCCCTCACGGTGCCGGACTCGGTGGCGGCAGCAGCGATGCAGCATCCACTTTATTAGGTTTGAACCGGCTCTATGCTCACCCGCTCACCGAAGAAAAAATCCAAGAGATCGCCTCATCGCTTGGATCGGACGTGCCATTCTTTCTGCTACCAGGTGCGGCTCGCTGCACTGGAAGAGGCGAGAAAATCACACCTGCCCCCGCCCCAAGTCCCTTCCGCATTTTATTGCTCAAACCCGCTTTTGGAGTCCCAACTCCTGATGCCTACCGCCGGTGGAGTCAGTCAAAAGAAATCCCGGGCATCCGCTACGCCCCCCAGGACCTTGCGGGTGTTCAACTCACGAACGACCTTGAACGTCCCGTTTTTGAAAAACACCGATTCCTTGCCGAGTTGAAGCAGTGGCTTCTCACCAGAAACGAAATCGCTGCCGCATTGCTGTGTGGCTCTGGATCCACCATCTTCGCTGCACTCAGCGATGGCGCCGACGCCAAGCAGATCACTAGGGCCGCTCAATGTGAACTTGATCCCGGACTTTGGTCTTGGTCTGGCCTAACAAGCTGAAAAATCTGTCAGCACTCACACGCGGTGATCGACTAGTCTAATAAAATTGAGGCGGGTGGGCGCTTGCCAAAAATCGCCGAGCCCACTCGCACATGAGTTGCGCCTTCTTCGATTGCCACCTCAAAATCATCGCTCATTCCCATGCTGAGCGAGGGAAGTTTCACCCCGTAATCAATTTCCAGAGCATCCCTCAGCTCACGGAGTTTAACAAACCATGGGCGCGAAGCTGCTGCATCAGGCCCAGGCGGCGGGATGCACATCAAACCCATGATCTCGAGGCGATCAAGAGACAGGATGGCATCCAACTCGGCTCGCAACGCATCAACCTCAAAACCCCCTTTTGAAACTTCCTCTCCCACATTCACTTGGAGAAAAACCTTGGGAAATAGCCCGAGCTCGCCCGCCACTTCATTCATGTAGGCGGCAAGCTTCGCGGAGTCCACACCGTGAACCCAGCCAAAGTGCGGAAGAAGCTTTCTCACCTTGTTCCGCTGGACCCTACCGATAAAATGCCACTTCAACGACCCGGGGAGGCATTCGATTTTAGGCTCCGCCTCCTGCAGCCGGCTTTCCCCAAATGCGACTTGGCCCGCATCCATTGCATCCCGCACGGAATCGACTGGAAAAGTCTTCGACACCGCGATCAACTCCACCTCACTGAGGTCACGGCCAGCTCGCACGCAAGCGGCCTGTATTCTCCGCCTGATATTTAGAAGATTTTCCTCTACCTCCGACATCAGCGGACTTCAGTAGACCCATTTGATAGTCCCGCAATGCGAGCCTTCTCGGTGAGACCGACGAGATCCTTGAGCACCGAAATCGATTCGCGCTTCACTGGATCTAACCCCGTTGGCCACTTGGGAGTCTCATCCAAATCCGCGGTTTCATCCTTGGCCCGGCGCATGTACGAGCCGCTTTCGTCCGAAGGATCATAGGGCTTAAGCTTCGCGTTGGTATCAATGTCATCGAGCTTGAGCTTATAGAACGACCAAGATTTCTTATCCTCCTCGGTCATCTTTACGAACCGCGACCGACGTTCCGCATTGCGCTCTTTCTGGAGGTTGTCCGATTCCTCTAACTCTTTTTCACGGGTCTCCTTGTTCAGCGAAAGCCGATTTGCCTTCACGCGATCCTTCGTCTTGATCACATCTTGAATGATATATTCAAAATCCTTGGAAGACTTCAATCGGGTCTGGCTCAATTCTTTGAGCCGAGGGATAAACAACCCTTGCACATCGAGCGGCTTAAAATCACCTGCTGGACGGATCAGATCGTGCGGCAATGAGTGATCGAGAAAGGCCTCCCCGACGTCCAATGCATCCACCAAACTCGGCAGAACCACGTTCGCACTTACTCCATCCATTTGGGTCGAAGACCCCGAGGGACGGTAAAATTTCTGAATCGTAACCTTCAAGTACCCCGCACGATTTCTAGCAGCAAAGAGCGGTAGCATCCGACCAATATCCATCTGTTGTTGGACGGTTCCTTTGCCAAAAGTTGATGAATCGCCGACGATCACCGCACGATTGAAGTCCTGCAATGCTCCAGCGAGAATCTCGCTGGCCGACGCGCTGCTCTTATCCGTCATCACGACCATCGGCCCGGTGTAAATCGGTTTGCCGACATCAGAGTCCTTCACTTGCACTTGGCCTAGCGTGTTCTTCACCTGAACCACTGGCCCAGTTTCAATGAAAAATCCTGTCATCCTTCGCACTTCCTCAAGGGATCCCCCGCCATTGCCGCGGAGGTCCAGAACGAGGCCATCAATTTTCTCATCCATCAAACGCTTGAGAATTTTCTCAACGTCCGTTGCACAACTGACCTTGCCCTCTTCAAAGTCTGCATAGAACGAAGGAAGTGTGATCACCCCGAGGCGGTGGCTGACGCCTTTTCCAGATTTCAACTCGATCAGTTCACCGCTCGCCTGCTCATCCTTCATCTCAACCTTGCCGCGTTGAATCACTAAAATTTTCGTCTGACCCGGAGGTGCGTTGGCTGGCTCAATTTTCAACGCAACCGTAGTGCCTTCTTTACCTCTGATGAAATCAACCACCTTGTCGATCTTCATGAACATGATGTCGACCATGTCCTCTGCTTTGCCCGTGTTCAGGGCATCGACCGCAACCACGCGGTCATTGAGCTTGAGTGTTCCCTCACGATCGGCAGGCCCACCGACTACAATTCCCATGATTTTCGTGGCACCATCCTCCTCGCCTTGAAGCAAGGCCCCGATGCCGACGAGCTCGTTCTTCATGACATCACGAAAGATGTTCATCTCACGAAAACTCTGGTATTCCGTGTGAGGATCGTAGGCTCGCGAAATCGTACTGAGGAAGTAGTTGGCGACCTCTTCGTCATCCACATCTTTCACGCCGGCCAAAAATCGCTTGTACCGCAGTGAGACCTTTTCCTTTGGCTGCCGATCGTGGCTTCCCGGATCAGGCTTGTCTTGTTCCTTGGCAAGTTTGGTGAGCAACTGGCGCCGCAAAGTCTCGCCCAATACCGCCTCTTTGATTTGCAAGCGCCACAAGTCCATCGCCTCCTTCTCGTCCTTTGGCCATGGGGCATCCTTGCGGCTAAGCATCACCGAATCGTTGGTGTTGAATTCAAATTCAGGGCCTTTCAAGAGCGTTTCCACCAATGCAACCCGCTCTTCCACCCGCTTCTCGAACACCTCATAAATCTCGGTCGCAACCGGCATGCTTGCACCTTTCAAAAGAAGCGTGTGAATCTCATCGCCAAACTTGGCCTTGAACCCATCGACATCCTCTTGCGTGAAATACAGCCGCTGGAAATCAAGATCCTTGAGATAATCGTCCAAAAACCGGCGACTCAGCTCTTTATCAAAGGGCAATTTGGCAAAGTGGCTATTTTGTAACATGATCGCCATTTGCCTCCCCACCTCGTTGAAGTCCGCTTGTTGCGCATTTGCGAAACAGGTAACCGAGAAAAATGCGACTGCGGCGATTGCATTTCGAAGGCGGAGCATGGTCATGGGGTTCAAACGAATCAGGGGTGAAGATGTTTCAATAAGCTGCCATGAGTTTGACCGATGTCGAATGCAAAAGCCGAAATCCGGCAGGCAACTCGACAGAATTCTCAACGAGCCTTGCGACAAAAAGCGGACCAGTGGACGTTCGTTGTCTACCATCCTTCGAAAGTTGTACTGCGAACCATCGGGCAAGAATGATGCGGCGTCCACAGGAGTGATTCACGCCGATCACATCAGCCCGATTTGCGCCAAAACCTCCGTCACCGTCCAAATGAAAACGACGATCAAAGCGACAATATAAACTTTCGCGGCAAATTCGATGGATGAACGAGTCATGGCACCCGTGTTTATGCGCAGACTCGGGATTCGCCAAGGGAAATAGTCATGTCCATTGCGAACTTTACGAACCGAAGCCACCGGCCTCAAATTGGATTCAGCCTCACGATTTCTGGCACTTCGGACACCAATAAGTCGCCCGCTGGCCCAGAACCTCATGGCAAATCAAGGTGCCACACTTTCGGCAAGGCTCACCTTTTCGCCCGTAGACAAATAACCGCTGTTTGAAATAGCCCGGCTGCCCATCGGAATTCAAAAAGTCACGCAGAGTCGTCCCCCCTTCCTTGATCGACGCCGCCAGAACCTTGCGGATCGACACAACGAGCTTGCCCGCCTGAGACCTCGAAACGTGCGCGGCTGGGGTTTGTGGCAAGATCCCCGCATGAAACAAGGCCTCGGAAGCATAAATATTTCCCACCCCCACCACATGCTTTGCATCCATGATCACCACCTTGATGGCCGATGCACGCCCCGCACAAGCCGTCGCGAGGTGCCCAACGGTGAAGCCACGTTCCAAGGGCTCTGGACCGAGTTTCTTCAGCAGCGGATGTTCCATGGGGTCGCCTTTCAGGCGCAGCACCAAACCAAAACGCCGAGGATCGTGAAACCGCAACTGCTTGCCACTCGCCAACGTGATGCCCACATGATCATGCTTTTTCCATTCCTCTGCTGGATCACTCACCCGCAGGCTCCCCGACATCCCTAGATGGATCAAAAGCGTCGAGCCATCATCGATGCTCAGAAGCAAATACTTCGACCGCCGCGAGACACCCAGAATGCAGCGCCCCACCAACTTCGTGATGTCACGCGAAACCGGTTGACGAAGGTCTCGGCGCCGAACGATCAGTTCCTTGATTTGCACCCCGGCCACATATGGCTCGATGCCGCGTCGGGTGGTTTCAACTTCAGGAAGCTCGGGCATGATTCAAATCGAAGGTTGCAGGCACCACCCAGCACGCGCGAGGCCTCGGCGTCGAGCAAGAATCATCGCCTTGCCCAACTCACGGCCCCACACCACCATGTGAATTTCCCTGAGTGGCATCCGCGATTCCTGCCGTTCTAGTTAACTTGCTCCAGAAGCAGGCATAGGCCCCCACCCAGATAAAACAAACGAAGGCGACCACAAATCCTGCTGACATGCCGTCGCGATGCGTATCGGCGATATATCTCATCAGAGCTTACGAATGATGGCCATGACGATAAAGGACAATGATTTTTTCGCTTAATCTCCCAGACCGTGGATGCCGAGTGCGAAGATCGTGGGGAACATGTTCGCTATGAAAAAATATCCAAGGTAATGTGCAAATTGAACCCAAGCCGATTGAGCAAGCGTGAGATGGAGCTCCTTTTGAAAGTGCTTATCCATCACATTGATCATGCCATTGCAAAACCGCTAAAGCAGAAAAAGCGAACTGACGAGCGCAAAGGTGGCAAGATCATTTTTCCGTTAGGAGCAGTGAAAACGCCTGAGTTAGATCGATGGCAACGTCAAAGCCTCATCATGCTGCATCCACGCACCTACAAGCTATCGCATCGCGATGAAAGGAACAAACCTTTCGATCAGACTCCAGGAACCTGAACCACCTTGGTGTACTGATAGGAATTCTTCGCAAGGAACTCCGCTTTCTTGCTGTCATTCGCAAATTTGCGCTTGCTGATCTGATCGATCCCAAAATCTGAAATCACCGTGACGGAAATCTCCACCGCCCTGAGGCGACCTGCTGCAACCTGAGCATTCACAGGGTCCGTGACGATCCCAGTTCCAGTTACTCGGAAGCTTTTGACATCACCACTGCCAGCCCCAATCCGAACAGGGATGTTGGTCAAGACTGCGGGTCTCGTAGGATCCGTGGTATCTGAGGCCTGAACGTGGAACGTGAGGGTGAATTGATAAATGTTTTCGCAGAGGAAATTGGGTTTATTTGAAATGGTTGCGGCAGAATAAA
>JARWZU010000040.1 GCA_029866215.1 Akkermansiaceae bacterium
GTTCTGAATCGAGGAGCAGTAAAGACCTATTACTGGAAGATTGATTTTGAGAGGGAGGGAGTTCCCGATATGCTTGCCGAGTTGTCGATTAAGGATGGTGAAGTAGCCGGATTTTTCATTCGCTGATCCCCTAATTTGAAGGAGCCAAACCCCAAAGATAGGTTCGGGCCATAGTCCCGGGCCGATCGGTTGTTGGACAGGCCCGTCGTGTACTATTCTGGGTTGTGGTCACCACTACGCCGCCGCAAAACGCTCGGGCGATGCCGGCGGACTGGACGGTCTGATGGGTGAGCTGGGCAAACGCTTCACCCGCCGTGCCCCTACAGCAGTCCTCCCCCCGCACGCTAAACAAAACAGTCGGCAACTCCGATCGATCCGGAGAGCATTCCCAACCCTGCGGTCACCTTGGCCGCAGGGTTTTTCATTTGCCCGGCGGACCGGGATCGGAGTCCGGATGCTGGGGCTCCTGAACCCGGCTGACGGGGTTCTCTAGCTCGGACGACGGGGTTCCTTAGCCCGGACGACGGGGTTCCTTAGCCCGGACGACGGGGCTCCCTAGCCCGGACGACGGGGTTCCTTAGCCCGGACGACGGGGCTCCCTAGCCCGGACGACGGGGTTCTCTAGCTCGGACGATGAGGTTCTCTAGCCCGGACGATGAGGTTCCCTCGCCCGGCCGACGGGGCTCCCAAACCCGGACGACGGGGGAATCCGGACTTCGGTGATGTCGCCGTTGCGGAAGAGCCGGGCGATCTTGCAGGCGCCGCGCTTGGTGGTTTTGATTTTCTCGTTGGGTTTGCGCTCGGTCTTGGACGGCGAAATGAGGACGCATTCGAGCCCTGAAAGGATTATTCCATCTCAGCATTTCAGACTCCAGATCTCAGACCAACCCATGGGTCTGAACCCCCCTGCATATTGCAACCTCCCAGTAGCTTTGAGCGCCTCTGTGTTTTGTCTGGGATGATGAATGGCGGCTTCAAGCGGCTAGCGCAATCGGCAAGGTTGGCAATGAGCCAGGGGCCAGGGGCCAGGGGCCAGGGGCCAGGGGCTGTGTGAGGCTTCTGGTTCAATCGCCAAACCGAACCATGAATCATCCACTGCAGCCGTTACGCTGGCTCGAAATGGTTAGAATGAATAACGCAGGTTCACCGCGCCGAAGGGGGCCATTTCCAGATCTTCGGCGTCGATCACGCGATGATCGGCATCGAGCAATTCCACCTCACCCGCGATGTTGAAGCCACCACGCAGTGAGAGAGTGAGATGGTCGGTGAGTTGATAGATCACCGATGCCGCCGTCTGCCAGCCATTGATTTCAGCGCGATTGACTACAGAATCGTCGAGATCCCATGCCCCGCCACTGGGGTAAGCACTGAGGCTGAGAGTCAGTCGCTCCGTGGCTTGCCATCCGATCACCGCAAACGGCCCCATCAGTTGCACGATGAAAGGCTCTCGCTGCCAGATGAAACCCAGCGCGGGCACGATCATGCTTTCATCCGCGGCATAGCGGCCAAACACACCGCCAGCCAGACTCAGTTCCTCCGAGACACGATAGTTGATCAGCCCCAGACCCGAGAACTCAAAATCATCCGCAGAAATACCACTAAAATCCGTGCCCAACCCCGGCGTGAAAAATGCCATTGCCGACCAAGGCGTTCCCTCAGGCCGCCATAACATGGTGATCTGTGCCTCTAACGTATGCAGCGTTTCCTCCTGTAGGCCGCCAAAGCCTTGAAAGTCTGCACCCGTGAGCATGTAGCCGATAGATCCCGCGATCAGAAAATCGCCCCACTTCTTCGCCGCAAGAGGTGCGATGGTGCGCAGCTCCCTAAAGTCAATGCCGCCCGGCTGATTTTCAAAGTCCTGCGTATCCACCATCGTGACATCCGCCACAAAGCCCGGCTGCCCTAAACCAAAGGCCGCGGGGTCGATGATGCCCATGCGTTTTTCACGAGTGGGGGGCTGCAGGATTTCCTCTGACTTGGCGAACAACGGCGATGAAAGAGAACAGAAACCGAGAGACAGAAATAAAATGGTGATTTTCATAGTAACGTTTGGTAGCGCAACATCGAACCCGGATGAAGTCAATGGACAAAATTTCTCTACAAATAAAGCCCCTGCATCGGGAAATGCCGAGGTTTTATGATTGATCAATTTCACTTCCCCTCGTTCCCGCCTTGCCACACTTCTAACGTTTGCTAAGAAAATGACTCTAATGATTATCGCCAATGTCGTCTGGCCTGCGCTTTACGCAGAAGACAAAGTCAGTTCGATGCCGATCATCGCGCTCAGTCTCGTTATCGAGTATTTCTTCTTCAGACGGCTCTTCAATCTGAATGCCAAACAAGCATTTTTTTACACCTTTGCTGCAAATCTGGCTTCGGGATTAGTCGGTCTGGTTGGGCGTCCGTTATCCGGACTTCTTTACGAACTCACAATCGGGATGCTTGTTAGTTGGATATTTGAATGGGGCACATTCAATCCCGTTGCCTGGATTTCCGTGCCAATCTTCGGAGGGGCGTTGAACGCGCTACTTGAACTCCTCACGATAAGAATCATCTGGAAGCACAAGCTGTCGAAGGAGAATTTTTGCTGGCTGTGGCTTGCCAATATCATCACTGTCGGGATTGCTACAACATGGGTCATAGCCTCACCACGGGAAATCTAAAGCGAACAAGTCGAGACACAGCCCCCCCCATCAGCCGCCGTGTTTACATGATCGTTCGTAATTTCCACCTCACCCCGTGATCGACATGCGCCCCCGCGGGTAGTGGTGCATGCGCTCATCGTTGTGCCAGAAATTCCGACTGGAAATCTTAACAGAAGAAGGTAGCGTTAAGTCGTGAGCACGTATACACAAATTCGAGAATCTGTCCTCGGCCTTTCCATGCCTGAGAGGGCTGAATTGGCCGTTTTCCTTCTTGGAAGTCTTGATGACGCCCACTATTGGATCGACGATGAGGAGGTTACGAATCGATCGGCCGAGTTGGACTCGGGAGCAGTGGTTGGCGTCACCAAGGAAGAATTTAAGAGGCTCTGCGGGAGGTAATTGGCAGGATGAAGCCTTTGATCATCCACCCGAGAGCGGCGAGGGATGCACAAGAGATTGCGGCGACGTATTCAGAAGTCTCTGGTGAATTGCGTGACCAATTTTGGAAGGAGATTGATGATGCAATCGATTACATCGAGCGATATCCCGAACGGCATCACTATGACCCAAGTGGTAGGAGAAGGAGCAATCTCAAAAGATTTCCATATCACATCCTATTTGAGGAACGCTTGGAGGGCAATCGGATCATCGTGATTCGACATCATCACCGCAATCCACGATATGGACTACGAAGACAATAATCCGAGCAGAACAATAAAGGGAGCTGCGAAGGCTGAGCGGTAGCGAAGACTGCGACTGTGCCGTTTGGTTGAACAAGTCCGGAGCCACTCGCCAATTCACGAAGACGCTAACCACCAACGCCGCACCATGCACCCTTCCATCGTTGTGCCCATCAGCTTGATAGTTGTAGGGCTCGTTGGCATCGGTCTTTCGATTCCGATGCTCTTGAACAAGATTCCACGCAATCAGGTTTACGGACTCAGGACGAGACTCACGCTTTCATCCGATGAGATATGGTATCCGGCGAACCGCTTTGCCGCCAAGCTCCTGATCGCTTGGGGAATCGTTAATGTGTTGATTGCGATTCCAGCCCTTGGGATGCTTCCCCTTTCTGATACAGCTCAGCTCATTCTATGTATTCCGCCATTGAGCATTGTAGCTATTTGTTTATTTGGGGTACGCTGGGTCAACCAGAAATACGGTCGTGACACATCCGAATGACCAGCCCACGATTCACCAACGAGGCTGAACCAAACGGATGAAGGCAATGACTTGTATGGCATCTGTCGTGTCAGCGACGCTTCCCGTTCGCCGTCGCCTGATCCGAAACGTTAGGCAAAAAAATTGAAACCCAAATCGATGAAAACCACACTATTCACACTCGCAACTCTAGTAACCGCCACACTTGGAGCGTTCGCGGATGAAGCCCCCAAGAATGAAGCTCGCATTCTTGGGACACTTCTTGAAGCCACTCAGAATAACGATCTCCAAAAGTTTGAATCGGTCTGTGATGAGACGGTGAAGACCGCGATGACTGAAGAGAAGCTCACGCAGGTTTCAGGGCAGATTTCTCCGTTAATGAAGGACGGCTACAAGAAGGATTACATGGGTGTTCTGAATCGAGGAGCAGTAAAGACCTATTACTGGAAGATTGATTTTGAGAGGGAGGGAGTTCCCGATATGCTTGCCGAGTTGTCGATTAAGGATGGTGAAGTAGCCGGATTTTTCATTCGCTGACCCCCTAATTCGAAGAAGCCGAATAAGTCGTGACGCACTAACCGGCCATGAGCTTTTCAATTTCCTCTCAATCGCGCCGGTGGGTGCGCCTTTGTTAGCACAACTTCCCCCGCAAGTTGAACCACACATTGCGCCTCTGGGGCAGTTCCGGTTGCTCAGTAGCGTGGCACGGCAGCATCGATGAAGCGTGACCAGGCGTCGATCCCGCCCGCCATGGAAAATGTATTTTCGATCCCACGCGACCGGAGGATCATTGCTGCGCGGAGTGAGCGCATCCCGTGGTGGCAGTAAACGACCACTCCTCGGGTTGCATCGCGGCACCGCTCGGGCCCGGTGCTGGGAAAATCACCGAGCGGAATCCATTCATTGCCATGGATCTGGCAGATGGCCAATTCGTCGGCCTCGCGGCAATCGATGAGCATCGGTCGCTGGTCACTCGGGAGATGGACCCATGCCGCCACCGCCGTGGGGCTGATTTCTAAAGTGGCCGCAGCGTCGGGGGTGAGTGAATTTTCTACGCTCACTCGATGATTACTGGCGTGCCGAGTTCGACATTTTCAAAGAACTTGGTCGACATTGAGTGCGGCATCCGGATGCAGCCGTGGGATGCCGCGTAGCCGGGCAGGTAGCCGGTGTGCATGCCGATGCCACCGCTGGTGATGCGCATGAAGTTCGGCATGGGCGCGTTGTAGAAGACTTCGCCCGGAGGGATCTTGTCAGTGCGGATGTCTACGTCGTCATTGGTCGTCAGGCCAGTCGCCTTGCTCTTGAAAACGCCGTAGATGGATGAGACGTGATTCTTGCTTTTTTGGCCGATTTTATACTTTCCTGCTGGGGTCCCGTGGTCTTCGTTGCCGCTGGAAATTCTCGAAACTCCGACAAGCACTCCCCCTTTGTAGAAAAATGCTTTCTGCTGGCTTCGGTTGATCCGGATCAGTGGGCTGCCGCTCACACCGTCGCCATCCCAGTAGGAGACGTCGTCGTGGATGGCTGGAGGCGGATGATGTGGTCCGCCCGACATGGGACGATGAATCGGCCCTCCGATGCCCTTGAGGTAGTCCGATTGCCCGGGGACGGGAGGGGCGCACGAGGAGAGGCAGATCGCGAGGAGTGCAAAAAGCGGGAATGAGAGGCGGTAAATTGATTTCACTTTCGGAGAGGACGTTGCATGCATCACGGCGGGAGGTCAAGTGAAGCTCCCGCAGTTTCTGTGGGATAAACTCAGCTGGTGCCTCGGCGCAGACGATAGTCGCGGGGCGAAAACCCGGTCATTTTATGGAATTGGCGGGTGAAATAGTTGCTGTCGTTGAATCCGACGTCGAAGGCGATCTCGGTGACGCGGCGTTCGGTATGGCGGAGCAGGCTGCAGGCGCGGTTGATCCGCTGCTCGATGACCCACGCGAGTGGAGAGGTCCCAGTGGCGGAGTGGAAAACTCGCAAAAAACTGCGCGGTGACATGTGGGCGGTCTTGGCCAATTCCTCCAGATTGACCGCTCGGTGGATGTTGCGCTCGAGGTGGGATAGTGCCTCGCCGATCCGCAGAAGGGCTTTCACATCAGGAGATGGGCTGCGGCCATAGCACCGCGAAAGTAGCCCGACCATTTGCATGAATGAGGCCATGGCCATGAACCCGAATCCGGACTCACGCGTCTTCAACTCGACTTCCAAACGCTCTGCTACCTCGATGACTTGAGCCAGCTCTTTGGCATTCAAATGCAGACGTCCTTTGCTGACTTGGCGTTTTTTCCACGAGGGTTCTAGCGTAAAAAGCGCGTGATACCCGGCTACGGATGGCAGGTCGAGCAGCGCCATTTTCAGCTGGTTGGGCTGGTAGAGGATGTTGAAGAGCCTCAGATCCACCAGATCGCGGTACTCATGTTCCCGTGTGCCAGCGATTACGAAGACGTCACCGGCGGTGAGCTCCCAAGAATCCTGCCCCGTCACGTGCAAACACTTGCCACCCGTCACGATCACCAACTCGGCAAACTCGTGCGAATGGGGCCCGAAAAGCTCCTGCGGCTCCCTGCGTTCAACGCTGATCGGGAAGCCGTCTGGGTGAAACCATTCGTTGATTTTTAAAATGCGTTTCATCTGGCGGGATGGTGCTATTTTTTGGCAAGACTGTGGAGGTTTTTCTTTGAATTTCTGAGCATGCTCACAGCTCTTTACTCGTTCAAAACCCATGGTCATGGCCAAATCCACCAAATCCATCGTCCGGTCTCACCAGCTTGCGCAATCCCAATACGCTGAACTCGGCGTGACCGGCAACTGCGTTGGTTTGATCCTGTTCGTTGCGCTTTCGCCAGGAGCACTCACAAAAACGCTGGCAGTCCACTGCGCCTGCAAGCAGTCTTCCGCCGACCTTTCCCTCAATCCAATTAATTTTAATCAATTTAACTTATTATTCTAATGAATTTCTTACGAAACTGTATTCCAACGTTTTTTTTAGTCGGTTCGATGGTTTTAGAGGCATCGCCGACTGGGCTTCCAGTCGTTGCGGAAAAAAGTCCGCTGGCCTCGTTTATTGTTCAGCCGAAGCGCATTGTTTGGGCCTCGGACAAGGGGGTGGTGAATTCGGAGAATCTGCTGCGACCGCAGAATGGGCAGGCGACCTTGTCTGATCCGCATCCGCCGCTTAAGCTTCTTCCTGGTGGGTCGATCGTCCTCGACTTCGGGGTGGAAATCGCGGGGTCGGTCGAGTTGTTCACCACGATGGCACAGCCCAAGGGGGTTTCGGTTCGGGTGAGATTGGGCGAGTCGGTTTCCGAGGCGATGGCAGAACTCGACGACCGTGGTGCCCAGAACGACCATGCGGTGCGTGACCGGTTGGTGATGCTGCCGTGGCTTGGCAAGACCACGATCGGCCCGAGTGGATTTCGCTTTGTCCGCATCGATAACGTGGACCCCAAGCAGACGGTCGAGATCAGCCAGGCGCGAGCGTTGCTGACGATTCGCGACGTGCCGTATGTGGGTTCGTTCACCTGCTCGGATGAACGATTGAGCCAAGTTTGGAAGACGGGCGCTTACACAGTCCATCTCAACATGCAGGACTACTTGTGGGATGGGATCAAGCGTGACCGGTTGGTCTGGATCGGTGACATGCATCCTGAGATGAGTGTGATCAATTGCGTATTTGGTGATAACGAAGTGGTGCCGAAGAGTCTCGATCTGAGTCGTGAAGTAACGCCAGTCACCGAATGGATGAATGGGATAAGCTCATACTCGATGTGGTGGATTTTGATTCACGAGGAGTGGTACATGCACCATGGAAATCTGGCCTATCTGAAGCAGCAACAACCATACCTGACACAATTGCTTAAGCGCTTGATGACCTATGTCGGCGAGGATGGGCGCGAAAAACTCGATGGCATGCGTTTTCTTGATTGGCCAACTTACAGTGATAAGACCGCGGTGCATGAGGGTCTGCAAGCGATGATGACGCTGACGATGGAGAGCGGCGCAAGGATTTGTGAGGTCTTGAATGATCCTGAGACCGCGCGGCTTTGCCTAGATGCGGCGTCTCGGTTGAAGACCCACACGCCCGAGCCAAGTGGACGCAAATCCCCTGCGGCACTGCTCTCCATCGCCGGGTTTCGCGAGGCTTCTGAAGTTTCTTCCAAGGTGCTCAAGAAAGATGGGACGAAGGATCTAGGGACATTTTACGGGTTTTATGTTCTCAATGCGCTCGCGAAGTCCGGGGATTTCGATACGGGAATGGATTTCATCAGTCGTTATTGGGGTGGCATGCTGGACGTTGGAGCGACCACTTTTTGGGAGGATTTTGACCTAGCCTGGACCGAGAATGCGGGGCGCATCGATGAGCTGGTACCGGCGGGCAAAAAAGATCTTCATGGGGACTTCGGGGCCTTTTGCTATGTTGGATTCCGCCACAGTTTTTGTCACGGCTGGGCGGGTGGGCCGACCGCGTGGTTGAGCAAGAATGTTTTGGGCATCGCTCCGGTGACTCCTGGCTTCGGCAAGGTGAGAATCGCTCCGCATCTTGGCCACTTGAAATGGGCTGAGGGAACGTACCCCACTCCGCATGGGCCGATCCATGTCCGCCATGAAAAACAGGCGGATGGAAGCGTGAAATCAGCAGTTACTCTTCCCGCTGGCGTCGAGCGCGTCGACTGATTTCGATCTGCTTGCAATTTTTCGCAGATTCTCCTTACTATTTTGTTTCCGTGAAACCGAATCAACCAGCTGTCATCTCAACGAATTCAGACCTTGAGATCAAGGACGCTCAGCTGATTTTTAATCGAGTTTGGAAAGGCTTAGAAAAGTCACTCGGACGAGAGAATCTGCATTTTCCCAAGGAGTTGATCCTGCTAGGCGGGGCACCAGGCTCGGGTAAGGGCACGAACACGGCGTTCATTTGTTCAGTGCGGAGTATCACCGCTCCACCGATCGTGATCAGTGAGCTGTTAGACTCGCCAGAGGCGAAGAAGATCAAAGCGGATGGTGGAATGGTGGGCGACGAGGAAGTGCTCCGGCTCTTGCTGCATGAGCTTCTCAAGCCGGAGTTTCGCGACAGTGCGGTGCTTGATGGATTTCCCCGCACGACCGTTCAGGTCGAGTGCCTCAAGATGTTTTACGATCAGATGATCCTCCTACGCCGCGAGTTCTCAAATACGCCGCTGGCAGTTCAGTTTAGACAGCCTACGTTCCACATCATGGTGCTCTTCGTGGACGAGGCGGAGAGCATTGCGCGTCAGCTCAAGCGTGGCCGCGAGGCGGTGGTTCGCAATGCGGAGATTCGGCAATCTGGCATTGGGGAGTTTGAAGAAGAGCGAAATACCGACTTTTCTCCCGAGCTGGCCCGCAATCGCTACCGAACGTTTAAGGAAAAAACCTATGATGCGCTTGTTTCGCTTCGCGAGATTTTTCATTACCATTTCATCAATGCTCAGGCACCGATCGAGGTGGTCCAGCAGAACATCATCAACGAGCTCGAGTATCAAAGTTCGCTTGAGCTTGAGCCGCTTACCTACGACACGCTGCGCCACATCCCGCTAGCAGATGAGATCGTCCAGCAGGCACGGCAGGAGCTGGTGCATCGCCTCGATGGCTACCAGTTTGCACATGCGCAGTTATTGCAAGCGGTCGTTGACTTTATCCAAGGAAAGATGATGCCCATCATCAAGCGCTATGCGGTGAGCGGTCGGGCGATGATTAACACGGAGGATACGCTTTTCAACGATCCGTTGGCCATTGCGATTCTAATTGATGTTTTCTCCGAGCGAGGCTTTCGTGCGAGTGTGGATATCCATCGGCAGGAAATTCCAGAGCGCTTCGATCTCAACACGGGCAAGATTGAGACGCGTGAAAAGCGGATTTACCGGATGATGATCTTGTTCAATGGATCAAAGATCCGGAGAGGCTAATCTGGGAGATCGGCCCAAGATTACCTGTTAGAATCGACGACTGAAGTCGGAAACTTGTTCGCGTTGTGAGGCAGGTGGTACCTTGGTACTCGCGAAGGTGATCACTGCGCCGACTCCAGCCGCATGGTTACCACCGAGGCGGGTTTCGACTTGATGCACGGGGAAGAAATGGCGGGCAGTCAATCGGCGCCAAGCCACGAGCAACGCGATGATGACGAGTGTGACAAATGCGGCTGCAGCTGGGATCATAAGCTGCATGACGACCTCTTGGAGCTTCGCGAATCCAGCCGCTTTCGCAGCGGATTTGCTGAGGGCGGGATTGAGGTTGGCGTGCGGTACTTTATCGTTTTTGGCTGACTTGCCAGAAATCATTTGTTCCATCCAGTAGATGCGAATCGATACTTGGACGAGGAACTGCTCGGTTTGCTCGGACACATTGGATTTGCGGTTTGCCTGCATCACAGCACTCTCAAGAATCCGGCGTTGTTCTGTCTGCGGGATGGTGTTCGCGATGGACGGGCTGAGGAGGAGCGTCGACCGCTGAACTGAGTTCGGATAGTAAAAAACGATCACCGCAGGGCGCCCATTGGAGAAAAACCTTCCAATTATTTCATCTAACTTGACCCCTGCGGGAATTTCCTGATCTGCACCGATGACGAATACGAATAGGTCGATGGCAGAGTCGCTGGCATGATAGTTCAGAAACGCGAGTCGATCGCGGAAGTCTGATGGGCTTAGCAATTTTTGCGGATCGATGAGATAGGACTCCGGTCGCTTGCCGAAATAAGCAGGGATGAACTTTTCTGGGATGGGGATGAATGGCCTAACGATTTCGCCGGATGGAGGAGGCGATTCCGCGGGCGATGGGTTTGCGCTGGCAGGCGTGGGGCTTGCCGCTAAAAGCGTCACACTGATCACGGCGAGGGCGGTGGTGAAGTGGGCAAGGAACTTCATGAGGTGGCCTCCTCAGTTGTCGGTGGCTCAGCGATGGTTTGATCGAGTGCTCGAACTCCTTTGCCAAGATCTTCGGCAGGATGGGGTGCCAATGGCTTAGGGTTCTGGGGCTTTGAGTCGCGCCGCGCTTTCTTGAACTTCTTGCGGAGGATCACTTCGAGGTGGTTGAGTGCCTTAAGAAATCCATCGGCATATCTTCCATCAAGCCAGTAGGGATGGGCGCGAGATAGACACTCGAAAATGTCTTGGGTACAGAGAAATGGATCCAGCAGGTAGCCAAACACCATGGTTGCGGCTTTTGATTCGGGATCGATGGTTACCAGAATGCCGGCGTCATTCGCCATACCTGATGGTGCGTCTTCGTAAACCGCGCGATTGAGAAGCCAAAAGCTGAATGGCCGGATGTTGGCAGCATCCCCGAGAGAACCCGTGTAAAGGGCTACAAAAATCTGAGGAAATCGGCGGGTGATTTTTTCCATGGCCGCTTCGACGCTCTGGCGATCACGGCGACGAAGAATGCCAGCGCTATCGGTGAGGCAGCGAATTTGCACTGGATCGATTCCAAACTGCGCATCGGCGTCAGCGATCGAAAACCCACAGTGCGGGCAAGACTCCGCTGCTCGGTGGATTCGTTGGACACAGCGCGGACAGTTCATGGACAATACAACTGACCATTCACTACGGATACAAACTTAGTTCGTCAAAGCGAATCATTCTGGAATCCGTAATAGGCGCACGACCGGCGCTGCCGCCATTAGACACCCGAAGTGGGTGCATCGTGTGGTGCTACAAATTCGAGTGAATTTTCAAGGTTCCTATTTCCCTGAACTGTGGATAGGGTGGCAGGGGTCACGATTTCGAGTCCATTGCGGTCCGATTTCATCCATCATCATTCAGAATCATGAAACCACCAACCATGAACAACGTCGTCGATCTGCCGCGCCCGGTGTTGAACGTCTCGCCCAAATTACTCTTGTATGCTGGGATCGCAGTCCTTCTGCTGACCGGCGTGTTTTCCAGTTACTACACGGTCAGCTCTGATTCGGAAGCGGTGGTCCAGCGGTTCGGGAAATTCCAATTCCTCGCCAAGCCCGGTTTGCACTTTAAATTGCCTTACGGCGTTGACACGGCAACGATCGTGCCCGTCCGGCGGCAGTTGAAGCTGGAGTTTGGATTCGGAACCCCTAACTCCACCAACCGAGACCAATCGGGCGATGAGCCCGAGCTCGAGCGAGACATGGTCACGGGTGATCTAAATGCCGCTCAGGTCGAGTGGATCGTGCAGTACAGCATTTCGTCGCCAGAAAAATACCTTTTCCAAGTCCGCAGCCCTGGGGCAACCCTCCGAGACCTCACGGAAAGTGTGATGTGCGAAGTCATTGGTGATCGCACCGTGGACGAGGTTCTTACGATCGGCCGAACCGAAATCGCTCAGGAGGCGCTCAAGCGTCTTAAGTCGGTTTTGCTGGGGTTGGACATGGGGATCACGGCCGAACAAATCCAGCTCAAAAATGTGCATCCTCCAGCGCCGGTACAGCGCTCGTTTGATGAAGTCAATCGCGCTCAACAAGAGCGAGAGCAATTGATTAACGAGGCAAATGGTGACTACAACCGAGTGATTCCCAAGGCCCGGGGGCTTGCGGACCAAAGAATTTCTGGTGCTGAGGGATTTGCCGTCCAGCGTATCAATGAAGCTCAAGGAGATGTAGCTCGCTTCAAGGAGCTTCTCCTTCAATACGACAAGGCACCAGCGATCACCAAACAACGACTCTATCTGGAAACCATGAACGAGGTGCTCCCCAAGCTTGGGCCCAAGATCGTGATCGACGAGGATGCCAAGCAGTTTCTTCCCCTCTTAAATCTCAAGTGATCGATCTCTTTTTTAAGCTATGAAAACTATCATTATTCTTTTCCTCACCGCCATCGGCATCATTGTCGTTTCGAGCATGGCCTACACCGTGGATCAAACCGAGCAGGTGTTCATCACCGAGTTTGGCAAGCCGGTTGGCAAAGTGATCAACTCGGATCCCGCCAAAAATGAGGCCGGACTCCATTGGAAACTACCATTCATCCAGCAGGTGAATCGCATCGAAAAACGGATCCTCTCTTGGGACGGTCCTGCCAGTGAAATGACGACGCGGGACAAGCTCTACGTGACCGTGGACAACTTCGCCCGCTGGCGGATCTCAGACCCACAAGTTTATTTCACCAAGCTACGCGACGAACGCAGCGCCCTTTCCCGCTTGGACGACATCATCGGCAGCGAAACGCTGAGCGTGATCGCCTCGCACGATTTGATCGAGGTGATCCGTAGCGATAAGGACCGAAAGCCTGCCCGCGATGAGGCGCTCACGGCTGCCAACTCGAATCTTGGACTTCTCCCACCGATCCGGTACGGCAGAAGCGTGTTGGATCAGCAGATCCTTGCGGCCGCGCAGCCAATTGTGAAGGCGTGGGGAATCGAGTTGCTCGATGTTCGGTTCAAGCGGATCAACTACAAGTCTGGGGTGATCGATAAAATTTATGCCCGCATGGCCTCGGAACGCAATCAGATCGCCGATCGGTTTCGCTCCGAAGGCGCAGGCGAGGCAGCCAAAATCATCGGCCGCAAGGAGCGTGACTTGCTTTCGATTCAATCGGAGGCCTACCGCAAAGAGCAGGAGGTCAAGGGCAAGGCTGATGCCGAAGCCACCGGAATTTACGCAGCTGCCTACAATTCCAGCCCGTCCGCTGCAGATTTCTACCAGTTCGTGAAGACGCTCGACACCTATCAGAAAACGTTAGGCAAGGATACGACTACGATTTTCACGTCGAACAGTGACCTGTTCCGCCTGTTCAAACACATTGAAGCGCCAAAGGCTCCCTGAGCGGATCGCGGTTACATGCCGAATACTGGATTTAGGATGGACGGGTGCACCAAGCTAGCGTGCAATGTGCTGGTCTTGGTTCTGAAAATGATTTCGCCCTCGCAAGCATGAAAAAAATTTGGTTTGTCCTAGTTCTGTTAGTAGTCCTGCTCGCAGGGTCCGCATGGTATCTAATGGCGCCTCGCCAGGATTCGGCAGCCGATAAGGTGGCGGCGATCGCTTGGAAAGAAACGCCGCCCAATCGCGTTGTAACTGATCCTGTCGCTGTATTCAGGCGCGCATTTTGGCGGTCGCCGACTGCGGCAGACCAGATCGTCCACGCAGAGCGTCACGAGTGGAGCGATGCCGAAGGGGTCACCAAATGGCAGTGGTTTATCGAAGTGAAGGCGTCGCCGGAACTGCTCAAATATTTTCGCGAAGACAATGCCTTCGGCCTGATGGCGTCGAAGTTGGGGAAGGTTTCTAGTGAAAAACCTGCGTGGTTCAACTTCAAGCCAAGCGATGTCAACGTGATGAGTTCGCCTCAAGCCAACATGCAACTCATTTTCAAAAATCAAAGCAACACGTTGTTTGCCACCGATTTTGGCTTGGGCTTCCGCCGTGGTGCGCCCGAGCAGCCCGAAGTGAATTCGGCACCTGCCGCGCCGATGCCGAAGCGCTTGCCGCCGACAGCGCCTCCGACACCAGAGCGTTGATGGGCAGCTTCGCCCGCGAGAGTGGACAGCAAGCATTTGGGGTGTAGCATGGGCACAATGCCCAATGCGCTGATCCACGAGACCTCTCCTTATCTGTTGCAACATGCTCATAACCCAGTCGATTGGCTTGGGTGGGGCGATGAAGCCTTCGCGCGTGCAAAGGCAGAGAGCAAACTGGTATTTTTGTCAGTCGGCTATTCGACCTGCCACTGGTGTCATGTGATGGAGCGTGAGAGCTTTGAAAACGAGCATGTGGCCGAGGTGATGAATCACCATTTCATCAATGTGAAAGTCGACCGCGAAGAGCGCCCAGACATTGATGCCACTTACATGGCCTTCATTCAGGCAACCGTGGGGCAGGGCGGCTGGCCGATGAGTGTGTGGCTCACCCCCGAGGGAAAGCCGGTGGTCGGCGGCACCTATTTTCCGCCGGAGGATCGGCAAGGACGCGCCGGATTTGTTAGAATCTGCCATGAGTTAGGACGTTTGTGGCGGGATGACCGCGAGAAGATGGAGTCCAGTGCGGCGAGGGTATTAGAAGGGTTGCAAAAGGAAGCGTCGGAGACCATTGCCCTGCGCGGCCTGCCTGATCCAAAGGTATTCGGTGATTACTTGGACCGCTGCGACTCGCTCGCTGACCCGGATTGGGGCGGATTCGGTGGGGCACCCAAGTTTCCGCGGCCAGTGATCGTTCGGGCGCTCATGCAGCTCAGCGAGCGCTTCGGCTTGGAAAGCGAGGAGGGAGCCATGGCGTGGCGGATGAGCGAGCGCACACTCCGCGCGATGGCCGCAGGTGGCATGCAGGATCAACTGGGCGGCGGGTTTCATCGCTACTCCGTGGATCGGTACTGGCACGTGCCGCATTATGAAAAAATGCTCTATGACCAAGCCCAGCTTGCGATGGCCTATCTCGATGCGTGGCAGATCTCGAAGGACAGCGCCTTCCGCGAAGTGGTGGAGGGGATTTTTCGTTATCTATTAGAAACTCTGCGTGATTCGGGTGGTGCCTTTCATGCCGCCGAGGATGCGGACAGCCTGCCGCAGGCGGATGCGGTCGAAAAGCGCGAGGGAGCATTCTGGACGTGGGAGGCTCGCGAAATCTTTGCGTTGTTGACCCCGCGAGATGCGGCGATTTTCTCGGCGGCCTTCGGCGTGGAGGCACGAGGAAATGCACGACCCGAAAGTGATCCACATGGTGATTTGGAGAATCAGAACACGCTTTTTAGGGCGATGCGTGACGGTGGATTGGCGGAGCGTTTTGATTGCTCCGAGAGTGAAATTCGCGAGCGGTTGATGGCATGTCGTGAGATTCTAATGGAGGCTCGTTTGCGGCGTCCGCTGCCTCACCGTGATGATAAAATCGTGACGGCTTGGAATGGGCTGGTGATCGGTGCGCTGGCTCGCGGGGCACGGGTGCTGGGCGGCGATCATCTGGCACAAGCTGCGAAGGAGGCAGCGGAGTTTTTGAAAAAAGAGCTGTGGGACGGGGATTCTTTGTTTCGCGCTTATCGTGGTCAGTGTGGCAAGGTCAAAGGGTTTCCTGCGGACTATGTGTTCTTGATTTCTGGGCTGATCGAACTGCATGCGATTTCGCCAGATGCGGGGTGGTTGGTGTGGGCGATTGAGCTGCAAGAGAAGCTCGATGAGAGGTTCTGGGACGTCGCCCAAGCGGGCTACGTCATGCGTTCGGAGCTTGCGGGTGAGACTTTGTTGGTGATCCGTGAGGATTACGATGGGGCTGAGCCATCTCCGAATCACCTTGCAGCCGAGAATTTACTCAAACTCGCGATTCTAGCAGATCTGCCGAACTACGAAAAACGTGCAGAAGCCTTACTGCGTGCGGGATCGACGGTGTTAGAAACTCAGCCGTTTGCGGCGCCATTGCTGCTCGCCGCGTTGGATCTGCACGAGCGTGGTGTGATGAAATTTGAAGTACCGGATTCTCCGCCAACCGATGTTCTTGAGGTACTAAGAAATCAGTATTTGCCTCGGGGAGTTTATGTGCGAGGTGCTGGGCGTGAGGTTACGGTTTGCGAGGGATTCGCCTGCCGCGTGTTTCAGGGGTGACTTGCGCACGGCGTTTGATCTTATGCATCAGCCAGCCAAGGATCGGCTGCTCGCCATAAAGCACAAACGACGCATCCCACTGGTCTCGCTGCTCACGAATCCGCCCGTCGGGCGCGAAGCGGAAATGGCTCATGCCGTGAATCACCCGCTCGCCGTCATTGGGCCCATAGCTCATCGTCCACAGGAGGAAGCCTGTGAGGTCATCGCCATGGGCATCAAGCACCTTGAATGAAACCTTGGGCATTTTTTCGAACCATTTGGAGAGGACGAGTTTGAGGGAATCCAGCCCACTTGCTTCGTGGATGGGGTCGTGAAATTGAATTCCAGGGCTGTAAATGTCGCCAAGGCGGCTAAGTTTCTCGGGTGTCATCTCTATAAAGAGATCTGCCACTGCGGTCAAGGTGTCTGGACAATGAAGAGCCATGAACAAACAAAGCACGGATTCCAAAATGTGAAACTCCGGAATTTCTCCGGAATTTGGCCGATTGGCGTGCCATCGAGGTCGATTGGCCTCATTTTTTCGCTGGTTTTCTGCGCTTCGCGGTTGGACGTTTGCAATTCCTCATTCATGGTTCGACCATGAACGTGCAAGGCCCGCTCTCCCAAAAAATGTTTGCTGCAGCCAAGCAGGTTATTCCTGGCGGCGTGAATTCTCCCGTCCGTGCATTCCGAAATGTGGGTGGCGAGCCGTTTTTCGTCCGCCGTGCCGCGGGTTCTCGGATCGAAGACATCGATGGCAAGCATTACATCGACTACATCGGATCGTGGGGGCCTAACATCTTGGGTCACGCGCCGGTCGCGATCACCAACACGATTCACGAGGTGGCGAAGAGCGGCATTTCGTTTGGCATCCCGAATTTGTTCGAAGTGGAAATGGCTCGCACGATTTGTGAATGGGTGCCGTCGGTAGAAAAAGTCCGGATGTGCAATTCGGGTACCGAAGCGACGATGTCGGCCATCCGTCTTGCGCGTGGGTTTACCAAGCGGGATTGCATCGTAAAGTTCGACGGTTGTTATCATGGTCACAGTGATTCCTTGTTGGTTGCTGCGGGGTCGGGTGCTCTTACGCATGGCGAGCCGGATTCGGCGGGGGTTCCGCGGTCATTTGCAGAGAAAACGATCGTGCTGCCCTACAATGACCCCGAGGTATTGGAGTCCTTATTCGCGAGTCGCGGCGAGGAGATCGCGGCGATCATCGTGGAGTCGTATCCAGCAAACGCTGGGTTGGTTTTGCCGCGGGCGGGCTATCTCGATTTGCTTTCGTCCATCACGAAAAAGTACGGGGCCCTATTGATTTTCGACGAAGTGATGACGGGGTTCCGACTCGGCCAAGCGGGAGTGCAAGGACTCGAGAGCCTCACACCGGATCTGAGTTGCTTCGGTAAGGTGATCGGCGGTGGATTGCCGGTGGGCGCGTTTGGGGGGCGTGCCGATGTGATGGATTTCCTCGCGCCGCTCGGCCCAGTCTATCAGGCCGGCACGCTCAGTGGAAATCCGCTCGCAATGGCGGCGGGCCTTGCGCAGTTGCGGGAGTTGAAAAACCGCTCGGGCTTTGCGCGGCTCGATTCGCTGGGTGCACACTTTGAGCAAGGTTTGCGTCAGCTTCTTACTGAAAAAGGAGTGCCTCACCGCTTCAATCGTGCCGGGTCAATGTTTTGTCTCTTCTTCACGGAACGCGAGATCGTTAATGTCAGCGATGTGATGAAGCAAGACCTCGGGTTCTTCAAAAAGTTCTTCTGGGGCTGCCTCGACAAGGGGATCTATCTAGCACCCTCACCCTATGAAACCGGGTTTATTTCACTCGCGCATACCGAGGCGGATCTAGACGACACCCTTACGGTGTTCGGTGAGGTTTTGGCGGAAATTTAAGCACTGCGGCAGGCCAGGTACCTACGGGATCAAGAGAACCTTTCCAGATCGCTCCGCCGAACCGACGCGAGCGAGCGCCTCGAGAAACTGTTCGATGGGAAAGGTTGAATCAATCGGTTGATGTAGTTTTCCCGCCACGACAAGATCTGCTAGATTTTGATAGACTGACAGCACTGTCACTGCCGGCGTGTTTTCGATCCACCGTGTTACCCAAAGGCCACGCACTTGAATGTCGCGGAAAATCAACATCCCGTTAGGAATTGTTAGGGGCTTGCGTGCCATCGCCCCATAGGTGATGTGATGGCCACTTTCTCGGAGGAGCTTCATCAACCGAAGTGCGCTGTCGCCGCCCACCGCATTGAATGCAAGTGCAGCACTTGCACCACCAAGAATCTCGCGCGCTGCAGCATGGCCGTCGTCGTTATCGAGGAGCACGTGGTCGCCACCGAGTTTTTCAAGCTCGCTAATGCACTCAGGTCGCCGGACAAAAGAGATGGTGTGGATGCCGAGATGTTTGGCTAACTGGATCACGCAGCGTCCGACACCAGAGTTTCCTGCGTTTTGAACGATCCATGCGCCGCGTTCTAACAGCTTAAAGCCATGGAGCAATTGCCATGCGGTCGCCGGGTTGACCTTGAGCATCGCCGCTTGCATGGGATCGATGCCATTTGGAACTTTGAAAAGTGAGTCTCCCGGAACCGTGGTGTGCGACGACCATGTCGAGGCACGACGAAGAAAGATCACCAAGTCCCCAGCTTCGAATTCTGCGGAGTCACTCAACTCGACCACGCCATGGCCTTCAATGCCGGGGGTCGCTGGTAGGGTGGGCTTGATGCCATAGGTGCCTTCTATGAAATTGAGATCCGCTGGGTTGATAGGAGCAGCGAGCAAACGGACCAAGACATGGCCGGGCTCGAGCGCTTGTGAGATTAGGCAGTTGGCCTCCAATTTGAGGACCTCACGGGGATCTCCGGATCGCCTGAAGATCAATTGTTTCCCGTAGCGCGTGGATTCGTCATCTTCCATAGCGCAAACTTGCCACAAGTTTTGGCATCGCCAAGCGGGATTTCTGCTTGAACCGGGCGGGGCACTCGTGGAGGATCTCCACGTCAGTGAAATCATTTTTAATATGTCTCATGTTGGCTTGCGTGTTTGCGGGACTGAATGCCCGCGTCCTCGTAGCGCTCACGAGCCATGCTGAGGTTTGCGCCAAGGCGGCCCATGCCTGTTGTGATGAGCATCAGGATCCGTCCGGTCCCGAAGAGCATCATCCTGATGATGGCTGCCCGCAAGATCACCACCATCATGGCAGTTGCTGTTCGCAGGGCGTGGCTTTTGCTTTCGAAAATCATCTTGAATGCAAGTTCGGGATTCTCAGGTCGTCCTATTCGGGTGTTCAAGAGGAACGAATGATTCAGCCCGAGGCCCCCGAGCTGGGCTCGGAAAAGCCACCATTGATCTAAGCATCGCAGTGCGATGATTCGGCGCGCGATTGAGCTGCGCCTTCGTTTCAGGATGAGGCCTATGGTGCCCATCTTGCTCTTAGTTCGATCATTACCCATGTCGCATATTGCAGCGGCAGCTTTTCCAATATTGATGTCATTATTTCATACATTTTCTGTGGTGGCTTTCGCCTCCATTTCTCTTCCAATGCTTGCAGATCCAGAGGTGGTAGTTTCGCTTTCGACCGTGGGCCGTCGAATTCACCACCAGAGCCCAGATCTGACAGCCGCCCGCCTGCGGATTCAAGAAGCGCACGGGCGAGCCAATCAAACGGGGCGCCTCTCAAATCCACAAGTTGAAGCCGCCTTCGAGGGGAACCGTGGATTTCACGAAACGAAATTCCAAGTTGGTTTCACGCAAAAGTTCCCCGTGACCGACCGCCTCCGTTTGGAGAGAGAGATTTCCCAGATCGAAATCAAGTTATCCGAGGCGGAAGTGTTAGAAGTTGAACGTCGGCTGATGGATCAGGCCTGTAGCTGCGTGGTAAACATTCTTGCAGAGCGAAGTCAGAGGCGGTTGCTCCGTGAGCAGGCCGCATTGTCCGGAGATCTCGCAGAGTTGCTGTCGCAGCGGGTTGCGAAGGGCGAAATTTCTCCGGTTGATGCGAGCCAAGCAAGGCTTGAGGCCGCCAGCCTTGCGGTGGAGATTCGTCAATCTGATTTGGCGGAGACAACACTCGTCGGCGAGCTGAAGCCGCTTTTGGGAATTGCCCCTTGGCAGGGGCTCGTCGTAACGGGAGCTTTGCCAGAGCCTAAGCTGCCACTTCGCAGCGTTGCCATCACGTCACGGCCAGACATGGATGCAGCCCGTCTTGACGTACAAGCTGCCGCCGCTGCAGTCGACCTAGAGAAGGCACGTCGCTATGACGATGTGGAAGGCGGAATTTTTCTGGCAACGGATCGCACAAAAGATGCACCGCTAGGGTATGATCGGGAGGGCATCGTCGGCCTTCAATTGAAGGTGCCCTGGCCGCTTTGGGATCATCATGAAGGTGCGATTCAGGAGGCCAGCGCCAAGCACGAGCGGAAGCAGGCCGAAGTCCAAGCACTCCATCGCGTGATCGGGCTTGAGGCAGAGGCGGCGCTCGCCGAGATGATTGAATCTCATCATATCATTCGTGAGATTCAAACCACGCTACTGCCTCTAGCCGAAGAGCAGGTGGCCTTGTCTGAGAACGGACAGCGCTCTGGTTTGGGCGATATTCAAGATGTTTTCCGCGCGCGTGAGAAGCGTCTTCAGTTGGCAGCCAGTCGCTTGGAGGCGATCCGAACCTTTCACATTGCGAGGGTTCGCTACGAAATTGCCATTGGCAAACCCACCATCTAACATACCGCATGAAAATTCTACTCTATGTTTGCTATTCGTTGCTTTTGGCGATCTCGATTAGCCGTGCCGCTGATTCTAACACGATTGTCCTTGATGATATCGGCGTAAAAAATCTTCGAATAGAAACCGTCGTGGTCGAAGAAACCGACTTTGAGGAAACCGCATTTGCCCTTGGGCGAATTGATGAAATTCCCGAGAACCATGCTGTTGTTAGTAGCCGAATTTCAGGTCGGGTGATGGGCTTGGATTTCAAGGAAGGTGAGACGGTTGAAAAAGGCCAAGTTCTCGTTGTTGTCGAAAGCCGCCATGTCGGCGATCCTCCACCTAGCATCAAACTGATGGCACCGATGGGGGGATTGGTGGTTGCATCCCACGTTCGCCTCGGGGAACCAGTTGAGCCGGACAAGGCGCTGCTCGATATCTCCGACCTAACAGAGGTATTTGCCATCGCCCGCGTTCCAGAGAGTCAGATTGCTATGCTCAAACCTGGCAGCAATGCGCATATCCATGTCCCCGCGCTTGGCGAGCAATCGTTCGAGGGTGAAATGATTCGGTTCGGCAGCAGGGCTGACCGCGAGAGTGGTACGGTGGATGCCGTTTTCAAGTTGCCGAATCCTGGCATGAGAATGCGTCCAAATATGCGTGCGGAGTTCTCGATCGTACTTAGTCGGCGTGAGAATGTGATGGCCGTGCCGCGCGTTGCGCTGCAAGGTGAACCCAGCAATCGCTTCGTTTATGTTAGACACTTTGACCTCAAGAATGCTTTTATCAAAGCGCCTGTTCAAGTTGGTGCGATGAATGATCGGATGGTTGAGATTGTCAGCGGAATCTTTCCTGCGGACGAAGTAGTCACCCGCGGGGCCTACTCGCTTTCTTTCGCTGGCGGCGGCAGCGTGTCGCTGAAAGAGGCCCTCGACGCCGCACATGGGCATGAACATGCAGAGGACGGTGGGGAACTCACCCCTGAGAAAAAGGCTGAGATAGCTGCCGTAAACAATGGCGGTAAGGTTGATGCCGATGGTGGATCCGGTAGTTCGTGGATGTATGTGAGTGGTGTTTTGTTTATCCTCCTTCTAGGCTCTTTGATTACCAAAAAACGAGGTGCTTCTTACCATCAACCAAACGACTGCTGACTGATGCTGAATAAAATGATTCATTGGTCACTCGCTAACCGAGCGATCGTTGTAGGGATCTCCTTGCTGATCATGGTGATGGGCCTGTATACCGCATCGAAATTGCCGGTAGAGGTGCTGCCTGACCTTTCAAAGCCCACCGTGATGATTCTAACAGAATCTTCTGGGCTCTCACCAGAAGAAGTGGAAATGCGCATCACTCAGCCGATCGAAAGTGCGCTCATGGGCGTGGCAGGACTAACGCGTCTTCGAACGAATAGTGATGTTTCCCTATCGCTTGTTTATGCTGAATTTGGCTGGGATATGGACATTTACAAGGCAAGAGCGCTCGTTCAAGAACGTCTTCAAGGGGTGCGCGATCAACTCCCAGAAGGGGTGGTGCCATTCATGACACCCGTTGCCTCGTTGATGGGTGAAATTCTGTTAGTTGGGGTTCGGTCGACTCTCAAAGTGGGCGAGCCGGGCTATTTGCCACCAAGCGAAGTTCGCTCGATCACTGACTGGACGATCAAGCGACGCCTGCAAAGCATTTCAGGCATCGCTGAGATCCTAAACATGGGCGGTGGTGTGAAGCAAATCGAGATCCAGCTGGATCCCCACAAGATGCAGGCTCATGGGGTGAGTCTTGAGGAGTTGGAGCATGCGGCATCGGCATCGGCATCGACCACGACCGGCGGATTCATCAATTCGGGGACCACGGAAATCATGGTTCGAAACCTTGCGATGACTGTGCAACTCGGTGACATCGCAAGCACGGTTATTAAGAAAACCAATGACTGTCCGATCGTGATTGGAGATGTCGCAAAGGTAGTATGGGGCATCGAGCCGATGCGTGGTGATGCCACCGTTAGCCAAACTCCAGAAAAGACACCAACTTACGGAGTGATCATGTCGATCACCAAGGCTCCGGGATTCGATACCCGTACTCTGACCAATGAAATCAACAAGGCGCTTTCGGAACTACAGCCGTCATTTCCGAAAGGTGTGGAAACCATGCTGCTCTTCCAGCAGAAGGATTTTATCGACCACGCCATAGGAAATCTAATGGAGGCAATTCGCGACGGGGCGATCATGGTGACGATTGTGATCTTTATCTTCCTCCTGAATTTTCGCACCACGTTCATCACCCTAATGGCAATGCCGCTCTCGTTCGGAATCACCATGTTAGTTTTCAAATGGTCGGGAATCAGCGTGAATTCTATGACCCTCGGAGGGCTTGCGGTGGCTATCGGCATGGTGGTGGACGACGCTATTGTCGACGTTGAAAATGTATATCGCAGGCTCAGAGAGAATGCTGCGCTTGAGAGACCTCAACCTCGGCTTGCTGTTATCGCCCGCGCCTCTGGGGAGGTGAGGAACTCGATTCTGTATGCGACGATTCTCGTCATTTTAGTATTTCTTCCACTCCTCGGGCTAACAGGGGTCGAAGGAAAGCTTTTTGCACCGATCGCTGTCGCAACCATCATTTCCATGATCGCGTCGTTTATCGTTTCGTTGACTGCAATTCCGGTGCTGTGCTCGTTCCTGCTTCGTCCGCAGGATGGACATGCACATAAGGATGGTGTCGTCGTTCGTGGCATGAAGTGGTTGCTTGAGCATGTTTGGCTGCGTTTCGGGCTGAGTCAGCCTTACCTATTAGTTGCGCTGGCAGCGAGCATCGTTGTAGCTGCCATTTCACTTTATCCGCAGATGGATAAGGATTTCCTCCCTAAGTTCAAGGAGGAGACTGCGCTGGTGGCGGTAACTTCTGCACCCGGTACTTCATTGGAGGAAATGGACCGAATTTCGGATGTCGTCGAAGAGGAGATCCTAGCCGTGCCAGAAGTCGGCAAGGTTGGTCGCCGACTCGGGCGTGCCGAGCGAGGAGATCACGTGGTTCCTGTTTCGACTGCCGAGTTCGATGTGGACTTCCGCAGGGCTGATTCATCGGATGGAATTAAAGATCGCGACCGCACTGCGATCCTTGCGGACATCACGAAGCGCCTGAAGGCGGTGCCTGGGGTCTTTGCGGTCGTGGGCGGGCCGCTGGCGGATCGGATCGGCCACATGCTTAGCGGTGTATCTGCTCCCGTTGCGGTGAAGATTTTCGGCCCAGATCTTGATGAGCTGAAGAAGATAGGCATCGAGATTCAGACAATTTGTAAAACCATTCCCGGTCTTGAGGACGCCAAACTCGATGTGCAGTCGTCGATTCCACAATTGCGGATCGAAGTCGACCGTGCGCGTGCGCGTGCTTACGGCATCACGCCTGGTGATCTCAACGAGCAGGTTTCTGCCCTCGTCGGTGGCAAGGAGGTCGCGGAGTTGCGGGATGGGCAGCGTGCGGTCAATCTCGTAACCCGCTTGCCATTGGATTGGAGAGATTCAACTGAGAAAATCTCGCAGATTCCAGTCAAGGTAAGTGGGGGTCAGTATGTTCCTCTGTCACTCGTCGCTGAGGCGAGAGAGGCAAAGGGGCCAAACGTGATTTTTCGTGAAGATAGCCAGCGCCGTTATGCGTTGGCGATCAAGCCCTCGGTTAGAGATGTCTCGACCCTCGTCGAGCAGCTCAAGAGTGAGGTGCGCGAAAAAGTGAAATTACCCGAGGGTTATTTCGTGAAGTTTGAGGGTGAATTTCAGGCGCAACAAGAAGCTACTAGACGCATTGCACTCTTTACGACCTTCATTTTACTGTTGGTTGGGTTTCTACTTTATGGTTATTTTCGAACACCGTTTTTTGCGGTTCAAGTGCTGTGTGACATTCCGCTGGCATTGGTCGGAGGCCTTGTCTTAACGTACTTCATGTTAAACAACATCAGCATCGCCACGCTCGTAGGCTTCATCGCCGTGGCAGGAGTGGCTGCAAGAAACAGCATCATGCTCATTTCACATTACCTTCATCTCATGCAACACGAGGGTGAGGGCTTCACCGAACAGATGGTCATTCGCGGCACCAAAGAACGGTTAGTACCAGTGCTGATGACTGCGCTCGCTGCAGGGATCGGGTTGATACCACTGGTGTTAGCTGCGGATCAACCGGGCAAGGAAATTCTCCATCCTGTTGCGGTCGTAATTGTCGGCGGCCTGGTCACGAGCACATTACTTGGACTGGTGGTGACTCCTACTGTCTTTATGACCTTCGGGCGCAAGGCTGCTGCCCAGTCGATCGAACACGAGTCTGCTGCATCCCATTAGAAAACAAACGAGTCGTGAAACGCACCATTTTTTCCTGCTGAAAGTCTCTCAATCCATTAATAAACTTATGAAAACCAAAATGATTGCAATCGTATTTCTTGCTGCCGGCCTCCACATCGCGAGTGCTGCAGATAAATCAAAAGTACCTCACCGGGGAAGAATCATCGACGCGGTGCATCCATGTGCGGAATTCCTCATTTCGAATGAGCAGAAAATTGAAATTCGTTTCATTGATGGAGCGGGAAAAACGATTGTACCGACTGCACAAGTCGTTACGGTCACCATGGGCGATCGCACGAATCCGACGAAGCTGCTCTTCATCCGCGTTGGGGATATCCTCGTTTCCGAGCAAACGATACCCGCTGGAAAGGACCTTCCGGTGGTCGTCCAGATTAAGAACGCTCCGGATGCCAAGCCGGTTTATGCAAAATTCAATCTCAACCTCGCCATGTGCTCAACCTGCCCAAATGCGGAATATGCCTGTGCCTGTGACCATTGAAAGTGCCTAAGTTTAGGTTAGAATTTCGTTCATAACTTTGACAAATTTAAAGGATGGAGCACCTCGGGAATTTCATGCTTCGTGCGATCGAGTTTGTACGCCATGGAATGATTCAAGGTGCTAGTGTTTCATTTGGTTCGGTCGTCGTGAAGGATGGGGTGATCGTGGGCGAGGGTTGGAACCATGTGATTGCATCTTCGGATCCAACGGCGCACGGAGAAATCATGGCCATCCGCGATGCATGCGTAAAATTAGATAAATTTTCGTTAGAAGGATGTGAGAT
>JARWZU010000045.1 GCA_029866215.1 Akkermansiaceae bacterium
ACTCGGGAGGGGCCGAAAACGACTCGGGAGGGGCCGAAAACGACTCGGGAGGGGCCGAAAACGACTCGGGAGGGGCCGAAAACGACTCGGGAGGGGCCGAAAACGACTTTGAGAGGCCGAAAACAACCTTGAGAGGCCGAAAACAACTTTGAGAATGTGAAAACGTCAAGGGCGGCAGGCCGGTGTCATTCTACTTGGCGCAATGCGCGAGTCACCGGCTTGCGGCTCGAAGATTGGGAAGCCGAAGAGCCACCCCCGCCCAGATGAATCGGCGAAAAGGGGGCTAGCATTCGTGCCACCTCCCATTTCGGCCGACGCGATTTCGCCTCTTGTCCTCGGCGAGCAGGGCGGATTACGGCTCCATCGGGTAGGCGTTTTCGCCATGTTCCGAGCGGTCCATGCCCTCGTATTCTTGTTCTTCGGTCACTCTCAGGCCGAGAATCGCCTTCACCACATAGGCAATCGCGACCGTGGCGAGCGCCGACCAAAGGATCGTGACGCCGAGACCCACCGCCTGGATTCCGAGCTGTGTCGAGATTTCTTTGACGTTACCCAGGCCTCCGAGCGCGCTTTGACCGAAAAACGCCAGCAGCAAGGTGCCGAGAATGCCGCCCACGCCGTGTACGGCGAACACGTCCAGCGAATCATCGATGTGCCATTTTTCGCGAATCAGACTCACCGCGTAATAGCAAACCACCGCCGCAATCGCACCGATGCAAATGGCGCCCAGTGGCCCGACATCGCCAGAAGCTGGCGTGATCGTCGCCAAGCCAGCGACAAGGCCTGTGACCATGCCGATCAGACCGACCTTGCCATTGCGAAAGCGTTCCATCAGGCACCAGACCATGGCTGCCGAACAGGCGGAAAGATGGGTGACCAGCATCGTCATGGCAGCAGCGCCGCCCGCACTGAGCTGGCTACCCGCGTTGAATCCAAACCAGCCGACCCACAGCATGGCGGCACCGATGAAGACCATCGCGGGATTGTGCGGAGCGTGGGGGTGGGCTGGGAAGCCACGGCGTTTTCCGATCAAGACGGCCAAGACCAGCGCCGAAACCCCGGCAGTGGCATGAACGACGATGCCGCCCGCCAGGTCTTTTACGCCCATCGTCTGCAACCAGCCGCCGCCCCAAACCCAATGCGTCACGGGAGTGTAGACCAAAATCAACCACAGCGCGGAAAACAGCAGGATCGCACTAAATTTCATGCGTTCCACCACGGCCCCCACGTAGAGGCCCGGCGTGATGATGGCGAAGGTCATCTGAAACATGACGAACAAAACCTCTGGGATCTTGGTTCCCGGCGCCACGGCATCCATCGTGACCCCTTTTAAAAAGGCAGCGTCTAAATTCCCGATCCACGCACCGGTGCCCTTAAACGCAAGACTGTAGAGCCCCGCGACCCAGAGCAGCGAAGCGATGCACGCGATCCCAGCGCACTGAGCCAGCACCGAAAGCACGTTGCGGCCTCGCACCAATCCGCCATAAAACAACGCCAATCCCGGCATGGTCATGAACAAAACCAAGACCGTGGAGGTTAAAATCCACGTTGTATTTCCCGAATCGACGGTCGAGGCGACCTCTGCCGCGTGGGCGGATGATCCCACCAGCGGCAGGAGGCTCAAAACCAAATACGTTGTTTTCAATGAGTTAAGACGGATCATATGGTGGGCTTCAATAATTTCGATTCGGACGATGAATAAGATTCATGAAGTTGTCATCTAACTTCTAACCGTCCCATTTCGGTCTTGGACTCGTCATGCCTGTTGACCCCGGCGAATGATGTCCGTGCCCGCAAATTGGAGATCTGGGGAAATTTCGTATTTCATCTGGGAGCGTTCGGGGTTCAAATCGGCCGTGCCTGCACCCATCGTGTTTCGGCGCTCACCTCACTCAACCATCATCCGCCATGTGGAAAGGCCGCTTTTCTCAAGATACTTCGTCACTCGTCCAGCAGTTCGGCGAGTCCATTTCGTATGATTGGCGCTTGTTCCCGCACGACATCGCTGGGTCGATCGCCCACGCGCGCGCTCAGATGCATGCCGGGATTCTGACCGAAGGCGAGTTTTCCCAAATCGAGGGCGGCTTGCGAGAAATCGAGGCGGACATCGTCGCTGGGAAATTCGAGTTCCGCACCTCGTTGGAAGACATCCACATGAACATCGAGGCGGAGCTCACCAAGCGCATCGGCGCTGCCGGGGCCAAGCTCCACACCGCCCGCTCGCGCAACGACCAAGTCGCCACCGACACCCGGCTTTATGCTCGCACGGAAATCGACGGTTTGCTCGCAGCGGTCACCGGCCTCCAAAGCGCGCTTCTGAATCGTGCGGAAAAATACGCGGCCACGGTGATCCCGGGCTACACCCACCTCCAGCGCGGCCAGCCGGTCACCGCAGGCCACCATTTCCTCGCCTACGTCGAAATGCTCGAGCGCGACAAGTCCCGCCTCGCCGATTGCCGGAAGCGGCTGAACCAGTCCCCGCTCGGCTCGGGCGCGCTCGCGGGATCGACGATCAACCTCGACCGCCGCGCCATCGCCGCGGAGTTGGGCTTTGACGACGTCACCCACAACTCGATGGATGCCATCGCCGACCGTGACTACATCGCCGAGCTACTTTTCGTCATTTCGCTTTGCGGCGTCCACCTTTCCCGCTTGAGCGAGGACTTGATTCTTTGGTGCACGGCGGAGTTCGGCTTCGCCTCGTTGTCGGACGCGCACACGACGGGTTCCTCGTTGATGCCCCAGAAGAAAAACCCGGATGTTTGCGAGCTCACTCGTGGCAAAACCGGGCGTCTGGTGGGGAATTTGATGAACCTCCTCGTCGCCGTGAAGGGCCTGCCGCTCACCTACAACCGTGACCTCCAGGAGGACAAACCGCCGCTTTTCGACTCGGTGGACACCCTGCGCATGGTTCTCGCGGTGAATACCGAGATGGTCGCCGCGATGGAACTTCGCGAGGAAAACTGCCGGAGCGCCGCGGCGGATCCGATGCTGCTCGCGACCGACCTTGCCGACTACTTGGTGAAAAAGGGCATTCCATTCCGTCATGCCCACGAGCTGGTTGGGAAAGCCGTGGCCCAGGCCATTGCCACCCAGACGCCGCTCGACCAGCTCGACCTTCCAGCCATCGATCCCGCCTACGGGCCGGACGCCAAGGACGTTTTCTCGCTGGAAACCGCCTTGGCCGCCCGCACCAACCCTGGGGCCCCATCGATTTCCAACGTGAAATCGGAGATTTCCAAGTGGATTCAGGCCTTGGCGGGGGCGTAGGTCCCCACGCGATCTGGGAAATCTGGCCCAGCTCGGGTTCGGGTCTTGCCAAACTCACTTGGCCGTCTAGAATTCTTTCTGAGCAGGTATTCCTACCTCCGATGTCCGCATCCGGCCGAGCGCTTCACGATTCACCCCTTCTTCTCACGGGTAGTGAAATCGGCCTGCGGTCAGGAAACTCGGAATTATCTGACTCACGGGCGGCGGCGCAAGCCGGCAGGTTCTGACACCGGTTGAGTTCTCCTTTCGCAAGCTGCGGAGATTCTTCCATGGCAACAAAAAGCCAGATGGTCGGGACCTTGCCAGTCAGCACGAGGTCCTTCCTGCATTGCCGAGTTCTTCTGAACTCGCCGCGCCGGGCCGCCTGAAACCATGACCCCACTGACCTAATGTCAAACGCAACACAAGAATCCCAAAACTCGGGAGAAAATCGTCGCCGCCGCTCACGCGGAGGCTCAAACCGCAATCGTAACCAAAACCGTGAAGGTGACCGCAACGGAGACCGTAATAGCAACCAAGGCCGCCGCCAAGGTGGACAACGTTCCGAGGAGTTCCGCCCACAAGCATCGAGGCCCGCGCGCAAATACGCTCCGGCCAAATTGACCTTGTGGCAGAAAATCCTCAAGGCCCTCGGACTCTACAAGGAGCCCGCTCCTCCAAGCCGCAAGCAGGAGTCCATACCGTTCCCAGAATCGCGTGGTCCGAAGTCGAACACCCGCAACGCCCGCTCCGGCGAAGGTGAGGCCCGCGCGCCACGCCAGCCTCGGAACGACGGTGAGCGTCCGCCTCGCAATGAGGGCGAACGTCCGCCACGTGGCGAAGGTGAGCGCACGCGTGGAGCGAACCGCAATAACGAGCGTTCCCGTGGGGGCGATCCGAAAAGCGTCGAGTCCACCCGCGTTTACGTCGCAAATCTGTCCTACGACGTGACCGAACAAGACCTCCAAGAGCTTTTCAAAGGCATTGGTGGCGTTCGCAACATCGAGGTCGTTTACAACCGCAGCACCCACCGCTCCAAGGGCTATGGGTTTGTGGAAATGCTCCGCATGGATGAAGCCGTTCGCGCCGTCGAGGTGCTCAACGACCAACCGTTCATGGGCCGCAACATGACGGTCTCCGGCGCGAAATCGAAGGGCCATGACGAACGCGAAGACAGCGAAGGCCGCACCGAGCGCGAGCCGATCCGCCCCGTCCTTGCATCGACCATGCCCGCAGTGATCGCCACGGAGGAACCTGCTGCCGTGGCTGTCGAACCGGCCGTGGCTGCCGAACCCGTGACCGAAACCATCGTGGAGTCGGTTGTTGAATCGGTCGTCGTGGTTGAGGAAACGGTCAGTCTGGCACCTCCGGAAAAATCCGCAGAGGCCTGATTCGCTCCTTTGTTATTCTAAACCTCGTTTTAGCCCCCGTCCGGTCATCCGCGACGGGGGTTTTTGTTTCAATCCGCTCGCCGCAGAAATTCGAGCATCGCGGTGGCCGACTTGATGGAAATGCCGGGGAGTTTGGCAATCTCGTCGGGGGTCGTTTTTTTGAGCCGAGCGACGCTGCCGAATTTTTCCAACAGAATCTGTTTCTTGCTCGTGGAAACTCCGGGGCATTCATCGAGCAAGCTTTCCCGCATCCGGCGCCTGTAGAGCAGCGAGTTGTAGCCGTTGGCAAAGCGGTGCGCTTCGTCGCGGATGCGCTGGAGCAGCTTGAGCGCACCGCGGTCATGGGGGATCAGGATCGGCTGGCTTTCGCCCGGCACGAAGACTTCCTCGCGGCGCTTGGCCAGGCCGATCACCGGAAGCTCGTGGAGGCCGAGGGCCTGGAGCTCCCGCACGGCCATGCTGAGTTGGCCCTTTCCACCATCCACGATGACGAGATCCGGCAGGATGATTTTCGCGCGGCCATCGCGCGCAAGGCGGCGTTGGGCCTCGACGGGGTCTTCTTGGGAAAACTCTGCGTCGGGATTTGCGGCTCGGTTTTCCATGAGGATCCGCGAGTAGCGGCGGCGGATGACCTCGGCCATGGATGCGAAGTCGTCTTGGCCCTCGACCGTGCGGATCCGGTAGCGCCGGTAGTTGCGGTTGTCGGGTTTCCCGTCGGTGAACCGGACCATCGAGGCCACGATGTGATTGGACGAGACGTTGGAAATGTCAAAGCACTCCATGATGTGGGGTGGACCCGCGAGGTGGAGTTCCTCGCCGAGCTCGGCGAGATCGGTCGTCGGCTGGACGGTCGTGGGAATCCCACGGCTGAACTGGCGAGATGGGCGCAGCGTTTTTTCGAGGTTCTCGAGGATGTCGCGAAATTTGGCCGCTTTCTCGAAGTCAAGAAGCTCCGCGGCCTTGGTCATTTCGGTGCGGAGGGACTCGAAGAGCTCGCGCTTGCCCTTGCCTTCAAGCACGCGGCAGGCCTCATCGATTCTGGTGAGATAATCCTCGCGGGCGATCCGCTCGATGCACGGCGCGGAGCAGTTGCGGATCACATCGGCATTGCAGTGGCGGTAATCGGCGGCACCCGGGCGGTGTGGCCGACAAATCCGCAGACCGAAGCCGCGGTTGAGCCACTCTAGGGTGCCGAGCAGTGCGTGCGAGTGGGGAAATGGCCCGAAGTAGCGTGAGCCGTCGTCCTTTTTCGCTCGGGTGGTCATAAAACGCGGCCATGGATCGGCGAGGCAGATTTTGACGAAGTAGAATCGTTTGTCGTCGCGGAGGGCGATGTTGTAGCGCGGCAGGTAGTCCTTGATGAGCTTGGATTCCAGCACCAGCGATTCCTCTTCATTGCGAACGATGTGGAATTCGAAGTCGTGGATCGAATCGATCAACGCCCGGGTTTTCACGTTTGCCCGCATTTTTTGAGACGCCATGAAGTACGAGGAAACACGGCGTTTCAGGTCGAGCGCCTTGCCCACGTAAATGATCGTTCCGAGACGATCCTTCATCAGGTACACCCCGGGTTGGTGTGGCACTTCACGGAGCAGGGCTTTGAAATCAGGCTTGGACATCGGTCGCGCAAGGCGCACCTCCATCGAATGGCCGGATTCGCAAAGATCAACCGAAATCCACCGACAAAACCGGAAACCCACCGAAGCCCCTGCACGATCCCGCCTGAGTCCCCCACCCGCGTCAACCTTGCTGGATCTTCCATCCTCATCGCGGACAAGCCGCAAGGTCGGCATCGTCCATTTCACCCATTTTCCTGAGTACTAGGCTCTCGATTCACAAGCGAACCCCCGCGATTGACCCGGATAAAGTTCAAATCAATGAAAAATCCAGTTTTGAAACCGTGTGCAGAAATACACCCTAAGGATGATAGACGAAATCCAACGAAAAATGTAGCGTAACAACCTGTTAATAAACCTCTTTTATAAAAAACCATCGAAAAATCCCACTAAGGCCCACCACCCAAACTCATGAAACCCCAAAACTTGATACCCTATAAAACCTGTCTGCTGGCCATTGCGCCAGTGGGACTTGCCATGTCCGCGCTCGGTGCCCCGGTGATTCACAAGGATATTTACTCACCGGCGACCGTGGTGCTGGAAGATTTCAGCGGAACGACCGACCCGTCCAATGCAAGGACTGTCGCCACCTTCGGCTCCATCTCGGGCGGGGCGGCGACCTACAACTACGCGGCCTCCGCGGCCCCGGAAGGAACAGTCACCTTCAGCACGCTGGCGAGATCCTTCGACCCCTCGCTCTACAAGTCGATGCGCCTGCGCATGGCGGTCAACCGCAACGCGGCGGCTTCCACTTCGATTGACGTTTTCCCGACGCCGATTGGCACTGCCGGGAGTGTGTCCAAGTCGATCACCTCCGGAACCACGCTGAATGAGACCTCGTTTGATTTGTCCACGAAAACCCCGAACGGGACCGGAGTGCGAATCGACCCGTTCAACTACACCAACGACTCAATCGCTGACTCGTGCCAGATCGACTACATCATGGCGGATCTCGGGCCCACGATCGGCTTTGAGTTCAATCGTGACGCGGATTTGAATCAGACCACCTTGTCCAATATCACCAGCAGCGTGGCGAACGGCGTACTTTCCGGCACCGCCTCGGGGGCGGGGGCCGCAGGAACGGATCCGCAGCTCAGTTTTGTCGGCGGCGGAGCACCCACCATCGATGCCGGGATCTACAAGTTTGTTGAAATCCGCATGAAGGGCGATCTCGGCGATCAAATCGAGCTCTTCTGGACAACGGCGGCAAAGCTTAGCGCGACTCCGGCGGTAACGATCGAGTCTGCAGCGGCTTCCGATGGAGCTTATCATACCTACCTGCTTGATTTCTCTGCTGACACCGCTTGGACGGGCAACCTGACGAGTTTTCGATTGGATCCGTCCGCATCATCAGGCAGCACCTTCGAGGTCGATTATGTTCGCTTCATGAAATTCCGCGGGCCGGAAGCGCCGATCGTGCTCTTTTCTGATAATTTTGACAGTACCGTGAGCACCAGCCTGACCAACCCTGCCACCCGTGCCACCGGTACACTTGCCAGCCAGGTCAAATATGCTTGGTCCTCCGACCCGGCTGCGGTCGCTGCCGATTTGGTGGTGGACGGCAAGCTGAACTGGGATGCAAACGGTAATAGAACCGTCTCTACTAACCAGCATGGAAGTAACGGAGTGCAGAATCTTCGGTTCGGAACTGCCGCGAACTCGGGCCACTTCGACTGGTTCCCCCACGTCGGCGGCAAGGTCTGGTATGTGGAATACGATATTCTGACTGGAAACGGCCATCCGTTGAACCTGGGTGTGAGTGATATCCCCATGAATGGAACATCGGCCCCATTCGATAATGCCGAATATGACTTTGGATTCGGCAATTTCGCTAGCGAAGGCTATTACGATACGGATAACGACGCGCCAACTGTAGGAAGTGTCAGGGCTACCAAAATCACCAACACCTTCCCGTCGCGTTCCACGGTCTACAGAATCCGCGTTCGCTTCGACGAACTGCTGGGCAAGGCAACCATGTTTGTCAACGGAACGCGGGTGGTTGCGGAAACGAGCACCCTCGATTTTGAAAATAACGCACGTTACATTGCTTTCGGCGAACCTAGCGATTATGCGGGCTACATCGACAACCTGGTGGTTTCTGTCATGTCCAGCACTGTGCCAGCGCCGTTCGCCGTGATTCCGGCGCTTGAGCTGATCTCCAATGGCAACCAGTTCCAGCTTTCCGGTGCGGTGGCAGGACCCACGGCAGACGCATACAACATCGCTGGAACACTTGGTGATTATTCCCCCTTCTGGGGCAGTTCTGCGGTCGTCACGGGCTGGTCGCCCTACTATGAGGATCCAGACAGTCTGGCCAATTACATCGGAACCCCAGGTGTCGACGACACGGGAGTCGACAACACGCCAGTTCTCAACAACACCTTCTATCTAGACACCTTGATGGACGTGGCTAACGACTCGATCATACTGAATTCCTCCAACAACTACCGGAACGGATTGAGGCAGAACAACATTCTCAACGGGGTCACGGTCAGGTCTGGAGTGAATTACCAGCTGAAGATCGATGTGGCTCGAGGTGCCTCGACTGATACATCGCAGGCAACATTTACTGCCGCACTGACCAAGGGGGCATCCTCCACCAATCCAGCCACCGCCGTCACCGGATCGCTGATCTCCATCGCGGCTGCCTCGCTGCCGACAGCAGGCGGAACCTTCCAGACGGCGACGATCAGCGGGGCCGCCCTGCTGGCCGCGCAAACCGACGGACCGGTCAACGTAATCTTCGAGCAAGTCAACCCCGATACCATCGCTGGTTTTCCCACGTCGCCCGATCCTAAAGATCTCACCCAGGTATCGCAGGTCCGGATTGCGAGTCTATCGCTGACTCTGGTCAGTCCTGCGAATGACTTGAACAAAGACGGGATGTTTGATTCCGCAGATGTGACCCTTGCCAATCTCTATTTGGCGGGCAATGGCGGCGAAACGGCGGCGGTGCGACAAGCCAACCTGACCGGACAAGGGATGGCGGCGCCCCGGGCATTAGCGTTTCTCAACCTCACCGCCTTCGATACCGATGGCAACGGCACCTTCAACGCCGCTGACGTGACAGCACTGCAAACACGTCTCGTGCGCGATGAAAACGTCGTCATCAACAGCGCCGCGCTTGTCGGCGGGCAGTTCGTGGTTCAGGCCAGCGATTTGACCATCGGACGGCCGTATCGCCTGATGAGGGGCACCGATTTGACAGCCTTCGATGTGCAGGTGGACAGCGTCACCCCCACATCGACCAGCGCCACACTGACTGATCCTAGCCCTCCAGCCGGTAAGGCCTTCTATCGAGTCGCCAATTGATTGGCGGAGGTTGTATTGATATCAACCGCATTTCCCGATCGGCCCGGTGGAACGAATGTTTCGCCGGGCCTTTTTGCGATGCGACGTGGGTGCTGTGAGTGGATGGGTCAGGCGCGGGCACTTGGGGTAAAGCTGAAATTTGGAAAGCAGAAAGCCGAAATGGCGATTACGGAGCCTTACGCGTCGATTACGGAGGTGAGATCCCTCGGGCGTGTCAGAATTTTGTGTAAGTTCAGATCCGCTGATTGAGGTTAGTGGGAGGTTGGCATGCGGTCTGCAAAGCCAATGGCGAACCGGATTAGGGGCAAAGGTGCGGCCTGCATCTCTTTGACGAGCGCAATCCTTCAGAAATAACTCAAGCTACCACGCCTTTTCGCGGGATTTTACAAATGCTTCTCGTCAATCGGTCTCATAAAACACTTAAAATGAGCAATTTAATACAAACAAAAACGAAAATTTCGTGGATTCTAATTCCAAAAATTAAAGTTTTAAATTTACAACCGAATACCCGTGAATCAACCTAGTTACGTTCAAACAGATAAAAAATCCAGTTTTGAAACCACGTGGAAAAATAGACCCTAAGGATTATAGACGAAATCCCACTAAAAGTGCATCTTCTCAAAGTTTCATAATAACACCCCTGTAACTAAACATCGAAAAAGCCCGACTAAGACCAACCACAAAATCCCATGGAAATGAAAATTAACCCACCGTTCGCCACACGACGCGTCCTTCAGGCCGCAATGATTGTGGCCCTTGCCGCCACTTCGCATCCAGCCCTAGCAGCCAACTACTACTGGGATACGACCAGTCCCATTCAAACTCTTGGCTATGGCACGGCCTCAGGCACGTGGGGGTCGGATTCTTTTTGGAGCCTCAGCAACAATGGGACAGCCACCACTGGCATCGCAAACCCTACCGTCGGCGACACCCTCCAGTTTGGGACAGGATCCCCGAATGGACTCGCCGAGGGAAATATCACTGTCACCGGAAACCAGACCGCCGGAAATCTCACTTTCGCGTCTGCCTCGGGTTCCATCGGCTTCTCTGGGGGCACGATCATCTTTGCTGCCACCTCCAACAGCACCACCAACAATTCCACCATCACGGTCAATAATGTCGCCAACACGATCTCATCGGTCATCACCAGCACGGGCAACTTGACCAAGAATGGCGTCGGCAACCTGACGCTTGACCCTGGGGCGGATAATATTAGCACCTTGGGCGGCCTGAGAATTTCCGCCGGCAGCATGGTACTCAAGAGCGGGACAATGAATGCGACCATTGCTGGCGCGTTCCGGCTGGGCGGTAGCAGCAGCCCGGGTTTCACCATCGACGGTGGCACGCTGCTGACCAGAGGCAACACGCAGGTGGGTGGTGATGTATCGGGAGGCAAAGGATTGCTCACGATCAACAATGGCACATGGACGAATTCCGCCGGTGCCACCTACCTTGGGCAAGGTTCCGGCGGCACGGGCACAATCATGACCGTCAATGGCGGCCAGGTGTCGAGCGCTAACGGCATGGAGATTGGAACCAACAACACCACCGTAACGCTCAACCTCAATGGCGGCACAACGAGCGTGGCCCGCCTCTTTAACGGTAATAATTCAACCGCCATCGT
>JARWZU010000018.1 GCA_029866215.1 Akkermansiaceae bacterium
GCGGGCATCACCTCGTGCCAGAACTCGCCGGAGAGAAAACAGACCATGGTGCCCATGCGGGGCTCGATCAATTCAAACGCGCCCTCTCGCTCGCCGGATGTCGTCCAGAGCTTCAGTTCGCCGCCATCGCCGGGTTGCCAGTCGGGGTTGAGATAGAGGATGACCGTGATGATCCGATCGATCGTCCCGGCATGGCGGTCGAGGTGGGCTTTGTAGAACGCGCCTTCTGGATAGATGGCGAAGTGGCCCTCGAACTCAAACAGGCCGAGGAAAAAATGTTGGTTTAGCGTGAGTCGTAGGTCCTCCAGCTTGGCGAGGTAGATTTCCAGTTCGAGTGAGTTTCCATCCGGGTTAATCCACATGACCTGATCTTGGCGGATGTCTTCGCGGATGGTTCGGTCTGTGCCGCGGCCGACGCCTGCGGGTCGGAACTCGCCGGATTGGCAGGCTGACTCGCATTCCGCCTTGAGGCGAAGTGAGTCCGTGCTGCCCATTGAACCGGCGGCTACGGCCCAGCCGCGTTGGTTCATCGATTCGATCAGATTCTTCACACTGACCATGAGCCTGATTCTCGGGGAAGCGACCAGCGAAATCGGCAGATTTCACTGACGGGGGGCAAAGAGGCCGTGCGTGGTCAGTGAGCGCGGGCCTTGGGCTTGGTGGTGGCAGGCGCTGGCCTCAGTCCTCGACCTCGACCACGAGGTTGATCTCCACGGCCACATCGAGCGGCAATGCTGCGACGCCGAGAGCGGTTCGCGAGTGCTTGCCTTTGTCGCCGAAGATTTCAACGAGCAATTCCGAGGCGCCGTTGATGACTTGGGGGTGGCCATGGAAATCTGGTTCGGAGTTTACGAAGCCGTTGAGCGTTACGATTTGCTTCACCTTGTCGAGCGAGCCGATTTCATCCTGGATGACTGCGAGGCGGTTGAGGATGCAGAGGCGTGCGCCTTCTTTCGCTTGTTCCACTGAGATGGCTGAGGGGACCTTGCCGATCACCTTGGTGTCGCCATCGATGGGGAGGCCGCCGGAGAGGAAGAGCAGGTTGCCGGTGCGGACACAGTTCACGTAGGCAGCGATCGGGGCGGGTACGGCGGGTAATGAAAGCCCGAGCGAGTGGATTTGGTCGAGGATGGACATGATTTGATTTCGTTAGAATTGATGAGAGTGGGATTACGGTTTCAACGGGAATTGATCCATGATGAGAGCGACGAGTTGTTCACCTGATTTCGTGAGTGATGCTTGGTTACCGACGCCGGTGATGAGTCCGCGGGTGAGATAGCGGTGAGGGAGGGAGGATGGGAGGACCGAGGTAACGAGTGGAGCGGTCACTTGGCGGGCGCTGGCGGTGAATGCGAGAGGCAGGCCGGTGGCGCTGAAGCTGATTTCCCACGAGACTGCGGCGGAGGGTCCGCGGCTGATCCATGGGTAGCGGGTGACGAAGTCTGGGGTTCCGTGGGCGGGGGTGGTCACTTTGAAATATACCGGCGTGTTGGCCATGAACTCGCTAAATTGGAGGTCGGGATTGGCCTTTTGTTCGAGGAAGAACCGTGAGACGTCGGCACCTGCGATGTTCATGCCGTTGAAATTGCCATGGTAATTGGTGCCGCCGCCGAATTTCTTGTGCCAGTCCTCGTAGCGAGTGCTCATGAGCAGGCCGAGTTCGAGGTGGCAGTGTGCGCGGGTACGGTCGATGCCGGCGCCGGTGAATCCCATGCGGCCCAGCGTGGAGCCTGCCTTCACCGAGTCGCCAGTCTGGCAGGTGATGTTCGCAAGATGCGCGTAGAGCGAATAGACCGAAGAATTTTCCCATGGGTGTTCGACGACCACATATTTTCCGTAATTGCTGCGTCCCGCGATGGGGCTGATGTAGGCGACGCGGCCCTCCGCGATGCTCGCGACTTCATCGAGCGGGTTGCCCGCCTTGTCGCGCCTCATCGGGCAAATATCGATGCCTTCATGAAACTTCGTGCAGATGACTTGGTCATTGATGCGGACGGCTGTGCGGACGAAGCCATAGCTTCCGGCTTCCCATGGTTTCGAGGCTTGGCCCTCGAAATTCCGGTCCACGTACATGAAAAAGCGGTCGAACTCACCGGTGAACAGGCAGCGGTTCTCGGTCGGCAGTTGAAGATCGAGCGGTACGGCAGCGAGGCTGCTAACGACCGAGAGGGCGATCGCGAGATAACGAATCATTGGTGCGTGCTATTTTTTCTTTTTAGCCGATTCGCCCGCGCGTTTGAGGGCATCATCGAGTTGGGCGATGTCGGCGAGTGTCACGCCCTTCCAGATTACGACGACGCCGTCGTTGATTGCCTGATCGATCATCACGCCGTCGATCACGGTGCCGTTGATTTGGGCGATCATCCAGCGCCCTTGGTTGGCGCCGGTGACCCCATAGAGGCGGTTGATGGCACCATCCTTGAGCTTGAAGACCACGCCGTATTGTTCTTCGACATCCGAGGGAAACGGGCTGAACGTCGCGATGTCCTTGAGGCTGACTTCCGGCAGGCGTCTGAAATACCGAGTCTGGCCGCTGGTGAGCTGAGGGAAAATCATTTTCGGGTTATCGGTGGCATCCGTCTCGATGTGGAACGTGATCGATAGCTTGTCCTCCTTTTTTGCGGCGGCGGAAGCCGTGGGTGCGAGCGACAAGGCCGTCATTACCAAAAGCATTGCGATTCGAGAAAGCATGGACGGAGTGAAGCACAACTGGCCGATCGCGGAAGAAAAATCCGGAGCTTCCTTGCATCGGACTCTCAGAGCCTCCAGCATCGCCTTCGACCGGCGTCACCCCGCTGGCGCGCAACGAACATGTTTATCGATCACATCCGTATTTTTGGAAAAGCTGGCGACGGCGGCAATGGAGTCGTCTCTTGGCGGCGTGAGAAATTTGTACCGCGCGGTGGGCCGGATGGCGGTGATGGTGGGGGTGGGGGAGACATTGTCCTCATCGTCGATCCATCGACCGACAACCTCCGTGCCTACCATTACGACCCCAAGCTCATTGCGGAGGATGGGAAAAATGGTGCGGGTGGACGCAAGACGGGTAAGAGCGGCAAGCGGGTTGTGGGCAAGGTCCCGCCCGGTACGGTCGTTTACCGCAGCAATGCCGTGACCGTGCAGGAAGCCGTGGAATTTGAGCGCAGCGATGAGGGGATCGATCTCGAGCCGATCGCGGACTTGACGGAGATCGGCCAAGAATTCGTGCTCTGCAAGGGCGGTGATCCGGGGCAGGGGAACTGGAATTTCAAGACCGCCACCAACCGGACGCCGGTTGAGCACACCTTGGGCACGCCGGGTGAGCAGTCGGTGTTCTATCTGGAGCTTCGCCGGATTGCCGATGCGGGCTTGGTTGGGTTTCCGAACGCAGGGAAGTCGACGCTTCTTGGCAAGCTTTCACAGGCCAAGCCCAAGGTGGCATCGTACCCGTTCACCACGCTTCAACCGGTGGTGGGAGTGGTTGAATTTGCGGGTTTTCGGCGCTGCACGGTAGCCGACATTCCGGGCTTGATCGAAGGAGCTCACGAGAACCGTGGGCTGGGTCATGAGTTTTTGCGACACATCACCCGCTGCCGTGTGTTGTTGTTTGTGATCGACATGGCGGGCAGTGAGGGACGCGACCCGATTTCGGATCTCGAGATTCTCCGCCGCGAGGTGAAGGAATATGATGATGACCTCGCGCGCTTCCCGTGGAAGATCATCGCCAATAAAATGGACCTTGAGGGAGCGGCTGAGAACCTCGAAGTTTTCCGCTCTCGTTTTCCGAAGATCGACATCCTGCCGATTTCCGCTGAGAGCGGGCTGGGACTGGATGATCTCAAGCAGGCACTCGACAATGAGATTGGCTACCGGCCGAACTCGTGATTGGCTCCGGTTTGTAATATGCAAGAGCCTCGTCATTTGGTGTTTGTTTACGGCACGCTCCGGCGGGGTGGCTCTAACCATTTTCGCATGGCCGGTGCTGCGTTTGTTGCGGCTGGAAGCATCATCGGGCGGATGTACCGCATCGACTGGTATCCGGGTTTGATCCTTGATCCAAGTGGGTATGAGATTCAGGGTGAGATTTATCAGGTGGATGGCCCAATGCTAGCGGCGTTGGATGTTTTTGAGGGGATTTCCGCAGGTGAGATTGAGGGGAGTGAGTATCGGCGTGTTGCGACCGAGGTGGTCCAGCACGACAGCCAAGTGGTGAGTGCCTTTGTTTGGGAATGGCTCGGCATGGTCGATGAATCCCAGCGGATTTCTGGTGGGGACTGGCTCAAGGATCTGGAGTGAGCTTCCGGAGACCTGGGTGGGCGACTGTCTGAGCCGGTCGCTCGGAGTAAATCGGTTGGCGTGGGAGGAACGTGGCGTCTGACCTCCATTTTTGAAGGCACCGCTACCAAACAATAAACGCGTGCTGGAATTCCCCCCGGATTTCGCAGCACGCGTTTTAGTACAGAATCACGCTTGGGCCGAGTTCGGTTGACTTCCCCCCGGAGATCAAAACGAAACAGAAGGCCCAGCCTCTTGAGACTGCAGTTTTGAGGGGCCAAAGCCGTCTCAGAACGACCAAAACATAATGGAAAGTCCGAGTTTGTGAAGTGATTTTTTCAATTTTTTTACAGAATGTTCATGGCGTTTGGCTTGACGCCGCACAGAGCCTCCATTGCCCCCATCGGAGCGGGGGCGGCAGGATCGGATGAGTCGAATCAAGACCGGGGAGACGCAGTGGAAAAAACCATCTCTAGTACTTTCTAATGAGTCTCGATCATCCGCAAGCGAAGCGGATTTGCGGTGGCATTCGCGGCAATTCGAACATCAAGAAATTCAATTCAAACGCCAGCGGTAACCGATGGGCCGAGGGCGCTTTGGTTTTCTAGCAGAATGGCTAGGGTAGCCGTTTTGTGGAGCCTACGCGGGCTTTTCGGAGACGATGCGTGGGAAAATCGGTTGGGGTACGGCGATCGTGTGGTGGTCTGGCAGGAGGCCCCAGTGGAGGTCGGTCAGCTTGAGCGTGGTCAGGCTGGGGAGCTGGAGCTGCTCGGCGAGTTTCGCGGCGGCGGCGGGTAGGATGGGCGATAGCAGCACCGAGGCATGCGCGACGCTCTCGGTGAGGTGATAGAGAACGGTGGCGAGGCGCTCCTTGTTTTCCGGGTTTTTATTGAGTTCCCAGGGTTTCATGCGCTCGGCGTATCCATTGCAATGAACGATGTGGCGGCTGAGTGCTTCCAGCCCTTTTGAAACATCGAACTCGTCCATGGCGTTCTGGTATGCGGCGGTGGAGTCCGCGAGTGAGGCTTGGAGAGCGGTTTCATCCTCAGTCAGCGGGCCGCCTTGGTGGAGGATGCCGCCGGTGAAGCGTTGGCTCATGTTGAGGGCGCGGTTGCAGAGGTTGCCGAGTTCGTTGGCCAGCTCGGTGTTGAACAGCATGATGAGCCGATCCATGTCGAAGTCTGAATCCTTGCCGGTGACGATGTCGCGGACGAGGTAGTAGCGCACCGCCTCGATGCCGAACTTCTCAGCAAGCTCGTTGGGGTCCACCACATTGCCGGTGGACTTTGCCATTTTTTCACCGCGGATGTTCCACCAGCCGTGGACGAGGAGGCGCGGCATTTCTGCGTCGGTGAATCCCATGGCATGGAGCATGCAGAGCCAGTAGATCCCGTGGGCGGGGATCAAGATGTCCTTACCGATCACATGGACGGGGCGATTTTCTGCGGTCCAGAGTTTTGAGAAATCTGGGAGTCCGGCATCCGCGGAAGCTTTGTAGCCGGCAAAGGAAATGTAGTTGATGAGTGCATCGAACCAGACGTAAGTGACGAAATTTTCGTCGAAGGGGAACTCGATGCCCCACTGAAGGCGTTCCTTGGGGCGTGAGATGCAGAGGTCGATGCCGGAGTTTTTTTCGAGAGCGTTGAGCAGTTCGGATTTCCGGAAGGCGGGGATGATCACCTCTGGGTGGTTTTCGATGAATCCCTTGAGCCAGTCAGTGTGATCGCTGAGTTTAAAATACCAGTTCTCTTCCTCCACCTCGACCACCTCGCCCCATTCTGGGCCGAAATTCCCTTGTTCGTCGCGGTCGCGATCTTGGAGGAATTGTTCTTGGCGGACCGAGTAGTGGCCGGCGTGGGTTTTCTTGTAGAGTTGGCCTTGTTCCTTGAGTTCGCTGAGGATCGAGCGGACGCAGGCTTGGTGGCGAGGATCGATCGTTTCCGCCCAGCCATCGTAGCGGACGTCGAGCTTCTCCCAGAGTGCTGAGAATTTCAGCGTGGTGCGGGCGACAAACTCTGCGGGAGAGACCCCTTCCTTTTCTGCGGTTTGTTGAACTTTTTGGCCGTGTTGATCCACGCCGGTGAGGAAAAACACCTCATCGCCCCGAAGTCGGCGGTAGCGGGCGATCACATCGGTGAGGACCTTTTCATAGGCATGGCCGATGTGTGGTGAGCCGTTGGTGTAGTCGATGGCGGTGGTGATGTAGAACATGTTAGGAAAAAGCGAGAGATCGGTCATCCGCGAGTGGATGGGAGCGTTGCGCTCTCAGGCGAGGAAAACACAGGTGGTGCCACTCGTGCAAGAACCGGAAGTGGGTGCTTGAGGTTCGGTCCTAGGATTTCACCACTTTTCCGCCGAGCGACAGGATGCGGGCATTGCCTTTGGCGGATTCTGCCTCGGGGATGTTGCCGTCGCGGACGTACATTTGGGAAAGGCTGGTCCAAGCGAGTAGGTCGTTGGGTTGGAGGGCGACCGACTGAAGGCCGCAGCCGATGGCCTCCTTGAGGTGGCCAGTTTTCAGCAGGGCCATGCCGAGTGCGTGCCAACCATCGAAAAACGTGGCATCGATCGCGACGCAGCGTCGGTAGAGCGTGATGGCTTCGTCAAACTCGCCAACGGCGAGGTGGCCGTTGGCCTCGTCGAAGAGGTCTTGAAGGTCGTCTGACATGGGTGAGCAGTGGCGCGACCAGAGGATCCGAGCGGATCAGTTTTTGTAGAGTTGCTCGACCTTGGCGGCTTCGGTGCGGGCGGCGATCCACGAGGCGAAAGCGATGGTTTCGTTTTCGTTTGCGCGCGATGCGAGTTCGGCATCGATTTTGGCTGCGGCGTCGGCTTCCTTCACCACTTCGCGTTTGGCGACGTAGAGGATGAAAGCGCGGTCACTCTCGGTGATCACCTCGGCGATGGTGCCTGGGTCGATCGTGCGAGCTGACTCGAACAGGTTTTGTGGCTCGGTGGCGCTGTCGGGGCGGTAGCTGCTCTTGATGGCGGAGAATGCCTTATGTTCGGTGATGCCAGCCTCCTTGGCGGCGTCGGCAAAGGATTTCCCGGCGACCAGAGAGGTCTTGATCTTGGTGATGGCATCGGTTGCGGCGGTCTTCATGGCCTCGGCAGCCTTTTCCGAAATCAACTGGGCGCGTGCTTCGGCGCGTGCTTCCTCGAAGGTTTTTGGGCGGGATTTCTCTTCGGCATCGAGGCGTGCGACGATCCATTGGTTTTCGCCGATGGCGATGGCTTCCGAGATTTTTGAGAATGGGTCGCTGGTTTCTTGGATTTGGAAGAGTTGATCGATGGCCTTGCCGCCGCGGCTTGACGAGCGGAGGGCGACGTCGAGCTCCTTGGGTGCTGCGCTGCGCGGCAGGAGTTCGGAAGTTTTCACTTCCCACTGATTGGCCTTGGCGAGGTCTTCGAAGCCCGAGCCTTGTTGGTCTTCGAGCTTGAAGAGGAAGTCATCGACTTGGCCGTCGAGGGCGAGTTGGTTTTTACGGCGTTCCTCAGCTGCGGCTGCGGCGCGCTTCGCTTTGGCTTCTTCTTTCTTCGCGGCGGCCGCTTTTTTCACTTCCTCGCTGGCATTTGGATCGACCGCTGGCTCGGCGGCATCGTCCTCTTTTGGTTCAGCGGTAGCGGCAGGAGTGGCGATGATGTAAGTGAACTTCCGGCGGGGTTCGGTGGTGAATGAATCTGAGATGCGCTCCCAGTATTTTTTGATTTCCTCCTCGGTCGGCTGGATTTTCTCCTCGTAGGGCGTCAGTTGGAGTTTTGCGAGTTCGCCGGTGATTTGTTGGTTTTCGAGGGCGAGGTTTTTGGTGGCGGCGTCGCGGTCGACGCTGAGGCCGGAGCCGATGATGGCGTTGATTTTCTTAGAGGCGAGCACATCGGAGGCGAGTTCGCGGAGGTCTTTTTCGGTCATGCCGAGGCGGCCGATGCCTTTATCGATGAAGTTCTGGTAAGTCTCAGGGCTGAATTTATTGTCGGGGCCCGAGAAGACGCGGAGCGACCGGAGGTAGGTCGAGATTTCTTCATCGCCGGGGAATACGCCGAATTCTTCTTTGGCATTCCGGAGGATCATGCGCCCGATGAAGAACTTTTCGGAAGCGGTTTTCTCGCTGGTGGCACCGGCGGAGAGGCTCATCAAGAATTGATAAAGTCCGAAGTCGCCGGAGCGTGCGAGATTTGAGGCGAGTTCGAACGAGCTGGCGCCGAGGTTGTTGTACTCCTTATCATAGTAGGTTCGGCCGTCGATTTTTAGGACGGCTTGGCCTCCACCCACGTTTTGGACGGAGCTGGAGTCGAGGAAGAAAAAGCTAATGAAAAGGATCACGAAGACCACGGTCATCAAGCCAGTGTATTTGCGGATGTTCTCAATCATGAAATGTTCGGGCTGCCGTTGTTTGGGGCGCGGTGAGTAAAGAGGGTGATGCTGTCGGCATCAATGGAAATTCTTGGGCCGGGGGCAGAGTCTCTCCACTGCGCGGATTGTCTCAAGGCGAATCTGCGCTGGAGGCAAAAACTTTGTGGGTTGGAGGGGGGTGGCGGGTTCTGTGACGAAATCGGGGGGGCGCGAGTCATGGGATTATTGGGAATCCGCAGACAATCTAGCTTGCTCCCTGAGGGAATTGGAGGTTCTTTGACGGACATTATGAATTTTCGTTGGTTCAATGCAGTGCTTTGGGGAAATTCCGTGGCGCTTTCGTGGATGTGGGGTCTGGGATTGTTTTTCAGTGTCCAGATGTCCTTCATGTTCGGGCTGCAGGGGCTGTTGATGTTTGCGATTCCGAATGCGCTTGGGCTCATGTTGTTTGGGTTTCTCACGCAGATTGTCGCGAAGCGCCAAAGCGGGGGGCAGGAATCGCTGGCCTTGTTTTTCGATAAATTTGCCAAGCCGTTTCGGTTAATCCTGTATCTTTACCAGATCGTGGCGCTGACGCTTACGGTGTTTGCGTTGGTGAACTACCTCTTCGTGCCGCTCCAATTGGCGGTGGGCCCCTTGCTCGGGCTTTATCTTTGCCTGATTGTCTTCGTCATCCTTGCGGCTGGGTGTCTGTTTGGTGAGGAATTTGGGATCCAAAAGATCAAGCTGAGCCACGGAATGTTGGGTGGCCTGCTCGTGGTCTGCGTTGGGCTGATTTTGTTGGGCTTGAAGCCCCTTTTGCCAGCGGTCACTCCATGGGTGTCGCCATTTCAGGCGGAATGGAAGGGTGCGAGCTTTTGGGGGTACGCGATTCCACTGGTGATCGGGCTCTTGGTCGGGCCATGGCTTGACCTCCAGCACTGGCAGCGTGCGATCCAAATCCACCGCGAGAAGACGTCGATCCGTGCCAGTTATTTCTTCGGGGGGGCGATCTTCTTTCTCATGCTGCTTTTTCACGGGTGCCTGGCGCTTTGGGTGATGACTCAGCGCGGTGATCAGTTCGCTGCTGTGGAGGGTCTGGATGGCTTCAATTATGCGCACGACCTAATCACTCAGTATTTCAACCGGAACTACAAAACACTCGGTGAGTCGCTGCCTTTGGCTTATTTCTCGTTCCTCTCGATTTGTGCCCTCACTACCCTTGATAGCGGCTATGTCGCACTCAAGTGGTTCCTCGGCAAAAATGTGGAGAAGAGCGAAAACATGCTCGTCTCGCTGATTCCCAAGCAAATTTTGGGCTCGCCGATCCCGACGTTCCTGCTGGTCGGGCTGATCACCTTGATTGGGATATTTTTGCGCCTTGAGCTGGAGTATTTCATGGTGTTCTACGCCTCGTTTTTTGTGGGGTATGCGGCGCTTGCGATCGCGCGCTGTTTTGTGCCGAACTCGCAACAACCGCTGCCACAAATCCGGATGTTCTCGATGGCGAGCATGTCGCTGGCGATTTTCGCATTCGGCTATCTCAAGAGCGAAACCATGCTGCTGGTGGTCGGGTCGATTTTGCCATTGGCCTACGTTTTGTGGTTGGTGTTCAACGCTGACTTGCTGCGAGTGGTCACGGAGAGAGCGGGTGAGGTGATCGAGGCGGCCTCAGAAATCCCGGCGATCAAGGCCATCACCAAGACCGTCAATGTCGCGACCGGCGCTGATGTGGTGGCGCCTGATGATCACCACGCGCTCGGCGGGCATTTTGAGGGTAAGTGGTTCGTGTATTCCATGATTGCCACGTATGCGGATACCAACTCGGTGGGGAATGTTTACTTCGGCATGTACGCTTTGTTTGTCGGGAAAACTCGCGAATTGTTTTTCAATACGGCGATGCCTGACTTCGATCTGAAGACGTCGAAATTCTACATTCTCACCCGCTCGTTTGAGCATAAGTTTGTACGTGAGGCCCGCGAGTTTGATACGATCACGGTTAAGATCCGTGTGGCTGATTTCAACCGCAAGTTCTGCACGTTGGAGCATCAGATTTTTGGCTCGGACAATGAGCTGCTCGGCAAGGGCAAGCAGAGCCTGCTGTTCGTGTCGTCGAAAGACTATGCGCTTCTCGACATCCCATCGGAGGTTTACACCGCCTTCATGAAGTACACCTGATCAATCGGTGGCGAGCGCATCGCGAGGGATGCCGCGCAGTTCAAAAATCTTCACGAGGGTTTCCTCGATCAGGTTGTTCGGGCAAGAGGCGCCCGCAGTGATCCCGACCGTCACTGGGCGTTCTGGCGAGAACAAGCGTGAGTAATCCGAGGTTTTTTCCTCATGGTGATGGAGGTCGTAGTGGACGATTTCTTCAAGCGAGCGGATGCATGAGGCACCGCGGATGAAGAAGGTTGGCAATTCCGGCTCGGCGATCTCCACGAGGTGGGCGGTGTTCGAGCTGTTGTACCCGCCGACTACCAAGAGAAGATCCATCGGCTTGCGCAGCATTTCAAACAGAGCGTCTTGGCGTTCTTGGGTGGCACCGCAGATGGTGTCGAACATTTGGAATGCCCCGTCGTTCCCATCTCGGGCGGTGATCGCCTTGCGGAGTCGGTGTTGGATTTCTTCGGTCTCAGATTTGAGCATGGTCGTCTGATTGGCCACACCGATTTTCGATAAATGGAGATCTGGGTCGAAGCCGTGTGAGTGAGCGCCTTGGAAGCGCATCAGGAAGGCCACCTTATCGCCGCCGTTGCGGAGAAATTCGCAGACGTAGTCGACATCGGACAAGCTGAGGACCACGAGGAAATGGCCATCGCCATTTTCCCCGAGGGCGCGGGAGGCGGTCGCGCGGGTTTCTTCATGATTGGATTTTCCATGAATGATCGAGGTGATTCCGTCCTTTGCGTAGCCTCGAACACGGCGCCAGACCTTCATGACATCGCCACAGGTCGTGTCCACCACATAGCAACCCCGCGATTCCACCTTGTCCATGAAATGCGTGGGGGCACCAAAGGCCGGCACGATGATCACATCATCTTCGGTGAGGTCGTCGTAGCTTGCATCCAATTCTTGCCAAGGAAGTGAAACGATTCCCATTTCCCTGAGGTGGCGGTTGACGTCGGGGTTATGGATGATTTCCCCGATGAGGAAGATGCGGTTTTCTGGGAACACTCGGCGCGAGGCGTAGGCGAGGTCGATCGCGCGCTCCACGCCGTAGCAAAAGCCAAATTGCTCGGCGAGCAGGACTGTGGTGTTGGCGATGGTCATTTTCCCACCTCTGTCGCGGAGCTTTTCGACGATGCTTGAGTGGAAATGCACCGCGACCTCTGCCGAGACCCGCTCCATCACGTCTGGGCGTCGGACGTTGACGCGGGGTTTCTTGATCTGATTTGCCGCCTCGCTCATGGGCGTTCGGTATACTCTCGGAATCCGTCCAAACCAACTCATTTTCGCGAAATCCTCGCTTTGCGATTCATCCTCCCCCGTGCGCCATGTGTGCCTTCCGTTACGCGATGTAAAAAAACTTTTACATCATGTTCGGGTGCTTGTTTACAACGGAACGGAACCCCGGTGCACGAGACACGGAAAGGCACTTCCGCCGCCACGCATGGATTGATAATCAATGAGTCGTACCTGAAACAGATTGAGAATCATCTCACCGAGCCTCTGTCACCAGTGCCTGCGCCTGACTCATCTGCTCACCCCAGCTGCATCCCAGCCGCATCCCAGCTGCGGATTCTAAGTTTATTCGGGGGAGGGGATGAGAATAAAAAAACGGGTGCCAATTGACACCCGTTTTAAACCGAAAACCTTGGAACCAATGAAATTAAATCATGCCTTCGGGGCGGTCCATCACTGGGCCCGTCGAGAAACGCCAGCGGATTTTATTACGCTTCGAAGCGGAACGAAGCTTGCGTTGCTTGCGCTCGGTCGGGGTCTCAAATGCACGGCGGCGGCGCATCTCTTCAAGGATACCCTCGGCATCCAGCTTGGTTTTAAGGCGCTTGAGAGCCCGGTCAACAGGCTCGCCTTTCTTCATGGTCACTCCACGCATGCGATAATAATTGGTTGTTTTGGTTGGTTCCGTAGAAATCTCGGGGCGCGGTTCTTATTGGGCAGGCCCCGAGATGTCAAGCCAGAACCTGTTGGGTTTCCGAAAAAAGTGGGCTTGCTTGGTGCGGCGATGTGGCTTATCACAAATTGTCTTGTCACTATCGGTGTGCAGTTGCACCGACCGTTCGGTTAAACATCCGGCTGTGACGAGGTTCCTAATCCTGCTCAACATGTACCGTATTCCTTTCAACCGAGTGAACTGGGTCACCAGCTCATTCCTCATCGGCACCGCCCTCGTGGCACTCATCGGTGTTCCGATTTACCTTTTCCACTACGGAATCAACTGGTTCCAGTTTTTGATGTTCTTCTTCTACGTCACTGCGACGATGATGAGCATTACGGTCGGGTATCACCGACTTTTCTCGCATTTGTCGTTCAAGGCGAAGCTCCCGGTGAAATTGTTCACCCTGATTTTCGGAGCCTGCGCATTTGAAAATTCCTGCCTCAACTGGGCGTCCGATCACCGCCGGCATCACAAGCATGTCGATCACGACGAGGACCCTTATGATATTTCCAAGGGCTTCTTTTGGGCGCACATCGGCTGGCTACTCTTCAAGCTCGACCCCGAGCCACCGTTGGACAATGTCGCTGACCTCCGCAAGGACAAGTGGGTGATGCTGCAACATCGCTACGTTCACTGGATCGCATTGGTCGTGGGGCTGATCCTCCCGTCGATTCTCGGGTACTATTGGAATCTCTCAAATGGCATGGATCCTGCGACCGGCGCGCTCGGTGGTTTTCTCCTTGCCGGGGTGGCCCGAGTTGTCGTCGCTCAGCATTGCACTTTCTTCATCAACTCGCTTTGTCACACGGTAGGGCGTCAGCCGTATTCAACCAGCCACAGTGCTCGCGACAGCGCGGTGATGGCCTTTTTGACCTTCGGTGAGGGCTACCACAACTACCACCACGAGTTTCAGCATGACTACCGCAATGGAGTGAAACCATGGCAGTGGGATCCGAGCAAGTGGACGATCTGGACGCTTTCGAAACTCGGTCTGGCTGAGGGTCTCCGCCGTGTGCCAGATGGTCGGATCCTTCTCGCGGAGATGGGTGAGGCCCGTCGCAAGGCGCAACTGCACTTGGCGGAAATGCGCCAACATCCAGCATCGGCGGCTCATCGTGCGGCAGATGCCCTTCACGAAATGGTGGAGAAGCTTTCTGCCAATTATCATGAGTTGGAAAAATCGGTTTCCGATCGCGTGCAGCTTTCTCGCGAGGTTCTCAATGATTGGCAGGAAGAGACTCGCAGCTTGATGCGGGAAATTCGCCGTGCCTCCGCTTCCCACGCGTGAGGCCGATGGCCACGGGTGGCGATGACGAATCAAGAAACCTCGGTGATCTAAGCGATTCGCCGAGGATTTCAGCTGCGATGAATTTCGGCATCATCGGTTCGGGGATCATTGGTGCGTTTCATGCGGAGGCGATCCAAGCGATGAGCGGCGGGACTTTGCGTTCCGTTTTCAATCATCGCTCGGAGAGTGCGGTGGCACTCGCTACGAAATATGGAGCGGTGGCGCATGGATCGCTTGCCGCTTTTCTAGCAGATACTGAGTTGGATATCGTCACGATTGCGACGCCGTCGGGTGCCCACTTGGAGCCAGTCCTCGCGGCGCTTGAAGCGGGGAAACATGTAATTTGTGAGAAGCCACTCGAAGTTTCCACCGAGCGGATCGACCGCCTCATCGCTGCGGCTCAAGCGAGCGGGAAAACCTTGGCGGCTATTCTGAACCGGCGCTTTCATCCCGCGATGGCTGCATTCAAGCAAGCTTGCGATGGCGGGCGCTTGGGGCAGATCGTTTCGGCGTCTTGCTACGTGAAGTGGTTTCGCAGCCAAGCGTATTACGACTCGGCAGATTGGCGTGGGACATGGGCGCTGGATGGAGGTGGTGCATTGATGAACCAGGGGATCCACAGCATCGATGCCTTGCTTCACCTCGCCGGGCCGGTGAAGTCGGTGCAGGCACGAACTGCTTGTCTGGCTCACGAGCGCATTGAAGTCGAGGACATGGCGGTTGCCATGCTTGAGTTCGCGAGTGGTGCTTATGGGGTCATCGAGGGATCCACCTGCACTTGGTCAAAATCCGGCCAACCGGCGCGGGTGCAATTGGCTGGCACCGAAGGCTCAGTTTATTTGGCCGATGAAGCCTTCGAGCTTTGGGAATTTCAAAATGAAGCCCCCGAAGATGAGTTCATTCGCAGCACCCTCATGCGTGGGTCGGAAATAAGCTTTGGTGGCAACGATCCCAAGGCGATTCAATTTCACCAACACCAGCGGAATTTCGAGGATGTCGTCCGGGCGATCCGTGAGGGCAGGGAGCCCGCCACATCGGCATCCGAAGCGCGTAAGGCGGTCGAGGTCATCGAAGCCATCTATCGGAGCGCCGCAAAGGGTGGTGAAAGAATCGATCTGTGACAGGGGGCGGCTGGCCAAAGCGGATGTGGCTGCTTTAGCCAAGGGGGAAATCGGAAACTTGTTCGAGTTTCACCTGATAGAGTGCGGCGATCTCCGGTGCGTCTGAGACGTGATAAATGTCGCGGTAGTAGATTTCCTTGATGCCATAAGCGCAGAGAGTCTGCATGCAAGCGGTGCAGGGCATGGTGGTGGTCGCGACGATTTTTGCCTCGCCGCGACGGAAAAGGCTGCAGAGGTTCACCTCCGCGTGGAGCATGAATTTTTGGCGTGCGTCGCGGTCATCCCAGAATCCGGGGTGGGGGTTGTAGCCGGGCGCGAGGCCATTGTAGGCGGTGCCGATCACGCGATTGTCGAAGTCCAGCGCGGCCGCGCCGACCTTGCGGTAGGGATCCTCGGAACGCAGGCTCGCAACGTGGGCGAGGGCCATGGCGTACTGAGGAATGGACAAGCGATCAGATGACATGGGCACAGGATGGCTTTCTGTGCCGGTTTTTCAATCCGCATCTTCCTCGCGGCTCGGTGGGTGCGATTTTGACATCGATGAATCCGCCGTAGCACCCTACTGCGCAAGGCGCTTAGGACCATGCTTACGTTAATTCTGCTTTTTTACAGCAAGGCCCGGAGGCGTTTGCTCTCCAGGTTGCTGAGTTGAATCAGTTCCTCGGTACCCTGCAGCTGAAGCTCCCATGTGTGGAGATTTTTTTTCACCAGCTTGACCACGGACTGAGTGTTCACGAGCAGGCTGCGACCGGTTTTGGCGAAGAGATCGGTGGGCAGTTGGCTCTCCCAGAGGGAGAGGGTCTGTTTCATCATGAGGGTTTTGCCTTCATTCAGGAGGATCCGGGTATAGTCGCCATGAGCCTCAATGGCGGCGATTTCCCCTACTTTCACCATCATGGAAAGAGATTTACTCCGAAGTGACACGAGGTCCTCGGCTTCAAGTCGTTCTCCTGCTTTGGCGACTGGATGAGGCACGCCCGTTTCAGAAACCGGCGGCTTGGACAGGCGTAGGATCGTCTTGGCAAGCCTCGCTGAGCTGACTGGCTTAGTGAGATAGTCTAAGGCATTGGCCTCGAAGGCCCGGATGGCATACTCGTCATAGGCTGTGACGAAGACGACTGCTGGCTGGGGAGTGAGCTTTTCAAGCTTCGGGAGAAGGGCGAAGCCATTCTTTTTTGGCATCTGGATATCGAGAAAAATCAGGTCCGGTTTGAGCGTTTGAATCAGATCGTTTGCCGAGGTCACATTTTCCGCTTCTCCTACGATCTCGATCTCGGGGTGGGATCTGAGACGGTTGGTGAGTTGGACTCTGGCCGTGGGCTCGTCATCCACCAAAATGACGCGGAAACGCGGCGGAGAAGCCGGGGTTTGAGGATTGCTGTTCATGGCTTTATGAAATTGGAACGTCTATTTTCCGGCGAGAAACGATCGGAAGCGTCACGCGTGCGAGCACACGACGCGGGGAGTTTTCATAGGTCAGGGAAGCGAGGTTGCCGTAGATCAGTTGGAGGCGTCGGCGGAGATTGCTGATTGCGATACCGATGCCGTTGTCTTTTCCACGAGATGATGCGGAAGAAGGCTCTACCCACGATCCCGTGTTCTCAACCGTGAGGTGAAGCTCTCCGTCTGCGAGTCGTGCCTGAATAAGGATCGAGAGCGGCATCGGGCTGGTCTGCTGGCCATACTTAATCGCATTTTCGAGAAGCGGTTGCACGAGATGCTTGGGAGTTTGTAAGGAGCGCGTCTCTTGATCCGCATCGATCCGGCACACGAGATTCGCACCGAATCGGATCTTTTCCACATGGAGATAGTTCTCTAGGGCATTCAGCTCTTCTTCCAGAGGCGCTTGATCTTCATCACTCTTGCTCAGCGAGAAGCGGAGATAATCAGCCAGTGACTGGGTGAGCGTCTCCACTTTCTCTTTGTCATCACTCACGGCCATGACTGCGGTGAGGGCGTTGAAAAGGAAGTGGGGCTGCATTTGGTATCTGAGAAGCGCAAGCTCGCTTTTCTGCTGGCGGCGAATCAGTTCAACGGAGTCAAAAAAGAGCGAGGCTGTGAAATAGAACCCGATCCAAATTGCTAAAAAGAAGAGATCCATATAAAATCCTAGCACCATCATACTGGTTCCTATCGAAAGAGTGGCTGTTAGGGGCCTGAAGAGCTCTCGCAGAAATGGAATCTGAGTGGTGAGGAAAATTTCAACCGCTGTGCACGAGATGGAAATCCCCAGAAGTAAGATAGCCACTCGCAGGGGATGCCACTTCCTCGAATGAATCTGAATAAACAGCGTGCGAAGGGAGCTGGTGATCAGAAATCCGTAGGCTGACTTGAGTAGGATCCATTCGAGGAGCAATGCTTCTGATCCGCGCGGAAAAATTCCGGTAGCGATCAGCAGACCACCTACGATTACCTGAAGAAGCGTGTAAGCAACCCAGGCGCTGATCTGCAGTTTCCAAAAGTGGGGAAACTGTCGGCTTTTAGTCACATGATCGCCCAAATGTAGGTTGGTCATCGCTCGGTCCCCTTGGTGTGTTGCAACGCGGTCATTCCTCAACTTGCTGCAGCAGGTAAACGAATCGTGACTGACTCGCGAGAGGAAAATCCCGCATGAGCCCACAAAACCGCTCCGAAACGGCAGACCATGCGATTCGTCGACGCTTTAGGGTGATTCGTCGATTTTCTATTGCGAACAGGTTCGAAAAGATTAACTATAAGCTATAGCCCGTTTGAGAGAAGATTAACCCTCTTCTTAGAGAAGACTAACCCATAACCATAAAAAATCAATGCTCCCGAACAAGGCGAGTTTTGGAAACTGTCTCACACTTGCCCTGCGTTGTGTGTTCAGCCTCCTACTGACCATGGGCATCGCCAGTGCCTTCCCGCCCGCTCCGTATTACACGCTCTACGGCGTGGTGCGCGACCAAGTGGGCCAGACGGTCACCGCCGAGGGCGCGGAGGTGGTTCTGCTCAAGGGCGGCGTCGAAGTCGGACGCACGCCCATCACCTCCAGCCAGATCGACCGCAGCTACGAACTCAACATGCGGCTCGACCAGAACCGCAGCGGCACCACGTTCTACACCGACAAGGCGGTGGCCGCCGGCGGGCTCTTCAGCTTGGTGGTCTCGATGAACGGCTCGTTGTTCTACCCGATCGAGGTTTCGGGAAATCTCACGGCAGGTAAGGGGAGTGAGCGCGTCTGTTTGGATCTAACGCTCGGTGCGGACCTAGACAAGGACGGCCTGCCCGACGACTGGGAAGCCTGGCAGCTTTATCAGGCTGGTTACTATCAGAATGACAACGGCGAGTGGGATCTCACGCGCATCGACAAGGACGGCGACTTCGACAAAGACGGCCAATCGAACCTCTTCGAATACGTCGCTGGTACCTTCGCGGGCGATGCCACGGAGATCTTCGGCCTGAGCATCAAGGAAAAGCTCGCGGACAACGTGCGCTTCGAGTTCTTCGCGATCACTGGCAAGGTTTACACCATCGAAAGTTCGCTAGACATGAAGACCTGGGCACGCGTGCCGTTTGCGGTGGGCACTCCCGGCACAGGCTCCAACGGCTATCAGGCCTCGGATGTCGGGATTGTTTCCGCGTTCACTGCGCCGCGCTCCAGCACCTCAGAATTCTACCGCCTCTCCGTTCGATGAAAAAAATTCTCGTTACTCTTTTCCCGCTGCTTATCACCGCCACCGCCCACGCGCAGTGGAAGACCGAAACCTACACGCTCAAGGGCGGTTGGAACGCCATCTACCTGCACGGGGATGCCGGTTACGACACCATTGACAACCTGCTGCCGAATAGTGGTAGCACCGCCAACATCACCGAGGTCTGGAGCTGGAACTCCAATCCCGACCAAGTCCAGTTTATGGACTCGCAGATGATCCCGTCGGGCGGCACGGCCGAGTGGAGCACCTGGAAACGCGGCGACAGTGCCTCGACCACGCTCTCCAGACTGGCAGGCCAGCGCGCTTACCTGGTCAAGTGTATCGGCAGTTCCACCGACACTTACACGGTCACTCTCAAGCAGGCGCCGCAGATTCCCACCAATTCCTGGGTCCGTAACGGCGCCAACCTGCTGGGCTTTCCCACTTATAAAAACGGCAGCACGTTTCCGACCTTCGCCAACTACTTCGCCACCTTCCCTGCGGCCATCGCCAGCAGTTCGAAAGTTTTCAAATACACGGGTGGCAACTTGGGATCGACCAACCCAGTTCAGTTGTTCTCCACCACCACCGAGCGGGTGGATCGGAATCAGGCGTATTGGTTCTCCGCCAAGGTTGCGGGTGAGTATTACGCGCCTCTTGAGTTCAGTCTGAGCACTGGCGGCGGTCTGCACTTCGGCCGCGCCCTCTCGGACATCAAGCTGCGCATTCGCAACCGCACCGCCGCGCTGGTCACCGTCACCCTCAGCCCCACGGCCAGTGAGGCAGAACCTTCCTTTCAAACCGCCATTGCTGGTTCGGTTTCGCTCATGCGCCGTACCTATAATGCAGCCACGGCCACCTGGAGCGAGGCGGCCTTCGGCGCGTCACAGACCGAGGTGATCGCACCGCAGGCCACCATCGAGCTGAGCTTTGGTATCAATCGTGCATCGATGACGGGTCCGGTGGGGGCGTTGTATGCCTCGCTTCTGCGGATCACGGAAAGCTCGAATTTGATGGATGTGTATCTTCCAATCAGTGCGAAAAAGGATTCGCTCGCTGGCTTGTGGGTGGGGGACATCAGCTTCAACAGTGTCAGCAACAAGGTGTCCAATCCCGCCAGCGCGACCGCGACTTTGACCAACGGGGTGGTTACCGGCTTGCAGGTGGCTGGCTCGGGCGGCTCGGGCGGCTCGGGCTACACCTCGCCCCCCGTCGTCACCATCACTGCGCCAGCGAACAACGATATGAAGGTCGCGACCGCGACTTCGACGGCCAACGCCACGACCCGGGTCGTGAGTTCGATCACCCTAGCCGACGGTGGATTTGGCTACCCGACCGCCCCGCTCGTGACGCTTAGCGCGCCTACACCAGCGGTTACGGCGACGGCCACCGCTGTCTTGTCGGCCGGAACAGTGGCCTCTTTGACACGAACCCTAAACGGTTCAGCGTATCGGACCGCGCCGACGATCACCGTCGCCGCGCCCGCTGCCAGCAGCCAAGCCACCGCTACGGCGCTACTGGCGGGAAAAAGCGTGGGTGTGATCGAAGTGAATAGTCCCGGTGGATATTACTCGTCGGCTCCTACGGTGGGGATCACCGCGCCGCCTGCAAGGGTTAGAGCCACCGCCACGCTCGGCGGCACAGCGGGAAACTGGACCATTACCAAGGCCTTGTCTGGCACGGGTTATTCCACGCCACCAACAGTGACGATTACCGGCGGCACGGGAAGCGGAGCGACGGCCACTGCCACTCTCGGGCTGACGGCGGACAGTTTTTCAATCACTCCGGGAACCATGAGTTATTCGGTGGCGCCAACCGTCACCATCACTGGCGGCGGCGGTACGGGTGCCACTGCCACGGCGATTCTTACCGGCGGGTCGGTGACTGGCATTACCATCACCAACTCTGGATCCGGTTACACCACCGCACCCTCCCTCGACTTCACTGGGGGAACGACCACCGGCGGCGATATCCCGCCCACTGCGGTGGGAAATGCCACTCAATTTACCGTCAGCACCGTGGTAAAGGGAGCGAATGGAGCTTACTCGGTGATTCCGAGCACGGTCGGCATCGCCGTTCCACCCGCTGCGGTGCAAGCCACGGCGACGGCGTCGATCGCAAGCGGTCTGGTGACGGGATTCACCGTAAACAATGGCGGGACCGGCTACACCAGTCCCCCCACGGTGAACCTCAGCGGCGGGGCTTTCGTTTCGCCTGTCACGGCGACGTTTAACGCCACCCTCTCCGGCGACACGGTGAACGCCACCCCCCGAACTAATGCCGGGGCCGGCTACACCACCCCGCCCACGGTCACCTTTTCGGCTCCTCCAGAATCGGTGCAGGCGACCGCGACGGCGTCAGTCAGCAACAATCGCGTGACGGGTTTCACCCTCACCGGCGCGGGCTCCGGCTACTTTTCTGCGCCGACGGTGACCCTAGCGGCGCCGAGTCTTGGGGCGCAGCCGGCATCGGCCGTGGCCCAAATGAGCAACGGCAGTGTGACGGGCTTCATCATCACTGCCGGCGGCAGTGGATATGGCGTGACTCCCAAGGTGACGATTGCCGCGCCGCCTGCCCAGACGGGGACGGCCACTCCCGGTCGTTTCAAGCTGCGCACACTGCTCCATGTGGCGGATAACGGCGTGACCAAACTGCTCTCCAAGGCCTATCTCGGCCCCTTGGCGGTGGCTCCAAATGACCTTGGAATCGCCACCTCACAGAGCTTGTTGAAAGCTTCCGACCTGGCATCTGCGAGACGCATTTCTGCGGCGCATTTGCCCGCCGGGCGGGTGGTTACGGGCAGCGGCAACGTCACCAGCGGCAGCAGCTTGGCCTGTAGCATTTCGCTGCCTTACGACGACCGGACCAACCCTTTTGTCCACCCATTCCATCCAGACCACGACAACAAGGATGCCCGCTTCGCGCCGGTGGGTGAAGGAGTGGAAAGCTACACCGTGAACCGCGCTGCCACTTTTACGTTTACCAGCGCGCCGCCATCCGGCGGGGCCGTGGCTGGCTGGGGTAGCAGTGTCATTGGCGGCACTTACCGAGAGATCATCACCGGCCTGCACAGCAGCTCGATCCAGCTGGATGGCACCTTCGAACTTCGCCGTGTTTCTGAAATCGGAACCCTATCGCAGTAAAACAGAACTCTAAACGACCAACTCTAAACTCCTAACTTTTAACTTTTCCATTCTCCAAACCACCATGAAAACGTCCGCCCGTATCCTCGCCTTCCTGCTCTTTTCCGGATCATCGCTGATTGCCGCTGTTCCAGCCACCATCAACTACCAAGGCGTCGTCGCCGACTCGCAAGGGGACCTGCTCGCACCGAGTACGCCGCTCAACCGCAAGGTCATCTTCCGTATTTTTGATGCCTCAACGGGCGGCACCCGCCTTTGGACCGAGGAGCAAACCGTGACGATTTACAAAGGCGAGTTCAGCGTGCTTCTTGGCGCGGGCACCACCGCCACCGGCACGGCTTCCTCAGAGACCCGGCCCGCCTTCGACACGGTTTTCACCGCAGCTACCACCAGCCGTTTCATTGAAATCATGGTGGACAACGGCGATGGCGTCATCAACTCGAGCGATTCCCCGATCAGCCCGCGCCAGTCGATTACCTCGGCAGCCTTCGCTTTCCGTTCTCAGGTGGCCGAGTCGATCCTCAGCGGTTCTGACTTGACCATCACGCCCACATCCGGCACAGCATCCAATTATGGTCTCGGCTGGTATGGCAGCGGCCGGCAATGGAACGGGATCTCGGTTGATGGGCCGGTGCTCTATGGAAATAGCGGTGGTGTTTTAGGTTCCAATGCGAGTGGCAACCGCAATACCGCCTTGCTATGGGATGCGTCGGGCCGAGTCGGCATCGGTGCCATCGGTGACTTTCGGGACACGAACAAATTAGTGTTACAAGGAAATGATGCCAGCACTCCCGCCCAACAAATGATGATCCGTGGCAATTCCGACGCCAGTAAGCGGCTTCTCATTGGATTCGACACCACCAACAATCGCGCAACCCTCCAGTCCTACACCGCGACCAGCACCACTGGTCCGTTGTTGCTCAATCCCGTTAGCGGTCTGGTCGGCATCGGCACCAGTGCTCCCTCAGCTCGCCTCACTGTCGAAGGATCGATCAGTGCAACTGGCGCGAGCGGTTACATTTTCGGCACCGGGGGCGATGTTGACGGCGGCTTGTTCTCACCCTCCGACGGGGTGGTCACGCTCAAGACCAACGGTTCTGAGCGTCTGCGCGCGGATTCGGACGGTCGAGTCAGCGTTATCAGCAAGTTAGGTATCGGTACCACGACCCCGACGGCTAGACTGACGATCTCCGACGATAGCGTGGTAGAGACTGGCACCTTCGGTTCTGTGCAAATTAACCGGGCCGCCACGGGCCACGTTGGGGCGCATCTGAGCTTCTGCCGGGTGGGGTCTAGCGATTTTGGGTTGGGCTACGGTCAGTCCTCAAGCACGGCAGGTTTTGGCCCAGGTGCGACGGGAGCATTCACTCCCAGTTGGCTGGGGTTTGATCCAAGTGGCAACGTCGGAATCGGTAAAGCGCCCGCTTCTCCTTACAAACTCGATGTGGCGGGCAGGGTTCGCATCTCTGAACAAGCGGACTTTGATAACATCGTCTTAATGGGTCATGATGATGCGATTTTCGGTAAAACCAATGGTGGAGTCGATGAGGGCGCTTTTTGGGCACGGGGAGCCAATAATGGCACTTACCTAAACTTCGGCACCGGTGGGCTTTTCCTCCGTGACAATACCAACGCGAGTAAGATGCAAATAACGAACGATGGGATTGTCCAGATTGGCACGGGCGGGACTTCTGCAAGGCTGTGTATTGGAAAAAAAACCACTCCTAGCATTAATACCATCGGCTATCTCGACACACACGGCGGCCAGTCAGGTGATTCGACCCAAAGCCGCGATTTATCCATTACGGCTGAAGGGATGATTCTTGGAGAAATTGTTGCCGTTTTCTCGGATGTCCGGATCAAAACGGATCTTCATGTGAGCGATACGGCTAAGGACCTGGAAACTCTGAAAGGAATCGAAATTACCGATTACCATTACAAGGATAAGCTTGCTAGCGGTAACGGCCCGCAGAAGAAGGTGATCGCTCAGCAGGTTGAGACGGTTTATCCGCAGGCGGTGGTCCAAACGACAGGCGTGGTGCCGGATCTTTTCAAGAAGGCGGCGGTGACGAACGGCTGGGTGGAGCTGGCGAGCGATCTCAAGAAAGGCGATCGCGTCAAACTCATCGGCAAGAAGGCTGAGGCGATTCACGAGGTGCTGGAAATCCGCGACGGTGCCTTCCGCCCGGATGGCCAAGTGGATGACGAGCAAGTGTTCGTCTACGGCCGTGAGGTGAAGGATTTCCGCACAGTGGACTACGATGCCATTTCGATGCTCAATGTATCCGCCACCCAGGAATTGGCCCGCAAGCTCGAGACAGTGCAGGCTGAGAACGCCGCGCTGCGCCGCGAGCTTGCGGAACAAGCAAAGCACGCCGCCGCCCAAGCGGATGCGGATACGGCCCAGAATGCCAGACTCATCGCGCTCGAGAAACTGCTAACCGAGAAGGCTGGCGATCTCCAAACCGTCACGCTCAAGGCCGGAAAGTGAAGATGGATTTCCGGATGCCTGGGTCCAACTGCCCGCACGTTGCACCCGCCACTCACTGAACCACTCCAACTTACTATTGTGAATCCGCTCTCCCGTAATCTGATTTTAAACCTCGTGCTCTTGGCGAGCGCTCCGCTGGCGCTGGCGCAGACCACCTACTCGCTGAACGTCTCGCAGCAGAATCGCTTGTATCATCCCTTCAATGGCGCGGGAACAGGAACCGTCGCGGCGACTGCCGCCACTGCTTATGGCCCGCCGGGAAGCTTGAGCCTACCCATCAGTAACACCGTAGCTTTGCCTGCCACGACTGGCAGTAACAACCAGGGCATGGGCCAGAGTGGCGGTTCGTCGCGGGCAAGAACGACTACCGCACCCTATTACCCGAGTAATACCACCCGTGACCTGAGCACTGCGGAGGGCACCACGCTGGTATTGCGCAGTAGCACGTTTGGCGGCGTTTTCGCCTCAGGCCTGCCCCGCTATATGATGGGCGATGAAATCACGGCGCCTCTCACCAGGGCGGATCTCACTACGGAGGCACCCGCCGGCTACTGGCGTCCGATGCCCGTGCAGCCCGGCGAGGGATTTTTAACCGCGGGGACTGTTCCCACGGTCACGATCCCTACCAGCACTGTCAACGTCACCTCCAGTAGCACGGACTCGCGCCTGGTGACGGTGGCGAGCGTGCCTACTGCTTTGGTGAAAGGAGCTTCCTTGCTGGGGCAGCCGATTATCGATATCACTGGCACGACGGTGACATTGGCGGATTTTGCCAACACCAACATCACGGGCAGCGTCGCCAGCACCATCACACCGGCGCTGAACTATTACTACAGTCCGCACGCTGAGAAGTGCTTCGCCTCCCAGCCCGGGCAGGTCAGCGTCAGCTGGGTTTCCAATGTGGCCAGCGGCGGATTCTACGAGATCATGACCGAGGTCTTCTCCGTGTCATCCACCACCTCCAAGCCGATCCGGACGATTTACTGGAACCAGCGCGGATTCGACGCGCCACCTGTGACCGTCACCGATCCCAACATCATGGCGGTGAATCCGGCTTACAATCTATTCGTGCCCAAGGCAGTGACCAATGAGGTGGTCTCACCGGGTGATAGTCCGTCCGCGCCGCCGATTTATAGCACGCTGAAATTTAACAAGGTGGGTGCGACGGCCCAATTGAGCGCCTACAACGTGGAAGGCCGGATCTTCGTCGAATACCTCGGCAAGGCCCGGGTCGGTAACAGCGTGTTCACCTACATCGGATCGGACGTCGTAGAAATCGTCCGTCAGGCGGATACAAACTACAGCTCGGTCAGTCTCGGCAAGGAGATCCTGCCACATGATGGCAGTGCGGGTGAGCTCATCGCCTCGCCGGTCAACAGCGGGTCCACGGCCGCTTACTGCGCGGCTGTGACAAAAAGCGATGGTTCGACGAGTTACTATGCCGAGAGAATCACCAGCAGCGCCAATGATCCCGATAATGGCAATGCCAGCGGCACCACCGCTTATAACGATGTGAAGTTTTATTGGCTCGAAAAGGGCGATTACGGGATCAACTGGCCGATTTACAAGGATGCCTACTGGCTGCGCTGGTCGCCGAATCTCACGGATTACACCTTCCAGACGGTGGACGCTGGCGGGAGCACGGCAGACACGGGTTTGAAATTCACCAGCGGATCTCTGCCATCGATTGTGTATCAGGACGATCCTGCCGGGGCTGAGGCGAGTATGGATGCGCTGTCACAATCAATCATCGTGAATCCGGGTGCCGATGGGCGAAACCGCAGTCTGCTGAAGTTCACCGCCGCGGGCACACCATGGTATGTGAATCTCTACACGCAGGCGGAAACGCGTGCCACCCAGCTGGCTACTTCCTTCAGGACGGACAATAACGTGACCACCGTTACTGTGGCCAGCACCGTGGGTCTTGAGGTGGGGATGCATGTTTCAGGCACCGGTTACTCCGGCACCATCGCAAGTATCCTCGATGGGACTCGCTACACGCTCAATCAAGCGGTGGCGGCGGTTCTTCCGACGATTCCAAATCCGAGCTTTGAGCAGTATTCGTTGGATAATGGTTGGTATCAATCGTCTCAAGACATCCTCGGTTGGACATTTGTGGGGCAGCGCGGCGTGCAAAGGAGCAATGGCTATGTGATGATGGAGAATAGTATTGTTCCGGACGGACAATTTGCGGTGTTTATGCAGAATACCGCGTCGGCAACGACAACCGTGACCGGACTCATCGCCGGTTTAACTTACGAAATCCAGTTAAGCGTAGCCAGAAGAAATTATGATACCGCTGTTCAATTGCCTTACACGGTTTCTGTGGACGGCAGCATCAAGTTAAGTGAAACGTTGGGATATTCGGGCACTTCTGCTGTATTTTCATCCAAAACGCTGTCATTCACGGCCACCGGATCCACCGCCAGCCTGAGCATTTCCACCGCGCCAGTAGGCGATGCTACCCTACTGCTTGACAACTGGCACATTCGATCAACCGCGACTTACACCGTGGAAAGCGATCAAACGGCGAGGATTGCGGAGACCACGGCGGCGACGGTGGGTGATCGCATCGCACCTCCAGCTGGTCACGAGTTGGGAGGCTACATTTCGAGTGGAACCTGCTACTATCCCGCCGGTTACATCGATCCCTTCACACAAGGGATGGATGCCGCGAACAAGGGTGCGATTATTCCAGTCAATGCCAAGACGGGCAACAATACACTCACCGTGAGGTGGTTTAAGAAGGTGCCTGCTCCCTCATCGCAGTTTGGCGATTTTTACGTGCCTGGCAAAATTGGGCGCTATACGGTTTCCTACCCAACCAATCCCACGCAGCTCGTCATCGCCCAAGGCGTGGGCATAGGTGATCTCACCGGCGCGGAGGCATTGGGATCAGTTTACTATCAAAACGATTCGACCCAAATCGGTTACAATCCGAACGAAGAGCATGCGTTCATGCTCGGTGGCCGGGCCTATGCGTTGCGCGATGACCTCAATCTAACATCGGCGGGTGCGACCTATACTTCGGAGCCCTACCTGCTGCTGGCATATGCCGGCGCGGTTGACGAGCGGCCCGCGATGAAAGCCTACAAGGTCGTGAGAACCGACGCGACTTACACTTTCAACTACACCGCCACGGCAGGCACCTTGTTGGTGAAACCCTATCCTCTGCCCCTGCTGCCTCTGGCGATGGTGGGCACGGGTGATGCAGCCACCGCCAAGGATCTTGAGATCGTCGGCGCCGACGCGCCGGTCAACACCGCGGTGCAGTCTGCGGACGCCTACAAAGGATTCACCTTCAAGGACCGCAATGGCTTTACCTGGATTCACCGGGGGCCGCATGCGACGGGCACGCCGACCCTGACGATGAAACTTTATTACAAGAGCCAGGACGGGTTCTTCATCCCGGGAATGAGCAGCCAACCGCCGGTGGGAACCATCCTGCCGTTCCTGCGCAACTCCGGACGCACGGGCCAATTGCTGTCGACCAACCTGATTGACGCCAATCCCGCGGGTGGTGCTGGTCAGATCGATGAGCCGCTTTCCATCACTTACACTCCATCGTGGCCGACGGCGGTGCCGGAACTCGCTGTGGGAGAGACTCTCACTCTTGCCAAATATGGCCTGCCCCAAGTGCGTGGCCAAGCCAGCGCGGAAGTCTATTATCAGGGCTCGATTGCTAAGGATACCACCAACAGCCTCACCGCCAAAGCAAGCGTGACGCTCCACGACCCCACCCGCGAGAAGACCTATGCCCTCAGCGCTGGTGATTTTGCCAAACTGCTGAAATTCATCCCCACCACTAGCTACGAGGGTAAGACCTACTTCCAGGGGCTATCGCCTTCGCTGCAAAAGCGGATTTACTGGGATCCGCTGCGTGGCGGTAAGGGAATGCTCGTTTTCAAGGGAGAATTCCACGACGCGATCGCTGGTGAAGACTACCTCGACCTCAATGTTCTCAGTGCCGCCGAGCTCACCAAGCTCAAGGCGCTGGTGCTCGCCGAAGACGTTAAACCCTCATGGAATGCCGCGCTCGATGGTCTAACGGCGACGGTGGAAACCTTTATTGAAAACTCCGACAAGCAGGGCACCTACAAGGTCGGTAGCACCGCCACGGTAGGTGGGACCGCCCTTGTGGAAATCACCAACCCAGACACGGCGGTCGATAGCTACGCGGTGACCGCCACTGGCAAAGGCACGGGGTATGTGACGATGGTCTTTGGCAATGGCAACGCCTTCACTCCCGAGGGTGATCCGGTGCAGGTCAAGGTCTTCAAAGTGGCAGAACGCCTCTACACGGGCGATCTCAAGGTGGTGAGTTCCAGCAACCCGCTGGACGAGCAAGTGACCCTGCGCCACAGCGGTGACTTTGCCGCCAAGCCCCAGGAGTATGAATTCGATTGGCGCTGGACGACGGGCGCCGCGAGTGCGCCTGCGGTGTATCGTTCTGAGTTGGGAAGCAAGCTGGGTGCGACTGCGACTTGGCACATCTACACCTGCCCGGGAGCCAGGTTACCAACCGTTGCCCAATACGCCAGCACACCCGACAGCCGTGCAGCCACCCTGCCGCGCAGCGTGGAGATCCGGCCGGCAGCCAAGGCCGTTGGCACTTACACCCCGCAAAGCGTGAGTGGCACCACCGTCACATTGGCCAATACATCTGCCATTACGCCAGGTATGGTAGTCAGTGGCAGTAGCTTGGACGGTTTGGTGACGGTGGTGAAGGTCATCAGCAACACGCAGATCGAACTTTCAAAGGCCCCGAGTAACAGTACCTCGCAGATCTCTGTGGTTACGGCGACTTACAGCGATGAGGATGCAGCCGATGGCTATCCCAGCGTGGTGTTGAAATCCAGTTCAGATGTCGATTTTATGTCGGGTGTCCCCGGCGATATTGTCTTCAGCGCCACGCTTGGAACTTATGACGGGATGGTTCTTTATGTGAACAGCAAAGCCGCATTGGCCTACAACGCAACGACCACCGGGTTGGAGCAGAGCAACGCGGTAACTGGGCTTTCTGCCGCAGGCCTCTCCAAGCAGTTTAAAATCGCGCCGAGCTTTTTCACCAAAGGTGCCAATACCATCGAAGTGGCGCTATACAGCACAGCTGACGTCAATACGACCAGCTCGGTCCAGTTTTTCATCGAGGCCGCCACCGAGACCGACATGGTCGCCAGCAGCGGCAGCGTGTGGCAGGTCCCGAGCGACCCAAATGGAGTGCTGAGCAATACCGCGATCATCGGCGGCGGCGAGGTCACCGTCACCAATCCTTTCGACGGTCCTCAGTTTGTCCTCAATGACCGCTGGTTCACCGTGCGCTACCGTCCCAAGGCCAGTGCGGGCAATGTGCTCGGCTCGACCAATTGGTCGCGCTGGATGCCGGCGCAGTTCAACGAGGGCTGGATCAAGCGCGTGCTTGCTGGGATCAATCCGTTCTCCCAGCGCGTGACGGATCTTTATAACAATGCGGTCAACACCGACGTGAGCGTGCTCACCCAAGCCGGCAAGCGCTGGGAAGGGGATATCGCCCTGACCATGGACAACGTGGATGATGTCGGTTTGATCGAAATTTACGAGACCGTGCTCAACCGTGCCAAGGCCATGAGCATCGACGCCAACACCAATGATTCGGACACCAACAACGCCCTGATCCTAGCCGCCGGTTACCTCAACGATCTTTACATGATCCTCGGCAACGAGGCGTATTCCGATGCTGCGAATCCGACGATCTCGCTCGATGATGGATCAGTCAACACCAGCCGCTTCAGTTTCGAGGGTCAGGTTGCTAGCTCGATCGACGAGGAACTTGCACTGCTGCGCGGTCGCGACGACAGCGTGAGCCCCGTCGTGGTGACCGCTCCTACTTACAACCGCCTCTACTGGAACTACACCGGCGGTATCAACAGCGGTGAGTCGCTCTACGCGACGAACTACAACATCAAGGAGAAATCCGGTAGCAGCACGGCCAACGGCGTGATCGATGAGTCCGACGCGCAATGGATGTTCCCTCAAGGCCATGGTGATGCCTACGGCCATTTCCTGACGGCGCTGACTGGCTACTACCGCTTGCTGAATAATTCCAACTTCACTTGGACGCCGCGCGCTGAGGCGGTCACGGTGATGGGCCAAGCGGTGACCATCGACTATCGGGACGAGCGCAAGTTCGCCGCCACAGCCGTCAGTTTGGCCCGCACCTCACAGCAGGTTTGCGAGCTGGTTTACCGTAAAAACTACCAGGACGACACCGCCGGTGGGTGGGAGCATTTCTCCGACGACGCATCTGGCTGGGCGCTGGACGATACGGTGAGCCGCTCAACTCAAGGTGCCCTGTTCAACTGGGCGCTGGGCAATGCCTTGCTGCCGGCGGAAGATACCATCCACACCGGCGTTCAGAAGATCGACCGCTCCACGGTGCCCGAACTCGGCGAACTCGAGGCCCTGGCGACGAGCTTCCAGACGACGATGGACAACGCTGACGCGCACCTCAATCCGTTGGGGCTGAGTCCCGGCGCAGTCGCCTTCGACATTTCGCCCGACGAGATGATGGCCGGCAAATCCCATTACGAGCAAGTTTACGACCGCGCCTTGGCTGCCTTAAACAATGCAGCTGGCTCCTTCGAACAGGCGGGCCGGATGACGGCTTCCCTCAGACGCCAGCAGAACACGGTGGATGACTACAGCTCGGCCATCAGCGACCAGGAAACGGCGTATGTGAGCCAACTGATCGAAATTTACGGCGCACCCTACGCGGGCGATATCGGACCCGGCAAGGTTTACGCCCAGGGTTATGCCGGGCCGGATCTGGTCAATTGGTTTGTGGTCGACCGGCCGTTCGCATCCACCCCGCTGGCGATTACCGATACGGTCAGCCCCGCCACCGTCGCGATCAAGGTGCCGACACCCACTGCCATCGATGATTTCACCGGTAAATCGATTCCAGATATCATTAGCCAAAGCAACAATTCGACACAAGTGACGGTTCAGGAAGTGACCGTGAATCCCAACGAGTTCATCCAATACTCGGATGTTTACCGCACAGGCATGGGAGCACGTTCTGAGGCCGGCGAGCTGCAGACCGCATTGATGGAGTCACACCTGGCTTACCTTGATCTGCTCAATGCCGTCGGCGGGATCGAAGACTGCAATCGTGATTTCGTCCGCGAGGCGCAGCTGCTCATCGACACCATTGATAACCACGCCAAACAACTGGCCACCAGCGACAAGATCAACGCCAGCCTGTTGCTCAAAGCCAAGGTGATCACGGCGCTCGAGGCGACGGCCGAAGGTACTGAGGCGCTTGGTGAGTTTTATGGAAAAAATGCGGAAGCTCTGGCGGAATGTCTGCCGAAAGTCGCGGGCCTCTCCTTTGACGCCACCTCGGCGGTGCGGGGAGCGATCAAACTGAGCGGCGTGATGTTGGACAATGCCCTGGTCTTCACTTCGCTGGCGTTCAACAACACCATCCGTGGCCTGGCAACGGAAATGGAAAGCCAGCAAATGGATCTCGATTCGTATTTGGTCGAGCAGGAATACAAGCTCGAGGCCGTGCAACTGGCCTACGAGGTCGAGCAGAAATACCGGGAAATGACCGGCATGCTGTCATCGCTGGCAGGCCCCGCAGCTAAGCTGCAAATGGCCAATGAGCGGGTGCGCAGCGTGCTTGCCAAGGGGATGCGGGTGCTCGCCGAGCGCGAGTCATTCCGGATCCGGGCGTCCGCCATCATCCAGGGCTATCGCACCAAGGATCTGTCATTCCGTTTGTTCCGTGACGAGTCGCTCGAGCAGTACCGCAGCCTGTTCGATCTCGCCAGCCGCTACAGCTACCTTGCCGTGAAGAGTTACGACTACGAAACCGGGTTGCTCGGCAGCAGCCAAGGCGAGCAGATCTTCAATCGGATCGTGGCCTCCCGCTCATTGGGCGACCTAACCGGCGGAGTGCCGCAGGCGACGACCAGCACCCTGGGCGACGCCGGTCTCGCGGGCACCTTGGCTCAGGTGAACGCGGATTTCTCCGTGGCCAAGGGCAGGCTGGGCATCAACAACCCCGACCAATACGGCACGGTCTTCTCGCTCCGTTCCGAAATGTTCCGCTTGCTGAACAGCCCCGGCACGACGAGCGACGACGATGCGTGGCAGCAAACGCTGGAGCAGCACATGGTGGCCAACGTGGCGGGTGACAGCGATGTGGCCAAGTATTGCCGCAATATCACCAAGCCGGACGGAACGGCGGTGCCAGGGATCATCATTCCCTTCAGCAGTACCATTCAGCACGGCTTGAATTTCTTCGGCCTGGACTATGCGGCGGGCGATCACAATTACACGCCGAGCAACTACGCCACCAAGATCTACAGCGTCGGTATTGCGCTGCCGGGTTACAGCGGGATGGATAGTTTTGCCACAGGCATCGCGGGTTCTGGCGCGGCGGACACCACCAGTGCTAACGCACTTGGCGCCACGCCCTATGTCTATCTGATCCCCTGCGGCAACGACAGCATGCTGGCACCGCCCCTGGGCGATACCAACACAGCCCGCACCTGGACGGTCCAAGACCAGGCCTTGCCGCTGCCCTACAACCTCGGCGGCACGGATTTCAACAGCACGCAGTTCTTCAGTGCCAACGGAACCCTCAGCGAGCAGCCTTGGATCATCCGCAAACACCAAGCCTTCCGTCCCGTGGCGGATGCCACGATGTTCTACGGGAGCGTGCCTCAGGAATTCACCAACACTCGCCTGATCGGCCGCAGCGTTTGGAACAGTCGCTGGAAGATTGTGATTCCGGCCTACACCTTGCTCAAGGACGAGCAGGCCGGCCTCAACCGCTTTGCGGCGAGCGTGAAGGATATTCAGCTGTTCCTTCGAACCTATTCTCACTCGGGTAACTAGTCTTGCAGGCTTGCTTGCCCCGGATAGGAAACCGCGCTTAAATCTTAGGGCGCTTGCAATTTTATGAATTCGAACTAAAAATCCAACTTGGATCCAAGATCCTTCAGCAATTTATGATACGATCGCGCTTTTTCGATGGGCTCTTCGCCTTTGCAATTTTCACTTTTGGATGTTTTTCGGTAGTTCTGGGAGCAGTTCCGCAGATTCTCAGCCACCAAGGGCGCATCGCTGTGGGCGGCATCAACTTTGATGGTAATGGACAGTTCAAGTTCTCGTTGGTGAATGCGAACGGATCAACAACTTACTGGAGCAATGACGGAAGTGGCACTGCTGGTGCTCAGCCAACGAACGCAGTGTCGCTGCCGGTAACCAAGGGTCTCTATTCGGTGATGCTCGGCGACACGGGTCTCACGAATATGCAGGCTCTGGCACCCAGTGTGTTTGAAAATCAGGATGTCCGCCTACGCGTCTGGTTCAACGATGGAAGTCATGGTTTTCAGTTGATCACGCCGGACCAGCGCCTTGGAGCCGCGCCCTATGCGTTGGCTGGGGCAAGTGCTGGGAATTTTACCGGCTCGCTATCGGGCGATGTGACCGGAACACAAAGTGCCACCGCGATTTCTGCAACTACGGTGACGGGTAAATCTCTAACAGGCTTTACCTCTGGCGCAGGTAATATTACCGCGACCGATACGATTCTATCAGCAATCAATAAGCTCGATGGCAATTCCGGGTTGAAGGCGAACTCGGCCTCTCCTACGTTCAGCGGTACGGTGACTGCGCCGGCTTTCAGTGGTCCTCTGGCTGGCAACGTTACGGGCAACGTGAGCGGAAGTGCGGGGAGCTTCACGGGCAATCTATCGGGTGACGTGACAGGGACACAAAGTACCACTGCGATTTCGGCAACTACGGTGACGGGGAAGGCTCTAACAAACTTTACCTCTGGCGCAGGTAATATCACCGCGAGCGATACGATTCTGTCAGCGATCAACAAGCTCGATGGCAACGCTGCATTGAAAGCCCCGCTTGCATCGCCGATCTTCACGGGAACGGTGACGGCCCCAGCATTCATGGGCAACGTGACCGGTAACATCTCGGGTAGCGCCGCCAATTTCACCGGCAATCTATCTGGTGATGTGACAGGGACACAAAGTGCCACTGCGATTTCGGCAACCACGGTGACTGGAAAGGCTCTAACAAACTTTAGCTCTGGCGCAGGTAATATCACCGCGACCGATACGATTCTGACAGCAATCAACAAGCTGAATGGCAACGACGCCTTGAAAGCTCCGCTTGCATCACCGAGCTTCACGGGAACGGTGACGGCCCCAGCATTCTCGGGCAACGTGACCGGCAACATCTCGGGTAGCGCCGCCAATTTCACCGGCAATCTATCGGGTGACGTGACAGGGACACAAAGTACCACTGCGATTTCGGCAACTACGGTGACTGGGAAGTCTCTAACAAACTTTATCTCTGGCGCAGGTAATATCACCGCGAGCGATACGATTCTGTCGGCAATCAATAAGCTGAATGGCAACGCTGCATTGAATGCCCCGCTTGCATCGCCGAGCTTCACGGGAACGGTGACGGCCCCAGCATTCATGGGCAACGTGACCGGCAACATCTCGGGTAGCGCCGCCAATTTCACCGGCAATCTATCCGGTGATGTGACTGGGACACAAAGTACCACTGCGATTTCGGCAACCACGGTGACTGGGAAGGCTCTAACCAACTTTATCTCTGGCGCAGGTAATATCACCGCGAGCGATACGATTCTGTCGGCAATCAATAAGCTGAATGGCAACGACGCCTTGAATGCTCCGCTTGCATCGCCGACCTTCACGGGAACGGTGACGGCCCCAGCATTCTCGGGCAACGTGACCGGTAACATCTCGGGTAGCGCGGCCAATTTCACCGGGAATCT
>JARWZU010000036.1 GCA_029866215.1 Akkermansiaceae bacterium
CACCGGATCATCGAACAAAACAGGCCCCGCATCCCGGCGGGATGCCATCGGAGGCGGGATCAATCGAGATAACGTGGATCGTAGGTGACTCCAGATTTTTTCAGAAAGTCGATCAACTCCTCGCGGAAAGATTTTACCCGATGGTGTTCCTCCTGATTGACAATGTAAGAGCGAACTGAGGCCCGCGCGGAAGCACTGACGGTGAAGGCAGCGTAACCTTCTTGCCAGTGAAAGCCCGGACATTTCGATTCCCGGAGCCAGTTGGACGAGGATTTTTTCAGCTCACGCATGAAATCGGCGAGACATGTGGTCGGTTTCAGCGAGACGAGCAGGTGGACATGATCGGCCACGCCGCCGATGCCCTCGGGGTACGCATCCAGTCCATTCACGATTCCGCCAAGATAGGCGTGGAGTTCGTGCCGCCATTCTTTGGCGAGAATGGGTTCGCGGTGTTTCGTTGCAAAGATCAGATGGTAATGGAGGGAGGTGTGGGTGGAGGGCATGACGGGGATTGGCTGGCACCCCTGCCGGGGTGCGGGATTCGGGGACGTTGGTGCCCGGTGGTGTCGCTTCGCTCAACCACCGGCTACAGGATGAAATGCCTCTGGCATTGTGGGAGCGGATTTGATCCGGGTGGCTGGATCACAGGCTGCAATCGGCTTGGATTCGAGGACAAATCCCGGCAGCTCGGAATTTGCTGCTCCTTTGTTGCTGGCCCGCCGGTGTCATTCTACTTGGCGCAATGCGCAATGCGCTCCGGATTTCGAATGTAATTGCATGGGGCCACGAATGGCGGTATAAGTGCAGGTAACTGTTTTCTCTCCCCCCCCTATCCCCTCCTCCAATGAACCTGGAGACTATCGATGTACGTCATCTTGCCGAGCGAATTCTCGCGTTCGAGAGGGCGATCATTTCCCCTACTGGCGATCCATCTCCCGCATTTTTCATCTTCGAAAAACTCAGCCCGCATTTCATCACGATGATGGGAAGCTACGGATACCAACAGCTGCTTGAGCGGGCACTGGTGCTCGCACGCAAGGAGGTCCCATGGCTGTCCAAGGCCAACATCAACCGCGATGGGCTGCTCGATGGATTGGGCGAAATCGATCCGAACATCGCCCCAGAGGATTTTTCAGAAGGCAAAGTGGCACTCCTCACCCATCTGCTGCGGCTGCTAACCGACATCATTGGCGAGGGCATGACTTTTAGGCTACTCAGGGACGTCTGGCCGGAGCTTGCGGACAACACGATGAACACGAACCAAGGTAAAACACCATGAAACCAACACACCCCACTGGACCAAGGCCTGAAAAGGCATCTCTACCCCAAGAGGATCACCCACCGCAGATTCGGAAAATATCATCGGGCGTTCGTGGACTTGATGAAATCTTCGGAGGAGGGATTCCAGAGTATTCGTTCAACGTGATCGCAGGTACCCCGGGCTGTGGCAAGACCACCATGGCCCACCAAATCGCGTTCACCAATGGAACTGAGGAGAAGCCGGCGCTCTATTTCACCGTGCTGGGTGAGCCTTCGATCAAAATGATCCGCTACCAACAGCAGTTCGACTTTTTTGATATTCAGAAGATCGGGAAATCGGTTCGCTTCATCAATCTATCTGATTTTCTAATCAAACAAGGACTGCCCGCCGTCATCGATGAAATCTCAAAGCAGGTCAAGGCTGCTGACCCATCGATTGTCGTAGTGGACTCGTTCCGCTCGGTGATCCGCACCCAATCCGGCAGTGTTGGCGAAAAGGAAATGCAGCTTTTCATCCAGCAGCTCAGCCAATTCCTAACAGGATGGCAGGCCACGACCTTTCTCGTGGGTGAATATGATATCTCCGAGATTCGCGACAATGCGCTATTTACCGTCGCCGACGGAATCTTCTGGCTCTCTCAAGAAACCGAGCGGAACTCGGTGGTCCGCAAACTTCAAGTCATCAAGATTCGTGGCCAGAAGTCGGTTCCAGGCCTGCACACCATCCGCATCACCGACACTGGCCTTGAAGCATTTTCACGCACACTCGGCCTCGGTGAGAAAAAATCAACCGTGGTTGCTAGTAGGCACCCACGCCGCCGAATCTCACTCGGTATCCCAGAGTTAGATACGATGCTCGATGGTGGGATTTTTGAAGGAGACAGCTTACTCGTGACTGGCCCATCGGGCACCGGCAAATCAGCATTGGCGACCCATTTCATCGCCGAGGGCATCCGCAATGGTGAACCAGGAATCATGGCGATCTTTGAAGAGCGCCCCCAAGGTTACTCAGATCGCGCTCTAAGCTTCGGCCTCAATTTCGATCTGCCACACGATCAAGAAAAGCTGGAGATCCTCTACCTCCGCCCCCTCGATCTCTCAGTCGACGAGACGATGCAAGCGATCCTCGAGGCCATCCAGAAAATTGGTGCCAAACGCCTCGTCATCGACTCTCTCGTCGGATTTGAGATGGCCTTGGCTCCAAGTTTCCGAGCCGATTTCCGGGAGTCACTCTATCGGATGATCGGAGCACTCACCGGAGCGGGCGTCACGATCCTAAGTACCGTCGAAGTCGAAGACACCTTCGGGTCGCTCCAATTGAGCCACTACGCGATTTCATTTCTAACCGACGACATCATTCGCATGCGTTATGTCGAGATCGACGGCCAACTCCGCAAAGTCCTCATTGTGATCAAAATGCGGGGTGGCAACCACAGTAAAGACATCCGCGAGTACATCATCACGGATAAAGGAATCGTGATCATCGCACCACGCCGGACCGATTACATCGGCCTAAGCTCGGGCCTTGCCCAGAAGAGCGGCCAGCGCCTTGAAGTCGCGCCTGAACCCAGAATCCTCAGAGAACAGTGAACCTCTCGCCCAGTCTCTTGCTCTAACATCTGCCACAAGGCTACAGCCCACACATCTCTGCAAGAAACGCCCGAACCTTTGAGGGGTATCGCTTCAATTCAATTTGGCTCGGGTCCATGTTGAAAATTTCCTCAAAGCCCTCAGGAGCTCCACTCGCATCCAAATCCAGATTGCGGAACGCCATGGACCACTTTGAAAACTCACGTTTTTGAATCGGCTCTTCAAACAAGGTGGTTACGGTGCGGTGGAGTTGATCCCGTTGGATCTTTGCGTAAAGCCCCCGAATCGCCGCTTCCTCGCCCTCGATGACCTGCAGGAAATAGCCGTCATGATAAAACAAAGCGCCCGTGATTCCTACCGAGTGATTGAAGGTCCGGTATTTTTCCAACAAAGCCACGAGTACGGCCGGTGACATTGGCGCAACGGCATGGCTGATGTAGATGACATGGAACAAAGGTGAAGAAGCGTGAGACATCGGGTTTGAAATTGATTCCTTGAAGATTTCACATGACTGACGATACGCAACGCAAAAGGGTGAAGCTTTCGGCAATGCTTCGAACTGGAAAGCTGAGTGCACCCATCGCGGAATCACTCACGCACTCGGGGACGAACCCAGATTTCTGATAGACCGCGGCACTTTGAAAACCATTGATGAACAATGGAGCCGGCTGCGAGAGTCGAACTCGCGACCTACTGATTACAAATCAGTTGCTCTACCACTGAGCTAAGCCGGCCAGCCAGAGAAAATCCTCTGGGAGACGCCCCGTGTGACGCAATTCATCGCGAGAAACACCGAGGACACGCGACTTGTAACACGCAGAGCATGCTTGGCAATTTCAATCTGGGAAATGAGTGTGAAAAACCCGCAAGCGCTTCCCACTCGGCCTGTCACGGATCAGGGAGCGCGCTTCTCCAGCGCAGCAGCATAAAATCCGTCGAAACCCGTGGCCGCAGGGGAAACGGGATGCTCCTCCAACAGGGTGAATCCCCCACCTTCCAGCAAGCGATCGATGGCCGCACGGTTCTCAGATGGCAAAATCGAGCAGGTTGCATAAACCAAGCGTCCACCCGGTTTGAGCATGGCCGTGTACTTTTCTAGCAGTTCCCTCTGAATTCCCCGGAGGCGCTCCAACTGAGCGGGCTTGAGCCGCCATTTTAAATCAGGCTGACGCTTCAAAGTGCCAAGGCCGGAACATGGCGCATCGATCAGCAAGCGGTCGGCCACCTCGGCGAAGTCCACCGCCGTTGCTGACGTGATTTCCTTTGCCTTCACGCAGCGATGGGCACCCGCGCGTTTGGCCCGGCGCTCGAGTTCGCCTAGCTTTTTCACATCGATGTCCATGCCGAAGACCCGCCCTTCGTTCTTCATGAGAGCCGCAAGATGCAGGGATTTCCCCCCTGCGCCAGAGCACGCATCAATGATTCTCTCGCCCGGCAGCGGTGCAACCAACGGCGCAATCATCTGCGAGCCAGCGTCTTGGATTTCGACTCGGCCATCCAGCCGCAGCGCCTTCGGCAACGCCTTTCCGGCTGCGAGCACGAGGGCGTCTGGCAGATTTGGAACCTCGCTTGCCACCACATTGAAACTGGCAAGCCACGCGATGGCCTCAGGCCGTGTGGTGCGCAAGGTGTTCACCCGTAGAAAAACTGGCGCACGCTGATTGAGTGCCGCGAGTTCTGCATCCCAAGCGCTGCCGAGCTCAGAGACGCCAAGTTCATCGAGCCAATCTGGAATCGACTCTCTCACCCCTCGAGGTTGTTGGCTGAGCCCCTCCTCACGTGCCTTGATTTCATCGGCGGATCGGCCGTTATAGACCCACCAGTCGGGGAGTTCGAAACCCATGCGAACCCACTGTGCCGCACACAGCGCGGTGGTCTCCTCGCTCTCCACAAGGAATCCAAGCGCACGCCGCCAGCGCGCTACCTCAAACACCGTCTCCGCGATGAAGCTGCGGTCGCGTTTCCCCCACTTCGGATTTTCCTCAAAAGCGGCTGCCAACTCGTGATCCAGAACCTTGTGCTCACGGAATACGGATTTGGCGATGTTAGAGGCTGCCTCTGCGAGGATGCGGTGCATTTTCATAAAACAACACCCTTCCCTAAACCAAGGGGGCTGGCAAACGAAACAAGAAGAACTCGGGTGAAACCCATGGCCACTCAGAAATTCCCAGCTGAATCAAAGCGCGACATCGATCTCGAGAGCCTTGGCCAGCACGAGATGATATTCCTTCCGCGAAAGCTCATAGCCGCCGAATTGCTGCAGGTGCGGGGTCATCCACTGCGTGTCCAACAAAACAAATCCCCTTTCACGCAACCGATCGACTAGGGCAACCAACGCGATCTTTGAGGCATCGGTCTTCCTTGAAAACATGCTCTCTCCAAAGAAAACTCCGCGCAGCGAGACCCCATAAAGTCCACCCTGCAAACCATCCGCATCCCAACACTCGACCGAATGCGCGTAGCCAGTCTCGTGAAGCGCGCAGTAGCTTGTTAGGATCGCGTCATCGATCCATGTCTCCTCCCGCGTGGCGCAGCCCAGCATGACCTCGCGAAATGCCGTATTCCAACGGATCTCAAACGGCTTGCGTTTCAGGCTGCGAAGCAACCCATGCGGAACATGAAATCGCTCATCCAACGGAATCAGCCCGCGCTGCTGAGGAGAAAACCAAAAGATCTCGCCATCTTCTGCCATGGGAAAGATTCCCTGCGCGTAGGCGTCCAACAGAACTTCCGGCGGGATGATCGGGTGCAATCGAGTGTGGGGCTACTCGGCGGCGTGTCCGATGATCGTCGCAAATGCATTGTGGTCATGAATACTCTCATGGTTCACCGCCTTCACCGAAAATGAGGCAACCCGCTTGTCTGCACGCAGAAGCGCCGCCGCGTTTCTAACCACATCTTCAACGAAGACCGGATTGTCATATGCCTGCATGGTCACGAAGCGTTCGTCGGTGCGTTTTAACAACGCATAGAGCGGCGCAGAGCCCGATTTCTCGGCGATCTCGATTAGATCCTCGATGAGGATCAATTCCCACCCCCCCGCGGTCGCCTTGGGTCGGACCTCCAAGGTCACGTATCCGCGCTGATTGTGCGCCCCGTATTCACTGATCTCCTTGCTGCATGGGCAAAGCGTGGTCACCGGAACGGTCACACACAGAACGAAGTCATCGACCTTGCCGTTCGATTTTCCCTTAAACACGCAATCGCATCCAACCTTCGCCGCAGCCCCAGAAACCGGTGCTTTCTTCGTCACGAAATACGTGAATGCCACCTCGATGTGCGCTTCCTCTGCATCTAACCGCTTCTTGAGATCATGCAAAATTTCTGGCAGCGTTCGCATCGTCACCTCGCCCTCGTGGTGACTGAGCACCTCAAGGAACCGACTCATGTGAGTGCCCTTGAAATGATGCGGCAAATGCACTGACATGGAAATTTTCGCGACCGTTGGGAATGGCCGGCCTTCCTGATCCAGCACTTGGATCGGGTACCGCAGGTCCGAGACCCCCACTTGGTCAATCGCGATCCCGCGGGTGTCGGGAGTCGCTTGGATGTCCGGCAATGACGAATTTTGGTTAGGCATGATTCAAAGAGAATGTTCGTATTCCGCCCATGAGGATGAGGTCTCCCAAACTCTAACGCGGACGAGGCGGACGCCAGGAGCGAGTCGATAGGGAGCATCGGCACGAGCCGCATAGGCCACCAATGATTTCACCGTATGATCAAAAATCGTGCGCGCCATCAGTTCGGTCGTCGGATCTTGGTGGTCAAATCCGATCACACGATCGCCGTAGCGCTCCTTGAAAGCGGCATAAGCGGGATCCGCGGTGTTAATGCACATCGCATGGTCAAATGTGTCTAACCATTCACCGACCGCCTCTTTGATCATCTTGAAATCGCAGACCATTTCGTTTCCGTCAAGTTCATCAGCCTCCAGCACGAACTCGATCTTCCGCGTGTGCCCGTGTGGAAACTGGCACTTGTCGGGATGCTTGCTGAGCATGTGACCATTCTCAACCTCGAGCGATTTACAGATTCGGTATGGCATGAAGGATGAGGTAACGTTTCAAATGAGAGACGAGACAATAAATGAAAACAAGATGGATTTGAACGCCTATTTAAATCTTTATCGCACAATCGGCAGATCCGGAGTTTGCTCGTAAAGGGTCGGGTCTTGCAAACCCGCCAGCACAAACGCTTCACGGCGCTCAACGCAGGTCCCGCACACCCCACAATGAATCTCCCCGCCTTTATAACACGACCAAGTTTCTGAGAAATCCACTCCAAGCTCGACCCCACGCTTCGCAATCCCAGCCTTGTCGGTGGCAATGAACGGCCGCAGCAATTGAATCCGCGCATAAGTTCCTTCGCTCATGGCGGTCGCCATCGCATGCATAAAGGGCTCACGACAATCTGGATAGATCGCATGATCGCCCGAATGCGCAGCAATCACCAACCCTTCCGCATCGATGCTCTCCGCATACCCTGCGGCGATCGCCAACATGATGCCATTTCGGAACGGGACGACCGTTTGCTTCATCGACTCCTCCGCATAGTGGCCGTCAGGGATCTCGCCACCCGACTGCAGGAGATCGGACTTGAACAACCGATTCATGAAATCTAACGAAATTACCTGATGGGTAACTCCCCCACGCTCCGCATGCAATTTCGCAAACGGAATCTCCCGCGCGCTGTGCTTCGACCCGTAATCAAATGAAAGACACGCCACCACTTCATGTTGGCCGAGCACCTCATGGAAAGCAGCCACCGAATCCATGCCGCCACTCAGCAATACACAAACTTTCATGGTCGCGCCAAAATCGAGTCGGGATACGTGGCCTCCGTCGTCAACTGAATGCCTCCACGTGGCGCAAACTCACCTCGCACCACCAACTCCGCTGGCGCCATCGCGGCCACTAGGTCGTCCAAAATCCGGTTGACGATTTCCTCGTTGAACGCCGGTTGATTGCGGAACGAAGCGAGATAGAACTTCAGACTCTTCGTTTCCACACAAACCTGATTCGGCACATAGCGGATCACGATCTTCGCGCTATCAGGCTGGCCGGTGACTGGACACAATGATGAGAACTCAGGACAATTTAGTGTGATCCAATATCTACGCCCTGGGCGTTGGTTTGGGAAAATTTCCAATTTCGCCTCATCGGGGCTAGCAGGAAGGCGGGTCTCCGCTTTCCCGAGCAGAGAGAGGTTCTTAAGATCTTCGCGATCGGACATGGCCGAATTCTGAAACTCCACGCGCAAAGGTCGATTCCTTTTTCGCACCGACCCAACGAAACCTCCATACCTCGGTGGCACTACTCGAAATCAAACGACTTGCTTCGAACGGGACGTAAGCGAAATCGACCACCATTTGCACGGCGCAGCGGATCGAAAACAGAGTCCATCCCGACTGCTTTGATTTCACAAACCTGGGCCATCAGCTCGCCCAATCGGCCTTTGGGAAAGCCACGTTCCTGAAACCAGCTCAGATACTCCGGCGGCAAATCCATGATCGGAACACCGCTAGGTGGATAAAACTTGATTCCAAATTTCCCAAACGGAATCCGCGTTTTACCAATCTCAATCAGAAGATTCCTGAAATCCTCACGATCGATCTCGGTGATATCTGCCACGCAAAAACTCTAGTTCTTTGCGGTCGCTGCAGGTGCTGGCTTCGGGCTATTCGCCTTGAGCGCCGCGGCGGTTTGTGAACTAGACCAAGTTTCAAACTGATCCTTCGGCAAAACCTCCATCGATCCAACCATGTTCCCATGGCCTTCACCACAAAGCTGCGCGCAAACCACGAAAGTCTCCAAGGTCTTCACTGGGGTAAACCACATCGGGATTTCTCGGCCGGGGATCGCGTCCTGCTGAATCCGCATCGGAACGATGCAATAGTTATGAATCACATCCTTGGTGCCAATGTTGAGAACTACCGGTTTATCCACAGGCAACTTGAGAATTGGACTGGTGAAATCATCGAGCGCATTCGGGTCAGTGTAGTCGATGCCAAGGTCATTGGATCCAGAGATCAACGCTGGGTCATGGCGCCCAAACTTGTTGTCCGCACCCGGGTAATGGTAAGTCCATCCGAACTGCCAACCCACCACACGGACGCGCAATGGATTCAAGTTTTGAACCTCTTTCCAGCTATCAACCCGCTCAGCCCAGAGTGGAAATGCAAACCCGAGAAGCAAGACTGCCTCGATGATAATCACGCCAACTTCCAAGTGGCTCGAAAGATGACTCCTCACCCCCTCATAAGACGCCTTTGGGTTGTTTTTATGCCAGAACCGGAAAATGCAGTAAAAGAAAAACAAGGTCCACCCCACGAACAGCGCGATCATGAACCAATGAACTACGTCAATCATGTGATCAACCTGACCACCGTGCGCTGAGAAATTTTCAGGAATGCCTAGGAATTTTGAGGGACTCATATGGAAGAAATTCGGGTTTGAAAAATACTTTTAAAATAACTCTCAACGCGAAGCGTTAGGATTTACATAATCGTCAGAAAGTGTGGGGTCAAAGTGGGCCTTCTCCCGTCGAGCGATACGAATCATAAAAAAACTAACCACTCCAATCATTGCCAAAATCACGATAAGCAAAAAGAAAATCGACCACCCCGCAGCATCGCCTCCACCATCGATCATGGTAACTCGGCAAGTGGAGCAGCTCAGAAGTGTTTGATTGAAGTTCATGAATGTTGGAATCGGTTAAACTACTCTCTGAATTTTCAAATGTGGTCCCGAGTGATTTTCCGATAAAAGCAAACCCCATAGACCGGCATCAAAATGGCACCAGCCAATCCCAGGAACCCGAGCGCCGTTGAAATAGCGGATGGCTCTGGTGCCAACACGAAGGCCCACAATGCCAAGAAAACAAAGAGAAGCGTCGAAACCGATACAAATACGATATGAAATCCTTTGAGTGACATGGCAATGGTTGGGTTAGTGATCTCAGTGGCCTGAGTAGAAGAACTTATCGATTATCGGATCGCCAAGCGCAAGGGCGGTTAGACCCGCAAGACTGCAAACCATGCAAAGCCCGGAGCCAAACAGCCAGTAAACCGCCTTCCTCTCGTGATTAAGGTGCATGAAGATGAATGCAACTAGCGACGCTTTGAAGGTCGCGATCGTCAAACCGAGGATACAGTCCGCGGCGTCAAATCCATGGCGTCCAAAATCCAACCAAGGCACCGTAGCCACCAAAACGGTGACGATGGTTCCTACGAATAAAATAGCTCCAACGAACATATATGTTCGGACGGACTTCTTGATTGCTTCAGGAGTATCAGCCATGGGATCGAAAGGTTGTGAGTGAGATCGTCTAAGTTACATCAAATACAAAATCGGGAAAACGAAGATCCAGACAAGGTCAACGAAGTGCCAGAACAAGCCACCGATTTCGACCCGATTGGCAAGCCACTCTGGATCCGACAGGTACATCTTCTTTCCGAAAAACAAATAGTATGCAAGCACCAGCGCTCCACCAATCACGTGGAGACCATGAAGACCAGTAATCGCAAAATAAATGGCATAATAGGTGTTCCAGGCAGGCGTAAACTTAGAAGCAAATCCGACCTGCTCGCGCGGTACTGAAAGTCCAGGGAATGTCTCATCACCCCGCGCTTTATAATTTGGGCCAAAGAATTCCTCTTTCGCCGCGTCGACACCCGAGAGCTTGGTACGACCATCATCCTCAGCTTTTTTTGCCAAGTCCTTCCAACCGATCCGGTAAAGCTCCTTGTGAGTCGGTGTGTAGCGGGGCTTACCATCCTTGCCGACGCCATGCGCCTTAAGCAGCTCGGCACTCAGTTTTTTAACCTCACCCTGGTGCCATGCCCATGCCTCCCTGACGAAGGCACTATTTTTCATGAGCCATGAATTCTCAATAGCGACCTCAGGATCGATCCCCTTCTCCTTGGCCTTCATGACCAAATGTTGGAAGTCGATTGCATCAATGTTATGGAAGACCATGGGGCTCGCAAGAAGCTTCCCGTCGATCACCGTGTCATCACGAAGCCTTGACTGACCCTCGGCAGCCTTGATGTCCCGTGGGTGGAAATCAAGCTTTGCAGGTGGATCAACAGAAAACGGGACCGTCGAAATTTCACCAAGTAATGTTGGTGCCAACGCTGCCGTGTCGATGTTGACACCAGAGGCAATTTGCCAGTCTTTTTTGCCCGGATTCGCAGCCTTAGCGGTCACCCACTCAGCACGAAGCGCTTCGGTACGATTGGCCGCATTGTGGCTCCGCGCCGCAAGATGCACCGCTTGGAGGCGATTGAGAAGCTCGACGGAGAGAGGTTCCCCTGCTTTTGCAATGATCTCTGCGGACTGGCCCACCTTGGTGATCGCAGTGACATCCGCCGCTAATGCCACCTTCGAATGATGATGCTCAGCTTGCGCCAAGAGTTCCTCGACCCATGGCTTGTAGAAACGGACCGTATCAAAAGTCAGCTTCGACGCCTCCACAAAAATGAGATTCTCCTCGATCGTACTTCCTTTGTGATTGAGCACCGGTTTTCCATCCTCCGACTCCACACCGAGGTGACCCTCAACCACCGAATAGTCCTTCAACTTCAGGGCTTGGTGATGAAGCTTCGCGTTGTACTCGATGCCCTTGAGCACCATGAAAATCATCGCGCAGCCCACGGTGATTCCCATGAACAACTGAAACTTACGCCAATCGCGCAACTTCAACGACGCCCATGCGAATACCACCGTGATCGAGGAACCGATCAGTACGAACGTATTGATCAAACCTGGAAGTACAGGCAGCGTCCGCTCAGGCCATGGATAGTCTGCGCCGAGACGCAGGAACACGTATGCCGATAAGAAACCGCCGAAGAGCATGACTTCAGAAGCAAGGAACAACCAGATGGCGATCTTCGAATTGAAGAGTCCGGTATCCTTTCGAGGAGTGACGACGTATGGAATTTCCATTTGAAAATGTGAGGCTTGTGAGGTTTTGAACCGCTAAGAATGACTTGATGAATTGGTTTCGATGCTCAGTGGCTACCCGTTGGCTTCTCAGAAGAATCGAGGTGCTTTGGCTCTGTCCACTGCGGCAGGAAGTCGGCATCGCAATTGGGGCGGCTGTATTCGTAAGGTCCACGGTAAGTGACCGGCTCTTTCAAGAAATTTCCATGCCCCGGAGGCGTCGGTGTCGCCCATTCAAGGGTCGTTGCGTGCCAAGGGTTATCACCCTCAGCCTTTTTCCCAAACTTCCATGCGGTGAAGAGGTTGATGATGAATGGAATTTGGAAAAGTGCCATCGTCCAAGCACCCATGGACATGATAATGTTCATATCAATGTGCTGCACCACCGTGTTGCCGAAGATATTAACGCTATCAGCAGCCTTCGAGAGGTAGGCATCTCCACCATTGTACCAACGGCGATGAAATCCCGCCATCCCCTGCACCAACATCGGGAAGAAAATCAAATTCATGCAAATCAGGCTGGGCCAGAAATGGAGATGATTGAGGGTCTTGCCCATGTAACGGCCGGTGATCTTGGGATACCAGTGGTGGATCCCCGCGAAGAATCCAAACAAAATCCCCGGTGCTACCACGTAGTGGAAATGACCGATCACGTAGTAAGTGTCGTGAAGGTGGAGGTCAGCCAAATTGAACGCCAGCGGCAGGCCCGTGAGACCACCAATTCCAAACATCGGAATGAATGCGCAGGCCCACATCATCGGAGTGGTGAAGCGAATCGAACCACCCCACAGCGAGATCAACATCGCCGTGATGATCACCACCGAAGGCACCGAAATCAAAACTGTGGTCGTTTGAAAGAAGGTCGAAACCGCAGCACCCATGCCCGTCATGTACATGTGGTGAGCCCACACCACGAACGAAAGGAAACCTAGGAGGAGCACCGAGTAGACCATCGACTTATAACCCCAAAGCGGCTTGCGACTGTTTGCAGGAATGATTTCACTCACGCAAGCAAAGGCAGGAAGGAGAAGCACATACACTTCAGGATGCCCAAGGAACCAGAACAAGTGTTGGAACAAGAGCGGTGAACCACCACCCGAAAGATCCGCCAGCCCTTCACTCTTGGTGAACAGCCCGGAAGGCATGAAAAACGAAGAGTGGGTGACGCGGTCCATCAATTGCATGATGCCAGCGGCCTCAAGTGGCGGGAATGCAAGGAGTAAGAGAAAACCCGTCACCAACATCGCCCAGACAAAAAATGGCATCCGCATCCAAGTCATGCCACGCACCCGCAGGTTGATGATGGTTGTGATGAAATTGACTGAACCCAGAAGCGACGAAGTGATAAGGAAAACAAGGCCGATCAACCATTGGGTTTGGCCTGCCAACCATTGGTTCACCACTTGCCCATCGGCAAATCCAGCGAGCGGAGAATAGTTGGTCCAACCCGATTTGGCAGCGCCAGACTCAAAGAAGAAGGACGCACACATGATCAGGCCACCCAAGAGATAAATCCAGTAGCTTGCCATATTGAGACGAGGAAACGCCATGTCGGGCGCACCGATCTGAAGTGGCGTCACGTAGTTACCAAACGCGCCGAAACCAAGCGGCACGATGCCAAGGAAAACCATGATCGTCCCGTGCATGGCACCAAACATGTTGTACGTTTCACCTGTTACCTTGCCGTCTTGCAGCCAGCGAGCCTTCCAACCATCGGTAAAGACCCAGCCCATCCACTCCGGAAGCGGCTGATGCGGATACGCAATGCTCCAGCGCATCACCATCATCAAATAAAATCCGAACGCGAGGAATAACAGTGCAGTGATACCGTATTGCAAACCAATCATCTTGTGGTCCGTGGAGAAAATCCATTTCTGGATGAATCCTGGATCGTGATGATGTTCGTCGTGGTGGGCATCGTGCCCGGCAGGTGCTGTGGAGTGAGAGCTCATAATTCCGTCTTGCGGCTTTGGTGAAGTTTAGTGAATCTAGTTAAAATCGCGAAGTGGTTGTCGTTTCCAGACTTAAGGAGCCTTTGCTGGGGCAAGGGTGACTGGATCAAGCAAAGTCTTCGGATCCATCATTGCACCAGACAGAGCTCTTAAGTGATCAGCGGTGAGTTCGGCTGAAGTGGCCGAGTTGCCTGCATTCTTGCGAGCCGCGGAGATCTCGAGCGCAGCCTTTGCCATATCAGTGGTGATCACGTCACCCTTGGCGTTGCCAAAGTTATTGCGAACGTAGGTCATGATTCCCGCGAGATCCTCGGGTGCCATCCCAACCCCCTGAGCCGGCATCACTCCGTACGTTTTCCCATCGCTTACCGGGCCTTGTAAGCCATTGAGAATGATCATTGCAAAAAGCTCGGTTTCCCCATTGACCCAAGCAGAACCAACGAGCGACGGGTAAGTCGAACCGTTGCCCTTCGCATCCGAACCGTGACAGCCGTTGCATTTGGCCGAGTAAATCTTTGCACCCTTCGCCATGTAGGCGGCGAGCGCCTCTTTCGGCACTGGCCCGCTGTCTGCCGTTCCTGGTGCCGAGGCACGAACGTAACCTTCACGGAACGTGGCCTTGTACGAAAACAAAGCACCGCCACCCGCCAGAACACCACCTGCAATCAAAAGAACAACACCACAAGCGATCAACGCCCAGATCGAAATGGAGCCGATCCCATTGTCAACCACACGATTTTCGCGGGCACAAGCGGCAGCCTCACGGATCACCCGCTCGTGAGCCTCACTCACATTGATCGATTCCTCCAGATCTGGATTTTGGTTTGGCAGAGACATGATTTAAATAGGTTAGAAAACAATAATTCTCAACGAGCACCCTTGGCCTTCGGTGGCGCAAAGCTGAGCACCGCAGGAACGGCTTGGTCTTTCTTGAGTGATAATAGGTAGGATACGAGCGCTTTTGCATCCGCGCTAGCCACTAATTCTTCGCCATCCTCCGCGCCGAAGGGCATAGCCTCGTCTGACGGATTCCCTTTAATCTTACGCGTTTCAAACAAAAACTGATGGGGTGGGCAAGTGGACTTCCAACGGTCCGCCTCACTGCGAGGATTGTAAAGGTGACTGAGCAACCATTGAGACGCCTCGAGCGGACTAGCATACTCGGACTCCACTCGGCGACCGATGTTCGACAAATCAGGGCCCATGCGGGCAACCCCGACTTGCGCAAATTTCTCACCAAAGAAGTCATAGGCATTGGTCTCACGGCGAGTGTCTCCTCGGTCAGGATCCGCTTTCAAGCCACCCCAATCCGCGCGATAGAGGTCATTTCCTGCATAAGTGGGTCGCACGACCTGCGTGTGGCAGAGATAGCAACCATTCTCAGCATAAACCTTAGCCCCGTCAGCGATCCGTCCGGTGCGCTTTGGGTAGAAGATGCCGGTGGAACCATCATTCGCCTCCGAAAGCTGGATCGGCTCAAGATTGCGCATCGTGATGAATGGCACGACGACGATCGCGAGCCAGGCGGCGCCAAAACTGGCGGATAAACCGAGGATGAATGTGCGGAAGCTCATTAGGAAATTTACTGAGATTAAAATCTAACACTTCATGTCAATGTGCGGCAGCGTGACCCGGGCCAGCGTTGTCGATATCGCCCTCCTCACCGTGAGGACCAGGACCATGGTGGGCATCTGAAACCAACAGTGTCGGATGGAGACTGCGTCTTCCAAGACGCAACCACATCAAAGCAAGGTGGATGAAGAAGAAAACATTAGAGAACAGAATGAAGCACCATGCGATGGTGGTTGCGACGGCGTAAGGGTAGGCCCGCGTGGCAGCACCTTGCCAAGGCTGCTGCCATTCCTCCTGACCGATCCCCTGCTGGAGCCCTCCGAAGAGAGCAACCGCTGCAACGGTGATGATTCCGTACACCGAAAACAAAAAGTGAATCTTGATCAGGCGACGTGAAAGCCACTCCCTGCCAGTGACCCGGGGCACGATGAAATACACCGAGCCAAACATGACAAAACTAAAGAAACCGTAGATCGCAAGGATTTCAAACCCATAGCCAGACAGCGAAAACTGCGTGAGTGGCAGGGTCGATCCGGGAAGATTTAGCCAGACGGCTGCCAAGCCAAGAAGGATGAGGCCGCCAATACCAGTAATCATGAAACGAAGTGAAGGACTGCTCGCGACGACCGCCGGGGAGGACAAGGTCGTACGGAGGATGTTGACTGCAGCACAAACCGCTGGAACAAAAAATAGCACGGTGGCTGCAGCACCTACGTAAGGAAGGAAAAATGGGATCGGTGCACCCATCAGCTTTTGCATTCCAGCCCAAGGCCCGATGATCGCCAGCGACCAAAATCCAAGTTTAGCGAGCGAGTAACTGAAGACCGGCCGACCAGTAACCTTAGGAGCAAGATAGTAGGCAGCAGCCAAAGCGACTGGGGTGAAGAAAAGGAAGACCAGTGCCGACCGATACCAAGCATTAATGCCTGCGGCCATCAGCGGATGACCAGGGATGCAATGAAGCAATGTGTTTGCCGTGATAAACACCCATGGGAACCAAACCATTGCGGCAAGAAGATACCACTGAGAAATGTAAACATGCCCTTCGGGACGCACGCGAAACTGAATGAACGATCCGATAACAATTGCGGTGTACGACACCAAAAACACGGGCCACACGAAGGAGGGAAATTCCATCCAAGGCATCCCGGTGCCGTTGCCCGAGAGAATTCCGACAAGGCCCAACGAAACACCAAGGTTCCAAATGTGCCCAGCGGTGAGAATAATACCAGCCGAGGTGCACTCTTTCCGCGAAAGGCGCGCCATCAGCCAAATGATCACCGCAAACGCCGCTTGAAAGCCCCAACCGTAGATCAGCGCGTTGATGTGAGAGGGAAATACCCGCCCATAGTCAAGCCAAGCGCAGCCAGACATGAAGCCAGGGCTATGCACCTTGGCCGATGCGATGATCCCCAAAACGATCGACACCGCTAGCCATGCGGCCCCGCTGGTCATGAAAAACATCACAGGGTGACGAAGCGAACGGTCGATCCCTGCACGCAGCAAGGCGTCCTGATCACTGGAATTTTGAATGGCAGATGACATCGGCTTGAAAGATGAAAGGTCAGTCAAATTATGGTTTGATGAGTTCCTCGGCGAGAAGTTGCGGCTTACCGACCTCACTGCGAAGCGCGGCCACTTGGGCAGCAGTCACTGCGGATGCTTTGTTTCCAAAGCTATTGCGAATATATGTCAGGACCCCAGCGATTTGCTCGTCGTTCTGATAGCTGAGCGCCGCCATCCCTACCGCGAAGTTGTAGTCCTTGCCTGCGACCTTGATCGGGCCCTTCAGACCGCGCAGCTGAATGCGAATGAGGTTAGAAACAGGTCCCGTCACCCACTCCGAATCCGCGAGCGGCGGCGCGATCGGCCCACCCTCACCATTCTGACCGTGGCATGCGCTGCACACCAAATAGGAAGCCTTCCCCGAAGCCATTACCGCAGGATCGATCGGAGCGTCAGAACCCGCAGTCGCTGCATCGACAGCCTTCGTATCCACCGCAGGAGCAGCTGCAAGTTTCTTTGCGGTATCCGACCCTGGTACAACTTGGGCCGGGATGCTCACGGCAATCGGCTTTGAATCCGCGAGCTGCTTGGCCACTGTGGCAGCCGCAGCTTCAATCGACTCGGGTGAAAGATTCGCGGCCTGAGCGGCATCGATCTTGGCCTTCGTCGCATAGCGAGGCTGTGCAGCAGCATCCTCGAGCGAGGTGGGCTCAGGGCGGACAAAAAGCCAGATTACAGCGAGCAATACAGCAAAGATAAGGAAGGTGCCAATGCCCCACCAGAAAGTGGTGAAACGGATCAGCGGATTATCGCGGGATGGGTCCATGGGAAGAGAAGAAGAAATCAGTTAGAAACGTTCGCGGATTCAAGGATGCGTGGATCGCGGTTCGGGTAGAGCGAATGTTGACTAAGCGCACGCAGAAGGAAGAAGATGAATGCCGCACCGATCGTCACGAAGGCGAGGATGTCGCCCCAAAACGCACCAGGGATCGATACTTGAATATCGCCGAACACCTCTGGCTTGATGTTGCCCAAGGAGACACCGCGCTCGGGAATCGTGATCAAGTAATGGTCGAGCGCGTGCATGCACAAGGTATAGACGGCAACGATTGAGAGCAATTTCGGATTCTTCTTCAGCCAGGCTTGCAAAAGAACCACGAAGGGCACCACGAAATGGCCGAAAACGAGGAAATACATCGCCACGTTCCAATTGCCCGTGTTGCGAATGGCAAAGTAGGAAGTTTCCTCCGTGATGTTTGCGTACCAGATCAGGAAAAACTGCGAGAATGCAATGTATGCCCAGAACGTCGTGAACGCGAACATCAGCTTACCCATGATGTGGAAATGCTCTGGTCCGGTGACGTGCTTCAAGTGGCCCTGGCTCTTCAACCAGGTACAGACGAGCACAATAACCGCCATCGAATTGAGTGCGGTGCCGGCGAAGATATACACACCCCACATGGTCGAGAACCAGCGGTAATCCAAGCCCATCAAGAAATCAAAGCCGGTGAACGTGATCGTCAACGCGAAAATGATCAGCGTGTAGGTCGAATGAAAACGCGCCTTCAATAACCGATTGGTGCCCGGATTCGGATCAGTGTCTTGGGCGGTCGAAAGTTTGCGGAGCCCATAGATCACAGCGCTGAGACCAAGCGCATAAAATGCCACGCGACCATACCAGAACGGTTGATTCATGAACCAATACTTACTGTAGAGAAGATGGTCATGGTGGTGAAGATACTCTTTTACGGCACCGGGTGCCTTATTGTGGGTATTCATCCACTCATAAAGGTAAACTTGCACTTTTGGAAACAACAGCGGCGTGCCGAACAGAAACACCCATGGAAACGTCGAGCCCAAGTTTTCAAACGTGCGACGCACCGAAGTTCCCCACCCCGAGTTCGACACATTGTGGAGCAAGGTCCAGAACACCCCACCAATCGAGAGAGTGAGGAAATAATAAAAGGCGAACAGCCAAGAGTAAGCATATGGCCCGCGAAGCTTCTCCGGCGCAAAGAACAAGAGATAAACGCTGGCTACGGTGCCGAGAACTGCAAGGGTCAAAGCGATGCTCTTCAACTTCGAGGTCTTCGAAGTGTCAAGATGATCGCCGTGTATCGCGATTTCGGCGGAGGTGACGTGGTGATGGGCCATTTCGGTGGAGTCAGGAAAAAGTTATTTAGCCTTGGCTTGAGCCTCTTTGGCGGTTTGCAAGGTGCGGACATAAGCGATGATTGCCCAGCGGTCATTGACCGGAATGTTGTAGCCGTATGCACCCATCATGCCCTTGCCGAGGGTGATAGTTTCGAACATCCTACCGTCGGGATAGGAAGCAGGCTTGAAGGCATCTAGGTGGAAATTCGCAATTCCGGGAACCCCGTACTGCCCCGTCACTCCCTGACCGTCGCCCGATTTGCCGTGGCACACCGCACAATAGATCCCATAGCGTTCCTTGCCACGCTGGACCAGAGCGTTTGCGCTTTCTTCGTCCAACTTAAGCTCCTCTGGCATGCCAGAGCCGAAATAATCTCCCACGTGACCGGTGTAGTAGTAACCAGTCTGTCCACCAAATTCATACTCAGGAATTCCGCCAATCGACTGAGCACCATCATCATTGAATCCACGGGGCTGGGTTTCAGCGACGGGTTGGCGTGAACCATGACCATCTGCAAAAAATGGGTCAGGCTTTTGCGCACGCAGCTTGTCCTGCTCGTCCATGTCCGGGAAGATCCGAATAGGAGGCTTGGAAAACTTCTGGCCGCGGAACCCAAAAAGGCCAACGACTAGCAACGCGATCAGCGCGTAAGTGAGAAAAAAGTAACGCATCTAAAGTGTGGAATTTAAAATTTACGATTTAAGATTTCCTCGATCAGTCCTCCTCTTCGACCAGCTCGATGTTTGACCCGCCAACCTCAGCGAGGAAATCATGGGTCCCTATCGGACTAAACTTAGGATCACGAGCCTCGATGGCGATGAAGAAACCGTCGTCCGTCGCACGGCTGAACTGGCTGCTTGCAAACAACGGATGGTTAAGGCGTGGCAACTGGATCAAGGCAAGGAGGCCAAACAAAACGGCGAAGCCTGAGAACAAAATCGTCAGCTCGAACATGATTGGAAAAAACGCTGGCACGGTGAAGATATTCGCGGGTTTTGCCTGAACAATCGTCGGGTAGATGACCACCTGAGTGCTGTAGGCCAGCGCAAATGCAGTCGCGGTGCCGGTCATTCCTCCGAAGAAAACGAACCAAGGAAGGATCGAGCGCTTCATGCCCATCGCCCCATCCAAGCCGTGGACTGGATAGGGAGAATAACAATCCCACTTCTTGAAGCCGGCGTCGCGGATTTTCTCCGCACCCTTGTAAAGAGCAGATGCGCTCTTGAACTCGGCTAGATAGCCATAAACGCGTTTGCGGGTGGTGCTCACGGTGAAAAGTTAAAGTTGATTCGTTAGAAGTTATTTGGAGGACACGAGCTCTTTTTGATATGCAGCCTCGGTGACCACGCCGTGGTCAGGATGATCTTTGACATCGTCGAAGTGTGGATCGGACTCAAGCAAGGTCCACTTCACCTCTGCAATGTTGATGCAGGGCAAGAAACGCAAGAACATGAGGAAAAGCGCAAGGAACAGGCCGATGGTACCCACGAAGGTCATCAACTCAACCCCACTGGGAGAATAAGTTTTCCAATCCCCCGGCAGCCACATCCGTGCCAAAGTCGTGCAGATGATCACAAAGCGCTCGAACCACATCCCGACGTTCACACACATCGCGACGATCATGATTACCCAAAGGTTTTCGCGGCACGCCTTGAACCAGAACACCTGCGGCGAAAGCACGTTGCAGCTCATCATCGCGGCGTAGGCCCACCAGTATGGACCGGCGATCCGGAACTTGAATGCATCCATCTCATAGATCGCACCCGAGTAGAACGCGACGAACAATTCCATCAGGTAGGCATAACCAACGATGGTTCCGGTCAGAAGAATGATCTTCGCCATGTTGTCGATGTGCTTCATGGTGATCACATCCTGAAGCCCATAGATGAAGCGGGCCGGAACCATGATCGTGAGCACCATCGCAAATCCACCGAAGATGGCACCTGCGACGAAATAAGGAGGGAAGATGGTCGTGTGCCAGCCAGGCACCACCGAGGTTGCGAAGTCGAACGAAACCACCGAGTGCACCGAGAGCACGAGCGGAGTGGAGAGAGCGGCGAGCAACAGATAGGCCATTTCGTAGTGGCTCCACTGGCGGTTGCCCCCACGCCAACCGAGCGCGAAAATTCCATAGAGCATCTTGCGGATGCCTGGCTTGCAGCGGTCGCGGATGGTGGCAAGGTCAGGAACCATGCCGAGATACCAAAAAATCAACGAAATAGTGAAATAGGTGGAGACCGCGAACACGTCCCAAAGCAGTGGCGACTTGAAGTTTTGCCAGATGGCATTCGCATTCGGAACGGGAGCGAGGAACCAAGCAAACCAAACTCGACCGACGTGGAAGGCAGGGAAAATCCCTGCGCAAATCACCGCGAAAATCGTCATGGCCTCGGCCGCGCGATTGATCGATGTCCGCCAATTTTGGCGAGTCAGGAACAACACCGCAGAAATCAGCGTTCCTGCGTGTCCGATCCCGATCCAGAAAACGAAGTTCGTAATATCAAATCCCCAGAAAACTCGGTTTGACATCCCCCAAACACCCACACCCGTCGAAACAAGATACGTGAGTCCACCGCCCACCCCGATCATCGCGATCAACGCCGAAGGAATAAACAGCAACCACCAGAGGAAGGGTTGACGGTTTTCAAGAACGCCACAGATGCGCTCGGTGATCCAGTGATACGAACGACCGCTGAGGATGAGCTTTTCGCGCTCAAGCACCGGTAACTTGACCCCAGTGTGGGTCTCAGGTGCGGTTTGGGTGGTGGAAGCCATGGTTAAATGAAATTAAAAGCTTGGATTGGAAGGGCTCAGACCATGTGGACAGTCGCCTTGCCGACGAACTTGGCGTCGGGCATTTTAGGATTCGGATTCTTCACACGCGCCAGATAGCTGGTGCGAGGGCGGGTGCCGATATAGTTGAGAAGGTCGTAATTCCGCTCAATCTTCTTGCTGCGACCCAAGACAGATTTTTCTTCGTCGAACAGATTTCCGAAGGTGATGGCACCTGCAGGGCAAGCGTCTTGGCATGCGGTCTTCACCGAATCCACCGGAATCCGGAGGGTGTGCAGATCGACTTTCATCTCGGTCGATGGCTTTCCAGCCACGAGGGCCTCTTGCTTTTGGCCGCGCTTCTGACGGATCACCGCGTCCTTGAGACGCTGCACACAATAGGTGCACTTTTCCATCACACCGCGCATGCGGACCGTGACATTCGGGTTCTTCTGAAGGTGAGGTGCTTCGCCGGTTTGCTTCTCACCAAATGGTCCCTTGTAGAGGTTGTGAGAGATGAGCGGGTTGCGCTTGTTGTAATCGAAATAGTTGAATCGACGCGCCTTGTATGGGCAGTTGTTCGCGCAATAGCGAGTTCCGATGCAGCGGTTGTAGGCCATCGCATTGAGGCCATCCTCCGTATGGATCGTCGCATTGACTGGGCAAACGGTTTCACAGGGAGCGGATTCACACTGCACGCAAGCCACTGGCTGCGGGACCATCTCCGGATTGTCCTCGTCGAACGTATTGTCCTTCTGTGCCGCAAAGTAACGATCCATCCGAATCCAGTGCATTTCACGACCCATCCCAACCTGCTTTTTGCCGACGATTGGAATGTTGTTTTCCGATTGGCAAGCGACAAGGCAAGAATTGCAACCCATGCAGGAAGAAAGGTCGATCGACATCCCCCACTGATGCAGCGGATCATTGATGAGCGGCTGATCCTTGCGGTCGGTGGGTTTGTAGAGCGAAATATTTGGCGGAGCGTGAGCGTCGTTGCCCTGCTTTGGCACATTGGCCAACTGAGCGGCAAACGATCCCTTTTGCTCGTCCACCATCGTAGATACCTCACGAGCGAGTGCGCGACCATACATCGCATGGTGCTCTTGCGTCAGCGAGACCGAGTAGCGTTTGCTCGTAGGTTTGGCGGTTGCGCCCGTGGCGAAATACGAAGTGGCAGCGGTGCGCAACGGATAGGCATCGAAACCGCGGTTGACGCCGACAAGGCCGACATGGCACTCGTTCTTTGGTCCACGCTTCAACTCGTCGTGCTCGTCGAAACCTTGACCGTAGCCCAGCGGGATCACCAGGGTGTTTTCTGCTTGGCCGAAGGAAACCAGCACAGGAATCTCAAGAGATTTTCCGTTCACCGTGACCAGAATCATCGGTGAGGTGCGGTTCTGAGCCTCATCATCCGGCGAGCGAGATCCAAACGGTGTTTCGAGAGCGATGATCTGATCGTAAACCCCAAGTTCCTTGGCGGTCTTGGGTGCGACGAGAGCCACGTTGTCCCATGTCAGTTTGGAAATCGGATCTGGCGCTTCCTGCAACCAACCATTATCAATCCAGCGACCGTCGAAGATCGACGAATCCGTCGCGAAGATAAGTTCGAGCGAAGTTTTGGTTGGGGCCGTGGCCACCAAAGGTGCGGAGATATCGCTCCGGACCGCTGGTGTCACGGATGCGTATTGAGAGCCGGCAAAGAATCCATCGCGGAGCAATTGCTTCCATGCGGTTTCACCCTCGCCACCAAATCCAGCGAATGTCTTCCGCACTGCAGTGTATGCTGGTGACGCAGCGCCTTTCGCACCCTCGCCGCTGAGCAGCTTGCCGTCTTCCGAAAGCAAAGCCAAGAGTAGCTCCAACTCCGATACACATTCGGGATAAAGTGGAAGGATCATCGGCTGCACCATCGTGTAGGTGCCACGTGCACTTCGAGCATCGCCCCATGACTCCAAGTAATGAGCAGATGGGACATGCCAAGTGGCCGCGTGAGCCGTTGCATCGGTCCGCATCCCCAAATGAATACTGGTCTTCAGCTTGGCAAAGGATTCCACAAATTTTAGATCTGCGGGTGCGTCATGGATCGGGTTCGAGGGAGTCAAAACGACCAGCGTTTCGACCGCACCGGCATCGATGTCTGTCTTCAGGCTAGCGATGGAGCCGAGGCCCTTGGTCTCGGTTTGGAGCGCAACGAGTGGCTTGCCTTCGCCGATGTTGCCCAGTGCCACGTTAATCGCGTGAGCGAGCAAATGCACCGAGAGCGACTGACGCGAGCCGGCAAGTACCAATGACTTACCCGCATGCTCCTTGAGATCTTCGACAAGACCGGCAACCCAAGCGACTTGCTTCGCATCGGCGAGTTCTGGAGAAACAATCGCCACCCCAGCCTTAACGCCAAGCCCGCGCGCAACCTGTGCCGCCACGGCATTTACTTGGCTCGGCGCAACCCGCAAACGGTGATCGGCCATACCACCGGTGAGGGTGAACGCCGCTTCCACCGCGTAAAGGCGATTCATCTTCTTCGCATCTGGCTTTTCCGAGTAAAATTTACCTTCTGGCTTCCGGCGATCGAAGAACGAGGTGACCGGCCCCTGGGAATCGGTCCCTGCGAAATCACAGTCCAACGAGAGAATCCGGTCTGCCTTCGCATAATTGGCCACCAGTTTCACCCCATCACCGAGCGCCGTCGGAGCAGCATCACCGGTGAGAGCCTCGTATTGATAAAACTTCGCAGCAGAAAACTTTGCCGCCAATTCCTTGGTAAGGCGTGCCCGAGTCGGGCTGTCATCCGCACCGAACAAGAACCCGATTTTCGCAGCCGGATCGGCGGCCAGCGAGGTGACGACCGCTTCAAAATCACCGCGTTTCGCGACTTGAGCCTTCTTGAGGATCTTGCGGGAACGCGACGGTGAGTAGAGATCCAAAACCGAAGCTTGGGCGAATGCATCCGTGCCCTCGACATCTGGATGCAACTTGTTTGGTGCCAAATGGGTTGGGCGACCTTCGAAGGTGGTCACCACAAGTGGCGTCGCCCCTTGGGCCCGCGGCATGGATGACGCATAGTAAGTTGCGTTTCCGGGGATCACCCACTCCGGAGCCTTGGTGTAAGGTACAATATACCCTTCCGGGCGGCGGCAGGCGGCCATACCAAAACCGGCCAACGCCGTCGATGCCCCCATCAACTTCAAAAACGAACGCCGGGAGCCCTCGGACTCCTCTCCATTCGCCAACTCCGCAGCACCTTGCGGGAACTCACGATCCAGCCACTGGCGGAATTCTGCCGTGTCCTCAAGTTGACCCGCACTGCGCCAGGCGACGGTGGTTTCGCCGGCGGGAACTTCGGGGTGGTGCCAAATACGCTTGCTCATGTTAAACTGCGGAAAATTTGAGAATTGGAAAAATCGGAGTGGAAGATCAATGGTGACAAGTGGCGCAAGTGACCTTGGGCTTCACCATGAACTGCTCTTTCAGCTTGAGACCGAGGTCTTGCGTGGTCTTGACCGATGCATCATCTGTGTATTTCGACACATCGCTGTCGCTGTAATCAAAATTGTAAACCTCCTCCAGCGGGCGCAGATTTTTCTCCGGTGCACGGTGACACTCAAGACACCAGCCCATCGAATGTGACTCAGCTTGGTAAACCACTTCCATCTTGTTGACGTCGCCGTGGCAGCTCTGGCAGGAAATCCCTCGGTTCACGTGCGCCGAATGGTTGAAGTAAACGTAGTCTGGCGCCTTGTGGACCCGAACCCATTCGATCGGCTTTCCATCGTAACCCGGATAGTTCACATCCATCGACCGATGAAGGGGTGCAAGCTTCGGGCTGTCACGCTGAACGTGCTGGTGGCAATTCCAACAAGTGCTGCCAGTCGGAACATTCGAATGACCCGCCACATCGACAAACGAGTGACAATACCGACAATCCAAACCGAGCTGATCGACGTGAATCTTGTGAGAAAATGGAATCGGTTGCGACGGTTGATAGCCTACCACCAGCGCCTTGGGAGTCGCGTAATACGCAAATGCAAGCGCCACACCTGCACCTGCGGTCCCAGCGCAGAATGCGATCTTGAATGGTAGGAAGTTGGACCAGCGTGGAAAGATATTTGCCATGAGAGGGGCGTTGCAGTGCTTGGAGATTGGACCTTGTGAAATTTTTCACAAGCTGATTCGGAAAAAAATCAGAATCAGAAAATGTCGGCCGGAGGATGCAAGGGACCGGCCATGATGCAATCCGAAAAACACAAAATCTGGAGATTTATCAAGTTTGCTTGAAATTTCGGACCTCTTAATGACCCGCCTCAGGAATTCGACCAGTTGAGACCATTTTCCTGCCTCCACTGACGATAGGCGGCGAACTGCTCGCTCTTGCCCAATTTCCTCCGACTGGGATCTTCACTGAGGAAGGTCTCAAAGGCTCCGCCCGAGGAGGTCTCCGCCGCCGAAGGTGCTGCCTGTGGCATTCCACCACGAACTCTTTCCTCAGACAAAAACTGCATGATCAATGCCAACCCGCGCGTGATCTGATACAGAAAAACCACCGCGAGGCCCAGCAAACCCGCACAAGTCGCCAGTAGGATGGCGAGCGTCGAAATTTCGAAATTGCCCATGCACCAACCTTGTCGACCGCTTTCAATTTGAGAAGCTCGAATTCTCAGAACTTGCACTCAGCTTCAACCGTTACCGGCCGAGCATTTCCTCGATGCGCTTTTCAGAGACCTTACCCAAAACCGGAATGTCAGGCGCAAAAATCGAGATCCGATACTCATCCAGCGCCCACCCCAGCGGCCAAAGCTTGGCATCGTCCGGATGCCTCATCCATCGCACGAACCACTCATCCCACAGCCGTCGCAGACGTTCCATCTTCTCGATGTCTTTGATCAACGGCAAAGAGGAAAGGCGGCCGATCCTCGACCGGATGGCCTGTAACCGTCGCGGATATTCCCGAATCCCCGCAAAACCCGCACGCCAGACAAAGTCCTCGCGGAAAAGCCACGCAAGCTGCTGCTCAAGATCCTCGGCGATCCCCCCCAAGTTGCGATCATCTCGGTTCGTGACGATCCATTGCCGGATATCGGGCAGAATCACCAAGATCTCATCCAGCGCCTTGCCAATGGCGGCCGCCGCCTCAAACCAACGACCCCTCGCCTTCTCGCTAGTCACCCGAAACTCATCAGGCGACCGCGGGAACACCCCACCCGCAGCTCCCTCAGCGGCTAACAGAATCAAACGATCCAGCGAGGTGCCCCCTACGCCCAACCGAGGCAGCTCGACCTTTGCCATCAATCCTAACGGAAATTTCTTGCGCAAGTAGGCGACTTGATCGCCATGCGCCAACCACAACAACCGAGCGCCCCCCGCACGATGGGCCTGCATCGCCTCAGCCGCACAGGTGAACGCACGCACCGCAACCGCCGCCCCTTCATCGACCAACGCAGGAAATGCCGAGCCGCCCGGCGTCTCGACCCGCTCGGGTAAGCTCTCACCATCCCACGAACTCATTCCCTTACGCTCGATCTCAGCATTGGCCGCCGCCTCGAACCGAACCCGCATCCGCCCCGCAAGTTGCAACTTCAACACCGCCACATCCTCGCCCATGGCCAGTTCTTCTCCCTCGTCATCACAAACCCAAATCTTGGTCACCAATTCGAACGGAACCTTGGCGAGATCGTAGGCCGTCACCGGCACGTAAGCCCCCGTACGCTCACGAGCATACTCGGACAACGCCTGCAAAATCGGCCGATCCTTCGGCGCAAACATCCAAAGATCTGCAAATCCGTCGGCCATCGGAGCGATCGGCTGACACGCACGCCGGTAGTCTTTTGGCAACGACCTCAACAAAATCTCCGCTCGGTCGCGCAGACTGCCATCGACCCCCCACCCCGCCAACCAATCAGGAAATTTCGGCAATTGATCGACGTGCACCCCAATCGTCACGCCATCATCACGCTCACCTTGCTTGGCGTGATAGTAAACCGAATACTCCTCACCCAAGTAGTGGATGGCATCAGGGAAACCTGCCAGACCGAGATCTGCTAGATCCTCATCCAACACATCACCCAAGTCTAACATTAAGCGATCTTCATTCGTCTCTAACCATCGATAAAACGCCGCTGCGGCATGAATGGCGTCAGGAATGCGCTCTTCAAAAAATCGCAACACGGCCTCATCGCTCCAAAGCCCGTTGGGTCGCCGCAATTTCTGCTCGATGCTCTGAATTTCACCGCGCATTTCGGTGAGGTGATCGAGAAAACGACAACGATTTCGCATGCCGTTGCCAACAATTCCCTCCCGCAGGAAAATATGCCGCGCCGCTTTCGGATCGACCCGCCCATAGTGCACACGCCGCCCGACGACAACGGGCAGCCCACCACAAATCACCGTCTCTTTACCGTAAACCGCCCCTTGGTTTTCATCCCAATACCCTTCCCCATAGTTACTCTTACACAAATGCGGCGCAACCTTCTCAACCCACAGGGGATCAATCCGCGCGACACGCCTTGCCCAAAGCCGCGAAGTCTCGACCAACTCCATGCCCATCACCCACTCGAAGCGCTTCGGCAGTGAAAACAACCCAGACCCGGGAAACACCGCGAAAAAACCGCCATTGGCGCTGCGGTACGATTTCGACTCGCGGTCCCACACGCCAAACTGCCGTGGCACTCCGGATAAAAGCGAGCGATGAATGCTCGCGTAGGCTGCAGCACCCGATAGGTCATTACCAATCTCGCCCACTCGCAACTTCCATTCAGATTCTAACCGATCAGCGAGTTCATCTCTCACATTTGCCCACTCCATCACGCGCCGCGCATTGAGAAACGAACTCCCACAATATTTCCGCAGAGCATTCCGCTTCCAACGACCCCGCTCGTCGCGAAACTGCGCAAGATCCTTCCACAACCGCAGCAACGCAATGAAGTCGCTCTCGCCATCTTTCCACTTGGCGTGCACCGCATCCGCCTCCCGCGCTTTCTCGGCCGGACGCTCGCGCGGATCGTTCGATTCCAAGGCGGCGATGATCGGCAAGACCTCGGCGAGGCATTGCTCCTTGCGGGCTTCAATCAACATCCGCCCGAGCCGCGGATCAACCGGCAAGCGCGACATCTGTCGTCCATAGTCGGTTAGATTTTTCTGCGGATCCAAAGCACCGACTTCCCGCAGGGTGCGATACCCTTCCGAAACCGCCTTAGGCGATGGCGGATCGAGAAATGGAAACTCATCGATCTCTGGCAGGTTAAGTGCCTTCATCCGCAGAATCACCCCCGCCAATGAGCTGCGGCGGATCTCGGGGTCGGTGAACTCTGGCCGATCTGTTAGCTCGGACTCGTCATAAAGCCTCACGCAAACTCCGTCCCGCACGCGGCCGCATCGGCCTTTCCGCTGGCGCGCACTCGCTTGACTCACGGGCTCGACCTGCAAGCGCTGGACGCCCTTCCCTGGACTCCAACGGCTAACCCGCGCACTGCCCGAATCGATCACGCAAGCGATCCTCGGAATCGTCAACGAGGTCTCCGCGACATTCGTTGCAAGAATCAGGCGGCGTCGATTGCCCGGCTGAAACACCCGCTGCTGATCACCCAAGCTCAGGCGCGCAAACAACGGAAGGACCTCCGTGCTACGATACTGGCGCCCCTCAAGCACATCGGCACACTCGCGGATTTCGCGCTCGCCCGGCAAGAATATGAGCACGTCCCCATTCGGCTCCACTTCACCAAGGTAGTCGACCGCGCGCGCGACATGCTGGCCCAATTCTTCATCGTCGAAGGGCGGGAGGAAAAATTCCACCACTGGAAACATCCGCCCCGGAGCCTCGATCACGGGCGCGGGGACCCCATCGCGCGAGAAAAATTCCGCAAAGGATCCCGCGTCAAGCGTGGCCGATGAAATCACCAGTTTAAGATCCTTCCGCCGATCTAACAACCGCTTCACATAACCCAGCAAGAAGTCGATGTTGAGCGAGCGCTCATGCGCCTCGTCGAGAATCAATGCCTCATATTGCATCAAATCATGGTCACCCTGAGTCTCTGCTAACAGAATGCCATCGGTCATGAACTTGATCCGAGTTTCTCGCGATGTCAGATCTTCGAACCGCACCTGATAGCCCACATAGTCGCCTAGCGGGACCTGCAGCTCTTCTGCGACCCGCTTGGAGACGCTGGCCGCAGCCAACCGCCGGGGTTGGGTGCAACCGATCCGCCCACCGTCCACGCCGAGTGCCTCGGCAACCATCTTTGGCAACTGCGTGGTCTTGCCGGACCCCGTCTCGCTCACAATCACCACCACAGGATGCGCACGAATGGCCGCAAGGATCTCCTCCCGATGTTCGACCACCGGAAGTTCCTTGGGATAATTCCACTTCATTTCTCGCCCCACCGACATGCGCTGTTCACTCGAATCTCCAAAAACCGGAGACACTCCATCTCCAAGCAAGATTTGGTTCGGTTTGCCGCCGCAATCCATCACTTTTTTCGATCACGTGCCGGCAATTCATGAAAGTGGGGGGAATTCCCGCCACAGACCCGCCAACCCGTGCTTGAAACTTCTTCGCCAACCACCGACAACTTCCCTCACCATGCCATTCGATTTCGATTCACCCATCATCCGCCGAGGCACCGGCTGCATCAAATACGACCGTCGGCCCGAGCTGGATCCATTCTGGGTCGCAGACATGGACTTCGCCTCCGCTCCGGTGATCCTTGATGCACTGCATCGTCGGGTAGATCATGGGATTTTCGGATATGCCCAAGCGCATCAGGGGCTCAATGAGGCACTGACCACCCACCTTCAGGAACGCCGCCACGTGTCGGTTCCATTAGATCAAATCATCCACCTCGGCGGCCTCGTCCCAGCGCTATCCCTCGCCGCAAGGGCATTTTGCAAACCGGGTGACGCTTTGATGACCTGCACGCCGGTCTATCCACCGTTCATCGGCGTGCACCATGATGCGAATGTCTCGCTCATCGCGATCGATCACGTTCAAATCGATGGAACCTGGACTTTCGATTGGGCCGCTATGGAGCAAGCGGTCACCCCACAGACCAAGGTCTTTCTTTTGTGCAATCCGCAAAATCCGTTAGGCAGAGTGTTTTCTGCCGAAGAAGTAACTGCTCTTGCCGCGTTTTGTGTGGCCCATGACTTGGTGCTCGTCTCGGACGAAATCCATTGTGATCTAATCTTTGATGAAACGGCGACGCCTCATTTCTCAGCACTTAACCTCCCGCCCGAGCTCGCAAAACAGAGCATCACGCTGCTGTCACCCAGCAAGACCTGGAACATTGCAGGAATCGGCTACGCATTCGCCGTGATTCCAGACGACACGATCCGTCGCAAATTTGCCGCCACTCGTGGCCACACGCTCACTGAAATCAGCGCCCTTTCCTATTACGCGGCCGAGTCCGCCTACCGCGATGGTGAACCTTGGCGGCAAGAACTCATCGCCTATCTGAAGTCTAACCGCGACACACTCGTCGATTTCATGACCACGCGTTGCCCGGGGTTATCAGTGCAAGCAGGCGAAGCCACCTATCTCGCGTGGATCGATGCCCGCCAGCTCGGCGTCGAAAACCCAGCCCAGTACTTCGAGCAAAAAGCAGGACTCTTTTTATCCGATGGCGCCTTCTTTGGTTGGCCCGGATGGATCCGCTTCAACTTCGGCTGCCCGCGCGAGCGAATGCTCGAAGGCCTCGAGAAAATCGCCGCAGCCCTTTGAAACCAAAAAGGATCAATAAACCTGACAAAAATCCGGCAACGAAAAGGAGACCACTTTAGATTTCCAGTAGCTTTCGATTAGACCGCTGGCAGGGATGGCAGGCCCAGCTCTTTGAGAAATTGATTGTGCTTCGCGGTTGCCGTCTGGATGGCATTCCCGATTTCCTGCAACTGTGCGTGGGTCGCGGCGAGATCAACCTCCGCCTCGCCTACCGCCGTGCTGATGTAGCGGGAGATGTTCAGGTTGAAGTCGTTCTTCTTGATCTCGTCCATCTCCACCCGGCGGGAGTAGCGGGGCTCTTCCTTGCGGAACTGGTAGGTGTCGATGATTTTTGAAATGTTCTCGGGCGAGAGTTGGTTCTGGCGTTTGCCTTTCACGAAGTGCTCGGCGGCATTGATGAAGAGCACGTCGTTGGGCTTCTTGCACTTTTTAAGCACGAGGATGCAGACGGGGATGCCGGTGGAGTAGAACAGGTTCGCGGGCAGGCCGATGACGGTGTCGATGTGGCCGTCGTTGAGCAGCTTAGTGCGGATGCGTGGACGGGGTCAGTCCTCGCATGGTAACATTTTCCTTGAGTTAGAGGATAAATTGTTCAGCATCGGGCATGGCAAGGCCCTTACGTTTCGTTTCTCCGGGCGCAGTGTATCACATCATGGCGCGTGGAGATGGCGGCAAGCCGATCTTCATCGAGAAGGAGGATCACCTGCTATTCCTCCACGGATTGAGCCGGGTCTGCGGTAGCCATGGCTGGCGCGTTCATGCTTGGGTGATGATGGGG
>JARWZU010000008.1 GCA_029866215.1 Akkermansiaceae bacterium
ACCCGGGGAGATCACCCCGGGCCGGACCATGGCTTCAAGATACTCCGCCCCAGCAAAAAGTCGAGGGCACGTCACACCAGTCCGCCAGGCAAAGGGGGTGAAGCCGGTCTGAAAAACGATCGGCACCCGGTGGCTGCCACCCACCCACACCTGTCTCCACCTTCCGTCCCGGAAGTCAACATTCCAAGAGGTCCAGAATCAGCCTGGCCAAATCGAAACTCCCGATCTGGCAAGACTCCTCACGCCCAAATCCAGCCTACAGAAAAAATCAAAAAAGAACCTTGATTCAATCTGATACTACTGCTCCTGGCTACTAGCACACCTGGGCAGCTAAAACTTGACGGCTCAAAGTTAAGGATTGGTGACGGTTTCCGAATCCTTCAACCCTTTAAGCAAATTTCGTTTGGGATCAAATTCCATGTTTCGATCATTAGGTGTTGGATTCAGGTAGTAGGTGAAGTTTAAAAAATCACCATAGACCTTCCCGTATTGGGCACTCTTCACCTTGCCATCCTCATCCAATACTGTTCGAACACGCAAGAGGTAATTGCGATTGCCATCCTGCGCGTAATTGCCGCGTTCAATTTGTCCCGGCTGCCGATTGCGGGTTTGCACATAATCCAGCTGATATCCTTCTTCTGGCGCATAACGCGGAGATTTTAATTCACTGCCAAAATTCAAAGGAGCATCAAAGGTTTGTATGCCGTCGCCCATATTAGAAAAACTCACCGTCAATGCATAATCGTAGTCAGATTCAGAACGTTGGTCAAGTTTGGCAGAAAAAACGATATCAGCAATTTTCCCCTTTCCACGTGGCTCAACCCAATCACCAACACTTAAGTCATATGGCAATGCTCCGTTAAAGTCAGGGATTGCAGTCTCGACTCGTTTGGCATACATTGGAATTGGCTTCACTATCTTCTTTGCTATCAAAGTGTAAGTGGGATTCCAAGGCTCGTACCGAGTGCCTTTTCGTTGAAGTATGAGGCGTTCCCCATTAGATGGATAGTAGCCATCCTTTGTAACTCCGTAGTTAATCCATCCCGTCGTCGTTTCACCTTCTGCAACGACAATACCCGTCTTACCAGTTTGAGCGTTTTTGGTGTCGAATTGATGACCTTCTTGCCAATAATTCTGAGTTTGATTGAAACTCACCCCAACAGTTGCATTTTCGACTGGCGATCCGTCTTCGTGTCTGATGTTAACCGTTAACCTTGCTTCCCCTGGAGCAGAAATTAGTGGTTTGGGTTGCTGCGCAAATGCCATGCAGCTCAAGCCAAAAAATAGTATTGCAATGCTAATCAGAGTGTTTTTCATTTTCTTAATTCTCCTTCGTCGATGAATCTTTTGTAAAGTCTTTGTGTAAAGTAGAACGCAACTTCTCTAAAGTCACTATGGCGCCAGCTGTAATCTTTTTGGGATGTGCGTTCTTGTGGCCAACTGGTCTTTAATGTCATCATGTCCACATTTCGGTTTTGGCCACCAAGCGGATTGAATGGAGCAAGCGCATTTGCCCCCGTTGCAAATGAGAGTGCTGGCAAAGCCTCGGCTAACATTTTGGTGCGAACGTTGTCTTCGTTTGCTGCGGCACTTCCCTGGCGGGCGTCGTAGAGCCGGCTGTCAGAAAACCGCTTGAAGAACGAATCGGCCTGCAAATCAGCCTTGGTTAGCTTGTCGGTATCGATGGGCTTCCGTCGCTGTTTGATAGGTGCACCGGATCGTGGATCGTAGCCGATGGTCTTGTCCCAAATCGAATTAAAGTCCCAGCCGCCATGGCTATCCCAAGTGGCCAATTTAATCAGCAGGCTGCCTTTTTCCATCTCCTGCTTGGCCCACGAGAGTAGACCCTGATTCGCATCGAGGCTTGGTACTAGGCCGGTGAGGTTATTCTGCAACACGTCTTCGCCACTGGAATAGAAGTTGATCGCATTCCCAATATTTCCAAAACGGCCGCGCCATGTCAGCTTATGCCGTCGCCCATCGCCCGGATCAAAGAGTGTATACCATTCGGTACTCCAGAGGCGGGTATCGTAATCCTTCCAGTCAGGATGACGCATGCTATCGCGCATGATTTGATTGCTTTCCAAGCTCGCGTCAAAAGCCTCCATCGCGATGGCGGCATCAACCATGTAGTATTTGTTTACACTCATCGAATGGTCTTTAATCGCACTTGTGGTCAGCATGTTACCCAAGCTGTGACCTGTGATGTATTTTTCGCCCGCCAAGCTATTCACGGCAGTGGCCAAATGAGACGAGGTTAGGAACGCATTTTTGACGTTCTCATAATAGTCTGCTGTCGCGCCTCCAAAGGCTGGTACCCAGTCATACAGCTTACCCTGATCGCCGCGCCACGTTACTGCAACGTATTTTGCCTTAGAACCAAGTTGATGCAATCGCTTGAATGTTTCTGCGTTCCAACCTCGAGACTGTTGCTCGCGGACACTGTAGCCATGAACCAAAATGAAGTTCTTCCCATTAGTCAAATCGTCGGGATAATTTTCCGGCGGACCTACATTAGTTGGGCGTACTACGCTGCCACCCACTCCTTGCACGGCCCGCAAGTTGATCCAACGATACATTTTTTCTACACTGTCAGTTTTGATGAAAAACTTTACCTCGGTCAGCTTCTGGCCATCCTTGCTGACCTCAAGGATGAGCGGCGTGGTAGTGGCTTTGCTGACCTCAAAGAGGAGCACGCCTTTTCCATCGCCTTTGATCTTATTGAGGAATGCGGCGCCTAGCACGACACCCGCACTGGTGATTTTAGTCACCGAGGCATCCTTGGCCGGTTGGGCAAAGTTCAGGCCGTAGCCTGTGGTGGCATCGTCAGTGCAAAAGTCGTCGGCTTGGTCGGGTGTCAAATCAGTGTAAACAAAGCCCAGGCCATTTTCTTGATGCTTGAGCTTGTATTGAATCGAGCCGCTCGGCGGCAGCACTTCAATCATTTGCTTGAGGTCAAGGAACAGGGGAAATAGGTCCGTTAAATCGCAACGCCCATTAACCTTGGTGTCCTTGTGATTCGGATCGCGACCATTCCACGCAAACCAACCGGCCAAGGCGCCGGGTACGTCACTATCACCGCTCGCGATATCACCATTATCCGAATCGTCATTGATCCACCAGCGCAGCGGCATTTGTTCGGTGACGTTGCCTCGATCCTTGCCGCCCGCTAAATCAATCGTCTCATCGCGGTTGAAATTTGAGATTATATCTGCAGGTACAAGAACTGATGACACATACTTAATGGTCGGATAGCTGTGCCACCTTCCACCTCTGGCGAATACTGATTCAAGTGGTGTGACCACATACATTTTCGGTGCTTCTCGCGGCGTCTCTACCGGCGTCCGTGGCGCCATGTCTGAAGTCGTCCATTTGGGTTCGTACCACACGGAAAGATTGCGACTGACCGTGCTGCTTATTCTGCTTGTCGATGTTGGGGAATCGGTTCGAGATGCGTAGATGGGGGTCGGCTCAGTGATGTAGGGAATATTTGATCCACTCAGCGAGAGATGCTGCCCTCTGATCAGCTTGGTGCGCCCAGATGGGCTGTCATAGAATTCTACATCATCAGAATGCCAGATTCCTTCCTGCTGCGGAAACCAATCAAGTCCGAAACCCAAGTACCCGAATATGCGGTTCTCATGTCCCATTCCCAGCTCTCCCATCTCGAGTGTTGCTTTCAACATCATTTGTCGCCTCTCAGGTCCAGGTTTCTTTGGAAGGAAGATCATAGCGCTGGGCTCAGGTACAGGCTTTTTCGGGAGAAATAGCCCAACGCTAGGTTCGGTTTGATTCTCAGGCGGTTCGTCGGCATCTGGGTACCACACCTTTGCGTTCGCGTAAATAGCGGCAACGGCCATGGGATGCCCGAGCGTGCGGACCGTCGTGGTCCGAGATCTCGGATTAGCGATCGAGTAGCCGCCTTGGATAGTGATCCACATGAAGAAATTGCTACCATTCAAGGTCTCAGGTGCGCTGATTTCCTGAACATGGCCGAATGGATAGCTCCCATCTCCAGTGCCATTGAACACGCGCAGCGGGTGTGGCGGACGAATCACGCTTTTTTGTGCCAAACCAGTTGAGCACAGCGCCAGGACCGCCAGAACAATGGAAAGTAAAGTCTTCATAGGATTCCGTGCATGTCTTAGCGGGGGAAACGGAGTTGGGTCGCATCCCCTTCTAAAGCCTCGGCTTGGCTGGCGAGGTAGTCTGCGGTGTATCGATTTTCAGCGGTTTGGTCGCCGGCTTTCCCGGCTTCACCCATAAGAAGGATCGCGCGTGAATCGAGAGCCAGTTCCCAGTAAAGGGCTGGTCGGGTGCCGAAACAGCGGCGAATCATTCTCGCATTTTCAAGCACAGCGGGCTTGTCGCCTTTATTTCTAGCAGCAAGGGCCCTCCAATAGTACGCGTGGGCGGTGACACGATTGACGGGAGATACGGGAATGGCTCTTTCAAAAAAAAGAATACCTTTTTTAACATCGCCTCGTCTTACAAGAATTTCACCGTAGGTGGTGGCGATCTGCGCCACGCCTTGTGCTGGAGTGGTAGCCCGTTGAAGGAGTGCATCAGCTAGCATATCTGTCTCGCTCGATTTATCTGCATCCTCGTAGGACTGAAGGACCAAGGAAAGATACTCCCAGAATTTCGCATCCTGCGTCCAAAGCCACTCTCGTTTAGCCGTCGGAAAGCTGTCCCAATACGAGTGAATGCCTTCTCCCAAGAACAGATCATAGTATTGCCGGCGGGTGAGATGAATGAGGATTTGAAGAGCTTCACCTGGTTCACTTGCCTTCTCAAACGAGTTCTTGGCGGATTTCACGGCTGCCGCCGCAACCACTTCCTTGATGGTTTTGAAAGGTTCACCCGCGAGGGCAAGTTGGCGCGCGGCATCCAACAGCAGCCTGCAATCGGTCATTCGGGAGAGAACCTTCTCCAGCCTAGCCTTGGTTTTCGTGATATCCGGCTCTTTACCGCTTTTCTGAGTTTCTTCCAACCACTGAAGGAGTCCCTGAAGTTGAAAACGGGGGGGCGTGTCTGGTTGCTCTGCAACCATCAGATAGAATCTTGCGGAGGATTCATGATTTCCGAGCACGGTTTCCATCCGTGCTAGAGCCCAAACATCTGTCCTCCACTGAGTTGTTCCTCGATCAATGCCCTTAATCTGCTCCTCAAGAAGATCCCGCGCCACATCATGTCGCCCGGCAAGCATGGCCCCCAGCGCGGCAGAATGAACTGCTCTGGCATTTGCCGCGGGGGACGTGCGGGTCTTAACGTCATCGAGCACGCGTTGAAGTGGCAACCTATCAGCGTTCGAGCGCAGGCTATACAGCGCATACGTTTTCACTAGTCCGACCACTTCTTTGGAGGAAACCCATTTCTCCTTCAGGAGGTTGGCGGCTGATGTGGCAACGATAGCGGCATCGGGTTCTGTAATTTTCGCCTCGGCGAGTAGCATTTTTGACAACTCGATTCTGAAAATGGGGTCGTAGTCCTTATCCATTTTCGCAGCCCACTGGGAGGCGATTTCTTTCCATGCGGGGTCTGACCATTTGCGCAGGGATCCCACGATCACGATGATCGCACGACCAGTCACGGACTTGTGCCCATTGCGGACTAGGCTATCAAAAAGATCGGGATCATGGGCACGCTTGCCACGACGTTGGCGCGCTTCATGATAGAGTGCCCAGGAATAGATTGTCTTTGCCTGAAAGCGCCCCATTTGCAGGCTTTCTCTTGCGTAGCGCTCGGCATTCTCAAACTCGTTCTTTGACAGCGCAATTTGGGCAAGTCCCTGCCTCGCACGACTCGCGCCGTTTGGAGCCAATCCGACTGCGTTGCGGAAAAACTCGTCCGCCGTATCTGGGTAGCCTTCGTGAAGGAACAGCTTGCCAAGCCGCGTTAGAATCGTGGTGGGACGCGCAGGTCGGGGACCAATGAGTATGCCATCCGCTTGTGCAAGCTCTTCCTCGGACGCATTCTCCAATTTTTGAAGGGTCGCGTGATCAGTACCAATCAATTTCACGGATTCCAGTGCTTTGGAATAAGCCCGTTCGGTCTGCACCGCCTTCAACAGCGAGAAGATCTCTCCGTGCGCCGCACTGAACCAAGATGGATGGGGCTGCATCCGCAATTTTTCCTTCGCCCTCGCATAAATCTCAGCCGCTTCCGTATAGCGACCAAGCCTCGACTCCGAGTCAGCCGCAAGAAGCAGGATTTTGCCAAGCCGCCCAGTATCAGCTTCGCCTGCCGCGAGGGCATTCAATATACCCAAACCAGAGGCGTTGTCCTTGGATCTCAACATTTCGTTGGCCTCACGAAGAGATTTCGAGAAGCTACTCCGAGGAGAAGTGATCGAGGATGTTCTTTTGTTTTTTCTGCGAGACTTGGGGGGCATTGCGAATTTTAGGGGGAAATTGAGTCCCCGCCACGATCGTCATCGGGCGGGGATGTTAGCAAACCGGCGGGTACCCCAGTGAATGTGTTGCCACAGGGGAAATGGCCCGATTGCTTGTATTCGAGATCCGCACCGGAAGTGAGCGGTCACGGATGGATGCGATGGCGTCCCTCACGGAGTCGAACTTCGCCCGCTGCATGAAGCGAGTGAATGACTCCGAATAAACTACGCCATCGACAGGCAACAAACGAATGCAACCGCGAGTGAGGCGTTTTGCTTTCGTTCCAATTAGGCCGCCGACGAGAACGACTCCAGCGGCACTCAAGCCAGTGGTGAAAAACGTACGGCGATTCCAATTTTGTTGCACGGCCGAGTGATAACTATAGAATCGGCACATGACAAATAACAAAACCTGTTCCGATGTGAATATTTTGTCACTTATTTATGCTATAACATTGATACTATTCATCGTGTGCAGCAAATCCAGTGCGGGAACTGTTGCATGGTTTTATGCACTGGATTCAGATAAGGCTGCATTTGAGCAAGTGATTGGAAAACCCCTGCGCACTGTTCCCGCTGGGACGTGTTCGATCCACGAATACCGAGTCGGGCCGCATCGCGTGGTGGCGGCAAAAATGGGTTCTGGGTGTGTGAATACCACGAGCACCGTTTCAACGGTTCTAGCGCTGAACGCAGTCGACCGCGTGATTTCCACCGGGCCGGCTGGGGGACTCACTGCAGAAGCCGAGCCCGGCACGTGGCTGCGAGTGCGCGAAGTGATGGCATGGCAAAGCGGTAAGGCCGCCGAAGACGGTCGGATTTTTCCAGGCGAGAAAGCGCTCACTCCCTTGGCTTACCAACAAGCGGATTGGCCTGCGGGAGAATGGCGAGAGGCCCGACCCGCTAAGCTGGTATCAGGTGAGGCCTTCATCGCATCCACGGAAATGCGCTCTCGCTTGGCAGCGGATTATGCCGCCTCGGCTGTGGAAATGAATGCCTATGGTCTTCTCGCAGGAATCGAGGGGAGGAATGTGAAATTGCTGGTTCTCAGAATCGTGAGCGACCATGCAGACGAAAAGGCATCCGAGGATTTTGCGGCATTTCTAAAAAGCTACGATGGCAAAGGAGGCAACATCGTCGCGGAAATCATCCAGAAACTCCCCGCAGAACCGAACGAACCTGCCGCGCACGACGCACTGCGGGAGTTGCTCAAATAGCACAGCCCCCCGATCCCCCAGCAGCACTCAAGCGCTGAATTTGAGGTCATTGATGATCTGCCTTGGTTTCCTGATGATGCTCAATGTTCTTCTTCCACGTGCTAGCTGGGTGAGCACCATTTCGTTTTCCCATACAATCTGCTGGCTCCGCTTCCCCAGAACACTTCATTTGCTCAGTCGCCGAGATTCCTGCATTTCGCTTGTCAGGGTGTCGGGAGTTTCGGACGTTTGGTGAGCATTGAGTGCGGCGCGGACATGCTGCGTCACGGACGATGCAACCCAAACACCATCTCACCTCATGAAAATTTCCAAAAACCAATTCTCGAACGAAGAAGTTGTCCTCGATTTCCACGAGTACGAAGCCTGTGAATTCACCAACTGCCGCTTCGTGGTCCTTGGCTATGGCCCATTCGTGCTGAAACAATGTGAGGTGGTGAATTGCGAATTCACCTTCGCCGGCCCTGCCGCGAGCACGATTCAAACGATGAGCACGATCTACCACAGCCTCGGCGATCAAGGAAAGCAGCTCATCGAGGGGACCTTCGCGAGCATCCGCAACGCCCCTACTCCGCCACAAGCTTGAGCGTTGGCGGACGGGTGAGGGTCTAGCCTTCCAAAATTGCTAGGGCTTTCCAAGGAGAGCGCGCTTGCTTCACTGCAAATTTCTTGGCATATCGTCTGACGTGAAATGTCGAATTTGCAGTATTCTTGCCGGGTTGCTGGCACTTCTGTCTGCAAATGCCACCGCAGCCGCACCCGCGCCCGAGGCTCCACCCGCGAAGGTGGTCGTCATTCCCATCCGCTCGGAGATCGATCAGCCCGAGCTTTTCATTCTGCGGCGTGCCTTGAAGGAAGCCATCGCGCAACAGGCCGATACCGTGGTCCTCGACATGGAGACGCCGGGGGGCTCGCTCTCGGTGACGTTCGAGATGCTGAAGGCACTCGAGAAATTTCCCGGCAAAACCCTCACCTACATCAACCGCGAGGCGATCTCGGCCGGCGCGTTGATCTCCGCTGGGACCGATGCGATTTATTTCGCCCCTGACGGCATCATCGGCGCGGCGGCTCCGGTGCTCGCGGGCGGCGGCGACATCGATGAAACCATGCAGGAAAAAATTGTCAGTTACCTCAAGGCACGCGTGCGCTCGATTTCCGAAGGTAAGGGCTACCGCGGCGAGGTGATCTCCGCGATGATCGATAACGATGCAGAGCTCCGGATCGGCGAGGTGACCCTCAAGCGCAAGGGCGAGCTTCTTTCGCTAACCGCCAGTGAGGCAATGAAATCGTATGGCGACCCGCCGCGGCCCTTGCTGGGGGCGGGCATCGCAGAAAATCTGGGCGCACTGCTCGATCAAGTCCACGGTGCAGGGCGTTACTCCGTGCAGACCTTCGAGGTGAGTTGGTCGGAGAAACTGGCGAAGATTTTGAATCGCATCACTCCCCTCCTCCTTGGGGTGGGGTTGGTCTGCCTGTTCATCGAGTTTAAAACTCCAGGTTTTGGGGTTTTTGGAATCACGGGGATATCTTTGTTGGGTGTCATTTTCTTTGGTCAATTTGCGGCAGGTCTCTCAGGTCACGAACCGGCGCTTTTTTTCCTGCTAGGTGTCAGCCTGGTGGCGGCAGAGCTATTTTTCTTCCCGGGCGTCGTGTATGTGGCGGCCGTGGGTGCAGCGCTGATGTTGGGCTCGCTGGTGATGGCCATGACCGACCTCTGGCCGAGTGAGCCGATCCGGTTTTCTGAGGATGCGTTGGTCTTGCCACTGGTGAATGTGCTCGCGGGTGTGGTTCTGGCCGCCGTGCTTTTTCTAGTACTCTTCAAATACCTACCGCGCGGCAGCTTTTTGAATCGGATCGTGCTGGATGCTGCGATTGGCGGCGCGCCGGTCGCTGGGCGGGCCTTGGCAGGTGTTCCTGACGATGCGGGTGGGCTTCTCCTCGTCGGCAAGACCGGCATCGCCGCCACTGGGCTTTTCCCGAGCGGCCAAGTCGTCATCGATGAAAAACGCTACGAAGCCCGGCTCGCGGTGGGGTCCGCCGCTGTCGGCACGCCCGTCAGGGTGGTTGCGCTTGGTGGATTCGGTCTAACGGTGGAGGTTTTGTCATGACGCTGATCGTGTTGCTCTTTTCGATCGGCATCGTTCTGGTCGCGGCCGAGGTGATCGTGCCGGGCGGGATTCTTGGCACCTTGGGCGCGATCCTCTTCTTTGCCGGATGCGTGCTCACGTTTATGGCGTACGGAAATTGGGCGGGCTTCGCCACCATCATCGTGGCGCTAGCGATCGGCTGCCTTGCGATTTTTTTGGAGTTTTGGATTTTACCGAAGACAAAAATCGGTAAGCGCGCGTTTCTTAATGCGGAGGTTACGGGCGTGAGTGCCGCAATCGGCAAGGAAGCGCTCGACCTCATCGGGAAATCTGCCGAAGCTCTCACCATGCTTTCGCCCAGCGGCTACGTCCGTGTCGATGGGCAACGCTACGAGGCCTTCTGCCAGTCTGGCCAAGTCCCCGCCGGAGCCACACTTCAAGTCATCGGGGCGGATAACTTCCGCTTGATCGTCACACCCTCTCACCTAAAAAATTAACCATGATCCAATCCATCATCCTCATCGTCATTGCCCTCACCGGTCTTCTGGTTTTCGGCGTTATCCTCTCGTTTTTCAGCGTCTGGCTTCGGGCTTGGCTTGCTGGGGCCTATGTCGGGTTTTCCGATCTCGTCGCGATGCGCCTCCGGCAAGTGCCGTACGGCATGATCGTGGATGCTCGGATCACCGCGAAGAAGGCCGGCATCGACATTCCGATCAACGACATCGAGGCGCACTTCCTCGCAGGGGGAAATGTCGTTCCATCGATTCAGGCACTCATCGCGGCACAGAAGGCTGGCATTGCCTTGGACTGGAACCGCACCTGCGCGATCGACCTCGCCACCAAAGGCTCTGGGAAGAGCGTCGTCGAGGCGGTTCGCACCTCGGTTGACCCCAAGGTCATCGACTGCCCGAACCCCGCATCGGGTCGCAGCACGATCGATGGGGTGGCCAAAGACGGCATTCAAGTGAAAGTCCGCGCCCGCGTCACCGTGCGCACCAATCTCGACCGCTTCGTCGGTGGAGCGAAGGAAGAGACCATCATCGCGCGGGTTGGCGAAGGCATCGTCACCACCATCGGATTGGCGGAAAGCTACAAGACCGTGTTGGAGTCGCCGGATTCGATTTCCAAGGTCGTCCTGCATCGCGGCCTCGATGTTGGCACCGCATTTGAAATTCTATCGATCGACATCGCGGACGTCGATGTCGGCGAGAATGTTGGTGCCCAGTTGCAAGAGGTGCAGGCCGAGGCCAACAAGAACATGGCGCAAGCTCAGGCTGAGATCCGGCGTGCGGCGGCGGTGGCGCTCGAGCAAGAGATGGTCGCTCGGGTGGCGGAAATGAAGGCCAAGGTGGTCGAGGCCGAAGCCCAAGTACCGCTTGCCATCGCGGAGGCATTTCGCAGTGGTCGCCTGGGTGTGATGGATTACTACAAAATGGAAAACGTCAAGGCAGACACCGAGATGCGCACCAACATCTCGAAGCCTGAAGGCGCTTAAGAGATTTTCTAACTGATCACACGGCCATGAGTTGGATTTTCGATAACTTGCAAATTTTGGTTCTGGTCCTATTCGCGGTCGGATCCCTTGTGAAAAAAATCAACGAGTCCAGAACAACTGCCAAACAACCGCCAAGGCCGGCCGACTTGCCGGAGCCGATGTTTGAAACCGATGAGGAATCCAGCACGTTTGATTGGCCGGAGGAGCCCCCCGCCCCCGCCCCATTGCCGGGTGCGATGATCGAAGCCCAGCTCGAAGCGGCGGAGGCACTGAAACACCAACAGGAGCTGGCCTCACACCTGCAGCAGCTTCGGGAAACCAAGGCGTCGACCACCGGGGGCGCGGCAGCCACCCGCGCTCGGGTCGCATCCAAGGGCGCGACAAAACCCCAGCTGGCACCCATCCAGCTGAGTCTGCGCGCTCGCCTGAAAAACCCCACCGAAATCCGCCGAGCCATCGTCTTGCGCGAAATCCTCGGCCCGCCCGTAAGCCTTCGGTGACCCCATGGGTCCAAATTTAATCAACTTGCCTCGCTAGAGTCCTTTGCTAGATTCTCGGGCTTCCCTCACCTATGTCTGTCATCGTCACATTTCTCCAGGTTGTATTGTTGATCGTCATTGTTCTAACGATTTTCAATATCATCATCTTTGTCCACGAGCTTGGGCATTTCCTCGCTGCTAAATGGCGCGGCTTGAAAATTGACCGATTCCAAATCTGGTTCGGGACACCGATTTGGAAAAAACAGTTCAACGGAGTGCAATACGGCCTCGGTTGGATTCCTGCAGGTGGATTTGTGGCACTGCCACAGATGGCTCCCATGGAAGCACTCGAAGGGACGAGCACGGACGAAAAACCGCTTCCACCGATCACTCCGCTCGACAAAATCATCGTCGCGTTTGCCGGGCCTCTCTTTTCCATGGTGCTCGCGTTGCTTTCCGCCGTGGTCGTGTGGGGGGTAGGCAAGCCCAAAGATTTCATCCCAACGCAAGTCGTGGGTGCTGTGGTGGAAAATAGCCCAGCGGCCAAAGCCGGGATCCTCCCCGGCGACAAAATCACCCAGATCAATGGCAATCCGGTGAATGGATTCGCCGGCTCCCTAGAGAGCATCACCGAGAGCATCATCCTCAGCAAAGGCAAACAAATCGAGTTCACCATCGAGCGCAAAGACAGCAACTCGGGCGTCCCATCGAAGCTAAATCTCGTCTCCCAGTTCGAAACCGCCAAAACTCAATGGTACCAGCGCGGCGGCCTGCGCCAAGTCGGCATCATCCCAGAGGTCGATCACATCACCCTCGGCGCAGCCATCAAAGGCAGCCCAGCCGACAAGGCCGGCCTGAAGGACGGCGATCTTCTCATCTCGATCAATGGGCTAAAATTCACCAGCACCCAAGCGGTCGTGACCTTGATCAAGGAGAATGGCCTAAAGCCGCTCGCCCTCGAAGTTTCGCGGAATGGCAGCCCTCTCACCGTCACCGCAGCCCCAGTGGTTCCAATTTCACCCGCTGGCGGCAAGCCGATGTTGGGGATCGCCTTCTACGGCGGGCCCTACCAGAACCAAAACATCGTACATCCCACCCCATTCAAGCAGGTCGGCGAAAGCTTGCGCAGCATGTGGGTCACGATCACCAGCGTCACCGCGCGTGATTCCAGCATCGGGGTTGGGCACCTCAGCGGCCCAGTTGGCATCGCCACCTTGCAGTACGAGCTCTTGCAAATGAAGGATGGCTGGCGGCGCATCCTGTCTTTCATGGTGCTCTTCAACGTCAACCTCGCGGTGCTAAATATGATGCCGTTCCCCGTGCTTGATGGAGGCCACATCACTCTCGCGGTCCTCGAGAAAATCTTCGGCCGCCCAGTGAAAGCGAGGCCCCTCGAAATCCTTCAGACGGGTTGCGCGCTCCTGTTGATGGCGCTGATGCTCTACGTCACGAGCAAAGACATCGGTGACAAGTTCGGGCACAGCAAGCCGGCGAGCCAAGAGATTGTTTTCCCCTAGGACTCACAGTCCTCGGAAAAGGCCGAGAATGTCGCCTAGAATTGGGGGATTTGCCCTTGAATTTCGGCGCCTCGGAGGCGGGCGATTTCGCGGCGTCGAGATTTCTGTGCGCATTCGTTGCATCCCACTCTTTACAAGACCGATGATCCCTGCCACACAACTCGAAATTTAGCCGCTCGGCGGTCTCCCACGAACCTGCTCACACCATGCCCAAAGACACATCGATTCGAAAAATTCTCGTCATTGGATCCGGCCCTATTGTGATCGGTCAGGGTTGCGAATTCGACTACTCAGGGGTTCAGGCTTGCAAGGCACTCAAGGAAGAAGGCTTCCAAGTGGTGCTGGTGAACTCGAATCCAGCGACGATCATGACGGACCCAGAGTTCGCGCATCGGACGTACATCGAGCCCATCACCCCCGAGGTGGTGGAAAAAATCATCATCCGCGAGAAGCCCGACGCGCTTCTCCCGACACTCGGTGGACAGACCGCACTCAACACGTCGATGTCGCTCTTCAAGTCCGGCACGCTCGCCAAACACGGCGTCCGGATGATCGGCGCAAATGCCGCTGCCATCGACAAGGGCGAGGACCGCCAACTTTTCAAAGAGGCCATGATCAAGATCGGCCTCGACATGCCACGCTCGGGGATCGCTCACACGATGGACGAGGCTCGCAAGGTCGCTGAGGAAATCGGCACCTTCCCGCTCATCGTTCGCCCAGCCTTCACGCTCGGTGGACAAGGCGGCGGCATCGCCTACAACCGCCAGGAATACGAGGAAATCATCCATCGCGGGCTCGACCTTTCGCCGGTTTCCGAGGTCCTCATCGATGAGTCACTGCTCGGATGGAAGGAATTCGAAATGGAGGTCATGCGTGACTGCGCCGACAACTGCGTGGTCATTTGCTCGATCGAAAACCTCGACCCCATGGGCGTCCATACTGGGGATTCGATCACCGTGGCGCCGATCCAGACCCTCACCGATCGAGAGTACCAAATCATGCGCGATGCCTCGTTTGCGGTGATCCGAGAAATCGGCGTGGAGACCGGCGGCTCAAACATCCAGTTCGCCACCTGCCCGCAAACCGGCCGCATGATCGTCATCGAGATGAACCCACGCGTCTCGCGCTCGTCGGCACTTGCCTCGAAGGCAACGGGATTTCCCATCGCCAAAATTGCCGCGAAACTTGCAGTCGGCTACACGCTCGACGAGCTCCCGAACGACATCACCCGCGTCACCCCCGCCTCGTTCGAGCCGACCATCGACTACGTGGTGACCAAGATCCCGCGCTTCACCTTCGAGAAATTCCCAACCGCCAATCCCGTGCTCACCACCTCGATGAAATCGGTCGGTGAGGCGATGTCGATCGGGCGCACCTTCAAGGAAAGCATGCAAAAATGCCTGCGCTCGCTTGAAACCGGCCGCTGGGGATTTGGGTTCGACCCGAAGGATCCTCAAAACCCCACTCGCGACGAGATCGCCCGCAAGCTCCAGATTCCCAATGCCGAGCGGATTTTCTGGCTCCAAACTGCCTTCGTGAATGGCTGGACACTTGAGGAAATCCACGCGGCGACCGCGATCGATCCATGGTTCCTCCGCCACCTTGAGCAGATCGCCGAGGAAGGCCAACAACTGGCGGGACTCGATCTCAAGCGCGCCAAGAAACTCGGGTTTTCCGACCGCCAAATCGCGTTGGCTCGCGGCACCTCTGAAGACGAGGTCCGCGCCGAGCGCAAATCGAAAAACATCATTCCAACCTACCGCCTCGTCGACACCTGCGCCGCAGAGTTTGAAGCGTACACTCCGTATTTCTACTCGACCTATGGAGATGAAAACGAAGCCCGTCAGTCGGACAAAAAGAAAATCATCATCCTCGGTGGCGGCCCAAACCGAATCGGCCAAGGGATCGAGTTCGACTACTGCTGCGTCCATGCGGCTTTCGCGCTCAAGGAGTTGGGGTACGAGACACTCATGGTCAACTCAAACCCCGAGACGGTTTCAACCGATTACGACACCTCGGACAAGTTGTTCTTCGAGCCGCTCACCCTCGAAGATGTCCTAAACATCTGCGACCAAGAGCAACCTTACGGAGTCATCGTACAGTTCGGCGGCCAGACCCCGCTCAACCTCGCCGCAGACCTCGAACGCCACGGCGTACCGATCATCGGCACCTCGCCCAAATCGATCGAACAGGCGGAGGATCGCAAGTTTTTCTCGGCATTGCTTGAGAAGCTCAATCTGAGGCAAGCCGAAGCCGGCACTGCCACCAATGAGGCCGAAGCGTTGATCATTGCCAACCGCATCACCTATCCAGTCCTCGTCCGCCCATCGTTCGTGCTCGGCGGCCGCGCGATGATGATCGTTTACAATGATGCCGAGCTCTCACGCTACATGCGCGAGGCGGTGGTCGCTTCGCCCGAGCGCCCCATCCTCGTGGACCGTTTCCTCGACAATGCAACCGAAGTCGACGTGGACTGCATCAGCGACGGGGAAACCTCGGTCGTTGGCGCCATCATGGAGCACATCGAGCAAGCGGGCATCCACTCCGGCGACTCAGCGTGCGTCATCCCATCATTTTCGTTGTCAGACGCGATCAAGGCAGAAATCACGCGTGCCGCTCTCGATCTCGCCCGCGAACTGAACGTAAAGGGACTCATGAACATCCAGTTCGCCGTAAAGGACGAGCAGCTTTACGTCATCGAGGTCAACCCCCGTGCGTCGCGCACCGTCCCCTTCGTCAGCAAGGCCACGGGAGTTTCCCTCGCCAAGCTCGCGGCCAAGGTCATGGTCGGCGAAAAACTAGCAGACATGGGCTACACCCAGACCCTTACCCCCGCCCATTTCTCGGTCAAAGAGGCCGTCTTCCCATGGAACCGCTTCCCCGGCATCGACATCGTCCTTGGCCCGGAAATGAAATCCACCGGCGAGGTCATGGGCATCGACGCCGACTGGGGCATGGCCTACGCCAAATCACAGATCAGCGCATTTAACCCGCTTCCCACCGAGGGCAATGTTTTCCTCTCCGTCTCGGATCTCGATAAATCCCGCGCGATCGCCGTGGCTCACGACCTCGCAGAGCTTGGGTTTAAAATTTACTCCACGGGCGGCACTCATGCCCGTTTGGTGGCCGAGGGCATTCCGAGCAACCGCTTGTTCAAACTCGCCGAACAAGCGCGTCCGAACGTGATCGATATGATGAAGAATGGCGAAATCCAATTCATCATCAACACCCCGAGTGGTCACGAAGCTCGTGCCGACGAAGTCCAGATCCGCAGCACGGCCATCGCCCAGAAAATTTCCCACGCGACCAATCTGTCAGCGGCGGAAGCCTCAGTGAAGGCGATCCGCTCGCTGAAGACGCGCGAACTCACAGTGAGAAGCATTCAGGAATACCACCAACCTTAAAGGTGGTGGATCACCTGGGTGCGGTCGAACCGAGCCTTGGCCATGCTCGCGTAGCGGTCATCCGCTGAGCGGTATCCAAGAGCACAAGCCACCACGGTTGCGTAGCCCGTTCCCTCGAGTCCGAGGATCTGGTCATAACCCGCAGCACTGATCCCCTCAAGCGGGCATGCATCGACGCCCAGCAATGCGGCGGAGGTCATCAACTGACCAAGAGCGATGTAGACTTGGCGGATGTTCCACTGTTGCCGAGCCTCGTGGCTCATCGCCTGCGCGAATCCACGGATCATCCCCTCTAACGGAGCGACATCCGCTGGGCTGCTGCCCTGCACTTCGCACATGCGAGCGATCCACGCATCAATGTCCGCCTCCTCGAGGTCCTTCCGCGCCGTGAGCACCACAAAATGGGATGCTTCGGTCACTTGGGGCTGGTGCCAAGATTCCTTGGCGAGATTTGCGCGGATGCCGACATCATCCACGACGATGAACCTCCAGGGCTGGAGCCCGAAGGATGAGGGAGTAAGGACAAGCGAATTTTCGATCGCGTCCCAGGTCTCCGTCGGAATCTGGCGGGAAGAATCAAATTTTTTGGTCGCGTAGCGCCAGCGGAGGGATTGAGTGAGTTGTTCTGCAGAAATATTCATGGCGCTGCGATCATCACTGATCAATGCGGAAAGGCAAGGAAACCGACGGAAAATCCTTAAGTGTTAGACTCAAGATCATGCCGTATTCCCGTTGCAAGCGGTTGTCACGCCGACTGAATCCGAGGCCACCCACCCAATTTCCCAAATCGCGATGGACCGAGTATTCCACTTGTTCCAGCGTACCGTCATCGAGCTCAATCACTTGTCGTGTCCCTACTCCCCAGTCCTCATTGAGGCGATTATAGGTCCTAAACTCGACGCGGTTGGAATCGACCAAGTCCGGATGATGATTGAGGATACGGTACCCAAATGAGAAGTCAAAATCGGGAGTCGGCATGAAGCGCAAAGCCGTGCTGAATTCGTTGAAACCCGACCCGCCACTCACAATGGGAAATTGAGTCTCCACATCAGCCGACATCCACGGCAAGGGTTGCCAACGCATGTCATTATATAGATTGGAGAAATCCCTCTGCCCCTCAGGGTCTTTCATGAAAGCATCCACATAGGTATCGAGATAGAGCCACTCAAAACTCTGGTGGTCACGCCGAGTCATCAACCGGTTTCGTGCGCCAAAGCGCAACACATTCCAACTCTGCAATTCGTCCACCGCGGTGAAGCGGGTCGGATTCAATGGTCTTGGCCGAGTTGTGGGCGTCAGCCGATCTACCATCGGGTCCGTCGGGTCAAAGTCATTGGTGGAAACCAGTGACCAAGTAGAATATGGCTGAAGAATGTGCATCAACCCATCGAGCCCCCATGAAGGCTCGGTGTACCCAGGAAGTGCTTTGACAAACTTCAGCGAGGTTTCGGCACCGACGTGAAGGTGAGTTCGCTCGGATCCGCTGACTGGCCCATCCACCATGCCATAGCGCATATATCCCAACCCTGCCTGCGGCGAAACGCTGAGAAAATTGCCGATGGTGGTGGGCATCGAAAACTCCTGATAGGTCCTAAAGCGTGCGTAGCTTGAATCTAGCAGCTGCGTGCGGTAAGCCTCTCGCCTTGGATCACCCAGCGGCAACGCGATGCAGTCTTCGGCCATCTGCCGCTCAAACCCTTTGAGCTGGTTCAGCAGTGGTTGGGCGGAAGCATCACCCGCGCTAAGTTCTAACAATGGATCAAGAATCGCATGCCGTGTCGGATCTGCGGCTCGCTCGCCCACAAGACCCAACGTCGTACTACCCTCATGCAGGAACGGCAGGCCTGCCCAGGGTGCCCGCGCACGATCATAAGCGATCTCGGGCGAGCGCGTGTCGGCTCGGTAAAAATCATTCACCTGAAACCGCGTGGCAAGAGATAACAAGGATGCGTCATCATGCCGATAAATGCCGATCGTGTTGTCGGGTGATGGGTTGGTCTTATAGGTGTTAAATTCGAAGTCCTCCAGATAGTGCTCGTCGCTAAGCAAGGTCAGATTCGAGTCGATCCTCCAATCCGCATCACTGGAGAAATGAGGCGTCATCCGGTGTTTCAAACCGATTTGGTAGCGCTCTGGATCGACGATTCCACGAGGCACTCCATTGCGAGTGGTTTGCGGCGCAAGGTCGTGGGTGTAATAAAGTCCCAACCCTGTGATTTCGCTATTTGCCACGTCTTTTTTATCGAGGAGGTCCACCCCGACGCCCACACCACGGCGGGCACGAAGATCGAGGTGCCAGCGAGAAAGTAACCATGGAGCATCCGCCGCTCCTGCAGGAGCATCAGGGCCACCACCTAGCATAATTCCATAGGTATTGAGCACGAAAGGCCCCCAATTTGAACGAGAACCAGGAATGAAACGATAGCCAACCTCGCCTTGAAGATCTTGGCTCAAGTAGGGCAGCCAGAAAACCGGCGTTTCGCCTGCATAAAGCCTTAAGTCATTGAAAACAATTTTATCTCCCGGATAGATCGTGGTTTTTTCCGAGCGAACCCAGTAGTCTGGATCCTCCACATCGTGAGTGGTGATCCCTGCGTTTTCACCGACGTAGACCCGCTGACCATTGCGCTCCTCGACCGCGAACTTCCCCGCCTCTAGCAGAATTGGGCCCAGCGACGCTTCAAGCCCGCTCGCATCAAGGAATTTGCGCTCGTAGTAATAAACCGCCCGCTCACCACGCTGAAGGCCATTTCCTTGGTAAACACTGACGTGGCCTTCAAACGTCGCAGACTTTGCTTTAAGGTCCAAGGTTACGCGGTCTGCAAACACCTCAAGGCCATTGTCACCCGTGACTTTGACCCCAGGGCCCAAGTAGCGCAATCCCACATCCTTGACCCCTTCGATCGGACCACCTCCATAATTGCTAATGGTCAAATTTTTGGGCGGCTCAGTCGTCAGACCTGCGGAATCGGTCACATGGATCTCCGGCACAGGCACCGGAGCTAAACGATCCACTTCTGGCATAGCCTGCAAGCGCTCAGCGGCGATCTCTGGCTGCTGGGCAAGCAACGCCGTTCCCAGCAGCGGATACATCATCCATCGTCCAAATTTCAGCATCAAGATGATAAGAGAACTCAAATCCCATGAAGTAAAGGTTGAAAGCCCGACCGCCGCGCGGCGAAAATGCATTTTACCCTGCCCCAATTCAGTCCATAGTCAGGCATGCAGACGAACCCGCGAGCGGCAATCATCGGAGTCACCGGATTTGTGGGCGCTGGACTACCCACCATCCTCGCCGAAAATGGCATCGCGACCACCGGCATCAGCCGTGCCGGAAATGGCAACGTGCCCGGTGTGGACCGTTGGCAAACTACCGATCATCTCGATGTTTCAGGTCACCATGCCGTCATCAACCTCGCCGGTGAACGCATCGACCAACGGTGGACTCAAACATCACGCAGACTCTTTCACGAAAGCCGAGTCGGACTAACCCAACAAGTGGTTGCGGCCATCGCCAAGCTGCCGCCCGCGGAGAGACCCAAAGTACTCATCAATGCATCAGCCGTCGGCATTTATGGCGACCGCGACGATGAGCGGCTCACCGAAGCAAGCGCGCATGGCCACGGCTACCTCGCCGACCTTTGCCACGATTGGGAGTGTGCCGCGCAGGAAGCCGAGGCCCTCGGGGTGCGCGTGGTAAAGCTCCGAATTGGGGTAGTCTTGGGCAAGAAGGGGCCGGCTTTTGAGAAAATGCTGACGGTGTTCAAGCTCGGCATCGGCGGGAGACTCGGAACAGGGCAGCAATGGATGCCATGGATCCACTTGACCGATCTCCGCGCCGCGATCGTTCATGCAACGATGTCGGCCACCCTCAGCGGGCCCGTCAATGCAACTGCACCCAACCCAGAGCGCAACCGCGACCTCACTCGCAAACTTGCAGCCGCAGTGCACCGCCCCGCGTTCTGTCCCGCACCCGCCCTCGCGCTCAAGCTGGTGCTTGGCGGCTTCAGCACCGCGCTACTCGGCAGCCAGCGCGTTGTCCCCGCTGCCCTCAAGGCCGACGGCTTCGAGTTCCGCTTCCCCACACTGGAGTCCGCCCTTGCCGATCTGATCGAATAACCGGCGGCTCGCCGCTCTCACCGCCGCTGCCTGCGCTGCAACCCGGTGGGAAAGCTCCGCACGACTTGGAGTTTCAAAGGTGAAGGACAATGGACATCCCATTTTGGCCAAATAAATCGCCTCGGGCCACCCCTCGGGGAGATCCGGCTCCGCAACATGGAAAATCCAGCCCGAATCTCGGACTTCGTGCCCATCAATCTCCTGTCCCGCCTCGGGAGCAAACCATGGACCCACCGCTTCAAGGATCTGCCGCATGCGCTCAGGATCATCAGGCCCCGAATTGATCTCATAAAAATAAAAACCCGTCGTCTCCCAATCCTCATGAAGAGAAATGAAGAGGTCTGGCTTCCGACCCTCCTTGAGCCACAACGCGTGCGCTGCAACCTCGGTCGTGCTCTGCAACCAATAATCCCGGTTCAAATCGACGCCGTGAGCATTTTCACGCTGATTGACCGCAAATCCCGACGGATTGAGGAAGGGACAAATCGACCAACTCACCTCACCGGAAAAAAAGCCCTCGCGTAACAGCTCGAGCACCGCCAAGGGCCCTGCAGGCTCGTCTCCGTGAATTCCCGCCGAGACATACACGTGTGGCCCCACTCCAGGCCGCTCCCACGCCACAATGGGCCCGCAATCGAGCTCCGCCAGCACCACCGCGGAGAAACCCGCCGCCTCAGCCGCTTCCCGAAATGAATCATGGTAATTCTGCCAATCCAACACCGCAGTCATCGCCCAAAGCATGCAGCCTCACGCCTGATTTGCAAAACCATACGACAAAGAACCACCCGAAAGAAGCACCTTGGGAACCGGATGAGCGTTGACGCACCCCAATTTTTATCCATTATACAGCCCGTTAGCCGATCTTGAACCTCAACTACCTTATCAGATGATCCTCATTCGCCGTCTCTTCACCGCCGCAATTGCCGCATCACTCATCACCATGGCTGCGGGCCAAGGAGCCAAGCTCAACATCGCTACGGTCGATATGCAGGAGCTCTTCAAGCAGTACTACCGCACCAACGAAGCTCAAAAACAAATCAACGTGGAGCGCGCACGAATCCAAAAGGATAACAACGAGCGCCTCGCCCGCATCCGCGAACTGCAAGAAAGCATCGAGCAACTCACCAAGCAGCTCAATGACTCGTCGATCAATGACTCGAAGAAGCAAACGATCTACAAGGAGATGCAGACGAAAAACCAAGAAGGCATCGCCCTTGATCGCGAACGCCGCGAGTTCCAACAACGTCGCAATCAGGCACTTAACGAAAAAATGGTTCAACGGATGAAGGGCATCCTTGAGGAAATCCGCAAGCTCGTTGAAGAAAAAGCCAAACTCGAAAACTTCGACTATGTCTTCGACAAGTCTGGCCTCAGCACCTCCCAAGTTCCCGTGCTTCTCTACACCAAGGATGCTACTGACCTTACCTCCACGCTCCTCAAGGATCTCAACAAGGACGCGCCTCCAGGCTCTCTCACCCCCGCCGACGAGGTGAAACCAAGCGCCGCAGATCCAGCTCCCGCCGGCGACAAACAGTAGTCCTGAGGCTTTTAAACTCCCTCGCGTTGGCATTCGCCCTCACGCTTTCCGAGCTCGCCCGTTGGGTCGATGGTGACATCATCCGGGGCGAGCTCGATCTTTCTCTGACTGGCATGGCCGCGCTCGACGTCGCCACTCCGAGTGATGTCAGCTTTCTCGGCAATGAGAAATATCACAGCCAATTTCTCCTAACTCACGCGGGCGCGGTGATGGTGCCTCACGGCGTCACCGATGGACCCGAAGGAACCGCAATCATCGCCGTCAAGAACCCCTCACTCGCCTTCGCGGTCGTCGTCAAGCACTTCGCAGAATCCAGCCGCAAGTTCACTGCAGGCATCGACCCACGCGCGGTGATCGATCCTACCGCCGCACTTGATCCCACAAAAGTCCGCATCCACGCCGGCGCAATCATCATGGCGGGCGCCAAGATCGGCGACGGTTCAGAAATCGGCCCGAACAGCGTCATTGGCGAAAACGTGACGATCGGGACAGAGGGCCGAGTCATGGCAAATGTCACGATCCGCGAGGGATGCATCCTCGGCGATCGAGTCATCATCCAGCCCGGTGCCGTGATCGGATCGGACGGCTATGGCTACGAGTTTTCCAACGGCCGCCATGTCAAAATCGACCAAGTCGGCATCGTCGAAATTGGCGACGATGTGGAAATCGGCGCGAATTCCACCATCGACCGCGCACGCTTCGGCAAGACGGTCATCGGAGAGGGAACGAAAATCGACAACCTCGTCCAAATCGGCCACAATGTGATCATCGGCAAGCATTGCCTAATCATCGCACAAACCGGTATTTCAGGTAGCTCACGCCTCGGGGATTATGTCACCGCCGCAGGCCAAGTCGGAATCGCCGGCCACGTCACCATCGGGTCCAAGGCGGTACTCAGCGCACGCACAGGCGTCACCGCCGACATCCCAGGTGATGAGGTCTATGCCGGTAAACCAGCGCAACCCATGCGCGACGAAATGAAGTCGCTCGCACTCGTCCGCCGCCTTCCGAAGCTCATTCAGCGGGTCAAGCTGCTAGAAGATTCACTCCAAGAACTCAGTCGGAGCCAAATCGACACCTGATCAGGAGTCCCCCTCGCGCGGCAACTCATCCTGGCGAATTTTCCCCCAGTCTTCATCCGAAATGCAGCACGGATCCGCAGCAACTTGATGGCCCGGTGCAATCTTCCGCAGCCCGAGGTCAAGCCCGATGGTCTCCGCATACCGAGGGTGGTTGATCCGGTGGCCGAAGGCACTCCCCTCTGGCGGATCGATGGGCGATGGCACATCTCCCTCAAGCAAGATCCGCTCGCGCCGCGCGGTTGGATCATGCGAGGGAATCGCCGAAAGCAACGCCTTGGTGTATGCATGACGCGGATCTCGGTAAATCGACTCTGCCGATGCCACCTCAACGACCTTCCCAAGATACATCACTGCCACGCGGTCGCTCACATGCTTCACGACCGATAGATCGTGGGCGATGAACAAATAAGACAACCCGAAGTCCCTCTGCAATTCGACCAGCAAGTTCAGAATTTGCGACTGCACCGACACATCAAGCGCCGAGACCGGTTCATCGCAAACAATCAACTTCGGCTTCAGGGCAAGCGCGCGCGCGATCCCAATGCGCTGACGTTGTCCGCCCGAAAACTCGAAGGAATACCGCTCCGCAGAAGAGGCTGGCAGCCCAACTCGGTCCAACAAATCGTCCACCCATTGGATACGTTCGGCCCGGCTGCCTAAGCCATGAATGATGAATGGCTCCTCGATGATCGCACGCACGCTCATCCGCGGATCGAGCGACTCGGCGGGATCTTGGAAGATCATTTGGAAATTCCGTCGTAAAGGCCGCAGCGCCCGCTGGCTCGCATGACTGATGTCTTGTTCCTCAAACAAAATCCGTCCCGCCGTGGGTTTGATCAAGCGGACGATCGCTTTCCCAAGGGTCGATTTCCCACAGCCGGACTCACCGACCAATCCGAGGGTCTCACCCGCAGCGATGTCTAATGAAACCCCATCAACCGCACGGACTGCACCGGTGGCACGCAACATGACTCCGCTACGCACCGGAAAATGAATGCGGAGATCTTGAACAGCTAGCAATGGGGAAGCACTCACGGTTGATAACAAATAGGACAAGTTTCGACCCAGTGGCCGGTGGATACTTCCGCAAACTGGGGACGCTCACGGATGACATTTTTTTCACGGCCCATGCGCTGACAAAAACGGCACCCGTGGGAATAATCGGCCAGCGAAGCCACGGTCCCAGGAATCGTGCTGAGCAACGACTTCGAAGGAGTGTCGAGCGTGGGAATCGAAGCTAGAAGACCCCTCGTGTATGCATGAAGTGGATTGGCAAAAAGCTCAACCGCACTTGCCCGCTCAACGACGCGACCCGCGTACATCACCACGACGTCATCACAGGTTTCCGCTATGACCCCAAGATCATGCGTGATCAAAATGGTAGCCATGCCCATCTCCGACTGGATCTGCTCCATGAGATCCAAAATCTGCGCTTGCACTGTCACGTCAAGCGCGGTCGTCGGCTCATCGGCAATCAAAAGCGACGGCCGACATGCCAAGGCCATCGCGATCACCACCCGCTGCCGCATCCCGCCAGAAAGGTGGTGCGGATAATCCATCATCCGACGCGCTGGCGCGGGGATCCTCACAAGATCCAACATCTCGGTCGCGGCGTCCCATGCATCTCTTTTTGACAGGTCTTTGTGGATTCTGAAAACCTCCGCCACTTGCCGCCCAATCCGGTGAAGCGGATTGAGCGCAGCCATCGGCTCCTGAAAAATCACCCCGATCTCCCCACCACGAATCTTGCGGATCTCAGAGTCGCTCGCACGAACAAGATCCTGACCCTTGAAATAAACATGCCCACCCAGGATCTTTCCCGCAGGCTGCGGCAGCAAGCGGACAATCGACATGGCGGTCACGCTTTTACCGCATCCAGACTCGCCCACGATCCCCAAGGTCATCCCCGCAGGAACCGAAAAAGAGACTTGGTCCACCGCACGCATCAGCCCGCGCTCGGTCTCAAACGAGGTGATCAGTTTGTCCACCTCCAGAATATTTTCCGTTTCGCCAATCATGGATTTCCAAGGTTCTGCTCGTCGGGTGGCGCTTGAGATTCCGGCGCTCTGACGCGGTAATCTTCGATGGATCGGCTCACCTCGGGAAAGGAATTGCCGGATCGCCTCGCGCGCTGGGTCTCCTCCTTCACCGCGTCATCCACCCAAAAAACGAAAACTTCCTGTGGATCATACACCACTGGCGGACTGAATCGCGTTTCCTTACAATCCGGCCACTTCACCCATCTCCATGCACCCATTCTAACGAAATCCACGGTATAGCCCGGGACAAAAATCGCTTCATCATGGATGATCCGCTGGAGCTTGCACGCCGCGTCCTTGAGTTGATCCACCGTGGTCGCGCTGCGCACCTGCTCGCTGAGGGCGTCCGTGTCCGCGCGATGCCACGCAAAGATATTGTTAGTTTGCGGCTTGGGGTGGCCGTTTTCGTCCACCGCATTCGATGAGTGTAAAAACTGGTGGAAGTCAGGAACCGGTGGAGAAATCAACCAACTACCGAAAACCATTTCGTGCTGTTTCTGCATCTCTTTCTTATAGCAAACGGTGTACTCGAGTCCATCGATCTGAACCTCGAAACCGCAAGCCTTCGCTTCTTCCTTGAGGATCGCGAATATTCGGTCCATCTGAGGGGTCGCTGGATAAGTGAGTGACACCGAAAGCCGGGTGCCATCGGCCCTTGTCAGAATCCCATCGCGCCCCTCGCGCGTGAATCCAGCCTGCGCAAAAGCCTCGCGCGCCTCAGTGATGGAAAACGGACGCGCAACGATCGAGGGATCACCAAACAATGCATAACCTTCATTGAAGGCATTCAGCCTCTGGTAATCACCCCTGAACATCACGTCGATGACCTTCTGCCAGTTCATCGCGTGCTGGATTCCAATGCGGATGTTTCGATCAGCTAACAAAGGCTTGCTGACATTCAGATAGAGCCCGCGGGGAACCTTGGGATACTTGCTATAAAAGGTGTAGCGCTCAATATAACCCTTATAAACCGGATCCATCTCCGACTTCTCATACCAAAGTTGAGGCTGTGTTAGAAAAAAAGTATCGAGTTCGCCTGCACGAAACAACTCGAAAGCCTTCGATTCGTCACGGACGACCGTGTGCACAAGCTTGTCCGGATTGAAGCGGTAACGGTAGTATTTGCGATCTTTCGCCCACCAGTCCTTCACCCGCGTCTGAGTGATCGATACTCCCTTAATAACGTCCTCGGGCCGCACTTCGTAGGCTCCGGTCGTCGGAGGAAATCGCCACTGATAACGCTCCTCATAATCCGGACCATACTCGGCATAAAAATGAGGTGGTGCAGGCGTGATCGCCCCAGCGAATACAGGCGCGTAGATCTTCGCCTCGGGCAGCGAAATGGACACCGTTAGATCATCATACATCGCAACCTGCGCAATGTTTTCTCGATAGTATTG
>JARWZU010000063.1 GCA_029866215.1 Akkermansiaceae bacterium
GCCAACGTTTTCATCATGTCAGAACCAGAGAACAAGCCATCGAGAGCATTTCTGCCCTATCCCGTTTCGACCTTGAGCCCTCCGATCATTCCGAATGATCTAACTTCGTTCAAATCGCGTGGTATTTCTCAAGTCGAACGCGACCTGCAGCAGAAACTACAGGAGATACGAGAGTCTTACCTCGCGACGATCGATCATTTCAACTGGAACAAGCTCGTTTATGAGGCTGACATTCAGTTTGAGCCGATCATCGGTGGGACTTACTACCTTTACGAAATGCGCGGGCGTCATCTGCTGTCGATGATTTCTCCAGATGAATGGGCCCAGAAGCACCTCGCGACCGTCCGCTTGAATATGGACCGCCAGTGGAAGATCGTCGAAACGGCAGCCGACGTCGATTCCCGTGAGCTCTTCGGCACGGTCGAGGCAGAATCCTGAGCGTCAATTCTTGCCAGTGGGGCAAGGATCTTTAGTTTAACGCTTGTGAGCGAACCCTTCCCAGTTTCTCCGCCGCGCGCATGGGCGGAGATCGATCTCGGCGCGATGAAACAAAATCTCGCCATTGCTCGCGAGGCGTTTGGTGGGGCTTTGATGGTGGTGGTGAAGGCTGGGGCTTATGGCCATGGGCTTGAGGAGATTGCCAAAGCACTCGCCGCCGAGCAGTTGGCATTCTTCGGGGTGGCGAATGTCGGTGAGGCGCGCCGCATCGCGGCAGCAGGAGTCTGCACGCCGATTTATTTATTAGGAGCTACCTGGGCCGAAGAGCGTGAGGAAATTGTGGCCCGCGACTGGGTGCCTTGCATTTCATCGATGGCGGAGGCGGAGCACTTCGATCGGCTAGCTGCGGCAAACGGCAAGCGCTTAAAGGTGCACCTGGCGGTGGATACTGGGATGGGCCGCGGAGGTTTTTTGGCAGAGCACTTGAAAGCGCAGATCGGTGAACTTGATGGCCTGATGAACCTCGAAATCGAGGGGATCGGCTCGCATTTGCCTTCGGCTGATGAAGACGAGGACTTCACCCGAGGTCAGTTCCAAGACTTTCGAGACTTGGTCGATGCGCTTGGGGGTACAGGGCGGTTCAAGTGGCGGCATCTTTCGAACAGTGCGGGTCTCCTCGGATATGACCAAGGCATTTGCAATTTGTCGCGCCCGGGCTTGATGCTGTATGGCGTATCGCCACTCCTCGGCTTCCAAGAGCGGCTTGCCACGGTGATGACGCTCAAATCGAGGGTCACTCTGGTACGGACCTTGCCTGCGGGCCACGGGATTTCCTATGGACGGCAATTTGTGACCGAGCGACCTACGCGGGTGGCGACCATCGGCATCGGCTACGGCGATGGCTACCCGCGCCATGTCTCGGGGAAAGGCGCCGAGGTATGGATTCGCAACCGGCGATTCCCGATCCTTGGGAGGATCACCATGGATCAAATCATGGTCGATGTGACCGCGGCCGATGAGATCCACGAGGGGGACGAGGTGGAAATGTTCGGGCCCCACTTGCCTGTCGCCGAGGTTGCAGAAAAAGCGGAGACGATCGTGTGGGAGATTTTCACGGGAATCACTCCGCGGGTGTTGAGGCACTACAAGGCTTAGTTTCGGAGTCGGGCCCCGACGGTTTCCACGGCTTTTGAATTTCATGGATTGCATCTGTGATCAGATTTGGAAGAATGGCCCGTCGTGGAACGTAGTTCCAAAATAACCCAAACCAAAACTCGCCATGCAACCCATTCTTCATCGTCGCGCCTTTCTCCGAAATTCCACGCTATTGGGTGTGGGCTTAGCGGCAAATTCCGTCTTAGCGGTAAATTTAACATCGGGGGTCAAGAAAGTGAAGGTGGGGCTCATCGGTTGCGGGGGCCGGGGCGTTGGCGCAATTAGGAATTTCATGGAAGCCTGCAAAATCCTAGGGATTGAGGCGGAGTTGGTGGCTGTGGGTGACGCGTTCAAGGAGAAGGCGGAGGGTGCGGGGAAAAGCTTTTCGCTTCCCGCCGACCGTTGTTACGGAGGATACGACAACTACCAGAAAGTTCTCGCCAGCGACTGCGACTACGTCGTGATGGCGACCCCTCCAGGATTCCGGCCGCTGCATTTTGCGGCCGCGGTCGAGGCAGGAAAGCATTGCTTCATCGAGAAGCCCGTCGCCGTCGATGCCCCCGGCGCGCGGTCCGTGATGGCGACTGGGGAACTTGCCGCTGCCAAGGGGCTCGCGGTGGTGGCTGGAACCCAGCGCCGCCACATGGCGGACTACCTGAGAAATAAGGCCCTCATTGACGCCGGAGCCATCGGCCAAATCAAAGGTGGGGTGGTCCAGTGGAATGGCACGGTGCCATGGACGAAGCACCGAAATGAAGGGGAATCTGCCGCTTCCTACATGACACGCAACTGGCTCAATTTCACCGAATTGTCTGGCGATCATATTGTCGAGCAGCACGTTCATAATCTGGATGTAGCGGTTTGGTTTTTGGGTCGTTTACCGGTGTCGGCGGTCGGCTTCGGGGGGAGAGCCCGCCGTGAAACCGGCAACATGTTTGACTTTTTCAGCGTGGACTATGACTTCGGAGACGATGTCCACATCCACAGCCAATGCCGACAAATCAGTGGAACTTACGGGCGGGTGGGTGAATCGTTCACCGGCACCGAAGGGAGCTGTTATGGAGGTGGCAAGCTGAACGGTAAAAAGGTCGTCATTCCCGAGATCAAAGTCGATTCAAGCAACGGCCAAGTGCAGGAGCATATCGACATGATTCGCAGCGTGAACGGTGGGAATCCTCTCAATCACGCGAAGCGCATCGCTGAAACCACGCTGGTCGCGATCATGGGCCGGATTTCTGCATACACCGGAGAAATCGTCCGTTGGAATGACCTCGTGAAAAACGAACAATCCCCGCACTTTGGCGCGACCTGCACGCCGACGGCGCTCGACTTCGAGCGTGGCCCGATCACGCTGCCTGCTGAGGTTCCTCCGGTGCCCGGCAAGGCATGATTCATAGTGGCGGCATGCGTTTGCGGATGCGCAGCAGGGCCGCCAGCATGGACCACGCATCGCGCAGGGGTTTGACCGTGCCGCCAGGTTTTTCAATCCAGTTGACGGGGATTTCGCGCCAAGTAGCGCCGCCTTGCTTGAGCGCGCAGAGCAGCTCTGAGTCGAATGCTAACCCATTTTCTGAAAGCTGGTCAGCGACTCGGCGATAGTCGGACGCCCGCAGGACTTTTGCGCCACACTGAGGGTCCTCACACTGCAGGCCGAGTAGCCACTGGGCCGCTGTGAGGAAGCCACGATGAAACAGCCCACGCCATGGGCTCTCCACGATCTCGGTGGTCGCGGTTCGCCGCCGGATGGCGATCACCGATTGGTCGAACTCCAGCGCCGTGGCGATGAGGCGCAATTTTTCCTCCGGGGTCACGCTGCCGTCTGCATCGACGAAGGTCAGCCAGTCGGCATCCGTTCGAGTCGCCCATGCTTCGCGCACCACGGCACCCTTCCCTTGATGGTCCGCGGCGAAATGCAGATGCACCTTGGGGAAAATTTCCATAAAAGACTCTCTGAGTTGGTGGAGAGGTTCGCGCTCGTGATCGCCCGAGCCATCGTCCGCGATGACCCAGTGAATCGTGAGTGGCGATGCCGCAAGAGCCACCGCAAGCTCTGCCCCGAATGACGCCAAGCGCGACGAGTCATTCCAGACGGGAGTGACAAGAACGATGGTGACGGATGGATCGTGCATGATTGGATATGAAACCATCAGAATAACATTGCGAGCTTATCATTTCTTTCAAACGATCAACTCCACAGATGACACGAGCCGCCATCATCGCCTGCTGGATTGCGGTAGTCCTTGCCGGAGGATTTCTACGCTTCGATGAGCTTGCGAGTCGTCCGTTTCATGCCGATGAAGCCACGGGGGCACGCCTTGCTGCGGTGCGCATGGGATCGGGCGACTATCATTTTGACCCGACTCATTTTCACGGGCCCACCATGGGGTACTTGGCCATTCCGATGTTCCGCGGGTATGGCGAAAATGAATGGGCTGAAATGACGAAAACCCCACCGCGCCTGCTGGTGGCGATGGCCGGCACCTTGGTCTTCTTGATTCCGCTGGCATGGCGGCGGCGTTTTGGCGATGGCCCAACGCTATTCGCGGCGGCGCTGTTAGCGACCTCGCCCTTGTTGGTTTACTACAGCCGGATGTTTATTCACGAGTCGCTGTTAGTGCTGTTCGGAATGCTAGTGCTGGCATCGTGTGCGCGGGCACCACGCTGGGGGATTCCAGGGATTTTAATTGGGCTAATGTTTGCCACCAAGGAGAGTTTCGCGATTAGCATGATCGCTTGGATGGCTGCGGCTACCTTGGTGCTCATCGAGCAGCGGCAAGCCCTGAGCCGCGCATGGTGGGCCAACGCGTGGCAATCCTATGGGAAATCGATCGGCCTCTCGATACTCACCGCTGCATTTGTTTCAGGGTATTTCTATACTGATGGATTTCGCCATCCCACTGGAGCACTGAATGCCGTCCGCACATTTTTTGAATACAAAACCGTGGGGGGCCACGAAAAATCCATCGGCTATTATTTTGAGCTTTTGGTGCTACCGTTCAAATCCGGCGGGACTTGGTGGTATGGTACACCCGTGGTGTTTGTCGCCTTGTTAGGATTCGTTGCAAGCTTCCGGCGCGATGTGAACTGCCCACGCGCCATTCGGTTTCTTGCGTACGCCACGCTCGGCCATTTTTTCATCTACAGCGTCATCGCCTACAAGACGCCTTGGCTTGCGTGCTTGCCTTGGGCGCATGCGTGTCTGTTGGGCGGACTGAGTCTAGTAGGTTTTTTTAACAAGGATAAATGGCTCAAAATAGCACTCGGTTTGTTAGTAGTGTTCTGCCTTGCGACCCAATGGACCCAAGCTCGATTTGCGACCGGCCGCTTCGCCTCCGACGAGCGCAATCCCTTCGCCTATGTCCCTACCCGAAGTGACCTCGAAGACCTATCTCCGTGGCTGAAAAAACTCGGCCAGACTGCGCCAGAGACCACCCTCGAACCCGTGGCGGTTATCGGAACAGATTACTGGCCGTTGCCATGGTATCTGCGGGCCTTCAAGCGAGTCGGCTATTGGGGTAACCCGCCAAGCAGCCTTATGGAATTTCCTTTGGTGTTTGCCATGCCCGAGGTGGAAGATGCTGTTTCAAACCAGCTCAAAACAACTCACACCGCTCTACCACGGGGGCTCCGTGCGGGAGTTTCCATCACGCTTTTTGTGAAGAACGAAGTTTGGAACCGATGGATGAAATCCGCAAATGACTGAGCCCGTTCCAGCAGCGCGCCTGTTCACTCACGAGGCGATGAATACGACGTTTTTTCTCAGGATCTGCGAGCCTGATGCAACCACGGCGAATGGGATGGCGAGAGAATGTTGCGATCAGATTGATCTATTGGAATCTCGCCTCAGTCGTTTTTTTGATGGCAGCGATGTTTCAAGAATCAACCGCATGAGAGCGGGAGAGACGCTTTACCTCAGTGAGTCTTGCCACCAATGCCTGCTCGTCGCGTTGCAGGGGAATTCGCTAACCGGAGGATTGTTCGACATCACCCTAGGCCGTCCGATCGCCCACTTGAAATCACGGCAGGATGGCGCCGAGCCTGAAATCGTGGGTCAGTTGATCATTCACCCTGATACTCCCGCCATCACTTGCGAATCCCCTGGCCGTGAGATCGATCTCGGCGGCATCGGCAAAGGCTTTGCTCTCGATTTGCTTCGGCAGCTCTTGGTCGATTGGGGCGCGGAGGGAGGTCTCCTCGCTGCGGGTGCAAGCTCACTGATTGCCTTTGGCTCTGCCGCATGGCCTATTGATCTCACGGGAGATTGCGCCACGCAGCGGATTACCTTGATGAATGCCGCACTGAGTGCCTCGGGTTCGGGCATTCAAGGCAGCCACATCGTCCACCCTAGAGGAGAAAATGCCATGCCTGTGAATCCCTCCCGCCGAGTTTGGGTGAAATCTCCCACCGCCGCGATGGCAGAAATCTGGTCCACCGCTTTGATGCTACTGGATCCCAAAGACGTTCCTGCTTTCATCGCTGGCGATGATTCGATCGACGCGGTTTACCTCGATGATGGCGAACACGTCCAGCGAGTGATTTCATGTTAAGAAAATCCAAGATCGACGCCGACGCTTGGTATACTTTTGTGATCCTATACCTTTTGTTAATGGTTTTGGTTTTCTAAAGGTTTGGCGTATGACCTATTCGTTGGATTGAAGAAATTGGATGCGGTTGCAGGCGGGGATTCATGGAATCTTCTTGAGTCGATGACGATGATGCTCTAATAAGCCTAGGATGAAACTGATTGTCGATTCATCCCGTTGCGGTCATGTTTCGTTCGATACAGTGGCGGAGTTTGAAAGCGCGATTTTAGCTGATCCGCTTGTCGAGGTGGCCCGACCGAGTGGGCGTTTTCTTGCAGAGGGCCAATGCTTGCTTCAGCGAGTTGTCAGAAAATTGGGTTATTCGATTGTTCCCGATATCGATCCCGAGCGTGCCTCGAATCCCATGAACGATCCGAGGCATCTGTTTGCGGTGCTGATGCGTTTGGATGCGATTCCCTTTGGCGATTATGGTTTGGCTTTAAATGGCAACCGAAGTGCTTTTCTCTTTGATGCATGGCCCGACCGCCACGATTTGATCGTGGCATTTGCCGAAGAATATAAAATCAATCATCTATTCGTATCTGCATCCCAAGCGGCTGATGCCCTACGAGCGCGCCTTCCGAAAACCCATGTTCACTGGATTCCGGAGGGCATCAACCCTGATGAGTACCACTTCGATTTGCCTGAGGAGAAGTCGATCGATGTGCTGGCGCTGGGGAGAAAATATGATGCCTATCATCAGGCCATCGTCGGGCATTGTGAGGAACGCCAGAGGCAATATCGATATGAAAAAGTGAAGGGCCAGCTCGTGTTTGATTCTCGTAGCGAATTCATCGACGGGTTGGCGCGATCCAAAATTGTAGTTTGTGTTCCTTCGAGTATGACCCACCCCGAACGCTCGGGCGCGATTGAGACCATGACCATTCGCTACCTCCAAGCCATGGCTTCCAAGTGTCTCGTGCTTGGGCACATGCCCGCGGAAATGGGCGAGTTGTTCGATGATCAACCTGTGATCGAAATCGACATGCAGCAACCGACTCTTCAGCTAGATTCGATCTTAGATCACTTCGCCGATTACCTGCCGCTGATTGAGAGAAACTATCAGGCGGTGCACCAGCATCACTCATGGAGTCACCGCTGGGAACAAATCAAGAAAACCTATCAGAACGCAACGCCGGCATGAGCGCCGGTTGAGTGATCATTGAGACTCAGGCTTCCTTCGATTTCGCCGTCTTCTTGGCTGCCGATTTCTTCGCCGCGGTTTTTTGGGCAAGAGCTTTCGGTTCGGCAGCTTTTTTCGTGGGGCGAGGTGGGAAATCGAAGCCGATTTTTCCGTCGGCATGCTCGAAGGTGAGGCTGGCGTCAAACTTCCGTTTCGTGCGGTTAGAGACGAAGCCCTTGAGGACGTCGGTCTTGCCGGTGCCGATGAGTTTGAGGATTTGCTCTGGCGGGATTTCGCAGTGGAGGATCGACTTGCCAATGCGGACGCCGTGCGGGTCTTTCTTGGTGACGATCTCGGGGACGTGGTAGGCCTTTTCCGTCGCGTAGATTTTGAAGGAGTTGCCCTCTGCGGTTTTGGCTTCGCCGATCAGTTGTTCCTCGGTGAGTTCGGGTGGCCCGTCGCGGTCGTCGCTCTCGAAAACGAAATTGATTTTGAATTTCGCGTCGAGTTCGAGGCCGGCATCGAATGGTTTGTTAAACTTCGAGCGGAATCCCGTGAGTGGGCCCACAAATTTTTTGGTGAACAAGTCGGCGGCTTCCTCTTCCGTGAGCAGGCGACCGGCGATGTGTTTTTTTCCCTTAAATTTGCACTCGGGCTCGCGGCATTCGTAGGTCGCCTCGGTTTGCTTGAGGCTGGGCGCACCGCAGACTGGGCAAGCGACCTTGAGGTCTGGGAAGACCTCGCTTTTGGCAAGATCGGCCGCTTGGCGGGCTTTGGCGCAAATCTCGTTGGTGTAGGCGATGATCTCCTTCATGAAATCGCCACGTTTGAGGAGGCCTTGTTCCATTTGGCGGAGCTTGAATTCCCAGTCGCCGGTGAGCTTGGGGGAATAGAGACCTTCAATTTCCATCTCACGAACGAGTTCGATGAGGCGCATGCCGCTGCCGGAGACAAAGAGGTCGCGGCCTTCGCGGGCGAGATATTTTTGGGAAATGAGTCCTTCGATGGTCGCGGCACGGGTGGCGGGTGTGCCCAAGCCTCGCTCGGCCATGGCCTCGCGCAGGGCTTCGTCGTCGATGAGTTTACCGGCACCTTCCATCGCGGAAAGCAGGGTGGATTCGGTCATGCGTGCGGGGGGCTTGGTCTCCTCGTGGAGCACCTCGACTGCATCGACGCTTGCGGTTTCGCCATCAGCGACGGCGACCAGCTCGTCCTTACCGGCGGCCACCCCGGGGCGGCGACCGTAGACTTCGAGCCAGCCGGGTTTCACGAGGATGCGGCCTTCGGTCTTGAAGGTGTCGGTGGCGGCGGATGACTTGATCCGCGTGAGGCGGGTGGTTTGCTCAAACTCCGCCGATGGGTAGAACACCGCGATGAAGCGCTTCACGATCATGTCGTAAAGTTTTTGTTCGGCGTCGCTGAGTTTCGCGAACTTGCCGGTCGGGATGATTGCAAAGTGGTCCGAGACTTTTTTGCTGTCGAAGACGCGGCGCGACTTGTGGAGGCGTGGGCCATTCTCGGCGTTAACGGCACTATCCGCGCTACCGGCGAGCACGGCTTTTGCGAATTTTGCCACGTCGAGGTCGCTGTTGCCGATGTCCTGGAGCGTTTCGCGAACATTTCCCGCGTAATCTTCTGGCAGGTAGCGCGAATCGGTCCGCGGGTAGGTGATCATCTTGTGCTTTTCATAAAGCGCTTGGGCGATCTGGAGAGTTCCCTTGGCGGAAAATGGGGCCTCGCGTTGGAGCGTGGTGAGGTCGTACAGCTGTGGGGAAATCTGGTTGCTGGCCTTCTTTTCCTCGGTGACGGCGCCGGTCATTCCTTGGCAGCGCGCTTGGATCGCCTCGGCGGTGAGTTGGTCCCAGATGCGCTCGGGCTTCGAGAGTGGAGCGGACTCGTCTTTTTTCCACGTTTCATCGATCCATTTTCCGAGGTACTCGCCGGATTGGACGCCGAAGGTCGCGTGGACCTCGAAGTAAGCGGTCGGCTTGAATGCCCGGATCTCGGCCTCGCGCTGGGCGAGGATGGCGAGGGTCGGGGTCTGGACGCGGCCGGCAGCGGTGATGTTGAATCCGCCGTGGCGGGAGTTGAAGCAGGTCAGGGCGCGGGTCGCATTCAGGCCGACGAGCCAATCCGACTCCGAGCGGCATTTCGCGGCGTCGGCGAGCGGTTTCATTTGCTCGCCGGAGCGGAGATTGTCCCACGCGTCGAGGATCGATTGATTGGTCATCGACTGCATCCAGAGTCGTTTGACGGGCTTGGTGATCTCGCCGATTTCCATGATGTAGCGGAAAATGAGTTCCCCTTCGCGGCCGGCGTCGCAGGCATTGACGATTAGGTCGATGTCCTTGCGCTTGGCGAGCTTGAGGACTTGCTTCAGGCGGGCCTCGGAGTCTGGGATCGGGTCGAGGTCAAACTTATCCGGGATGGCCGGGAGGACGCCGAAATTCCATGGCAGCTTCTTGCCATTGGGGCCCATCGGCATGCGGAGTTCGACGAGGTGACCTACGGCGGAGGTGATGACGGCTTGGTCATTTTCAAAAAAGGCATCGCGGGCCGCGCCGACTTTTTCGAACTTGCCAAGTTTCGCCCCCAAGACGCGGCCGAGGTCGGTCATGACGCTGGGTTTTTCGGCGATGATCAGTGTTTTTCCCATAAAATTAGTGACCGGTGTGTGGCGGTGGGTTGAGGGACTAGACTCAAGAATGTTGATTTGGCAAGCGGATTGGTGAGAATTTCGGATTTCGTTTGGTTAGCGTCGCGCATAACGGAAGCCGGGATACGCGCGGACGAGCCTCCTCATTTCGAGTTTCATCAGGTTGGCGGTGACGGTGTGCGCGGGCAGTCCGCAGCGTTCGATGATCAGGTCCACGGCGGCTTCATCGCTGGTGACTGCTGCGTAAACGGCGGCTTCCTCCTCCGGTAGCTGGGGAATCTCAGCGGCGGGCTCGACCTGGCTGGCCTTGCGAGCGAAGGGCAATTCGCCGAGATCTTCCAGGAGGTGGCTGGCGTCGGCCACGAGCGTGGCTCCGTCGCGGATGAGTTGATTGCAACCGGCCGAGGTCGGTTTATCGATCGGGCCGGGGACGGCGAAAATGGGTTTGCCGTATTCCGATGCGAGGTTTGCGGTAATTAAAGAGCCGGACCACGCCGGGCATTCCACCACCAGCACCGCCCTTGCCCAAGCCGCGACGATACGGTTGCGCATGGGGAAAGTTTGCTTGTCGGGCGACTTGTTGAGTGGAAATTCCGAGACGACCGCGCCGAAGCCGGAGGCGATTTTCTCGGCGAGGGCGAGATTTTCCTGAGGAAAGAGCTTGGCGAGGCCCGAGCCGAGCACCGCGATGGTGCGGCCATTTGCGGCGACGGCGGCTTCATGGGCGGCCGTGTCGATCCCGCGGGCAAGGCCGGAAATGATCGTAAACCCCGCTTGGGCGATCTGGTAGGAAAGCTTTTTGGTCGCCTGCATCCCATAGTGGGTCGCGCGCCGAGATCCGACGATGCTGATGGCGTGGCGGTCTCGCGGGGTGATTTCGCCCCAAACGTAGAGAACCAGTGGTGGGTCGTAGGCCTCGCGGAGGGAGGCTGGGTAGTTGGGCTCGTCCTGAGTGATGACCGAAATCCCGCGCTCGGCCGCTTCGTGGAGCTCGGTGATGGGGTCAGCGTGGTCTTGCCAGGACTGGAGGATCTTGGCGGTCTCCTCGCCGATGCCATCGACGCGCATGAGCCGATCTTTGTCGGCGCCGAGGATTTTTGAGGGGTCGCCGAATGCCTCCACGAGCCGCCGGACGCGGATCGGTCCGATTTTTGGCAGCATATTCAGAGCGACAAGTGCTTCTTGGGGGGTCATGGCAGGGGGAATCGTTGCGGGAAATTTGCGCTTCGTCAAAGGTGGTTTCTCATTTCTCTGCGCAGGCTGGATTTCTCGAAACGGCTCAAGGGGTCGCGAGCAGAGACTCGTCCCAGTCCTTCCAAACCGGGTCGAGGTTCTGACTTCGCAGCATGGCGGCGACTTCAGCAGGGCTGCGGGTGTCGTGGATTTGAAATTGTTCGGTCGCCTTTTCGCAGCCGGATTTTGTTTGGAGCTCGACCCGTCGGCCTTTGACCGTGAGGTGCAAGTCGTCGCTGCCCGCGCCCGTGTATCCACCGGGTTCGGTTTTGGCGCCAGCCGACATGTGGGTCACGCCGAGCGTGGCGATGGCGTCGCGCAGGGGTGCGGGCTCGCGGGTGGAAACGACGATGCCCACTTGCGGGAAAAGCAGCCGGAATACCGCGATGAGCCGCACGAACGCCCTGTCGGGTAGGTAAAGCTCGGGGTTTGGCTCGTACTCGTAGTTGCCTGCGTATGGGCGCATCCGTGGGAAGGCGATGGTGAATTGCGCCTTCCAGCAGTGCTTGTAGAGGTATTCCAAGTGGGCGCAGAGCGCGAGAGCCTCGAATTTCCAATTCGCCAGACCAAACAAGGCGCCGATCCCGATGCGGCGGAACCCACCGGCGTAGGCCCGCTCTGGGCAATCCAGCCGCCAGTCGAAGTTTTTCTTTGGCCCCGCGGTGTGGAGCTGCTGGTAGGTTTCGCGGTGATAGGTCTCCTGATAGACGACGAGCCCCTCGGCACCATGGCCGACGATTTCGGAGTACTGGTCGTCCTCCATCGGTCCCACCTCGAGGGCGAGCGTCGGGATGAACGGCTTGAGGGCATCGAGGCAGTTTTGCAGGTAGCCGTCGGACACAAACTTCGGGTGCTCGCCGGCGACAAGCAGGAGATTTCGAAATCCCAGTGCGTGAAGGTGTTTCGCCTCGGTCACCACTTGATCGACCGTCAGCGTCGTGCGGAAAATTCCCGCATCGCGGGAGAATCCGCAGTAGCTGCAGTTGTTCACGCACTCGTTGGAGACATAGAGCGGCGCAAATAAGCGCATCGTCTTGCCGAAATGGCGGCGCGTCGTCTGCTGGCTGCGGCGTGCGAGTTCTTCGAGCGGCCCACCCGTCGCGTCATCGATGAGTTGCGCAAAGCGCCGCATCAACGGAGTTGGGGAATGTAACAGGTTTGGAAAAACTTCGGCGAACGCCATGGCGGCGGGGAATGTGGTCCTTCAGAGCGCCGACGTCAAAGGTGCATTGTGCTTTATCGCTCGGAGTCGGCTTTGCAACGGCACAGCGGACGGATTCCGCTGCTCCATAGCAGTTTTACACGCACCTCGGGTGATTTTACACTTACCTTGTGCCGTTTTGTGCAAACCTAGAGGTCCATTTACATGCACCTTGAGCCGTTCTGTACGGACCTTGGCGGCAACTCGCATGGACCTTGGGCCGTTCTGCACGGAGGTGGAGCGGTTCTGCACGTACCTAGGGCGAGGCTGCGGCGACCTTGGGGCGGGCTAGCACGCTCCTGGAGGTGTTTTCGCATGCACCTTGGCACGTTCCGCACGCACCTTGGTACGTTCTGCATGCACCTTAAGGTCCGCTGTCATCACCTTCTAACAGGCTGCACTCACCTTGGGCGAGGCTGTCATGACCTCGCTTGGGGGTGGGAGAGAGGTGGGAGCGAGGTTTTTGCAGGACGTGTCGAAGTGAACTGCGGATTTAGCGGACTACTTCGGGATTTCGTTGAGCGTGTAGTAGGCGTTGGTGTGCCAGAGCGGTGCGCCAGATGCCGACTTGATGCCCTTGGAATCCAGGTGATGTACGTGACCGCGGACGAGGCCGGAGATCTTCAAGCGCACGGATTTTTGATCTCGCGATACGGTGGCGGCGGTGATCTTTGGGATGGCGCGGTCCACTTCTGGGCTGCCATAGGTCTGTTGGAGGATGTAAGTCCATGCGGCCATCGAGTAGCTTGCAGGGTTTCCAGCGGTGGCGGGGTCGACGGGCTGGGTGAAGTTGAGGGTGAAGCCGTCGCGGTTGGCGGTCATGGTTTCGATTTCAAAGGGGGTTTTGCCCGTCCATTTGACGCGTTCGAAGGTGAAGGCCTTGGTTCCGCGCGAGGCCCAGCCACGGTTCGAGCCGCCGACGAAGAGCATGCCGGCTTTTTGGTCGAGGCGGACTGGGATGATGCCGGCTTCAAATCCTTGGAGGAAATGGAAGACCGCGCCTTGGTAGATGCCGTTTACTTTCTCTAGGCAGACGCGCTGGACCTGCGAGTGGCATTGCTCGCCGACGTAGAGTTGGTTTTTCCATGGGCCGAACTTGCCGTCGGTCATGTCGCAGGCGATGCCGGTGGGAGATTGTCCCACGAGCGTGTGCGGGAAGACCACGGCGGGCGGGATGAAGACGGGGTATTTTAGGTGCTCCGTGAGGACGCGGGATTTGTCGGCGACTTCCGGTGGCGCTGGGAAATTCGCGAGCTTGTGGAATTTGTTGCCGGATGGGTTTCCCTGGAAAGAGCCGGGTTTGAGCCACTTGAGTGATGACGAGCCATTCCAAAGGCCTTGGTTGTCCATGTAGAAGACGTCGCCTTCGGAATTGAAGCCGATGCCGCCGGGCGAACGGATTCCGGAGCAAGTTGGGATCATTTTCCCGTCTGGGGTGATTCTGACGCACCAGCCGCGCCAATCGGAGTCGGCGGTGAAGGAGCCGGTGAGGCAGAGGACGACCCAGATGTCGCCATTTTTGTCCGGATCGCTGCCGAACGCGTATTCGTGGTAGTCGCCGTTGATGCCCCAATCCGAGCAGATGGTCTCGAAGGTGTCGGCTTTTCCGTCTTGGTCATCATCCTTGAGGCGGGAAACCTCTGGGCGCTGGGTGAGGTAGAGCCAGCCTGCTTTCCAGAACATGCCGAAGGGTTCGTGCAGGCCTTGGGCGAACTTGGTCCAGGTGACTTTGGAGAGGTCGTCGCCGTAGGCGCCCGAGCAGATCCAGAGGTCGCCGCGGCGGGTGGTGACGGCCACTTTTTGTTCGGGCATCAGAGCGATGGAGCCGATTTCCATGACCTCTCCGGGTGGCAGCGGGATTTCCTCGCGGAGGTAGTATTCGGATGGTGTGCTGGCCTGAGCCAAGGTGGCGGTGATGCAAAGGGCGAGTAAGAAGCGCATGGGGACGATGGATGAGAATTCGGTGAAGGTGGATGCCGCGCGTGGTGGGTTTATTTCCAGCGGTAGGTGAGGGTGACGGGCTTGGCGGGGTCGAGATTCAGGGTGGTTTTGCCCTCGGTGGTCTCGAGGGCCGCTCCATCGGTGGTCACGAGCAATTTGTCGCCAAGTGCGTATTCATGGCCGGTGGTGGCCTTGGTGGCGAGCCGGTCAGAAATCAGGATTTTCATGGCCTTGCCCGATCCGGAAATCGAGAGCTTGCGGGTGAGTCCAACTGCATTGGCTTGCCATGAGTCGAGGAGCGTCTGCGAGCCGACTTGGACCGAGAAGGTCGGGTTCCCGGTGGGGTCGAGCTTGTAGCCGCGGAACTTGGCGGCGGCAGGCAAGGCGCGGGATTTGCTGAGGTTCACGACATTTTCGCCGGCAGGGGGTTCCTTGCCGTTGCCACGCTCGACCCAATGCAGGGCGCCATCCATGAATTTGCCGGTCCAAACGAGTTCGGTCGCGAGGTTGTCGGCGGAGTAGCTGATGTTGAAGCCGCCGGGGAAGCCGAATCCGATCGCCCGTGCGGTGCTGCCCGCGATGAAATTCCGATAGATCGCGGGGCGTCCGTCGGCGGCTTCAATCGGGATCGGCTCGCGAGGTGGCGCGGTCTTGTCGGTGAGCCACTTCCAAGAGTTCGAGGCTGGAGCCTTCCAGCCAAGCGCGATTCCTTGGTTACCCTTGATTTGAAGGTATTCCACGCGGAATGGGTGCGTCCCTGCGGGGAGCGTCATCGTCCCGCGGCGAGCCCGTGTGCCATTCATCGGACCAGTGCCGCCGATCTTGAGGCATGGTTTGTTGTTAATGGTGACTGTAGCTGCATCGTCAGCGTCTAATAGAAAGGTGTAGTCGCCGGCGCTTGGTGCTTCAAATGTGCCTTCCCAGACCATCGCGAACGATTCTTTGAAGGGTGAGTCGCTGAGGCTGATGATGCCATCGTGTTCCTCCTCCACGCTGATGGGTTTCAATGGGGCGAAGTCTGGTATTGCGCTCCAGGGCCCTTGATAAACGCGGGAGATTAAGCTGCTGAGCGCGGTTTTTTCGAACGGGAGGGGGTGGAGCTTGAGGATTTCTTCTGCGGTCCATGGCGTGTTGCGGTCGCTGGTGGCGGCACGGATGGATTTCACGAGATCTGCGTTCACGGCGCTCGCCTGATTTTCCCATGACGAGCGCACGAACGTGAGGATCGCGGCGATGTGGTCGTCGGGGATGACGGCGCCTTGGGGAGGCATCGCGAGGTTGTAGGTTTTTCCTGCTACGTTGATTGGGCCGTGCAGGCCATGAAGTACAATCTTGATGGCGCGGTCGGCATCGCCTGCGACCCATGCGCTGCCGGCAAGTGGGGGAAAAGCGCCGCCGGTGGCGCCCTTGCCATCGGTGCCGTGACAGGCCGAGCAGTGTTGGGTGAAGAGCTGCCCCCCATCTTGGGCGAATGCCGAGGCGGTGAGTGCGCAAAGTGAGAAAAGAGAACGGTAGATCATGGCGTAGGGAATGGATACGGCGGAGAAAGTGCCAGCTATCAGCTAATCTGTGGTGGCTGCCGGCTGAGAGGATTTTCTGGCACGGGTGTAATGGGCCGCGATTCCTGAGGCAAGTGCATCCGCATACTCGCGGAAAATGGAAGGGCGGGATTTCCCGGCGATTTCCCGCAGACCGTCATAATCTCCGGCTTGGATGCGCGCGTAGTCGACGCTGGAATTCATCACGTAGGGCTCCATGAAAATGACGGGGCAGTCGTAAAGCCGATTTGCCAACAGATTTCGTAGCCAGAGGTATGGCTGATCCGCGACGGGCCGTGCATTTCCGGAATTGGCCGCATAGGTGAACGCGGGCAGCGCGGTGGTGGCGGCAAATGCCTCAGCGATGGAGGCCCCGACGCGGACTTCCTCGTCGTGGGTGCGCTGGAGGAGTTTTTTGAGAAGGGCGAAGCGCTGGTCGGCAAGCGTGACCTCCTCGTTGGTGTAAGCGCCGTTCAAGACGAGATGAAAATGGGATTTTTCCGTCAGGGTCGGGTGGTTCGGATCGCCCCACGCCTCGGCATTGAAATGGAGGCACAGCACCAAATCGGGCTTGAGCGTGCGGTTGACGAGATCTGCGCGGGCATGGATCTCTGCGGTGCGATAAAAAAGGCGCTCGGCGAGTCTTTGAAGCGCGGCGGGCGAGTCTTCCGCGGTGCTTGAGTCCAAGGCGAGAGAGCGCAACGAGTCTGGCCGGAGCGCGGTGACAGGCTCATTTTTGCTTCGGACCATCGAAACCTGCGCGCCCATGGCCTCCAACTGAGGCTTGAGTAGATTGGCCACCCGCAAGGTCATGTCGCCCTCGCTGACGGGTGTGCCTTGGTCGATGACGAACCAACGCGCTTCCATTTTCGCCCACCCGCCGCCGATGTGACCCGGATCGATGGCGATTCGCATCCCCGCGAGGGGCTGGTCGGCGGATGTTGGCGGAAGCTGGGCTGCGGACCGCCAATCTCGGGGCGACGGAATGGCGGACCCAGGATCCGCGAACCGGAGGTGAAAGGTGCCGCCGCCCTCAGCATTTCCCGTCTGGATGATCGCCTCGGTTTCACCAATCTGGATCTGGGACTGCCATGCATTTCCCGCCGTGAAGACCGAGGTGAGCAGCTGCTCGAAGTCGGCGCGGGTGATGGAATTTTGAAACGCAGTGAGCGAATTCCAATCAGGGGAAGCGGCCAGCAGGGACAGCGCGTTCGGCGGCGAAGCGGGGCGATTTTCAGGGATCACGACGGGTGGTTCTTTGCGCAGGACGAGAAAAACCACAAGCCCGAACAGTGCGATCAAGCTGGCGACCAATGAAAGGTGGCGCGCGATGGGGTGCTTCATTGGGGGAATTGGATTGTGTGAACGCGACCAAGAAGCGAAGCTGAGCCGGGCGAGCCATTCAACGCCCGATTTTTTATGCCTGTGATTCGCATTTTATTCCTTGGTGATATTGTCGGTGAGCCTGGACGCAAGGCGGTGATCGATCAACTGCCGCATCTTAAACAGACCGAGGCACTGGATTTTATCGTCGTCAATGGAGAAAATTCAGCGGGCGGGAAGGGGATCACCCCGCGGATCGCCATCGACTTGTTACGCGCGGGGGCGGCGGTCATCACCACGGGCGACCATGTGTGGGATCAGCAGGAAATTGTGGGCTATTTCCCGACGGAGCCTCGCCTGCTGAGGCCGATCAATTACCCGGAGGGAACGCCAGGGGCTGGAAGCGTCGTCTTGGAGACCGCCAAGGGCCGCGTGGCGGTGATCCAGGCACAAGGGCGCTCGTTCATTCAGCCGCCGCTGGAAAATCCCTACCTTGCCGTCGAGAAGGAGGTCGCTCGCCTGCGGGCCGACGGCGTCAAGGTCATCATGCTCGACTTCCACGCCGAGACGACCAGCGAGAAAATCGCGATGGGGCGGATGCTCGACGGCCAAGTTTCGTTGGTTGTCGGCACCCACACGCATGTACAGACCGCCGATGAGCAAATTTTCCCGGGCGGCAGCGGGTATTTGACCGACGCTGGGATGTGTGGTCCGGAAGAATCCGTGCTGGGGCGTAACATTGAGTCGGTGGTATGGCGGTTCAAATCGGGGATGCCCACCCGCTTCCCGATTGCGAAGGGCTCCGTCCGACTTTGCGGGGTAATGGTCGACGTTGATGCCGAAAGCGGCGCGTGTTTGAGCATCAGGAGGCTGTCATTGATGGTGCCAGAGAGCTGAATCCCCGCCGAGGAGCCCTAATTTTTTAAAGTAATTCCAATAAATTTTCTTTTCATTGAGATTTTTTTTGACAGACTGGTCGGCTTTGTTACTCTCCGCCCGCTCTTCCCCACAGCAAGTCAGGGGTGCCGCGTCCAGTCTCTCGAATCGAGATCGGCCGCGGTGTTTTTGTCGGGTCGAAGGTAGAGCAATCCACATATAGCAATATTGCAGATTGCTCGCGTAGCTCAGGGGTAGAGCGCATCCTTGGTAAGGATGAGGTCGGGGGTTCAATTCCCCCCGCGAGCTCCAGGGAAATCACGAAAAATCTCAAACCGTCTCAAGCAGAACAACAACCACCATGGCCAAAGAATCATTCCAGCGCAACAAACCGCACGTTAACATCGGAACCATCGGTCACGTCGACCACGGTAAAACCACGCTCACCGCAGCAATCACCAACACGCTTGCCACGAAGGGCCTCGCCCAGAAGAAGAGCTACGCGGACATCGACGCAGCACCTGAAGAGCGCGAGCGCGGAATCACGATCAATACGGCACACGTCGAATATGAGACTGAAAAGCGCCACTACGCTCACGTGGACTGCCCAGGTCACGCCGACTATGTGAAAAACATGATCACCGGTGCAGCCCAGATGGACGGCGGGATTCTCGTTGTTTCCGCTGCGGACGGCCCAATGCCACAAACTCGCGAGCACATCTTGCTTGCTCGCCAAGTGGGCGTGCCTGCCCTCGTGGTCTTCATGAACAAGGTTGACCTTGTGGATGACGAAGAACTTCTCGAGCTGGTCGAAATGGAAGTCCGTGACCTCCTCTCCTCCTACGAATTCCCAGGTGATGACATCCCAATCGTTAAGGGCTCCGCAAAGGCGGCTCTCGACGGCGATGCCACACAAATGGAGAATATCCTCAAGTTGATGGATGCCGTTGACTCCTACATCCCCGAGCCAGAGCGCCCGATTGACAAGACTTTCCTCATGCCGATCGAAGACGTGTTCTCGATCGAAGGTCGTGGAACCGTCTGCACCGGCCGTGTCGAGCGCGGTATCGTGAAGAAGATGGAAGAAGTCGAAATCGTTGGTATCCGCGACACGCAGAAGACCACCGTGACCGACATCGAAATGTTCCGCAAACTCCTCGACGAAGGTCGTGCAGGTGACAACGTCGGTCTCCTCGTTCGTGGACTTAAAAAGAACGACGTTGAGCGTGGTCAAGTTATCGCTAAGGTCGGAACGGTCAAAGGTCACACGATCTTCAAGTCCGAGATCTACGTTCTTTCCAAGGAAGAAGGTGGGCGCCACACCCCGTTCTTCTCGAACTATCGTCCTCAGTTTTACTTCCGCACCACCGATGTCACCGGCAGCATCAAGCTTCCAGAAGGTGTCGAAATGGTGATGCCTGGTGACAACATCAATCTCGAAGTCGAGTTGATCACACCAATCGCCATGGAACCAACCATGCGCTTCGCAATCCGTGAAGGTGGCCGTACCGTTGGTGCAGGTCGCGTTGGCGAAATCATCAAGTAAATCCATCGCAAAAGGCTTTGGCTTTCTGCTCCGGCGGGATTTCAAACGCTAGAATTTGGGGCACCCCAGTCAAACGGGGTGCCCTACATTCGCCTCAAAACGGCAGTAGTTCAATTGGTAGAGCATCGGTCTCCAAAACCGAGTGTTGGGGGTTCGAGTCCCTCCTGCCGTGCCACTTTCATTCCAGTTTCCAGCTAAGCGACATCAACATGTTTTCCAAATTATCAACCTTCCTAGGCGAGGTCAAAGGCGAGCTCTACAAGGCGAGCTGGCCTTGGGAGTCTGATCCTAAGATTAAAGGTCTCCGGAAATATAAGGAACTGGTGGATTCCACCATCGTGGTGCTGATCGCCATGATCTTGCTCGCTGGATTTGTCCAATTTTGGGACTTCTTTCACGTTCTGATCGTCGGCTTCTTCACCAACTTCAATTTCGGCCGTTAATCCGACGTCCCACCCTCCTACCTCATCTCCGACCGACCCGTCATGTCAGAATCCAATTCATTCCGCGACCAATGGTATGTTGTCCAGGTCCTCTCTGGCCAAGAAGGCAAGGTCCGTGACCGCATTGCCCGCACCGCAGAAGCCGAAGGGATGACAGAATACATCCGCGAGGTCCTCGTCCCGACTGAAATGGTCTCGGAAATCCGCCGGGGCAAAAAGACCGAGACCAAGAAGAAATTCTTCCCAGGCTACATCATCGTCAACATGAACCTCGCCACTGAGGACAATCAACTTGTTGAGAAAACTTGGTTTTTCATTAAAGAAATGGAAGGAGTGATCGGCTTCGCGGGAACGAAAGATCGGCCCGCGCCGATGCGCCCTCGCGAAGTGGAAGCCATGCTTTCTCAGATCAAAGAGCGCCAAGAAAATGTTCGCCCTGCCATCAGCTTTGAAGTGGGTGATACTGTCAAAGTCGCTGATGGACCGTTCCAAAGTCAGAACGGAATCGTCGAAGAAATCGACCCAGAACGCGGCAAGCTTCGCGTCTCCGTCACCATTTTTGGCCGGAGCACTCCGGTCGAACTCGAATATTGGCAAGTCGAAAGAGCATAATTTTCTCGACCTACGCCTCCAAATATCCAATCACACCTCTCCCGCAAGATAAACCGAATTAATTATGGCCAAGGAAGTCGTCAAACTCATCAAGCTCCAGATCAAAGCCGGAGCCGCCAATCCATCACCACCTGTCGGCCCTGCCCTCGGTCAAGCTGGTGTCAACATCATGGCGTTCTGTAAGGAATTCAACGCGAACACCCAAGCCCAAGCGGGCGACGTGCTCCCAGTCGTAATTTCGGTTTACAAGGACAAGTCATTCTCCTTCATCACCAAGAAGCCCCCTGCCGGCAACCTTCTCAAGAAGATCGCGGGCCTTGCTTCCGGTTCGAAAGAAGCCAACAAAATCAAGGTGGGTAAGATCACCAAGGCTCAGTTGATGGAAGTCGTCAAAATCAAAATGCCAGACCTCAACACCAAGGATCCTGAAGCCGCTTGCCGCATCCTCGCAGGAACGGCTCGCCAAATGGGACTTGAAATCGAAGGCATGTAACATTTTCGCCGGATTCGCTCAAGCGTTTCCGGCACCCGCAGGAGGGAGTTGCACCCGCAATTTCCGCCCGAACTGCTAACTAATACCAAAATGGCCAAACACCGCAGCAAACGCTACAAACAGGCAGTCGCCCTTGTCCAACCCGGCAAGAGTTACTCGCTCACCGACGCAATCAGCACCGTGAAGGGATTCCCGGCGCCGAAGTTCACACCCACTGTCACCCTTTCGTTCCACCTTGGCGTGGACCCACGGAAGAGCGACCAAATGGTCCGCGGCTCTGTGTCGCTTCCTCACGGCACCGGCCGAAATGTCCGCGTGGTCGTCTTCGCTCAAGGAGCAGCCGCCGAGGCCGCTATCGCAGCCGGAGCAGAACACGTCGGATACGAAGACCTCATCAAGCGTGTTCAAGAAGGATTCACGGACTTTGATTCGGCGATCGCAACTCCAGACGCCATGACGGAAGTCCGGAAAATCGCCCGGGTCCTCGGACCTCGTGGCCTCATGCCGAACCCAAAGACTGGCACCGTCACCGATGACACCGCCAAGGCAGTGCGCGAAGTGAAGGCCGGCCGCGTTGACTTCAAACTCGACAAAAACGGCAACGTTTCCGGATCGATCGGCAAGGCATCCTTCGAGGCCTCGCAACTTGAAGAAAATGCCCGCGCCTTCGTCGACAGTGTTGTCCGTGCCAAGCCAGCTTCCGCGAAGGGTAATTACATCCAAGCGGTGACTCTCGCAGCTTCGATGCTTCCCGGTATTCCTCTGGAAGCCGCCACCTACACCAAAACATCCGCTTAATCCACGGCCTGCCATCGCATATGAATCCTGATAAGAAAATCATCATCAACGGCCTGCTGGATCGCGTCAACGCGTCTCCTTACCTAATCGTCATCGATTACACAGGCCTCACCGTCCAACAATTCACGGAACTCCGCAATCGCCTCGGCGCAGGCGGTGCAAATTGCACGGTCGCTAAAAACAGCTACATGCGCAAAGCCCTCGCCGAAGCAGGTCTCCCTGACATCGGCGCCGATCTCATCGGTCAGATGGCCTACGTGATGGGCGATGCAGAAGTGTTCTCGGCGGCAAAGGTCATCAAGAATTTCGAAAAGGAATTCAAGAAACCTGAAATGAAGGTGGGCCTGCTTGGCAATGCAATCTTGGACGCCGAGGCGCTCAAGGCGATCGCTGACATCCCATCGCGCGAAGCGGTTCTTTCCCAACTCTTGGCAACGATCCTCGAGCCAGCGACCCGCATTGCTCGCGTGGTCAAGGCCAAGTTCGATCCAGACGGCGACGACTCGACCGAAGAAGCACCCGCTGCCGAAGCCGAAGCACCTGCTGCCGAAGCATAAACAATCTGAACTGATGGTGGCGGCGGCTCCCGTTTCCACCTGAACCCACAATGGTTCCTCGTCGGCGCAACGGCTGTTGTTCTGAAATCCCCAGAGGCTCTGGGGGCGACGATACCGAACAAGGAGAATACAAAAAATGGCTAATATTGATACACTCGTAGAAGAACTCGGCAAGCTTACCGTCTTGGAGGCTGTCGCACTTGTTAAACAACTCGAAGAACAGTGGGGCGTTTCCGCCGCTGCACCGGTTGGTGTTGCTGGTCCTGCCGCCGGTCCTGTCGAAGTTGCCGAAGAGAAGACTGAATTCGACGTCGTCCTCACGGATTGCGGCGCAAACAAGATTGCCGTCATCAAGGCAGTCCGTGAAGTCGCTCCAGGCCTTGGACTTGCTGACGCGAAGAAGCTCGTTGAGAGCGCTCCCGCGAAGATCATCGAAGGCGTCGCCAAAGACGCTGCCGAAACAGCAAAGAAAAAGCTCGAAGAGGCTGGTGCCAAAATCGAGCTGAAGTAAGATCTTTCAGACCTTCCCGGGGCAGAGTCATCTGCTCCGGGATTTTCTGTCGAAATCGACGGGAGATTCTAAATCACAAAACATTGAACCAGATTTTCCCGCCGATTCCGACCAATCCTTTCACCGCTTGATTCACCCTGCCTGAGACCGTTCGCGGCTCGGGCTCAATTTGTAAGAAGAATACCACTACACGCCATGGCTGAACGTCTCTATTTCGGGAAATTCGAAGAAGTCATCGAGCCGCCGAACCTCATCGAGGTTCAAAGTCGCTCATACGATGAATTCCTCCAGAAGGAAGTGCTCCCTAGCGAGCGAGCAGATGCGGGTCTCCAAGCGGTTTTCCGCGAGGTTTTCCCGATCAAAAGCTACGATGAAGCGATCGAACTCGATTTCGTCGCCTACGACATCGAGGACCCCAAGGTCACTTCGCTGGATTCGTTGCGCAACAGCGAGAGCTTTAGCGCCGCACTTTATGTAACGTTCAAGCTCAAGGATGAGACGGGAACTAAGAAAGAGCGCGTTTACATGGGCGAATTGCCGATGATGACCCGCCGGGGAACCTTCATCATCAACGGTGCGGAACGCGTGATCGTGTCGCAGCTTCACCGCTCACCCGGGATCTGCTTTGAAACTTCACAGCACCTCAATGGCAAGCTCCTCCATTCGTTCCGCATCATTCCTGACCGCGGATCGTGGTTGGAAGTGCAGTTTGACACAAACGACCTACTCTACGTTTACCTCGACCGCCGCCGTCGCCGCCGTAAGTTCCTTGCGACCACCTTCTTGCGTGTTCTCGGCTATCCGACCGATCGTGACATTGTCAGCCACTTCTATTCTCCTGAAGGCCTTGCTCTCAGCGAGGCGATGGATGAAGGCGAACTCGGACACAAGGTGCCATTTGAAGACATTCTCGATGGCGAACTGACGGTCGCCAAGGCCTATGAGCCGCTTACGATCGGCATCGTCCGCCAACTTCTGGCGCTCGGCCACAAGTCGGTCGAAGTCATCGACGCTCGTGAAGACGAAATCCTCCTGAAGTCGCTCCGCAAGGATCCCGCGAAGGATGAGGAGTCCGCTCTAAAGGACATCTATCGCAAACTTCGTCCAGGAGATCCACCAACCGCAGCCAACGCCCGTGCGTTGCTCAAGCGTCTCTTCTTCGACGCAAAGAAATACGATCTCACTCGCGTAGGACGGTACAAGATCAATCAAAAGCTCGGTATCCAAGTGGATTCCGACCAACGGATCATGGTGCCAGAGGATTTCTTGGCTGCTGTCCGCTACATCCTCAAGCTGAAAAAGGGCGATGGTGTCATCGATGACATCGACCACCTTGGATCCCGCCGCGTTCGCGCAGTCGGTGAACTTCTCGCAAACCAGTGCCGCGTCGGGCTTGCTCGCACTGAGCGCCTCGTGAAGGAGCGCATGACGTTGTTCGACGTGAACATCGAGGGGATGACGCCACAGAAGTTGATCAATCCGAAGGCGCTTTCCGCCGTAGTTCGTGACTTCTTTGGTCGTTCGCAACTTTCGCAGTTTATGGACCAAACCAACCCGCTCGCTGAGCTGACGCACAAGCGTCGTCTCTCAGCGCTTGGACCAGGCGGCCTCAATCGCGACCGCGCTGGCTTCGAAGTCCGGGACGTGCATCCGTCGCACTATGGCCGGATCTGCCCGATCGAAACCCCAGAAGGTCCGAACATTGGTCTCATCAACTCGATGTGCACCTATGCCCGCATCAATGAGTTTGGTTTCATCGAAACCCCTTATCGCCGCGTGGTCGACTCCAAGGTCACCAACGAGATCGAGTATCTCACCGCCGACCAAGAGGAAAATTTCCTCATCGCTCAGGCGAACAACCCGATCGATAAAAAAGGCGCATTCCAAACCGAACGCATCACGGCTCGTGAAAAAGGCGGTGAGTTCATCGAAGCGCTTCCATCGGAAGTGAACTACATGGACGTCTCGCCGAAGCAGCTCGTTTCGGTGGCTGCCGGCTTGATTCCGTTCCTCGAACACGATGACGCGAACCGCGCGCTGATGGGATCGAACATGCAACGCCAAGGCGTGCCGCTGCTCGTTTCGGAGTCGCCGCTGGTCGGCACCGGTCTTGAAGGCAAAGCTGCTCGCGATTCTCGCGCAGTGGTCGTTTCCGAAGCAGACGGCATTGTTGCCGCTGCCACCGCGGAAATCATCGTCACCACTCCAGATGGCAAGCTCCCAGTTTCCGAAGAAAAATTCCTCAGCGACGCGGAGTCGGTGAAAACCAATGTGGAAAAAGGCATCATGGCCTATCCGCTGCGGAAGTTCATGCGCTCAAACGCCGGCACCTGCATTAACCAAAAGCCGATCGTCAAGCTTGGTCAGAAAATCAAAAAAGGCCAAGTACTCGCGGATGGACCCAACACGGAAGACGGCGAACTCGCCATCGGCCGCAACGTCCTCGTGGCCTTCATGCCTTGGAACGGCTACAACTTCGAAGACGCCATCGTCATCTCGGAGCGTGTGGTGAAAGACGACGTTTATACTTCGATTCACATTTCGGAATTCGACGTTGCCGCTCGCGACACGAAGCTTGGTCCAGAAGAAATCACCCGTGACATTCCAAATGTCGGCGAGGATGCCCTGCGCAATCTCGACCACGACGGCATCATTCGCATCGGAGCCGAAGTGAAACCTGGCGATATCCTCGTCGGTAAGATCACTCCGAAGTCGGAAACCGAACTCGCACCCGAGGAGCGCCTGCTCCGCGCGATCTTCGGCGAAAAGGCTGCCGACGTGAAAGATACCTCGCTCCGCGTGCCATCGGGCTGCGTGGGCATCGTTCAAGACGTGCGTGTTTCGCAGAGCGGATTCGCCAAGAAGCGCGCTGAAAAAGTCGATCCAGTTGAGTTGAAGAAAACGCTCAAGAAGATCAACGACGAGCACAAGAAGCGTGCGGACAAGCTCACCGACGACCTCACCGAGCGCCTCTCTGACATCTTGTTAGGAGAAAAAATTCCGCTCGATGTGGTCAACGCACAAACCGGCGAGATCATCATTCCTGCGAATCGCAAGATCACGAAGACGCTTCTCCGCAAGCTCGCTTCGGTCCACGACCACATCGAAATCGATCCCTCACCGATCCGTAACAAGATTTTGGAGATCATCGGCTCGTTCGAAGGTCGCTTCCAAGAACTCGACACCGAGCGCGAGCGCAAACTCGATTCGCTCGAGTCAGGCGACGAAGTCGATCCAGGCGTGATCAAAGAAGTGAAGGTGTTCATCGCCGCCAAACGGAAGCTCTCGGTTGGAGACAAAATGGCCGGTCGCCACGGAAACAAGGGGGTTGTTGCCACCATCGTTCCCGAGGAAGACATGCCATTCCTTCACGACGGAACGCCGGTCGATATCTGCCTCAACCCACTCGGCGTTCCATCGCGGATGAACGTCGGTCAGGTGCTTGAGACTCACCTCGGTGTTGCGGCCAAAGCCCTCGGATTCAAGGTGGCGACACCGATTTTCGACGGCATCAAGGAAGATGTCATCTGGGACTTTATGTCCAAGGCCAAGAAGGTTGATGGAGTGAAATTCATTGGTGACAACGGCGAACTCCGCGAGCGCAAGCCCGGCGAGAAAGAAGGCCGTGGTTACACTTGGATCGGCGATGGCAAGGACGGCACCACCGGTGGCAAATCGACTCTTTATGACGGTCGCACCGGTGAAGCCTTCCACAATCCAGTCGTGGTCGGCATGATTTACATCCTGAAGCTGGGTCACTTGGTCGCGGATAAGATCCACGCCCGTGCCGTCGGCCCCTACTCGCTCGTCACCCAGCAGCCGCTCGGTGGTAAGGCGCAATACGGTGGTCAGCGCTTCGGGGAAATGGAAGTCTGGGCGCTCGAAGCGTACGGCGCCGCTTACACCCTGCAGGAACTCCTCACGGTTAAGTCGGACGACGTTCAAGGCCGCACTCGGATTTACGAGGCGATCGTCAAAGGCGACAACAACCTCGAGGCGGGCACCCCCGAATCGTTCAATGTTCTCATCAAGGAAATGCAATCCCTCGGCCTCGACGTCCGTCCGGGTCGCAAGGGTTCCACCCATGGCTCCGGCATGACCGGTGGCTTGGACGACTACTCATTGGATGATCTCACCCTGTAATTTTAAACGCGAACCCTAACCAAGACCTAAACCGTTACTAACAACATGAGTGTCGATACCAACCTTCGCGAACTATTCGGCGTGGACGAGCGCCCAGAGGCTTTTGACCAAGTCTCGATCACCGTCGCCTCGCCAGACATCATTCGCTCCTGGTCCAAGGGCGAAGTGAAAAACCCCGAGACGATCAATTACCGGACGTTTAAGCCGGAAAAAGGCGGCCTTTTCTGCGAGCGGATCTTCGGACCCACCCGTGACTGGGAATGCGCCTGCGGCAAATACAAGCGAATCAAACACAAGGGTGTAATCTGCGACCGTTGCGGCGTGGAAGTCACCTTGAGCCGCGTCCGTCGCGAGCGCATGGGCCACATCGAATTGGCGGTCCCTGTTTCTCACATCTGGTTCTACAAGTGCATGCCATCGCGCATTGGGCTCATGCTCGACTTGAGTGCCCGCGAGTTGGAGCGCGTGATCTACTATGAAGATTACATCGTGACCGAGCCAGGCAACACGCCGCTGAAGTCGGGGGATTTGCTCACCGAGATTCAACTTCGTGAATACGAGGATGAATACGGCGACGGATCATTCCAAGCCGGCATGGGTGCCGAAGCCATCATGGAATTGCTCCGTCAGTGCGACCTTGCTTCCCTCATTGTGGAGCTCGAAGAAGAGCTGGGAACGACCCGCTCGAAGCAAAATAAAAAGAAACTCTCGAAGCGTCTCAAGATCACCCAAGGGTTCCTTCAGTCAAGGTCGCGCCCTGAGTGGATGATCCAGACGGTTCTCCCAGTGATTCCTCCAGACTTGCGTCCGTTGGTGCCACTCGAAGGCGGCCGCTTTGCGACCTCAGATCTCAACGACCTCTATCGCCGCGTCATCAACCGCAACAACCGCCTCAAGAACCTCCTGCTCCTCAAAACGCCGGAAGTTATCATCCGCAACGAAAAGCGGATGCTCCAGGAAGCGGTCGACGCGCTCTTCGACAACGGCCGCCACGGTCGTGCCGTGACTGGCGCAGGCAACCGCCCACTCAAGTCCCTCAGCGACATGCTCAAGGGCAAAGGTGGACGTTTCCGTCAAAACCTTCTTGGAAAACGCGTCGACTACTCCGGCCGCTCGGTCATCGTCGTCGGCCCGGATCTCAAGCTCGGTCAGTGCGGTCTTCCCAAGAAGATGGCCCTCACCTTGTTCGAACCATTCATCATCCGCCGCCTCAAGGAGCTTGGCTACTGCCACACCGTGCGCTCGGCTAAGAAAATGATCGACCGCAAGACGACCGAAGTATGGGACATCCTCGCAGAGGTCACGAAGGGTCATCCGATCCTGCTCAACCGCGCACCTACGCTTCACCGTTTGTCCATTCAGGCGTTCGAGCCGAAGCTCATCGAAGGGGAGGCCATCCGCGTTCATCCACTCGTTTGTACCGCCTACAACGCGGACTTCGACGGAGACCAAATGGCCGTTCACGTTCCGCTTTCGATCGAGGCTCAGATGGAGTGCCGCCAGCTGATGCTTGCGCCGAACAACATCTTCTCGCCTGCTTCGGGTCGCCCAGTGACCGTCCCGACTCAGGATATCATTCTCGGCACATATTACCTCACCTGGGCCGGCATTCGCACCCAGAAGGATCGTGAAAAAGAGGAGCACATGCCCCTATTTGAAAACGCATCCGAGGTCGAGTTTGCACTCGCGTCCGACAAGATCGATTATCACCAGTGGATCCGCATCCGTAACCCCGACCACGGCAAGAACTCGGTCTTTGGCTACAAGGGTGAAGATCTCACCGATAAGGATCTAAAGGAATTGACTCCGCTCGAGCAGGCACTTCGCCAAGGGAAAATCATCGAAACCACCCCAGGCCGCGTTCGTTTCAACGAAATCTGGCCGTCAGGCGTCGGCTTCATCAACCACAACGTGGGCAAGAAGCAAATCGGTGACATCATCTGGCGCTGCTACCAAGTTTCCGGCAAGCCGGAAACCGTACGGGTGCTCGATGAACTCAAAAATCTCGGTTTCCGCGAAGCAACCCGCTCCGGGACTTCGATCGGAATCGTTGACATGGTCATCCCTGAGGAGAAGACCGAGGTCATCGCCAAAGCCTACGAAGAAGTCGAAAAGGTCACCAAACAATACCGCAACGGTGTCATTACCGACGGCGAACGCTACCAGAAGGTCGTGGACGTTTGGACCCAAGCCACCGACACGATCGCGAATGCGCTCTATCGGAAAATTGAACACAACGAGGGCAAGAAAAAGGCTTCGCCGTTGTTCATGATGGTCGATTCCGGCGCTCGGGGTAACAAGTCCCAGATCAAACAGCTCGGCGGTATGCGCGGTCTGATGGCCAAGCCATCCGGAGAAATCATCGAACGCCCGATCATCTCGAATTTCCGCGAGGGTCTCTCGGTGCTCGAGTATTTCATCTCGACTCACGGTGCTCGTAAGGGTCTCTCCGATACCGCTCTGAAAACGGCGGACTCCGGATACATGACTCGTAAACTGGTGGACGTGGCCCAAGATGTGATCGTGTTCAAGCAGGATTGCGGAACCGCGAACGGCATCACCGTCGCCGCGATTTATGACGGCGACGAAGAGTCGGCCTCGCTTTCCACTCGGATCTACGGCCGTGTTTCCTGTGAGCAAATCAAGGATCCGGTAACCGGCAGCATCTTGGTAGAAGTCGATGACGTCATCAATGAAGTCCAAGCCCGCTCGCTCGAAAACATCGGCGTTCTCAAGCTGAAGATCCGTTCGGTTCTCACTTGCGAAGCGGAGCGCGGCTGCTGTGCGAATTGCTACGGCCTCAACCTCGCCACCGGACTTCCGGTGAAAATCGGCGAAGCGGTCGGCATCATCGCGGCTCAGTCGATCGGCGAACCCGGAACTCAGCTCACCATGCGGACCTTCCACGTCGGTGGTGTGGCCGCCGCGACTTTCAAACAGCCGATCATCAAGGCGAAGAACAGCGGACGCATCGTCTACAAGGACATGCGCACGGTGCAAGACGTCGATGGCCATTGGGTCGTGCTCAACAAGAACAGCACCATTTCGATCCGCGATAGCGCTGGGCTTGAATTGGAAAGCCACATGATCGTCATCGGTTCCGTCATTTCCGTGAAGGATGGTGAGGACGTCAAGAAGGGCGACACCGTGGTCACTTGGGATCCATACAACGTGCCGATCCTTACCGAGAAAAATGGTAAGGTCGAACTCCGCGACATGATCTCCGGTATCACCGTGACCAACGAGACTGACAAGGAAACCGGCAAAAAGGGAATGGTCGTTACCGAGCACAAGGAAGACCTCCACCCGCAAGTGGTCATCATCGATGAGAAGACCAAAGAGGTTAAAGCAAGCTACTCGATCCCGGTTGGCGCTCACCTTTCTGTCAAGGAAGGCCAAGTCATCACCGCGGGTACGCAGATCGCGAAGACTCCACGTAAAGTGGCACGCACCAAGGACATCACCGGTGGTCTTCCACGGGTGGCCGAGCTTTTCGAAGCTCGCAAGCCTAAGGACGCATGCGTCATCGCCAAGATCGAAGGCAGCATCTCTTACGGCGGCAATGTCCGTGGCAAGAAGAAGGTCATTATCACCCACGCAGAAACGGGCGAACAAGTCGATCACTTGGTCCCGATGGGCAAGCACATTGTGGTCACCGAAGGCGACGTCGTCAAACGCGGCGACCAAATCACCGAAGGCCCCGTGTCGCCGGAAGATTTACTCGAAGCTTGCGGTGCTCAAGAACTCCAAGAGCATTTGGTCAACGAGGTGCAATCGGTATACCGCGTCCAAGGCGTGGAAATTAACGACAAGCACATCGAGGTCATCGTTCGTCAAATGCTCCGGAAGGTGAAGATCACCGACCCGGGTGATGCCGATCAGTACCTCTGGGGTGACCAAGTGGACCGCTCGAACTTCAAGCGCATCAACGCGGAAATCATCGTAAATGGTGGCAAGCCTGCCGAAGGTGAGCCTGTCCTTTTGGGGATCACCAAGGCTTCGCTTGAAACCGACTCGTTCATCTCCGCGGCTTCCTTCCAAGACACCACCCGTGTCTTGACCGAAGCGGCGACTCTCGGACGCGTCGACTACCTCAGCGGTTTCAAGGAAAACGTAATCATGGGTCACCTGATCCCTGCTGGAACCGGATTCTATCACCACCGCGAGTCGGAGTTCGAGTTCACCGTGGAGGAGCCAGAGCCGATCCTTCCGGTCAAGGAAACCTTCGAGGACGACGAGGACGTGGCAACCGCCTAATCCCCTCAGCGAAAACGAATCAACGAAGACCCCGGCCTGCCCCCAAGCGGCCGGGGTTTTTTGTGCCACACCTGGTAAGGCGTGCTGACGGGCTTCTGTTAGGCTCCATCGACAAGGGCATTGGATGCCAGCACTCATGGCATGAAATCCGATGACTTCATGCCGATTATTTAAGAGACTGGTTTCATCTGAGTGTCATCCATTTTGACGCAATGAGGAACGCGGGAATTACCAACAATCTGCCTTGACACTGTAGTGCACCTCGGGTCAATTTTCTTACCCGCCCGTATGCAGCGAAAAACCCAATATTTCCCCACGCGTTTTACTGCAATTTTTTCATGCCTTCTGGGTGTATTGGCGCTGGATGGACTCCGTGCGCAACCCGCTCCAGCGGCCCCCGCAGCACCAGTTTCGCCTGCGGCGTTGAATCGCTTATTTACTGAAGCGGAGGAGTCATTCACCGCAAAAGATTATCCGACGGCGGTTACGAAAATCACCGAGTTGCTCGCGGCGCTTGGACCGAATAAGGACGCGCCGATTGAGCTACTTTATTTCAACAAAGCGCTTGCCAGTCTTCTGTCCTCTAATGCCGTCGAGGCGGAGGTCGCATTTGCGGATTATTTGCAGCGTTTTCCCAAAGGTGAGTACGCGAGCCGTTGTTATCTCGGGATCGGGCGTGCTTGTATCGACCAGAACACCCCAGAGAAAAAAGAGCAGGCGGTGCAAGCGCTTCGTAGCGCAGCCCAAGACCCGAAGTACCGCTCGGAAGCCGGTCTCTGGCTTGGCCAAGTCTACAACGACCTCGGTAGACGCGAGGAAGCTCTCGAAGTCTTCAAGAGTCTCATGGGCTCGGACATTCGTACACCTCAGCAGACGACCGCAGCGGTGGAGGTGATTCGACTGCTTGCAGATGCCGGAAACCAAGAAGACTTCGTGTCCTACCTGAGCCGCTTGAGTGACCAAGCGGGTATCCGTGATGCGATTGCATGGTACGCCAACCAACTGATCGTCCGTGGGGATGAGCTGGTGGGAACTCAATCGTACGATTCCGCTCTCGCGATTTACCGCGCGGTGCCGCCACGCAGCCAGATCATAGCGATCCAGAAGGTGTCGCTGGAATCGCAGCGTAAGATTCTGAAAGTTCTTGAGAGTCGGGTCGAACTCGAAAAGACCAAGCCCTTGGGCCAACGCTCATCGGCATCAGAGCTGGTCAATGGTCTCAAACCCGCTATCGAACTGGCGGCAAAAGCGCTTCAATCGGTCGAGGAAAAGACCGATCTCGATGCCACCCTGATCATGCGCCGTGGCCGCTGCCTTTACTATCTTGAGCGCTACGAAGAAGCACTCGTCTGCTTCAGGACGATCCGCAACAAACACGCCTCCGCGTCCGACGCCAAGTCTGCGGCCTACGCGGAGATCATCATCACTAACGAGCTGAAAAATATCCCCCTGCTCAAATCCCTCTGTGACGACTATGTGCGAAAATACCCGACCGCCGACAACGTCGAACAAGTGGCATCTCTCTCAGGTGAGGTACTTGTCCAAACTGGAAATTGGGCAGAAGTCGGTACCCTCTATCGTGGATTAGAAGCAAAGTTCCCAGACTCTGCCAACCTCGACCGTTTCACGTTTTTCCAAGGACTTGCATGGTTCCAAGATGGCAATTTTAAAGAAGCCACCACATTCTTTAATAAGATCATCAAAAATTTTCCTGACAGCTCGATCAATGAAAACGCGCACTATTATGTCGCGATGGCGAATTTCCTAACCAACAACTACAAGGAAACGCTCAAGTCTTGTAAGGAATACCTCACGAAATTCCCCGATGGAAGATACGCTGGCGACATGCGTTATCGGCTCGCATTCATCGACTTCAATGACAAAGACGTCGATCAGACGGACAAAATCATCCGCGATCTCACCCAATTCCTCAACGAGCATCCTGACGATGCTTCTGCGGGCTCGATGTACTGCCTGCTCGCTGACACCTACAAGAAGAAGAACTCAGACAAGGCGGATCAACTCGCCAAGTTCCAAGCGAGTGCGTTGGAGGCATACAAGAAAGCGGTTTGGGCAGAAACTCCCGACGACGTCATCCAGTATGCATTGGATTCGGCCACGACCCTGCTTTCGGGCAACAAAGACTTTGCTGGGATCGCCACGCTTCATGCGGAGTTTCTCAAGCGCAAGCCTGATAGCCCGTTGGCTTTGCTTTCGGCATCGTGGGTCGCGAAAATGAAAACTCGCGAAGGGAAGGCTGACGAAGCAGCAGAAATGCTAGCAAGTTCCCTCAAATCGCGGATCGCGAATCCAAATGCCGAACAAGTAGAGTTCCTGATCGATGAGCTGGTCAAAACCTTGGTTCCTCGCAAAAAAGCCAACGAAATTGATGTCGATGCCGTCGACAAGCAACTCGTCGATATTCTCAACAAGGCCACTGCGGAGCGTGAGAATGCCACGACCAACGCGCGGCTTTATTACGCTCGTGCCCGCCTCGCTCAATTGCTCAAACGGCCAGACCGCTCGGATCTCTATTTGAAGGGCATCGCCACGATCAACGCCAAGGACCCAGCGGTACTGAGCCCTGCATTGTTGGCAGTCTCGGGCGAGATTCTTCTCAAGCTGGGTGATTTCGATGGGGCGACCGCCATGTTCCAGAGGCTGGTGGATCGTCACCGTGAGGGTATGTTTGCCGATGCTGGACCCGTGGGCTTGGGCTATGTAGCACTGGCGCGCAAACAACCGGCCGAGGCCTTGAAGATTTTTGAAGACGCACTGGCGCAGAACCCTGGGATGTCGCGCTTCAAGGAAACCACACTTGGCAAGTTGCAAGCCCTGGTCGCGCTTGACCAGTTGGACGCCGCTGAGAAGCTTGCGCTCCAAGTGGTTGGAGACAAAATGTTCCGCGGTGAAATGGCGGGCAAAGCTTACATTTTCCTCGGTAAGATCTATCGGGCACAAAGTGCGAAAGCTGCTGAAAATGATGCCAAACTCGAATTGCTCAAAAAAGCACACGGTACCTACCAGAGAGTGTACGTCGCTTATCAGAGCACTCCGGAGGTTTGTGCTGAAGCGTATTGGCAGGCCTACGAAACTGCGGGAGACCTTGGCAACAAGACGCTTGCCGATGAAACAATCCGCGCTCTGGCCGCCAACCAGAAACTCAAAAACACCGAGCGCTTCAAGAAAGCCAGCGAGCTCATCAAGTGAATTTCAGACCTATGACACCTTCATCGCGCCCAATCCGCTCCGCCTTGTTCCTTGGCGCGGTCGCCATGCTGCCCCTGTCGTTGGCAAATGCGGCCGAGCCGATCCGCATCGTGTTCCAGAATGGCCGCTCGGTGCCTGTCTCTGCTGTCATTCTTCAAAATGATAGTCTGGTGATGCAGGCGGTCGCCGAAGGCTTCGGGCCTGGTCAAACTTTTCCCTTGGCCAGCGCAGATCACGTTTACGGCGAGCGCCCAGCCGAGCTCGACCCCGCCATCGCATTGGTGCTCATGAGTCGCCCAGGCGATGCCCTCAAACCCTTGGAAGGACTACTCGCATCGCAGAGAGTCACCGCCAAGATCCCTGGAAATTTCTGGTTAGAAACGGCTCGTGCGGCGTTGGTAGCTTATGCTTTGAATGGCGACGCGGCGAAGTGCGTGGAAATCGGCAAACAAATTTCCGAAGCAACACCTGTCCAAGGGATCGACCCATTTGTTGTGCTTGGCAAGGCCCTGCTTGCGCCAGTTTCCACTAGCACCAGTGACCGTGAAGTCGCCTTCCGCGATCTAACCACTGATAATTTGCCAGCCGATGTCGGAGCCTACGCCTCACTCCTACGAGCGGAGTTGCTCGATACCAGTAAGCGCGATAGCGATCCCGCGAAGGCGCTCCAGCAAGAAAACGAAATTCTTGAGGCTTACCTCACGGTGCCGTGCCTATTCCCATCCGGTGGCATGGTGCTTAACGCCGTTGCCGAACTGAAGGCAGCGGAAATTCTTGCCACTCGTGGCCGCCGTGAAGAAGCGGTTGCACTCCTCAAGTCGTGCATTCGCAATTCCTCCGGAACCTTGGTCGCCGTGGAAGCCACTAAACGTCTTGATAGCCTCAAATAAACTAGCCTGTTCATTTATCACCCAACTCTCTAATTTAATTCTATGAAAAAAACCATTCAAAAAGCCGTCTACGCGGCGCTCGTGTTTCTTCCGATGTCCGCATTCGCTGCGGAGGCTGCCAAAGCAGGAGAAGTGAAAAAAACCTTCATCGACGTTCTTGCCGAAGGTGGATGGTGCATGTGGCCAATCGGCGGCTTCTCGATCGCAACGGTCTGGCTGATCATTGACATCTGGATGCGCACCAACGACAAGAAAATGGTTCCTGCCGAGGATGTTTCCATCGCTCAACAATCGTTTCTCGCGGGCGACTACGTCGGGGCTTACCAAGCGATGAAGGCGCTTAACAGCCCATTTGCGAATGTGGTTCGCTCGGCGCTTTCTTCGATTGGCTATGGCAAGGCAGCAACGGAAGAGGCGCTCGTTGCCGAGGTGGACAAGGTAAATTCCAAGCTCCAAACTCGGATCAACTACCTTTCCGTCATTGGTGTTTGTACGCCGATGGTCGGTCTCCTCGGAACGGTCTCGGGTATGCGGGGTGCCTTTGCCAGCCTCGGGTCTGCGGGCATCGGCGATCCAGCGTCGCTTTCTGGTCACATCGGCGAGGTTCTCATCGCTACCGCTGCGGGTCTCTTCATCGCGATTCCTGCTTTCATGGGGTTCTATTTCCTCCGCAACAAACTGCAGGCTGGGATGCATCATCTTGAGGAGGAATCCAGCCGTTTGTTCCGCAACGCGCCATACGAGTATTTGAAGGATGCCGATGTGGGTCAGGAAGAAACATTCGCTGCTCTGCCAAACTGGGTGCAAGGTCAGCAAGGTGCCTGAGTTGCCTCATCGGCGCAAATCCTAACACTTAACACAAAAAACCATGGCCGGCGGCGGAGGAGGAGGAGAGAGCGGGGAACCCGAGTTCCAAATTGCTCCTATGATCGATGTGCTGCTCGTGCTGCTCATTTTCTTCATGAGCATCACCTCGGCCGAGGTGCTGAAAGTGGATAAAAAAATCACGCTCCCTATTTCGGCCCATGCCAAAAAGCGGGATCCAGAAATGTCCAAGCACGAGATTGCCATCAATATCCGCTGGGATTCCAAACAAAATAAATCGCTGCTCTTGGTCGATGATATCGCCTATCCCGCTATTTCAGATCTCATCCCTTACCTCAAAGAACGCCGGGCGAAGGATGACAAACTGCGGGTAGTGATCCGAGGTGATAAGTTGCTCCCAGCAATCGAAGTTCAGCGGGTGATGAACCTTGTCGGTGAAGGCGGGATTGCCGATATTTCATTCGCTGCTTCTAACAAATAATTCTCATGAGCCGCCGCAGCAAAAGAAAGCTATCCGGAGAAGTGAATCTAGGTTTCCAGATTGCGCCGATGATCGACGTGGTCTTTGTGATCATGCTGTACTTCATGGTCATGGCGGGTGCCGTTCAGGTAGAGAACGCCCATAACACGAAGTTACCAGGAACCGTGGCGACAGAGACGGATACGCCGATGCCAGATGAAATCGCCGTCCGGATTGAGGATGATGGCCAAGTGTACCTCAACGACGATCCGCTCGATACGCCGGAGGCAAAGCAACTGCCAGAGTTCACCAATAACCTCAAGCAGCTCCACGACAGCAGTATGGCCTCGAAGTCTGAGGTGCTAGTCACAATCTACGCCAACGAACTTGCTCGCTACGAGCGGGTGGTCGACGTGCTCGATGCCCTCAGCCGTGCAGAGATTTCTAATGTGACTTTCCAAGCAGGAAGTCCTGAATAACTTTAAATTCTCGCAGATCGCCCAACCCAATCACGACCATGGAACTTTACGACAGCGAAGGAAATCTCATCCAAGTCAAGGAGCGTAAGATGGGCTTCTGGGCAAAAATCGGCGGTGGCTCGTTGATGTTTGCGGCGTTGTTTCACGTGGTGTTGCTGGTTGTTGGTGGGTTTTGGATTTTCCAAGTCATCCGGGAGCCCGAAAAGAAGGTGGATTTCATGCCACCCGGCGGCGGCGGCGGCGGTGAACGTGGAGCCGAACACCAAGTTCAACAGAAAAAGCGTGCGCAAATCACCCCAACGACCAATGCCAAACGCGTCTTCGCCGAGGGAGCTCAAGCGTCGTACTCGATCCCTGAGCAAGGTGATAGCTTTGGTGAGATGTCGACGCTCAGTTCGCTGAGTGGCGGTGGGATGTCGGGCGGCCTGGGAGGCTCTGGCAGCGGTGCAGGATTTGGCAAGGGGGCAGGTGCTGGCGGAGGTCTCGGTATGGGCGCTGGCGCCGGAAAACTTTTCGGCCTGATCCCAGAGACGATGCGCAAACGATGCTCAAAGGAGGATCGCATGGCCCGTCTCGCCGAGAACGGTGGAACTCCAGCATGCGAAGACGCCGTACTAAAATCACTCCGCTGGTTCAAGTCGACTCAAGCAGCCGATGGGTCATGGGGCGATTCGAATAAAGCTGCGATGACTGGACTCGCGCTGCTCGCTTATTTTGGGCACTGCGAAACTCCTGCATCTGAAGAATTCGGCGATTCATGCATGAAAGGCATCGGCTATTTGGTCAACCGAGCGCTGAAAGCGGACGGTAAGATGTCGGCGGACTTCACTGTCAATGGCTGGGTGTATGAGCACGCGATCGCCACCTACGCGCTCGGTGAGGCCACTACTTTCTGTAAGGAGCTCAAGATCGAGATTCCTTCATTGGTGGAAATGACAGAAAAAGCTGGCCAATTCATCATCGACAACCAGCACAAGAGCGGTGGCTGGGCGTACCTTTACGCGCTGGAGAAAGGCCATCCCGATGTTTCGATTGTTGGGTGGCAGATCCAAGCCCTCAAGGCTTGCAGCCACACGGGAATCAAATACAAGGGCTTGAATGCATGCATCAGTAAAGCCTTAGAGTATGTCAATGCCCGGCAAGATGACAATGGGGGTTATGGCTATACCAGCAAAAAACCGTCCCGAGAAAAAACCTATTATACCCTGACGGGAGTGGGGATGCTTTGCAACCAGATGTGGGGCAAAGGGGCTCAAACTGAAGTGAGTAAAGCAGCAAAATACATCCTCGAAAACACCAAGTTTGACTACAATGACAAAAGTGGTGATCTGTATGTTCATTATTACGAATCTCAGGCGATGATACAGTTAGGCGGCGATGGCTGGAAAAAATACAACGAGATCTTCCGCGACCAAGTGCTGAACAATCAGACTGAGGATGGCTCATGGAAAGCGTCGGGTGGCACCAACTCGTTGGGGGGCAGCTCGGGCAAAGTTTATCGCACGGCTCTCTGCACTCTGATGCTCGAAGTTTATTACCGCTTCCTGAATTCCGACAGCGGTGGCAAGCGGCGTTCTGGGATTTGAGCCCATCAAACGCTAAGTTTGCCCCGTGGTTGGGGCTA
>JARWZU010000075.1 GCA_029866215.1 Akkermansiaceae bacterium
GGCTTTCCGGTGTTGATGAGTTCAACGGCTTGGGCTTTGAACTCTGGGGTGTAGCGTTTGCGTGGTTTGGGATTCATCTGGGCTGATTATGGAGGTGGTGGTCCAAAAATCTAGCTCACCTCAGACGGATTCCGCTGCTCCATAGAGAAGAGGGGACAAGAATGTCCCCTCTTCCTATTATTGAGATCAGGCGGGTGGGGTCAGGGGGCTGTCTGCGGGTTTTTTCGGGTCTTTTTCCTTGGCCTCACGGACGGGGGCGCGCTCGATGTGGGAGGCGCTTTGCCAGGCACGGAGCTTCTCAGGGGCGCGGCGGAAGGGGTTTTGCATGACGGCGTCCAGACGGGTGACGACGCTCTGGATCTGGCCGAGGACGACATCGATTTCCTTGGTGCTGAGGACGCCTTGGAAGTTGTCATGATGTTTGTCCGTGTTTCGCTCATCGATGGCGTCACGATCCTCGCGGAGGTCTTCGACGAAGTCGGCAGGTAGGGCGAAGGCGACGAACTTGGCGCGGAGGGCGGCCTTGGCGGCTTTTTCCGCTGGGGTGTCACCGCCGTCTGCGACGGGGGCAGCGTTATCTTCTAGCAGGGTGAGGAGGGCATCCGCATGGGTGGTGCAGGTTTTTTCTGAATAGTCCGCTGGGAACCGGAAGGGAGCGGCGGCGAATCCGGGCTCGTCGAGGGCGATGGAGCGCGCGGTGCGGGCGATGTCCTTGAAATCGAGGAACAGGGCATCGAGCAGGGCTTGCTTGCCGACGGGGTCGCGGAGCTGGCCGACTTGGGCGACGGGGAGCTTGGCCACGAGTGGATCAAGCTCGCCGAAAAGTTGGGCAGCCTTGGGCAGGGCGGCGATGGTTTACTGATGGAGGAGGCCGAAGTTTTTCACGCGGAGGGCGCGGTCGGCACGGCGGATGTCACGGTCATTCATAGGGTGGGGTGGTATTGGGGTTAGTTTGTCGTTAGGGGATGGGAACGGCTTTTCGCCGATCACGGAGCTAACGCCTCCAAATTGCGGGGGGAAAGGGAAGCCACAAAGCTGGCGAAGGATCAATTTCCACAAGTGGCTGGAGGTAGATGATTTACGCTGGGGCGGCGTGCAGTTTCACACGCACCTAGGGTGAATTTACACTTACCTAGGGCCGTTTTGTGCAAACCTAGAGGCGCATTTACACGCACCTTGGGCCGTTCTGTACGAACCTTGGCATCAACTCGCACGGACCTTGGGCCGTTCTGCACGGAGGTAGAGCGGTTCTGCACTCACTTGTGGCGGGGCTGCCACGACCTGGGGGAGGACTCGCACGCACCTTGAGGCTTTTTCGCATGCACCTTGGCACGTTCTGCAAGCACCTTAAGGCCCGCTGCCATCACCTTCTAACAGACTGCGCTCACCTTGGGCGAGGCTGTCATGACCGCGCTTGGGGGTGGGAGAGGGCGCAGACCGCGTGGCATCGCCGGTGCGGATGAAACGAGTGAATCATTGACTGCCCAAATACCTCAAAAAACACATCTTCGCCAAACATTGGTGTGGACCCGGGATGGTGGGGGAAGTGGAGCCGCTGGTCGGAATTGAACCGACGACCTATTCATTACGAATGAATTGCTCTACCCCTGAGCTACAGCGGCCTTGGAAAGGTTTTACCTCCCGTGGTTGCTTGCCGATTTGGTAGGAAAATCCCAACCGCCATGGCAACGGTGTTTTGATACCACCTCAGGCTGGCTTGGCAAATTCAAAATCGGCAATCCCGCTAAATTTGAGATAGGCTGCTCACTTCATTTTGGTTAGCAGCGGGTTTTAGGCGGTTTTTTCAGCAGAGTGTCGATTTTTTGCGCTTGGCAGGCTTGACATCGCGCGGCGTTTTGATGAATTGTCCCTATGGCTAAGAAATCAGCACCCGTTAAAGATAGATTCAACAAAACCCAAATCCTCGATGCAATTGCATCGGAAACCTCGCTCAGCCGCAAGCAAGTGGCATCCGTCATCGACGGGTTGGCAGGCGTGATCAAGTCGCACATCAGCAAGAATGCCGTTGGTGAGTTCGTTCTTCCAGGCATGCTCAAGATCAGCACGGTCCGCAAGCCAGCAGTGAAGGCGCGCAAGGGCATCAATCCTTTCACCAAGGAAGAAGTGACCTTCAAGGCCAAGCCAGCCTCCACGGCTGTCAAAGTGCGTCCTTTGAAGGCTCTCAAGGATATGGCAGTCTAAATCGTCAAGGGTTTGCGGCTCGTCCGAAACCATTGAAAACCTAAGCGGTCCCGGTTTTTCCGAGGGCCGCTTTTTTTGTCTGATCGGCGTGGAGTGCAACTTTGATTTTCGATGAGTTGCGATTGAGGTGGAGCTGTGGTAGGCTGAATCGCTCGTTTCCAAATTGGAGTAACCTAGAAGGCTAGGAGCGAGCGCCCCCCAAAAAAAATCCTGCCCACCATGAATGCCTACCTATCGACCTTAAGTGAACACGAGGTTCGAATCCCCTGCGCTGGGGCGATCCTTCATGGCGATGTGAGCATTCCGGCTGGCGCCACTGCGCTGGTCGTTTTCGCACATGGTAGTGGTAGCAGTCGCCTAAGTCCGCGGAACCGTTTGGTTGCAGGTGAAATGCACCGACGAAATCTTGCGACGTTGTGCTTTGATTTTCTGACGCCCGAAGAGTCCATGTCGGAGGCTCGCTCTGGTGCGTTGAGGCTCAACATTCCACTGCTCACCGAGCGGCTACTGGCGGCGACCCATTGGGCGAAGCAAGATGAGCATGTCGGGAAAATGGCCTTGGGCTACTGTGGCGCAAGTACGGGTGCGGCCGCAGCTCTCGTGGCCGCGTCGAAGTCCCCTGAGGTCAAAGCCGTCGTTTCTCGTGGGGGAAGGACTGACTTGGCAGGGGATGCCATCGCCCAGGTGGCGGTACCCACCTTACTCATTGCTGGGGAGTTAGACTTTCCGGTGATTCGCTGGAACGAGGAGTCGCTTGCGCGTTTACGAGGTGCCAAGCGGCTCACCCTCATCAAGGGGGCCACCCATCTTTTCGGCGAGCCACATGCTTTGGAAGAGGTGGCTGTCTTGGCTGCCGATTGGTTCGATACCTATCTAATAAAAAACATAAAATAAGAAAGTTCACTATCATGAATGCTACATCTATCATCCGTACCTTTTCCAATCGCCGGGACGCCGGTCGTCAACTTGCTGAGTCGCTGTCGAAGTTTGCTGTTGATGAAAACCTCATCATTCTTGCATTGCCGCGTGGGGGAGTTCCGGTCGCCGCCGAAATTTCCAAGGCACTCGGCAAGCCATTCGATATTCTGATTGTGAGAAAACTTGGGGTTCCAGGGCATGAAGAAGTCGCCATGGGTGCCATCGCGAGTGGCGGCTTCCGGGTGATGAGTGATGAGATTTGCTCCATGCTTGGGCTAACCCAGGCCGAGATCGACGAGGTCGTGCGGCGCGAGACTGCTGAAATTATTCGACGAGAAAAGCTCTATCGGGGTAACCGCGCGGTGCCATCGGTGGCAGGGCGCACGGTCATCATGGTGGATGATGGCATCGCCACTGGGTCGACCGTTTCTGCAGCCATCGAGCTGCTACGCTACGAGGGTGCAAAAAAGATCGTGATTGCAGTGCCCGTCGCCCCTCCTTCGACCGCGGAGCGTCTGCGTGAAGAGGCGGATGAGGTGGTGACTCTAATCGAGCCGGAGCCATTCCTTTCCGTTGGACAATGGTATGATCAGTTTGCGCAGACCAGCGACGATGAGGTTCGAGCGCTTTTGAAAGAGCATCATCCGGAGATCGAGTTGCCTCGGGTAAAGACGGGGGAATCTTTGGATGGCAAGAACGTCCTCCATCAGATTCGTGAGCACGCAAAGCCTCTAACGGGTGCCGCAACAGATTACGATGAACTGGTCGAGATGATCGGCGATGCGAGCGTGGTTTTGTTAGGAGAGGCGTCGCATGGGACGCATGAGTTTTACCGCGAGCGGGCGGAGATCACCAAGCGGTTGATTCTTGAGAAAGGCTTCATCGCCGTGGCCGTTGAGGGTGACTGGCCCGATGCTTACCGTGTGAATCGATACGTGCGAGGCGAAGCGGGTGACCACGACAGCGTTGAAGCGCTCGGCGGGTTTGATCGATTTCCCGCATGGATGTGGCGCAATGCTGACGTGCTTGATTTCATCGGATGGCTGCGGGATCACAACGATCACGTCTTTTCGCTAGGGCATCAGGCTGGGTTTTACGGCCTTGATTTGTATAGTCTTCACAAATCCATGAACGAGGTCATCGCGTATCTCGAGCGCAAGGATCCTGAGGAAGCGGCCAAGGCGAGGACCCTCTATGGGTGCATGGATCGCTTCGGCAGCGATCCGCAAAATTATGGGCTCATGGTGGGTTCTGGTGTGAGTGACAGTTGCCGAGCCGAGGTGATTCAGCAGTTGACGGACCTGAGAGCGAAGGAAGTGGAATACCTCGCGGATCATGGGCCAGCTGCGGCGGATGAATTTTTCTTTGCGGAGCAAAATGCTCGATTGGTGAAGAATGCCGAGCAGTACTATCGGAAGATGTTCCGATCGAATGCGTCTTCATGGAACCAGCGTGACGAGCACATGATGGAAACCTTGGTGGAGCTGGTGGCGCATCTGCAATCGCAGCAAGGATCTGCCAAAGTGGTGGTCTGGGCGCACAATAGCCATTTGGGCGACGCCCGTGCGACGGAGCTGTCACAGCGGGGCGAATTGAATATCGGCCAGTTGGTTCGGCAGGCGTTTCCCTATCAGAGCAAGCTGATCGGCTTTACCAGTTACACGGGCACCGTGACTGCGGCCTCGGGTTGGCATTTGCCGGCTGAGAGGAAGAACGTGCCACCGGGCATCGAAGGGAGCTACGAGAAATTGTTCCATCAGGTTGGGATTCCCAACTTTTGGCTCGATTTTAGCCGAGAAAACTCAGCGGTAGAGGCATTGAGAAGTGCGAGATTGGAGCGGGCCATTGGCGTCGTTTATTTGCCCGAATCCGAGCGTCAGAGCCACTATTTCAAGGCCGATTTGGTTGCGCAGTTCGATGCGATTTTACACTTCGACCTGACACGGGCCGTTGAGCCGCTCGAGCGGACCGCCGAGTGGGCGAAAGACGAGGCCCCGGAAACATATCCGGTGGGATTGTGATTTCCGCTTGCGCATGGCCATTTGCGGGGTGAAAACTCCTGACGATGACAGCTTCGATTTGGACACACCCACTTTCAGCCTTCGTTGTGGGCATGGCGGTAGCATTGGTAGTAGTTCTCTTGCTGCTCAATGCCAGTCAGGCTCCTAACCAGAGTGCTGCCAGTGTTGCAGCCTATCGGGCACAGATGCAAAAGGTCGCACCCAGCGGCCTGGTTGCTGGTAGTCCGGGCGAGAAGGCGGCATTGGAGCGTTTTTCGTCGTTTCTTCGGGGGATTGGTGACATCAATTCCGTTAGGGAAAATACCCTCAAGGTTTACGCTGCGGATGCTTTTTTGGATGACACCTTAGTGGTTCACCACGGGGCAGCTGAGATCGAAGCGTATTTCGCAAAGACCAGCGAGACGATGACCCACTATGAAGTGGAGGTTGAAAACATCGCGCGGTCTGGGGATGATTACTATGTGCGGTGGACCATGGTTTTTGCGGCTCCCGCACTGAGTCGGGGCCAGCCGTTGCACTCGGTGGGGATCAGCCAGGTACGTTTCAATCGTGACGGCAAGGTTGCCTTTCACCAGGACTTCTGGGACTCTGGGAAAAACTTCTTCGCGCATCTGCCGGTCATTGGGGGGGCGGTGGGATTCGTCCGAAAGCGCTTGGAATCGAACTAACTCCAGGTACCGCCTATGAAATCCATTCGAATGTCATTGTTTGCTAGAATAGTCCACGTATGGCAGGTTTTTGTTTTAACCTTTTGTCGGTGGCTTGACTCGGACTATCGGCGTGAGGATTTGCCGGATCCAGCAGAGCTTCCGGCAGTGGTCAATTGGCAGCGGACCTTGCCATTCATTTTTTTGCATGCAGGGTGCTTTGCGGTGATCTGGGTGGGATTTAGCAAGGTGTCATTGTTGGCGGCTGCGTTCCTTTATGTCGTCCGGATGTTTGCCATTACGGGTTTCTATCATCGGTATTTTTCCCACCGCACCTTCAAGACCTCCCGCGCGGCACAATTTGTGTTTGCGGTGATTGGCAATAGCTCAATGCAGCGGGGGCCATTGTGGTGGGCGGCGACCCATCGGCATCATCACAAGCACTCGGATCATGAGGAGGATGTGCATTCACCCGTTGTTAGCGGGTTTGTTTGGTCGCACATCGGATGGCTCACCTCGATGAAAAATTTCCCGACAGCATACAAGAGCATCCCTGATTTGAGCAAGTATCCTGAATTGGTATTTCTCAATCGCTATGATCAGACGGTTCCATTCGCTTATGGTTTTTTGATGTTAGGGATTGGCTGGGCACTTGAGTTCTTCGTGCCTGAGCTTGGCGTGACCATGGCTCAGTTTTTTGTTTGGACGTTTTTTGTGAGCACCACGGTTCTTCTGCATGGCACGTTGTTCATCAACTCGCTCGCTCACGTTTGGGGCCGTCGGCGTTATGAGACCGACGACGATAGTCGCAATAGCTGGCTATTGACGCTGATCACCCTTGGGGAAGGGTGGCACAACAATCACCATCGCTACCCGCACTCGGTGAGGCAGGGCTTTCGCTGGTGGGAGTTGGATCTGACTTACTATGGATTGAAAACGCTTTCTCTGTTTGGGATCATCTGGGATTTAAGGCCAGTCCCTAAGGCAGTGATCCAAGAAGGAGCGATCGGTCGTGTGCCGCAAAAACAAAGTGCATGAGTCGACAGCGGATTGCCATCATCGGAACGGGGATCTCAGGTTTGGCGTCGGCTCGTTTTTTGAGTAGGGAGCATGATGTTACCTTATTCGAAAAAGATGACCGATTAGGTGGTCACTCTAATACCGTTATGGTGGACGAAGGGGCTTCCGAAATCCCCATCGATACGGGGTTCATGGTGTACAATGAGGTGACCTACCCATTCCTCACCAGATTGTTCCGGGAGTTGGAAGTGGTGACTAAACCGACTTCAATGTCGTTTAGCGTGCAACACGTCGGGGAGGGTCTTGAGTTCAATGGCGGGAGTCTCAACCTGTTGTTTGGCCAGCGCCGCAACCTCTTCAGTTTGCGCTATTGGAAGATGCTCACGCAGATCAACCGCTTCAATGAGGAAACCGTCGAAGAGTTAGAAAACCCAAAGTTCGGTGACATGTCCTTGCGGGATTATGTCAGAGCCCGCGGCTATGGTCAGGACTTTCTGCATTGGTATCTTTCGCCGATGGCGGCAGCGGTGTGGTCCAGCCCTCCGGAGAGGATTGAAGAGTTTCCTGCGAGGACGCTCATGCGGTTCTGGCACAACCATGGCTTTTTGGGGCTCAATACCCAACACCCGTGGCGCACGGTTAGTGGTGGGTCGCGGTGTTATGTCGAAAAGTTGATTCGTCCGTTTGAGTCTTGCATCCACGTCGGAGCAGGAGTGAAGTCCGTTATTCTAACGGGAAATGGAGTTGATCTTGTATTGAGCGATGGCACCCAGTTGGCATTTGATCGAGTGGTGATTGCGGCTCACGGTGACCAGGCCTTGAGGCTGCTAGGTGACCCGACTCCGTTGGAGAGCGAAGTGCTAGGATGTTTCCACTATCAGCAAAATGAAGCCGTACTTCACACGGATCCTCGATTCATGCCGAAGACTCGCCGTTGTTGGGCATCATGGAATTATCGTATTGATCGTGTTCCAGGACAGGGCAATCGCTACTCAACGCACTATTGGATGAACGAGTTGCAGGGTGTATCAGAGCGTGAGCAGTATTTTGTCACCATCAACCCACCCTCATCGCCTGCAGAGGAATCGGTCAAACGTCGGTTGTCATATGAGCATCCTTTGTTCGACCTTAGGGCGATCGCGGCGCAAGACCGCTTGCCCGTGCTTCATGCAGCGGGCGATAAAACACGCAGGTATTTCTGCGGGGCATGGCAGCGCTATGGATTTCATGAAGACGGCTTGTGGTCAGCGGTGAATGTTTGCAGGCAAATCCTTGGGAGGGACCCCTGGTGATGAATTCCCTCTACGAATGCACCGTTGCTCATTCGAGGCTGCTGCCTAAGAAGCATTCGTTTATCTATCAGGTGTTCATGTTCTCCGTGGATCTTGACGATCTCCCAAACTTGGCAAAACGGATTTTTGGATTTAGCCACAATCGATTCAACTGGTTTTCGATCGATGACCGAGACCACATCGATTTGGAGCAGGAGGGAGGCATCCGGGGGAACCTGGTCCATTGGCTCGCGGGCGAGGGCTTCGACTGCCCCGCGGAGGCTCGGATTCGGTTAGTGACTTTCCCGAGGGTGCTTGGGTATGGATTCAATCCGGTATCCTTTTATTATGTAACCGACAAGACCGGTGAGCCTCTCGCTGCCATTGCAGAAGTGGTGAACACATTTCGAGAAATGAAGCTCTACTGGGTCGGCAAGGTTGGCCACGATGGACGGTGGCATCGGCGGGTGGCAAAAAACTTTTACGTTTCTCCATTTTCCGACCCAGGCATGGAGTTTGACTTCAGACTGGGCAACCCCGCAGCGACTTGGGAGGTGAACATCGACATCTTCGCGAATGGCGAAAAAACGTTACTGAGTTCCATCCGTGGCGATCGGCGCGCCCTTACAAGTGCAAGGTTGTTGGGGTATTCTTTCAAATATCCGCTGCTTTCGCTGAAAATCATTGCCCTTATCCATTGGCACGCATTCCTTTTATGGCTGCGCCGAGTGCCCTTCGTGCGGAAGTCAGATCGCACCGAGGTGCAACTTGACGTAATGCGGCCCCATTCCACTCTGAAAAAATCATGACCATTGACTCACCGAAAGAGCTGATAGCTGAGCGCGTGCCGACTGAATTCGTCGCCCATGCAGCGGCAGGATTTGCGGAACGGATGGTCATTCGGTTACTGCGGATGATGCCTGCAGGGGGACTGCGTTTGGAATATGCTGATGGCCGAGTCTGCTACTTTGGAAAGCCTGCTGCACCTGTGACCGCGCGGGTGATTTTGAGGAATGATGAAGGTTTCTTCAAGCGCTGCGCCTTCTACGGCAACATCGGCATGGGCGAGGCATACACGGACGGGCTTTGGGATACCGATGATATTGCTGCGGTCATTTCTTGGTTCATCGAAAACATGAATGTGCTTCAAGGTTCGGACACTTCATCTGGCAGCTTGCCCGGAGTTAACTTGCTGAAGATCGTCAATTGGTTTCGCCATCTTCGCCGTGAGAATACCGTTGAGACCAGCCGTCGCAACATCGCCGAACACTACGACCTCGGAAATGAGTTCTATCAGCTCTGGCTGGATCCAAGCATGACTTACTCGAGTGCACGGTTCGAGAGTGTGGAGCAGTCACTCGAAGCCGCACAACAAGGGAAATATGATGCGTTGTGCCGCAAACTAAAGTTGAGGCAGAGTGATCATGTGTTAGAAATTGGATGCGGCTGGGGTGGGTTCGCAGTGCATGCGGCGAAAACCTACGGCTGCCGTGTGACGGGAGTGACAATTTCTGAAGCGCAAGCGGCCTACGCCCGCAAGCGAATCGTAGATGCAGGATTGCAAGATCAGATAGAGATTTGCATCCAAGATTACCGTCACATCACTGGCCGTTTCGACAAGATCGCCTCGATCGAGATGCTCGAGGCGGTTGGGGATAAGTATCATGAATCGTTCTTCGCCAAGTGCGCCGAGGTTCTGACGCCGAATGGTCTGTTAGGTGTCCAAATGATCACCGTTCCAGATTGCCGCTATGACAGCTTAACGAAAGGAGTTGATTGGATTCAGCGACACATTTTTCCAGGATCTTTGCTTTTGAGTGTCGGAAGGATCAACCAGGTCCTGATGAAAACTGGCGATTTATTCATGCACGATCTTGAAGATCTTGGGGCGGATTATGCACGAACGCTTTCGACTTGGTATGATCAATTCAATGCAGCCTCTGACCGAGTGCTTTCCCTTGGGTTCGACGTACCTTTCATCCGGACATGGAATTATTACTTGAAATACTGTGAAGCGGGCTTCGCGACGCGAAATATCTCGGTGGTTCAGGCGATTTACACCCGGCCGAACAATGCTGATTTGCATCACCGATTCGAGGAGGGGCGGGGTTAATGCCTATGGATGAAATGACGATTCACGACCGCTCGACTTGGTGGAGACGTTTGTTTGTCGCCCCCTTGGTGGATCAGCTCACGCGGGGAATTTCGCCCCGCCAGATTTCTTGGGCAATTGCTGTTGGCGCGGTCCTTGGGGTTTTCCCTGTGATGGGAACGACGACCGTGCTTTGCCTGTTCGTGGGCTGGATTTTTCACTTGAACCAGCCGTTGCTTCAGATGTCTAAGGTGTTGGTCTATCCGGTTCACCTCTCGATGATCCTCGTTTTTATCCATGTGGGCGATCGCCTTTATGGGGTCGCCCCCATTTCATATTCGCTGCGGGAGCTGTTAAATCGGTTTTGGATCGATCCATTGCAATTCGGCATCGATTTTGGGGTCCGTGCTTTGCATGGTGTCAGTGCATGGATTTTAATCGCACCATTCGCGGTACTCATCATTCAATGGATCACTTTGCCAATTTTGAATCGGTTTTCTCTGGTGATTAGCAAGAGCAAGGAGGCAGCAAATTGAATGAGTGGGTGTCATTCTTGTTGGGTAGTGGTGCGATGATGGGAGTTTTTGCGCTCGCTTGGGCGTTTGCACATCGCGTGAACAACTTCTCCTGTGTCGATGCCATTTGGGCGTTTGGCGTGGGCATGCTTGGTTTGTTTTGGCTTGGCTTCGGTGATGGATTCGGGGTGAAGCAGATTGGGGCAGGGGTGATCCTTGGGTTTTGGAGTTTCAGGCTTGGCTGGCATCTGCAGCGGCGGATCCGAAGGATTCACCCAGAGGAGGATGCGCGCTATGTTGCCCTTCGTGAAATTTGGTCAGGGCGTGAGGCTTCGGCGTTTTTCTGGTTCTTTGAAGCACAGGCGGTTTCAGTGATCTTGTTGGCCTTGCCCTTTTGGTGCATCGCCGTGGATCAAGATCGTTCATGGAGTGGTTGGGAGTCCATTGGTTTATCCGTTGCCTTGTTAGGGGTTGTTGGCGAGGGAATCGCTGATTGGCAAATGTCTCGATTCAAGGCGCGTGGTGTTGGATCGAGTGCGGTTTGTTCGGAGGGGTTATGGCGTTACTCGCGTCATCCTAACTATTTTTTTGAGGCAGTGATCTGGGTTGGTTTTTATACTTATGCATGCGGCTCCGAGTGGGGGTGGACAACTTTGCATGCTCCGGTCATGATTATTTTTCTTCTTCTTAAAGTGACAGGTATTCCTCCGACTGAGGTGGCTGCCGTTCGTCGGAAGGGGCAGGCCTACCGAGTCTATCAACAAACCACGAGTGCATTCATTCCGTGGCCACCCAAGCAACTCATTTCCTCTAACATTGTAGCAAACGAACATGATCCATATTAACGATATCATCGCGAAAGACATCATTCCGGACGCCTTGCTCCGGATCGGAATCCGCAGTAGACTTGCCAGCACGCTCGTGCCTTTCGAAAAGCTGCAGTGTGAGCAACGCCAAGCATTGGTAATGAAACATGTGGCTGAGTTGCTTGATAGCCCGATCGCCATTGCTACGGATGAGGCGAACGAACAGCACTATGAATTGCCGACGCGGTTTTTTGAACGCGTGTTAGGTAAACACCTGAAGTATAGCTCGGGCTACTGGGATGACGGCATTACCAATATCGACGAGTCGGAGGCTCGGATGCTTGGGATCAGTTGCGAGCGGGCGCAATTGCAAGATGGGCAGCGGATCCTCGAACTCGGATGTGGATGGGGGTCGCTCACCCTGTGGATGGCGGCCCACTATCCAAATTCCAAAATCACCGCAGTTTCCAATTCGCGGACGCAGAAGATCCACATCGAAGCCCAACTGGCTGCTCGTGGCTTGAACAATGTCGAGGTTCGTACGGCCAACATGATTCACTACGCGGGTGAGGGTGAAGCGGTTTTTGACCGAGTGGTTTCAGTGGAGATGTTCGAGCATATGAAAAATTATCAGATGCTGCTTGAGCGAATTTCAACATGGCTGAAGCCTGGTGGGGCTTTATTCGTGCATATTTTCACTCATCGGGAATACGCGTACCACTACGAAGCGGAGAATGAGGACGACTGGATGGCGCGCTACTTTTTCACGGGAGGTCAAATGCCCTCCGATGACTTGTTGCTCTACTTTCAGGACCACCTGAAGATCGAAGGGCACTGGCATGTCAATGGTGCACACTACCAAAAGACATCAGAGGCGTGGCTAGCACGCATGGATGCCGCACGTGACGAGCTTTTGCCATTGATCGGAGAGACCTATGGTGCTGACCAGCAAACGCGTTGGTGGGCCTACTGGCGGATTTTCTTCATGGCGTGTGCAGAACTGTGGGGCTACCGGAATGGCGAAGAATGGATTGTGTCCCACTACCGATTTCGTAAACCCATTTGAGCGGTCATAGTATCTACTAGAAAGTATTAGAATGTCTTGCGTAAATGCGATGGCAGAATATTTAGCTGTTCACGATATTTCGCGACGGTTCGGCGGGCAACTTTGATGCCCTGTTTGTCGAGAGCCTTCATGATGACCTCATCGGATAAGGGTTTTTCGGGATTTTCCGAACTGACAAGTTGTTGAATGGCTTCGCGGACGCCTGCGTTTGATATCTCAGCGCCATCGCTGGTTTGGTAACCAGTGGCAAAGAATGCGCGCATTTCCATTAGGCCGTGGGGGGTCAATACGTACTTGCCAGCGACTGCCCGCGAGATGGTCGTTGCGTGCAGGCTGAGTTCGTCCGCAATGTCACTCATCGTCAGGGGGCAAAGGTGGCGATGGCCCTTTTTGAGGAACAATGGTTGGTGCTCGATGAGCTTGTGAGCGATGGCAAGGATGGTTTCTTGGCGGAGGGAAATCGCATGGATGAGACTCCGTCCGTCGCGGATTTGGTCGCGTAAAAACTGCCTGGCCTTGCTGTCGGTGCCGTTTTTCCCGATCATGTCCTTGTAGAAATCATTAATGCGCAGCGTCGGCAAGTGCTCTCCAGTAAGGCGCGCGCTCCAATTCAAGTCCTCATCGCGCTCGATAATCGCATCTGGCAGTACGTATGGATTTCCTGTTGGATCAAACTCACCGCCTGGATTTGGCGTCAAGCGTCCGATCCGTGATGCAGCTTCGGCGATGCGTTCGACGGTGGTTCCTAATATGCGAGCGATCTGGGGGTGGCGCTTGCGGGCAAGGTCCCCCAAGTGGTCCCTGACAATCTTGTACTCGATCGTTTCCTCGCCGTCCGATCGCGCCAACTGAAGTAAGAGCGATTCTTGGATTCCAGAGGCACCGATGCCAGCAGGTTCGAAGGATTGGACAAGGGACAGTGCTGCTTGCAGATCTTTTGGTCTCAGAGCCAACTGGACGCCGAGCGTTTTGAGGGGCTGGTCAAGAAACCCACGCTCATCGAGATTGCCCAAGATCGCTCTGGCGGCCTCGCGAACGTTTGGATCCACCATCGAAAGGTCGAGTTGATGCTGGAGGTGTTGCTGAAGTGTCTCGGGTGCAACGATCGAATCATAAACGCGCTGGCGCCTTTCTTCATCATCTTGAGTCCATGGGGATGATTTCCCCTCAAGGATCGATCGCTCGCGCCAATCGTCATCCGTCGTGTTTAGATACTCCAGCGAATCCAAGTCTTCAGCATCTACCTCATCATCGAGTGACTGGATTTCTGTTAGATCTTCCAGCACTGGGTTGGTCTCGAGCGCCTGGCGCACCAATTGAGAAAGCTCCAAGGTCCCTGCTTGGAGAATCTCCAAGCTCTTACGCATTTGTGGTGCGAGCGTTTGCTGCTGGGAGAGCGACTGGTAGAGGAATGTGTCTGGCATAGCCGGCACTTGGGTGCGGAGCCACGATAATTTACCCAACGGAGCTAGTGAAGCAAAAAACGTGCCATTCTGAAAACTTAAATCAGAACAAGCCTTTATGCCAGCACGCAGCGGCTATATTTGACAGCGATTTACCGAAAGCACTGTGGCAAAGCTCGGAGCGTGGGCCTAAATAAACAATAGGTGAACCTTAGCGGAAGTAGGTGACCCCAGCGGTGAAGAGGGGTTGAATTTTGTTACCGGGAATGTTCGTCGCCACGCGAGAACCTGCGCGTTCGGAATGAGCCATTTTTCCGAAAACACGTCCGCAGGGGCTGGTAATGCCCTCGATGGCGGCGAGTGAGCCGTTCGGGTTGACCGTGATGTCCATGGCGGATTGACCGTCTGCATCGCAGTATTGCGTGGCGATTTGACCTTTGCTCGCGAGTTCAGTGATGAGGGTGGGGGATGCGTAGAACTTCCCTTCGCCATGCGAAACGGGAATGCGGTGGATGTCACCGACCGTGCTTTCGGCAAGCCACGGGGAGAGATTGCTGATCACACGGGTGCGAGCGTAGCAGGAAATGTGGCGGCCGATCTGGTTATGGACGAGAGTTGGGGCATCCGCGCTGGCATCCCGAATTTCCCCGTAAGGCACGAGGCCCGTTTTCACGAGGGCTTGAAAGCCGTTGCAGATGCCGAGGATGAGCCCGTCGCGATTTTGAATTAGATCCATGATGGCATCTGCGATGCGAGGGCTGCGAATGATGGTTGCGATGAACTTGGCCGAGCCATCGGGTTCGTCGCCGGCGCTGAAGCCACCCGGAAACATCAGAATCTGCGACTCACGGATTCGGTCAGCGAGAGCAAGGAGAGATTCCTCGATGTCGCTGGCGGATCGATTACGGAACACAAGAATCTCTGCATCCGCGCCTGCTTCTCCGAAGGCCTTGGCAGAATCATACTCGCTGTTCGTTCCGGGGAAACTGGGGATGACGACCTTCGGCACGGTACCCATCGATTTACGCCGGAGGGTTTTGCTCGAATGAAACATGGGAAATGCCTGAGCTGCACCCGCTGGTTCACCATGCATCGGCCTCGTGGGATACACCGCCTCAAGTGGCTCGGTCCAAACCGATTGTAGTTCTGTTAAGTCGTAGGATTGGCCGTTGATCGCAAATGAAGCGGAGTCGGTCGTTTGCCCGATTTCAAACGCACCGAGTGTGTCAGGGAGTGTCACGCTGTGCTCGATGATGAAGGCAAAATAGCGTTCATGGTTCACATCGAGCGCGGTCGTGATTTCTGCGCCGATATGATTTCCAAAGCTCATTTTCGCGATCGCTGCCGCTATCCCTGCTTGTCCGATGTGATGAAGTGCGAGGATTTTCCGATCGGAATTTAGATCATGGAGAATGGCCGCGATTTTCCGGAGTTGATCGAAATCTGGCAAATGATTCACGTCGCGTGAAATTTCTACTAGAGAGATTTTGGATGCCGTTTGTTTAAATTCCGGGGACAGCGCGAGGCTCGCATTTCCGGGCGCGAGGGCGAAGGAGACCAAGGTGGGAGGTACATCGAGATCGTTGAATGAGCCGGACATCGAGTCCTTGCCACCGATGGCCGCGAGGCGGAGTGAATGTTGTGCTTGGTAGGCGCCGAGGAGTGCAGAAAGTGGCAGCCCCCAACGCGATGGATCATTACCAAGTTTTGGAAAATATTCCTGAAGCGTGAGGCGAATGTCCGAGAGTTTTGCACCTGCAGCTACTGCTTTGCACACCGACTCGGTCACTGCGTACAGCGCGCCATGGAACGGTGACCATGAAGAAATCTCCGGATTGAAGCCCCAGCTCATGTAGGTGCAAGCATCGGTGTTGCCTTCTAACAGAGGGATTTTTGCGACCATCGCGTCGGGTGGAGTGAGCTGCCGATCTCCGCCAAAAGGCCAGAGCACGGTACCAGCACCCACCGAACCGTCGAACATTTCGCCAAGGCCTTTTTGGGAACACACATTGAGTGAGGCGAGGGTTTGATGGAGCCGTGAGGCCTCATTTGAAATGGGTCGACGATCCGCTTCCTTCGGTGCCAATGGAGTGGTGCCAGATGGTGACGCCACATGGATTGCTGTCGATTGTTGGACACCGTTGGTATCGAGGAAGGCGCGGGAGAGATTGACGATGGTTTTTCCGCGCCATGTCATTATGAGCCGGCCGGTATCGGTCACGTTTGCGACGTGATTGCACTCGAGGTTTTCGCGCGCGGATTCCGCGATGAAGTAAGCGATCTCTGAGTGATCGACACAGATGGCCATGCGCTCTTGGGACTCTGAAATCGCGAGTTCCGTGCCGTCTAGGCCGTCGTATTTCTTTGATACCGCATCGAGGTTGATCTCAAGCGATGGGGCGATTTCACCGATGGCCACCGAAATCCCGCCAGCTCCGAAATCATTGCAGATCTTGATTTTACGAGTCAGCTCAGGATTGCGGAAGAGCCGCTGGATCTTGCGTTCCGTCGGCGCGTCGCCTTTTTGGACCTCTGCCGAATTTTCGAGTGCGGTGTCGGTGTGTTCCTTTGAGGAACCAGTGGCCCCCCCCACGCCATCGCGACCGGTGCGTCCGCCGATGAGAAGAATCACATCACCCGGCGAAGGGCTACCACGGAAAACCTGCGCGCGCGGTGCTGCGGCGACCACCGCACCAATTTCCAAGCGCTTCGCGACGTAGCCTGGGTGGTAGACCTCCGCAACTTGTCCCGTGGCGAGCCCAATCTGGTTGCCATACGACGAATAGCCGCGAGCGGCCACTTGGCAGATTTTTTTCTGAGGCAACTTTCCGGGAAGCGTCTCGGCAAATGCGGTCCGGGGATCGGCAGCTCCGGTGACCCGCATCGCCTGATAGACATAGGATCGGCCTGAAAGGGGATCGCGGATGCACCCGCCCAAGCACGTTGCGGCACCGCCGAATGGTTCGATTTCGGTGGGGTGGTTGTGCGTTTCGTTTTTAAACATTACCAACCATTCCTCCTCAGGGGCGCCATCGACCGAGACAGGCACGACGATCGACGCTGCATTGACTTCCTCGGAGACTTCAAGGTTGTCGAGCTCACCGGATTTTTTCAACTCACGCATGCCGATGAGGGCGATATCCATGAGGGTGATCGGCTTGTCCTCACGGCCAAGATCTTTGCGGGTTTGCTGATAGATTTCCCATGCGCGTTGCACCGATTCTGTTCCATCGCTGAAGGTGACGGCGTCGATCTTTGTCAGAAATGTCGTGTGTCTGCAATGGTCAGACCAGTAGGTGTCTAACATCCGTAACTCGGTGATGCTTGGGTCACGCTGTTCCTCGTTCCGGAAATAGGTTTGGCAAAACGCGACATCTTCAGCCGACATCGCAAGGCCGAGCGTCTTGCGAATCGACGAAGGCTCTTGGCTGGCGAAGTCCTTGAGAGTGGCCACGTCTTCGGGTGCCGATGGCGCGCTGCGTTCGATAAACTTTGAGACGGGCACCTCGTGCGAATCCACCGCATTGATCACAAACGCTTTGATGCTTCGAATTTCTTCTGGGGTGAGACCGCCTTGAAGAACGATGATTTTTGCGGATGTGATCAGTGGGCGTTCCTTGCCAGTGAGGATCTGGACGCATTGGGCGGCCGAGTCGGCACGTTGATCAAATTGGCCGGGTAGAAACTCGACTCCGAAGGCGATTTCATGATCCTCAAGCGCAAGGGTGGGGGAAATAGCATCCACCTGGGGCTCCGAGAGGATCAGGCGGGTGGCGGATTCAAACTCGACGTCCGTAAGACCTTGGCAATCGTAGCGTTGCAAAATGCGGACCCCCGAAAGAGCGGGAATCACCAGAGAGGCTTGAAGTTCCTGGAAGAGGTGTGCGGCGTCGGCTTGGTGGCCGGGCTTTTTTTCGACAAAAATGCGATTCATGAGAGAGGCGAGCGACAGAACTTTGGAAAGCGCTAGATGCTAAGATGTCAGGCAGTAAGCGCAAGCCTTTCAAGTGTCCGACGGGCGTTGGGGCGAGGGAATTGCACGATTTAATGTGCAATGGCGGTGGTGGGGCTGACTCACCTGCTGCGTGCATTATTAATGTATTGAGGGCCGATGCGGATACTTGGAGGTTCAATTGTTCTATTTTCTCAAGATGATCGGAAGTCCACGCGGATAAGCAGCAAGATATCGTGGGAGAGGGTGGTTTCGATGAGGGAATCGCTGGTGTATTGCCTACGAAGGCTTGCTCAAAAATGCATGGGGGTTGAATGCCAATGCTGGGCTTTCTGCGATCATTTACACCCTGCTTACCGATGTGGAGACCGAGTGCAATGGATTGATGACGTACGACCGTGAGGTTTGCAAAATTCCAGGCGATCGGACTGCCGCCGCGAACAGAGGGAAGGCGGATTCGTCGTGAGAATGATCTGCCTTGCGATTCGAGGGACTTGATCTCTTAAGATCGCCAGCCTAGAAGCGGTGAAACTTACGCCCAATTACCGATGAATGTGAGCGATCCGATTTTACCCGAATATCTTCAAGCTAGGTTTATTCCCAAGGACAAGGGCGGCGAGTGGCCAGACGAGTTCTGGATCATCACGGCCTGCAATCCATACTCGTCTGGAATGTTAGATGGCGATCAAGATGCCGATCGAAGGCTACGAAGGCATCTTAACAAAAATGGTTACCCAAAGTTTCGGATCAAGGGGATTTCTGCTGATTGGCAACACGAGGAAAAGTCTTATGGAGTTAGCGGCATTGCGAAAGATGCTTTGTTAGAATTGGGCCGTGAGTTCCAGCAGAACGCAGTTTTCCACATTGTTGGGGACCGATTGAGTGTGGTCGCTTGCGTCGATGGCCGCGAGGTCACGATTGGATCCTTCCGTGAGCGGATTCGGAGCAGTGAAGATCGGCCCTGTGCTAGGGTCTATGTGATTCGTCTGGATGAAGCTGTGCTTCAAGTGAAACGGTTTCAGCGAGCCAATCCCTGCCATGTTACAGGAATGGCATGTTATTATGTTGGCATGACCACCTGCAGTGTCGAAGAGCGATTTGAGCAGCACCAACGTGGGTATAAGGCCGCTGCCTTCGCCAAGCGGTTTGGGGTTGAGTTAGCGTATGAGCGGTTTCCGACTCAAGAATTGTTGAGTCTAGAAGCTGCGAAGCGCCTTGAGGCCGACCATGCGGAGTGGTTGCGAGGGCAGGGGTACGCCGTGTGGCAGCATTGACCTACCGCGTTACGCGAGAACTAAAAACATTGGCAGTATTATGAGGCGAGTGGCAATGGAAATGCTGGAAATTCGACAAAGCTTGTTAAGAAATGAGAAGAATTTCCAAACCAAATCAAACCGAATACCCCCCTGTAGAACACGCGATGGGGTAAGCTGATGGAGTCATTAATCTTTCAAGAATTTCCCGGCTTAATGAACTTGATGAGGTCCTCGCGGCACTTTGTTCGGTCGGGCGGGTTGAGGTAGAACATGTGTCCTCCATCGTAATAGGTGGTCGATATGTTAGACCTCACCCCAGCGGGAAGATCCCGCATGTGTCGCACTGAATAGGCTGTGCCGGCGGGTGGGGTGGCAAGGTCGGTGTGCCCACCCATGATGAGCACTCTGAGATGCGGGTTGTCGGCCATCGCATTCGCTAAGCGGTCGCTGACATCGACCACTTGGTTGCCGCCGGTCCAACGCCATGGTTGCACTTTGCGGGAAAGAATCTCGTAAGGCTGATCCTCTTTGCACCCGAGGTCGCGCCCAAGATAGTCGAGCATGGCCGAAGAAAATGCGCCAAATGAAAGTGCGTATGAGGGGTCATATTCAGCGGAGGCGGCTGATTTGTCGGTGGTGTCCCATGCGACCCGTGCGTCAAAGCGGCCTATGACCTTGCCCTCCTTGCGGAGAAGTTCTGCACGGAAAAACGTAGGGTGCATCCGAAGATCATGATTCAACCAAGTCGTGGCGCTGACGCCCGTCAACCTCGCCAATTTCTCGGCCAAGCCTTGCCGCGCTGCAGCATCGAGGTCATTTCCCTTCAGAAGCGCGGTGGCATACTCGCCGAACGCGAATTCATTGCTTTCCTTGATGATGGCTTCGCGATCGCCTTGGATCTTGTGGTGGTAGTGAGCGGCCCCAGTGAACGAGCCAAGGAATGTGGCATAAGAAATTTCATTGCTGCGACTGGGTTGGATCGTCGCGTAATCCATCAACGACGACAGCAGGACCACGCCGTTGAGGTTCATGCCATAGCGGGTTTGAAGATGGTTAGACAGACCGGCTGCACGGATTCCGCCGTAGGACTCGCCCAGAACAAACTTGGGCGATGACCAGCGGCTGTGCTCGGTCACCCAGCGGCGGATGAAATTCCCAACCGCCTCGATGTCCTCGTCCACACCATGGAACTCATCGGCCTTCACCTCTTTGTCAGCACGACTGTAACCTGTGGAAACAGGGTCGATGAAAACTAAGTCACAAACGTCCAGGATGCTGTGAGGGTTTTCAACCACGACGGCAGGGGGAATGGCTGCGGTGGTCCCATCGCCGGGGAGATTGACGATTTTTGGACCCAGCACACCGATATGGAGCCAAACGGATGAGGATCCCGGTCCGCCGTTGAAAGCAAAGAGCACTGGGCGGGTCGAGGGCTCCTTGGTGTCGGTGCGGGTGTAACTCACATGAAAAATCGAGGCTCGCGGCTTTCCATCATCACCCTTAATCTGAATTTTTGCGGTGGTGACTTGATAGGGGACTTTCTTGCCAGCGATCATCACTGCGCCCTCGCGAACGATCGGTTCCATGAGTTTTTCGGCAACCTCTTTTGCGGGAGCTTCTGTAGCAGGTTTCTCAACGGAGTCGGCGGGTTTTTCCGGCGTCTGAGCTCCGAGGAGGCTCATATGGGCGGAAAGGAGAACGGAGATCAGATAGCGTTGCATGATGGAAATTGAGTGGTGGAGAGCTCGGCCGACGAATTTACTTGGTACGAGTTTGGCTGTCGATCGAATCCATGAGCAAGCGGTGATAGATGTGGCGATTTGTTCAGAAAAATCTTTCGAAATCCCGCCGTCACGTCTGCATCGCTTTCACCTCAGAATGAACCATACGAAGCAACTCGGGCGGACCTATCACTTTTGCTTGTCGGCCAAAGCTCAGGACCCACCGCAAAACTTCCTCCAGTCGGCCGATCTCAAACCTTACCTCGACACGAGTACCTTTGGCATTCAGAGCTTCGACCTCTTGAGTGGGATGCCAACGGCGCTCTTGCGCGAGGCGTGCGGCGTAGTCGCGGAGTTCAACCCGCACCAGTTGCCGCGTCTCGTCACCATCGACATTCCAGATTCCAAACGATTGCTTTAAATAGCTACTTCCATCAAAGCCTTGAGGCCTTTCAAAATGTGCACTGCCGACCTTGAAGCGGCTGATGCGCGGGAGGGCAAAGGTACGTAGCGCATCGCGTTTCAGATCGTGTGCGATCAGGTACCAGCCACCCTCGACCTGACCCAAATGCAGAGGCTGCACCTGTCGAGCCTCAAACTGATCCGCTCCTAGTTTTCTATAATAAAAAGACGTAACATGTTGATTCAAAATAGAATGCGCTATTTTTCCAAATAATTCAATGCTTGTAGCATTCGCCTCGGTGGATTTGCGGGTGAATGCCTCATCAAGATCGCCCCAAGAGAACTGAACTTCGCCAAGGATCCCGTGAGTGATTCGCTCAAATGCCTCGTTGAGGACATTGGCCAAGGCGGTTCCTCGGATCGATTCGAGCGCGGTTCGAGCCAGAAATAGGCCCGCAAGATCTTGGACCGTGGTCTGAAACACCGGAAAGTATGAGACATCTTTGCGGTAGTAGTAGCCGTGCAGCGAATCATTGTAAACCAGCGGCAACTTGAGCTCGTCGCGCATGAATGTGATGTCGCGCTGAACAGTTTTGCGCTGGACACTGAGTTGCGCCGCCAGTTGAGAGCAATTTGGATACGTACCCGAGCTGATGGCTGCATGAATCTCATAGATTCGAAAAATCGGCCGACGTGTCTTTGCACTCCGCGTTTTAGCGTCCGCGATGAGCTTCACAAGGGTTCGTTGACTCGTGTTCATGTCCGAGACATCGAAGCAGGTCTAGTAGACGCTCTCCAGCCCAGATTGCAGAGCTTGGGCTAAATCACAACTTGTTACAATATATGTAATACGAAACGAAGAAGCATGACTGTGATGGAATGTCCCGGCGCACCATACTCGCGCCATTATCCCAACTCACTGTTCTGCTGAGAACCGCCCACAAAGCGATCCGACTCAGCCTGCGCAGGATTAGGAACCAGCGAGTTTAGCAAGCGTGGCGGCGTCCACGACGAATGAGCCCGACGCCGACTTTGGCTTTTGACCCTCAGTGAGTTGGTATTCGAAAACCTTTAGGGGTTTCGAAGTTGAAATCTGAGGCATGAGATAGACCCGCACGGTCATCGCCTCTTTGCCGGTGCTACCAGGCAGCTTTTTGATCGTGTATTTGACCTCATTTGCGCCATCGAGTGCACCGCCGATGACGACCTCGGCTTCCTTGGCGTTGGCAAAATGATGCCGACTTACTTTGTTGACCTCGACTTCGACCTCGCGGCCTGGGCAGAAAACGTAAACTTTCGCCACGTGCTTTGCGGGTTGGACTGCAACTGGGATCGTTGGAATTTTGCCGGATGGCTGAGTTTCAGGAGTTTCTTTGAGGTACTTGAGGTTGCCAGTTGCCAGTTCTTTACGGACGGTTGGGAGTGCTTCCAGATTAACGAATTCCGCGCGATCGTAGAGCCATCCCCCATTGCCCTTGACGAATGACAGGACTAGGAGGTTGTCGGACGGCGTACCCCCGACCCCGAAGTCAATTTTCCCGAAGTACGAGGCCTTGGCGGTCGGGCCGTTTGCTTTCGCTTCGAGCAACTTGAGGCCCCTAACAGTCGGCGGCACGGTGGGCAACTCGAAGACAGATGCTGGGAATGGCAATTTTTCCGAGACGATGCGATTGCGTACCTCCACGCGGCGGTGTTCCGCGGTCACCCGCTGCCAGATCGATGCGTCACGCCGGATCATCGATTCACGCCAAGCGCTGTAGGTCGTCTCAAGAGCGGGCTGAAGCGTCTCATCCGCAAGAGCCAGCGCGCTGGAGATCAACGAAAATGCAAAAAATAGACACTTCATGACTGAAACGATTGGACAAGATGGCCAATATCACAACAAACAAATTGCACGACGCGTGTGAATGAGTGCTCGAAATAATCAACCATGAGTCAAATTTTGCAAAAAGTGGTGCCAATTGGCGAGGCGCGGGACCGCGAAGTCCTCAAGGACGCAGCCACTTACGTTTACGCACGGCGTCCAGAGGGCGATGCGCTGGCTCACCTGTTTTTTCCAGATGGACGCGACGGCCCACCGCGAGCGGTTGTCATATTTTTTCATGGCGGACTTTGGGACTCCCCCACACCGACGCAGTTTGTCCCCCACTGCCTTCACTTTGCGAGCCGTGGCGCGCTCGCCGTCGCCGCTGAAACCCGCACTCTGGGCAAACATGGAACCAGCGCGATGGAGGCGATCGACGATGCTCGTGAATTGATCCGCTGGTTGCGTCAGAACGCGGACACGTTCAACATAGACCCTAAGAAAGTCGTAATTGGTGGTGCTGGCGGTGGCGCGCTTCTGGCCCTCCTTGCGGCAATGCCCAAGCCCAAGCACCTGCCGGCGGTTGATGGTGTCGATTGTTTTCCACAGGCGTTGATTTTGTTCAGCGCCTTGGTAGACCCTGCGAGTAAAGATGCCGCATCCGCTCGGTTTCCTGATCGGCGCACCGCCAAACGCATGAGTCCAACACGGCTGATGCGCCGAAAGCTGCCTCCGATGCTTTTTTTCCACGGAAAATCAGATCGGATCACGCCTTTTTCCGAAGTCGAAAAATTTCGTCGACGCCTCCGTTGGCGCGGCAATTCCTGTGAGTTAGTCGACTTCGTAGGTGCAGATCATTCGTTTTTCAATTTCAACGTGAGCCACCGGAACTTCGAACTGACGGTTCTCGCAGCCGATCGATTTCTAGTAGATCGTGGGTTCCTCGAGCCGGACGGCAGGTCTAGTGAGTTCTAGTTAATTTCTACAAAGTTCTCATTTTCATGAAGGATTCGCCCAGAAGTGATATTGTGGTGGGCTGTCGTCACACAGTGAAAGGTTGCGCAGCTTGAGCTTTTCACCAGTGGGCAGTGCAAAGAACTTCGCGGTCGACAGTCGGTCGGCTGCGGGCATCGGGCAGCTTGGCCAGAAAACCCCCACCCCAAGCACGAGTGGAAGCACGGCGGCACCACGAGCAAGCGGCAGGTTGTCGCGATCTAACAAAGTCACGCTGACTCTGACGGGATCCACTGCTTGATCAAGGATTTGCTGGTAAGGCACGGGTAGTTCATAGGTGTCGTTGTACATGGGGGTGAGGGAAAATCGAATTTCTCACGGTACTACAGTTTCCATCGTTGACGAGATCATTTTGCATCGACGTGGGCGATTTTTTTTCGACGCAAAAATCCCGCGAAATGGAGGCCCATCACGCGGGATTTGAGAAGATCGAGAAACTGAATGGCGTCGCTCGTTCTTAGCCGGGAAGCAAGCCCTTCACGGCGTCGCGCTCTTCCTTGAGCTCGTTGATTGTCAGGTCGATTTTCGCTTGGCTAAACGCGTCGACTGGCACTCCTTGGACCACAGACCATGAGCCATCCGCATCGGTCCGGATCGGCATGGATGCCATGAGACCCTCCTCGATGCCATAGGAGCCGTCCGAGCACACTGCTACCGAATACCAATCACCGGCTGGGGTTGGAGTGATCAGGCTCTTGACGGTGTCTAGCGCGGCATTTGCCGCAGAGGCTGCCGAGGAGAGGCCGCGTGCCTTGATGACGGCGGCGCCGCGTTGTTGCACGGTGGCGATGAATTCGCCCTTCAGCCATTCGGTGTCGGTGATCACCTCGGTCGCGGGACGACCATCGATCTTGGCGTTGGTAAAATCGGGGTATTGAGTGGCCGAGTGATTTCCCCAAATGCAGAGGTTGGTCACCTTGGATTGATGAACACCCGCCTTCTGGGCGAGCTGGCTTTTTGCACGATTTTCATCCAGACGCGTCATGGCGAAGAACCGGTATTTGCAGATGCCGGTCGCATTGTTCATGGCGATGAGTGCATTGGTATTGCACGGGTTGCCGACGACCAACACGCGGACGTCCTTGGCCGCATTGCGCGCGATGGCTTGGCCTTGACCGGTGAAAATCTTGCCGTTGATCCCGAGCAAGTCGGCGCGCTCCATTCCGGCCTTGCGCGGCACCGAGCCAACCAACAAACACCAGTTGGCATCTTTGAAGCCTTCATCAAGATCAGCAGTTCCCACCACCTCGTTGAGCAGCGGAAATGCGCAGTCGTCGAGCTCCATCATGACGCCTTGGAGAGCGGGCAGGCCAGGCTCGATCTCGATCAAGCGAAGATTGACCGGTTGATCCGGTCCGAAGACGAAACCGGAAGCGATGCGGAAAAGTAGGGCGTAGCCGATCTGGCCAGCGGCACCCGTGATGGATACGGTAATTGGTGTTTTCATAGGGTAAAATGCAAGAGCGCGCGGAAGCTACTCGGCTAGAGCGACGGGGTCAACTGGCAAGCCGCACGATCTGATTCCCGCGTGGCATTTTTCTTGCGGTTAGGGTGACATTCGCGAGGCAGGATTAGGAATTGCCATAAATCGAGCTTTGCGAATCGGTCCTGTCTCGTTTTACTCCTTTCATGATAGACATGCTCGTCCGCCTCTATGATTTGCCGAGTTCCACCGCGCTCGATGAATCCGCAATCGCACAGGGAGTGACGCTGCGGCGTGCTCGGGCCTTTGAAAAGCACACGGTTTCAGCCTTTGTTCGGGCGCACTTTTCAGAAAAATGGGTGAGCGAGGTCGAGGTCGCAATGACCCGGCAGCCGATCAGTTGCTTCATCGCTACCAAGGAAAAGCAGATCCTCGGATTTGCCTGCTACGAGACCACGCAACGCGGTTTTTTTGGTCCCACCGGTGTGGTGGAAACCGCTCGGGGCATGGGCTTGGGAAAAGCTCTGCTTTTAAAATCGCTCGAAGGGCTGCGCGACATCGGCTACACTTATGCGATCATCGGAGGTGTCGGCCCAAAAGAATTTTACGCGAAAACGTGCGGCGCAATCGAGATCCCGGGCAGTGACCCAGGAACCTACATCGATTTATTGCCCTGAGTGAACGGTGGATCTTTGACAGATTTAGTTAGATCGCGTGGATTCCAATCTTGAATTGGTCGCAGAGCTCAGCGACCCTATCTTTTTCTAATAGAATGGTCTTCCCTGCCTCGATGGCGATCCCCCCTACCCCAGCTGCCGCACAATTCTCAATGGTGTCCGGCCCGATCACTGGCACATCAAACCGGAAATCTTGGTTGGGCTTGGAGACCTTCACGAGCAGCACCTCCTTGCCGCGGCCAAGCTCGCCGCCGCGCTTGATGCAAGCGTTGGTGCCCTCAAACGCCTCGGCGGCAAGGACCGTGCCGTGACGCACCACCACGCTCTGACCGATGTCGAGCGCACTGGTTTGCTTCGCAATACGAAAGCCAAACGCCGCATCGGAAATTTGGCGCTTTTTGAAGGCTGGCCCACAGACATGCCCTGGCCCAGGGAGGTGATCCTCCAGAAAGGTGGTGGCCGGCAGCAGCGTGATGCCGTCTTTGGCGAGCTCATCACCGATCGCGCCAAACAAGGTTTCGGCGTTCCGCTCTTTCACTCTGGCGAGCATCATCAAGGTCCTCAGGTCTGGCCGCAAATCGAATAGATTCTTCGGTGAAATCTGGCCCATCATCACCGCCTGATTCGCACCCTGTTTTCGGAAGAACTGGATCAACTTGGACAACTGCCCTACGCGAACCCACTCGGTGGCGTCGGCCAATGTCTCCAAGGTCGGCCGCGTCTCTCCATGAAATGCCGCGACCACCAAGCGGATGCCTGGCGATTTTTTACGGGCCTCGGCGATGAAGGTTTCGGGATAAACTCCGTTGCCTGCAATGATGCCGATGGTTCGAAGTGGGGTCATGCTGCTTGGATTGAGGAAAAACGCGGTTGAATTGATTCAATCGAAGTCCCACCAAGACTCCAACCCCAAAATGGGCTTTCGTAGGGTGCGGAGGGTGGCGGAAATCTTGCACCACGGGGAGCACACGCGCCCTCGGGTGCGGGATGGGTTGGCGAAAATAAATCTCCAGCTTGCCAGCAAATACTCCGGCGAGGGCGCCGAAGCCAACACGCGAGAGAGCGCGTTCATCCCGTGGGCATGTGCACTGAAGTAGCGGCTGTGGGACTCGAACCCACACTCGTTAGAACTCGATTTTGAGTCGAGCGCGTCTACCAATTCCGCCAAGCCGCCTCGGGGGCGCACAGAATGGATGGACAATCCGGTGAGGGCAAGAGGATTTCTCCCTCATCAGTGGATTTTCAGGCATGAAAAACGCCGTCCTGCACGAAGCTGGACGGCGTTTGATGGTTTTCAGGTTCTGGGCTGCTTAGGCGGCCTTGGAAGCGGATTTCGCTTCAAGGGCATTCTTCGCTTGCGCAACGATGGCTGAAAATGCGGCAGCGTCATTGACCGCGAGATCCGAGAGGATCTTGCGGTCAGCTTCGATTCCGGCAGCTTTCAGGCCTTCGATGAAGCGCGAGTAAGTCAGATCCTCGTTGCGGCATGCAGCGTTGATACGCTGAGTCCACAAGCGGCGGAATTGACCCTTGCGCCTTTTGCGATCCCGATACTCGTAGGTCAACGCCTTGCGGACAGCGTCCTTGGCGTAGCGAAAGAGTTTCGAGCGGAAACCGCGGAAACCCTTGGCACGGAGCAGCGTCCGCTTGCGGCGGGCACGGCTGGCCGGTGAGTTAGTGGCACGTGGCATATGGTATTATTGGTTTGAACAGACCGTTATTTTCAATTCCTTCCACAGTCTCGACTGTTCTTGTCTCCCTCTCAGGATCAGGCTGTGTAAAGGCCGTCCGATTCGCGGACGGGGCGTATTATTCGTTGATGCGATTCAGTTAGCGGGAAAAAGGAAGATTCTCCCTGACGTTGCGAAGGTCAGCATCGGAGACGAGAGCAGCTTGCCCAAGACGACGCTTGCGCTTACTGTTCTTGCCTTGCAACAAGTGGCGAGCCCCTTGTTTCCGACGAAGAATTTTCCCTGTCCCAGTGACTTTGAAACGCTTGGCAACGGCTTTCCGTGTTTTTGCTTTTCCTCCGACTCTTGGCATGGGACGGGCAACCTAAGGATCAGGCCCGTATTGGCAAGGCAAAAATGGTTATTTTCGTCCGAAAGCACGCAGAAGGCGAATTCTCACGATTTCCAACTCCGCACTCGCCACCTTGCCGCCGTCCCGCTTTGCTCCGCATGCCTATGGCTTCCTCATTTTCTTTTGATTCCCTCAATCAAGCCCAGCGCGAAGCCGTAGGCTCTTTGGACGGGCCGGTGATGCTTCTCGCGGGGGCTGGCACGGGAAAGACTCGGACGGTCACCTGCCGGATCGCCCACATGCTCGAAAAACGAATCCCCGCCTCGGAAATTCTCGCGGTGACCTTCACCAACAAAGCCGCCAGTGAAATGCGCGAGCGGATCGCTGGCATGGTTTCCAAGAAATCGGCGGAGGAAATGACCGTTTGCACCTTCCACTCGCTTTGCGTCCGCATCCTCCGGGGTGGTATTGAAAAACTCGGCTACAAGAAGAACTTCTCGATCTGTTCGCACTCCGACCAAGTTGGGTTGATGAAACAACTCCTCGTGCGCAAGGGTGGCACGTCCGAAAAGGTGAAGCCTGAGGAGGTGCTTTCCGCGATCTCTAAGGGGAAAAACAAGGGCATCGACCCGGCAAGTTTGGAAGATGAATACTTCGCCATGCTTGCGGTCGCCTACCAGAACGAGCTGCGAGCGCAAAATGCCGTGGATTTCGATGACCTTCTGCTCCTCGCCGAGCAAATCCTCCGAGAACACGCCGATGTCCGCGATATGTTCCGCCAGCGCTTCACCCGCGTCACGGTCGACGAGTTCCAGGACACCAACGCACTCCAGATGCAGCTGCTCCAACAGCTCGTCGGCCCGCCCAACTACCACGTCTGTGTCGTCGGGGATGACGACCAATCAATCTACGGCTGGCGCGGCGCGGAAGTCGCAAACATCCTGCAGTTTGAGAAATTTTTCCCGAACCCCAAGGTGATCCGCCTTGAGGAAAATTATCGCTCGACCCATGCCGTGCTGCACACCGCCAACAGCTTGATCAAGCACAACACCGGCCGGCGTGAGAAAATCCTGCGATCCACCCGCAAGGCTGGCGACCCTGTTCGAATTGTGGCGATGCCTGGGGACGAGGAGGAAGCGGAGTTCATCGCCGAGGAAATCATGGCGGACAAAGGAGCCGTCGGTCGTGAGTGGGAAGACTTCGCGATCCTGTTCCGCACGAACAGCCAGAGCCGCAAGCTGGAGTTGGCGATGCGTGAGCGCAAAATCCCCTACCGAATGGTCGGCGCTCAAAGTTTCTATGATCGCCGGGAAGTTAGAGATGTGTTAGGTTATGCGCAGTTGCTGGCATCGCCCGATGCGGATGTACCATTGCTCCGCGTGCTCAATGCGCCTAACCGAGGCATCGGACAAACGACGGCCGTCCTTGCGACTGACTGGAGCCGCGAGCATGAACAATCGGTCTGGCAGGCACTATGTGATCCCAATTTCACCGACCAGTTAGGCCCCAAGGCGACAAACGCCGTCCAAGAGTTTGTCGCAACCATCGCCGGTGCCAAGAACCGCATCGAGATCGCCAAGGAGAACCCTGCGGATGTCCTGCATGCACTCATCAAGCAGATCGAGTACCTCCCATGGATCGAGCGGGCTTGCAAGACCGACAGCGAACGCCAACAACGCGGCGAAGGAATCGCCAGCGTGATCGATAGCCTACGCAAGCACACGGAGAAGGGCAAAGGACTGCAGTCGTTTATCGACCACAGCGCACTGGCGTCGGAGCGCGAGGATGACGATCTTGAAAAAAAACACGGCGTCACGCTCATCACTCTACACGCCTCGAAAGGGCTCGAGTTTCCCATCGTTTTCCTAGTAGGGCTTGAGGAGGGATTCCTCCCCCACACCCGCAGCATCGCCGAGGGCACCAAGGATGAGGAGCGCCGACTGCTGTACGTCGGCATCACTCGGGCCCAGGACAATCTCACCATGACCTACTGCGCCACTCGCATCAAGTGGGGCCAAGAAACGGGTTGTCAACCCAGCTCATTCATCGGCGAGCTCGATGACGAGTTTCTCGATCATACCACTTACGACGATATCCTCGGTGCGGCCCCAAGCACCGATGAACTCGCAGATTTCTTCGGCGGATTGAAGAATCTACTAGATGATAATGACTAGGAGCTACCGGTGCCACAAGGTACGCCGCCCGCCTGCTCAATGATCAAAACGGCTCATCGTCGTTCCATGGGTCTGGCTCGCCGACCTGCCACTCTTCGACAAGTTCAGGAGGGAAATCCTCAAGAAATCTTGAAGGCCGACAAATGACATCGCCGGTGTATGACTTGGGATTCATCATCGGAAAGCTCAGGTAAAGTTCATCCTTCGCTCGGGTAATTGCCACATAGAACAAGCGTCGTTCTTCTTCAAGCAGTGGCACATCGTCTGCCTCAAGAATTCGTCCGTTAGGAAATTGTCCATCCACTAACCAAATCAAGAAAACCACCTTCCATTCCAAGCCTTTTGCCTGGTGGATCGATGATAGCGTAACCTTCTCATCGTCGCGCTCGTTCTTGTCGCCAGAGGGATCACCATCCACCGAACTCATCAGCGAGAGTTGTGCGAGAAACTCAGAAATGTCGTCGAAGGTGCCGCCATACTGCGAGAGTTGTTCGATGTCGCTGCGGCGGTTTTCGAAGTTATCAAAACTCGCTTGCAAGTAGTCATCGTAGATCCCCTCAAGGATGCTGAAGATCATGTCGGAGGGTCGGGCAAAGTTGCCATCGGGCGTAAGTTCATCTAGCACGAAACAGAGTTGTTCCCAGTGCTTGATCGCCTTCTTCGGTACCTTAAATTTTAGTAATACCTCAGACCATTTCGCTGGCACTTCATCCTTGGTGGCCCAACCGCTGTTCAGCCATTCGGACCACAATTTTTGCGCAGCAATCGGGCCGCAGCCAGGCAAGAGATTCACCATCCGCAAGAAGCACACTTCGTCACGTCGGTTCACCACGAAGCGCATGAATGCGGAAATATCCTTGATGTGCGCCTGTTCGAAAAACCGTAGCCCACTGGTGATCCCGAATGGAATCCCACGCACGGTCAGCTCCATCTGAATCTCGAGGCTCTGGAAATGTGCTCGATACAGCACCGCCATTTGCTCTAACGGAATCCCCTCATCTCTCAACTCCAGCATCCGCTGCGCGACAAATGATGCTTGGCTGCGTGGGTCAGTAACGGCGACGAGCGCCGGCTTCACTCCCGTGGACTCACGGGATGATCGCAGGTCCTTCTCAAAACGCCCCGAGTTCGCGCGAATCGCCGCGTTCGAGAGATCGAGAATTTCTGGCACACTCCGGTAATTCGTCTCAATGGTGAAGACTTTCGCGCCCGGGTAACGCACTGGAAAGCCAAGGATGTGCGCCATGTCAGCACCCCGCCACGAGTAGATCGATTGTGCATCGTCGCCGACGGCCATGAGGCTGTTTGTCTTCCCAACGAGTAGATCAATCATCTGGCCCTGCACCGCATTGGTGTCCTGATACTCATCAACGAGAACATGCCGAAATTTTTGCTGATAGAGCTCTAACACATCTGGGCGCTCGTCAAACAATCGAACGGTCATGACCAAGAGATCATCGAAGTCCATCGAGTTGGTCGCGAGCTTTTTGGCGATGTAGCCCATGCGGACCAACTCGATTTTTTCCGTCCAATCGTAAAAATGATCGTATCGTGCCGCGATGATCTCCTCGAGAGAATCACCCGTATTTTCGATGAGGCTAAACATCGATGCTAACACATCGGGCTTGGGAAATCGGCGCACTTTCGTATCGATGTCGCAACTCGCAATGACCGATGACAGCATCGACTTTTGATCATCGCGGTCGAGGATCGAGAACGACCGAGTGAATCCAAGATCCTCCGCATGTCGGCGGAGAATGCGGCTACCGATCGAGTGGAAGGTTCCCGCCCAAAGGTCCGAAGTATCATGAGGCACGAGATCCCTCACCCGTTCGGTCATTTCTCGCGCGGCTTTATTGGTGAATGTCAGCAGCAAGACCTGCTTGGACTCGATGCCGTGATCTAATAGCCATGCGACTCGATAAGTGAGCGTGCGGGTCTTTCCAGAGCCTGCGCCAGCGATCACGAGTGCCTTGCCCGGCGGAGATGACACGGCCTCGTATTGCTCGGCATTCAGCGCGGCCACGTAATCGATGCCAGAGGCGGCAACCGAAGATGAGCGGTGAAGGGTGTATTGACGGGCCATGCGCGGGCGCATCGTGACACCGAAATCGAGACAGAGCAACCCGCGGCTGCGGCTGAGGCAAACTACGCGCCCAAGTAAGCGGCTTGGACCTGCGGATCGGCCTTCACCACGGCGGATGGGCCTTCCAATAGGATTTTCCCCGTCTCCAGCACATAGGCGTAGCTGGAAACATCGAGCGCCAAATTCGCGTTTTGCTCGACGAGTAAAATCGTCAGGCCCTGCTCTCGGTTGATCTCCACGATCCGCTGGAAAATGGTTTTCACCAACAGCGGCGCAATCCCGAGCGAGGGTTCGTCGAGCATGAGAAATTTCGGCTTGCTCAGGAGTGCGCGACCGATCGCCAGCATTTGCTGTTCACCACCCGAAAGCGTGCCGGCCGATTGAACCTCCCGCTCCTTCAGGCGAGGAAACAACCCGAAGACATAGTCCGTTTGCTCGGCGATCCACTTGCGATCCTTTTGCAGGTAGGCTCCCATCTTGAGATTCTCGCGGACGGTTAGGTTCGCAAAAACCATCCGCCCCTCAGGCACGTGACACAACCCGCGCGACACCACCTTCTCTGGCGGCAGCTTTGAAACTTCGTGACCGTCGTAGTGAATGGAACCAGCGGTCGGCTTCACCAAACCCGAGAGCGCTCGGAGGGTCGTCGACTTCCCTGCCCCGTTGGCCCCGATGAGCGTGACGATGCTCCCCTGTGGCACTTTCAGGCTCACGCCGTGGAGCGCTTTGATCGAGCCATAGGAGACATGAAGATTTTCGACCGTGAGCAAGGTAGCTGATTGGGTTAAAGGTAAACCAGAGCGGCGGACATTAGACATCCCCGGGTAGCGAGCGCCTCAGATGGCCGAGCAGTCGGTTCTGGTGCGCGGCTGCGATGCAAATCGACCTGAGGGCATCAGCTGTTAGAAAGCCACGGCTCGTCGCAAGGTGTGAATGCACGATGACATCCTGCAAGGAATCGGATGCCATTTCGATCCGGCGCACCAAGCTGCTGCGGGACCCTGTCGAACTTCCGTCTGCGATGAACGTGCTAACGGAAACTGCTGCTAGACGGATCGATTGCATCAGCCCGAAGCATTCATCCGCGGCAGAAACTCGAGTGCAAGAATACACGACATCGGTGAAGTCGACCGACTTTTCCCAAACATCCAATTTTTCAAATCCAAACATGATCGTGTAATTCTTCCTACCCCATCGCACTCGATGATTCAGTGGCAGCACCCAGATACGCCTCGATCACCTTCGGATGAACTTGGATCTCCTTGGGAGTACCCTCGGCGATCTTTACGCCATATTCAAGCACCGCAATTCGCTCACAGATGCCCATGACCACCTTCATGTCGTGTTCGACCAGAAGCACAGCGAGGTCGTAGCGCTCCTTCACGAAGCGGATCAACCGCATGAGGTCATCCTTTTCCGAGGGATTCATCCCCGCTGCAGGCTCATCGAGCAATAAAAGCTTCGGACGTGTGGCAAGCGCCCGTACGATCTCGAGACGCCGTTGATCTCCGTAAGGCAGCGATACCGCGAGTTCATCACGCTGAGACGCGAGATTGAAAATTTCTAAAAGCTCGATGGCATTCCTCTCTGTCGCTGCCTCGGCGTTTCGCCATTTTTTCCCGCGCCAAAAAGCGCTGAAATAACCCTCGTCGTTGTGCAAACGAGCCGCAACTCGGATATTGTCGATCACGCTCATGCTGCGGAATAGACGAATATTTTGAAACGTCCGAGCGATCCCCGAGGCTGCCAAGCGATTCGGCTTCACTCCACGTGTGTCCTTACCTGAGAGTCGAATCGAGCCTGAGGTCGGTTGATAAACCCCGGTGATCATGTTGAAGGCGGTCGTCTTGCCAGCTCCATTCGGGCCGATGAGTCCGACGAGTTCGCCATCGCCGACGCTGAGATTCAGTGCCGAAACAGCCGTTAGACCACCAAAGCGGATGGTGGCCTGTTCGAGTGAGAGAAGCGGCGCATTCATGATTGAGAGCGTCGTTTGAAGTGAAATGAGAACAATCCCGCTGGCCGCAACAGCATCAGAAGGATGATGAGCAGCGAATAAATGATCATTCGATATTCCGAAAAATCCCGAAGAAGCTCCGGCATCACCGTGAGCAGAATCGCTGCAGCGACCACGCCCACTGTGCGACCCATTCCTCCGAGGATAACCATGACCACGATCTCGATCGATTTCAGCCAGTCGAATCCAGTAGGTGAGAGGAACTGCTTGTGGTGGGCGTACAAGCCTCCGGCAATTCCTGCAAAAAACGCCCCAGTGACGAATGCGGTCACCTTCGTCCGGGTGGTATCAACCCCATTCGACTCGGCAGCGATTTCATCATCGTGCACCGCAATGAATCCGCGCCCATAGGTGGAATTCACCAAGGTTGAAATGGCATAGATCGTGATGGCCGCAAAACTAAAGGTCCATCCGAGCGTGGTAAGTTTTGGAATCCCCTTCAGTCCGCTGGCCGCACCGATGGCTTCGGTGTTTTGCGCGACTACGCGGATGATTTCTCCGAACCCAAGCGTTACGATCGCCAGGTAGTCACCGCGCAAGCGAAGCGACGGAACACCGACCAACAACCCGACCAGCGCCGCAAGTAAACCACCCGCGACGAGCGACAGCGGAAAGTACCAGAACGCGTGGCTCAGATTGCCCACATAAAGTGAGACCCAAGCAGAGAAAAATCCGCCCACGGCCATGAATCCCGCGTGCCCCAAACTGAATTGACCGGTGTGGCCGTTGATCAAGTTCAGGCTGGTCGCAAGGATGATTGCGATTCCCACATCGATCGCGACCCCGAGGTAGTAGCGATTGAATTGTGGGCTGAAGTAAGATGCGACGATCGCGAGTGCGATGCCCACCAGCAGCCAGCGTTTTGCTCCAACCAAAGGCATTAGACTTTCTCAACGGATGAGCGGCCTAACAGGCCAGCAGGTTTCACAAGAAGAATCAAGATCAGGATGCCAAAGGCGAAGGCGTCGCGGTAGTTCGACCATCCCTCGATGCCACCCGCGAAGGTCTCTAGCAATCCGAGCAGAAAGCCCCCAAGCACTGCGCCAGGAAGATTTCCAATCCCACCAAGAACCGCGGCAACGAATGCCCGCAATCCCGGCTGCACGCCCATGAGAGGCTCGATGCTCGAGTTGAGCGAATAAAGAATGCCCGCGACAGCTGCCAGCGCCGACCCCAGTCCGAACGTGAACGAGATGATGCGATTCACCGGCACCCCCATCAACGCTGCAGCCTGCTGATTGAAGGAAACCGCACGCATGGCCGTGCCGATACGAGTTTTTTGAACGATGAACCACATGCCACCTAGCAAAACTAAAGTAACCAGCACCGTGATGAGATCCTTGCTAGAAATCACGAGATTCCCGAGATGAATCGCGCGTTCCGTGATGAGTTGTGGGAATGCCTGCGGGGCTGAACCCAACACCCTCTCGTTTTGTGCGGTGTTCTCGATCAAAAGCGAAACGCCGATCGCAGTGATCAGTACCGTGAGCTTCGGACGATTTCTCAGAGGTCGGTATGCAAGGCGCTCGATGGTCATGCCGATCACGGCACAAACGGCGGCCGCCAAAATGAATACCATGACGCAGGCCAAAACGGACTGCGACCCAAAGACCTTCTCAATCTTCGGCGCGATGTAAAATGCGGAGAATGCCCCAAGCATGAGCACATCGCTGTGTGCGAAATTGATAAACCGCAGCACCCCATAGACCATCGTGTAACCCAAGGCGATCAGCGCATAAATCGCCCCAAGCCCGAGGCCATTGATCAACTGCTGAAAAAACCAATCCACAAATTGTTAGAACTTTGGTACTATGAGAATGTTAGAGTTCGCTTGGAATCCTCAAGGATTGACGGTCGCGCTGTAGGTAAACTTCCCGCCCTTGATTTGAATGAAAACCAAGGCCTTCACCGCATCGCGATCGGCGTTGAGTGAAATCTTACCGCTGGCACCCGCGAAGTCTTTGGTCGCGGCGATCGCATCTCGCAGGGCACCCGACTCGGTGGAATTTGCGCGTTTGATGGCATCCACCAACACCATTGCGGAATCGTATCCGAGAACCGCCATGGCATCAGGCGACTTGCCGTTGAAGCGCTTTTTATAAGAAGCGACAAATGAGGTCATTTCCGGTGTCGGCTGCTCGATGGAGCAATGAGTGGAAAAATAATGGCCCTCCACCGCATCCTTGCCGATCTCCAGCAGACTTTCGCTTTCCCAACCGTCGCCACCGAAGATCGGAATGCTCATGCCAAGTTGCTTTGCCTGAATGCAGATGAGTGCGACATCGTTGTAGTAACCCGGGAGAAAGATCGCATCAGGAGCGTCGCTCTTGATCGCCGTAAGCTGTCCTTTGAAATCCTTATCGCCACCGTTGAAATCGAGCTCAGTGCCGACCACTCCGCCGCTCGCCGCGTACTTTTCCTTGAAGCTCTTTGCGAGACCTTTGCTATAATCGCTCTTCACGTCGGTTAGAATCGCGACCTTTTTTGCCTTCAGCGTGCCACTCGCGAAGTTCGCAAGTGCACCGCCTTGGAAATCGTCGTTGAAGCAGACGCGGAAAATGTAGTCACCCTCACGAGTCACGCTTGGGTTCGTGGAGGCTGGTGAGATCATCGGCACCTTGTTGAGCTGGCAGATGGGGGCAGCCTCAAGCGAGCGGCTGGAGGCAACTTCTCCGAGAATCGCGACCACGCCGTCTTTCGAAATGAGTTTATTGACGGCATTGGCGGGTTCACCGGCCTTGGTTTGGTCATCCTCGGTGAGCAGCTCAAGTTTTTTGCCAAGCACCCCGCCGGCAGCATTGACCTGCTCGATGGCAAGCAAGGTGCCCTCATGGGAAGATGTGCCAAACGTCGCTTCTTTGCCGGTCAGCGAGGCGAACTCGCCGACCTTGATCGAGTCTCCTCCGCCCGACTTGCAGCTCGAGACCGAGAACAGCCCGCCCACGGAAGCGGCGGCGACGAAGATCAATTTGGACAGTTTCATGTGACGTAAGGTAAGGGAAGGCTTGGTGAAACTAGGAAACCCAACGCCTGAGTGCAACAGCATATTGTCCTCTGATCCGCAGTTAAGAGTGATGACGAGGCTCGCAAGTGGTGATCTTGTCGGCGGTTGAAGACGAAAACCAATGCACCACGGGATCACCCAATCGGTTTAAGAGATCTGAATTTCAAATTCCTCCCTGTAAAAGGGCAATCTCACCTCCGTGGCAGCGACGAGGCGCTCACTCCCTATGACGGATTGGTGGCGTGGTATCACTGTTGGAGCACTTCAGGGTTTTCGATGTTTGGCCGGGGTCCGGGTCGGGATGGATCGTCATCATTCTCGCTTGCTCTGCCATGCGCACGGGGGGGAGCGGGTTGAAACTTGGCGACCTTCCTGACCGAGAATGGGTGGGCGACTGCCTCGACGACGGAGCCCCCCTGCGTCGGACACGGCTTCCGTTACGCGATGTAAAACAACTTTTACATCATGTTCGGGTGCTTGTGCGCGATGTAAAGGTACCCGTACATCATGTTCGGGTGCTTGTGCGCGATGTAAAACTGCCCGTGCACGATGTTCGGGTGCTTGTGCGCGATGTAAAATTGCCCGTGCACGATGTACAGGCACCCGTGCACAACGGGACGGAACCCCGGTGCACGAGACATGCAGAGGTAAATCCACCGCCACGCGTGGATTAACCATCAACGAGTTGCACCTGAAATAGGTTGAGAGCCATCTCGCCGAGCCTCCGCTGCCCGTGCCCGCGCCAGCCCCATCCGCTCAAACCACCCGCATCCTAGCTGCGGATTCTAGGATGATCCGCCTCCTCACTCGAAATAAGTGTCCGCGTGCGAATAGGGCGGCGAGCAGCAGCAAAGAAATTCCAACGCCTCGACCGCCCGGACTCGGTGCCAAGCACCCGGCGGAATCAAAATGGCATCGCCAGGCAAAACCTTACGCTCGATCCCCTCGACTTCCATGACGCCAGAACCCGCAGTGATGTAGTAGAACTCCTCGCTGACGCGGTGGTAATGCCGCTCGATCACGCCACCCGCCACCAAACTTGCCTCGGCAAGGCTTTGCTTTGAAACGGGAGCGTTTGACAGATCTAAAAGACTTCGGATCGTCGAACCATCCTTCGTGATGAAAGGAACTTGTTCGTCGCGCTTGCGAACCTCCATCGTGCGTCAGGCTTGAGCTTCGCTGACCTCTTGGACTGCCTCCGCGCGCTTGGTGATGAAGTCCAGCTCCTCAGAGTCGGGCTTGAGCGCGACGTTCACCGAGTCACCCGCCTTGACCTCACCTCGGAGCAGGGACTCCGCAAGCGGATCCTCGAGGAAACGTTCCACCGCGCGGCGCATCGGCCGAGCCCCATAAGCCGGATCAAAGCCCTTGGCCGAAAGCAAGTCGCGAGCCTCAGCGGACAGCGTCAGCGCGATGTCTTTTTCCTTCAGGCGTTTGACCAACTTCGAGACTTCGAGGTCGACGATCTGATTGAGATCCACTTTTTCGAGCATGTGGAACACCACCAAGCTATCCAAGCGATTGAGGAACTCGGGCTTAAAGTAGCGCTTCGCCTCCTCGATGATCTTGTCCTTCATGCCGTCGTGGTCAGCATCGTCCGCAGCCATGGCCCCAAATCCGAGCGTGGTCTGGCGCTTGATCGTCGAGGCACCGACGTTCGAAGTCATGATGATGATGGTGTTGCGGAAATCGATTTTGCGGCCGAGTGAATCGGTCACCGTCCCCTCTTCCAAAATCTGGAGCATCAAATTCATCACGTCCGGATGCGCCTTCTCGACCTCGTCAAAGAGGACCACCGAGTAAGGGCGACGGCGAACGGCTTCGGAGAGCTGGCCGCCCTCTTCGTAGCCCACATAGCCCGGAGGCGAACCGATGAGTCGGCTCGCGGTGAATTTCTCCATGTATTCCGACATGTCGATCTGGATCAAGGCATCCGCGTCGCCAAACATGAACTCGGCAAGATTGCGAGCCAAGTAGGTTTTGCCAACCCCTGTGGGCCCGAGGAAAAGGAACGAGCCGATCGGACGACGTGGATCCTTGAGGTCCGCACGCGAGCGGCGGAGTGCCTTGGAAATGGCGACCACCGCTTCGTTCTGGCCGATGACACGACTTTTCAATTCATCCTCCATCTTCAGGAGCTTCTCAGTCTCCTTCTCCTCCATGCGGCGGAGAGGGACCCCCGTCCACTTGGAGACGACCGCCATGATGTCGTCGTCGGTCACGGTGACGATGGTCTCTTCGGACGATGAACGCCATGCCTTCAAGGTCTCGTCGAGCTCGCTCTTGGCGCGCTTCTCATCGTCCCGGAGCGATGCTGCCTTCTCGAAATTTTGCTCAGCGATTGCAGCGACTTTGTCGCGGTTGATGTGCACGATGGCCGCTTCCAGCTCCTTGATTGAGCTTGGGCGCGTCATCGTCCCGATGCGTGCGCGTGCTCCCGCCTCGTCGAGGACATCGATCGCTTTATCCGGCAGGAACCGCGCGGTAAGATAGCGTGAGGTCAACTTCACCGCCGCCACGATCGCCTCGGGGGTGAACTGCGCCTTGTGATGCGATTCGTACTTTTCTTGGAGGCCTTGGAGAATTTTGATCGCATCATCCACCGACGGTTCGTCCACCTTGACCTGCTGGAATCGGCGCTCAAGTGCCGAATCCTTCTCAATGTGCTTGCGGTATTCGTTGAGGGTGGTGGCACCCACACACTGCAACTCCGCACGGCTCAAGGCCGGTTTAATGATGTTCGAGGCATCCATCGCCCCCTCAGCGGAACCTGCACCCACGATCGTGTGGAGCTCATCGATGAAAAGAATGACATTCTTGACCTTCCGGATCTCGTCCATGACCGCCTTGATGCGCTCTTCAAACTGGCCGCGGTACTTGGTGCCGGCCACCATCAATGCGAGGTCGAGGGTGATCACTTTTTTCTCCCGCAGGATTTCTGGGACATTGCCAGAAGCGATCTCTTGGGCCAAGCCCTCGACGATGGCCGTCTTGCCCACACCCGCCTCGCCGATGAGCACGGGGTTGTTCTTGGTGCGGCGGCAAAGAATTTGAATCACCCGCTCGATCTCGCTTTCGCGACCGATCACCGGGTCAAGTCCACCTTCACGCGCCACCTTGGTCAAATCGCGGCCGAACGCTTTCAGCGCAGGGGTCTTGGATTTCGCCTCCTGCCCTGCGGCAGCAGCTTGGGGAGCGGCCTCCTCTTCGAAAGGCCCCTCTTCGATCTCATCATCATCGTCGTCGTCTGGCTCGTCGTGGTCGTCCGGTGAAAAATTCGGATCGATTTCGGCAAGGATCTCGTTTCGCGTCCGTTGGATGTCCACTTCCAAGCGCTTGAGTACTCTAGCAGCGACACCCTCGCCCTCCCGCAAGAGTCCGAGCAAAAGATGCTCAGTGCCGACATAAGAATGATTGAGCGCCTTCGCCTCCTTGTTGGCGAGAGCCAGAACTTTTTTCACCCTTGGGGTGTAAGGGATGTTGCCAGTGGCCTTTTGAGGTGGCCCGGAGCCGACCTCTTTTTCGACCTCCATGCGAACCGCTTCCAGTTCGAGGCCCATCCGCTCGAGGACGTTCACGGCGACTCCTTGACCGAGCTTGATCAAGCCGAGCAACAAGTGTTCGGTGCCGACGTAAGAGTGGCTAAAGCGGTCTGCCTCCTTGCGGGCGAGAGCGAGAACTTGTTGGGCGCGTGGGGTGAAGTTGTTCATGTGTTCTCTGGGTTGGAATGGTCAAGTGGTTCGGAATTCCCTTTTAATGAAGTACCAATATCAGGGGATTCGAGAGAATGCAAACGAGAGCGTAAAATTTCCGCACGGCTGCAATCCCGTTCCTCGGGTGAGAGTTTGCTGCCCGCATGGAGTTGCAGGTGGGCCGGCTGGATGTCCATCAGCAATGCGTCGCACAAAAGCACGGTTTCACGCGGGAAAAACTCAAGATTTCCTCCAAGCCGCAGCAGCGAAAGGTGATTGAGCGCTTCCTTGGAATCAATGATGTGCGCGTGGCGCAGCACCCCGTAGGCCCTGCCAACTTTGTCCGCTACCATCGCGGGGTCGTCCTCCAGCAGCTTTTCTCGGGCGTTTTGCTCGTGGCTTGCAACTTGGGAAATCACGCGCTCCAAGCGACGGATGATCATTTCCTCGCTCTCACCCAAGGTCGATTGATTCGAAATCTGGTAGAGATTGCCGAGGGATTCCGTCCCTTCGCCGTAAAGTCCGCGGACGGCGAGTCCGATCTTGTTCACGGCTTGGAGGACCTGACCGATCTGATCGCTCAAGACCAATCCCGGCAGATGCAGCATCGCTGAAGCGCGCAGGCCGGTGCCCAAGTTGGTGGGGCAAGTCGTCAGGTAGCCAAGCGATGCGTCAAAAGCGAATTCCAGCGACTTCTCCAATTCGGAATCCAGCGCGGACAGCGCCTCAAATGCGGCCGAAAGCTGCAACCCAGGCCGGATCGCCTGCATCCTGAGGTGGTCCTCCTCATTGATCATCAGGCTGAAACTCTGCCGACGCTCGATGACCGCTGCCGACCCGTGACCCCGAGCGGCATGCTCACGGGAAATCAAGTGCCGCTCGACCAGCACCTGCTTCTGGACCGAGCTAAGATCATCCAGCTCATGAGAAAATGCATCCTTCATCACCGCCAATGCCTCGATTGCGGGGCGCATCACCCCGAGGGCAGTGGCACGTTGTTCACGCTTTGCCCAACCGGGAAATGGATGGTGGCGGAGATTCCGAGCGAGGCGAATCCGCGACGTCAGAACGGCGCCATGCGACCCATGCCCGCCCGTCATCCAATCGGCGGGATGTTTGATGAGGGTGGCGAAGCGCATCATAAGGTGATCAGTGGTTGGAACTCTGGGGGGCAATTTTTCTTTAACATCGAGTTTCGGAATTTCAATGATTCACCTCGTCTAAAGTGCGGATTTCATCGCGGATACCGGCGGCTTCTTCGTAGCTTTCCGCCGCGATCGCTTGATCAAGGCGTGAGCGAAGTTCTTCGAGCCGCTGGGTACGAATTTGGTTGGCCATGAGGCCCTCGGGCACCTTGCCGATGTGGGTGGCTCCCTTGTGCATCCCTCGCAGCATCTGGCCAACTTCATCGCTGAAGGTGCCATAGCATTCGCTGCAACCAAATCGCCGTACCTTTTTCAAGTCGTCCATGGTGAACCCGCAGCTGGGGCATTTTTTACCACCACTCGAGACCGTCGTAGGGTTACCGATCGCAAGCCCTGGCCCGCCCGGCAAACCGCCCAGCAGAAGATCCGCCAACGAGAAACCCGTAGGATCAGTGACTCCACGCTCTTTCGCGCAAGCGTTACAAAGACAAATTTTCTTCATCTCCCCCTCCACGAGTTGCGTGAGGAAGACGGTTGCCTTGGTATCGCAGAAATCACATTTCATTTTGATTCAGTCCGGTGGTCAACTTAAGCAAATGGCGTACCCGTATTCATCGCCAATTCATGGAAGGCTGCGAGGAAACGGGCGGTGAACGGGCCAGGCTTGCCGGTGCCGATCACCCGACGATCCAGCGCGACGACCGGAATGACCTCCGCCGCCGTACCAGTGAGGAAGCATTCATCTGCGGTGAAAATGTCGTAGCGCGTGAGGGAACATTCCTTGAAGGGAACCTCCAGCTTTGCGGCGATCTCAATAATCACTGCTCGCGTGATGCCATCGAGCGCACCATCACAAATCAACGGAGTGAGCAGAACTCCATTTTTGATGAGGAACAAATTATCTCCGGTGCACTCGGCCACGTAGCCTTGCTCGTTGAGCATCACCGCCTCAAGCGCGTTGGCTTGGATCGCCTCGACCTTGGCCATGATGTTGTTGAGGTAGTTCAGCGACTTGACCTGAGGCATCAAGGCGCCCGGCGCTGGCCGACGAGTCGCACAGGTGATGATGGAGAGCCCATTTTGATAGGTCTCATCTGGGTAAAGCTTGATGGTCGAGGCGATGATAAACATCGACGGCGTCGGACACAGGTAAGGGTTAAGCCCGAGCTCACCCGCACCACGCGTGATCACCAACCGGATGTACCCGTCGGTGAGGCCGTTCGCCGCGACGGTCTCGCAGGTGAACTTGCAAACCTCTTCTTGGGTCCATGGCAGATCGAGAATGATCGCACGGGCTGAATCAAACAGCCGCCGGATGTGTTCTTCCAGACGGAAGATCCGTCCGTTGTAGAAACGAATCCCTTCAAAAACACCGTCGCCGTAGAGAAGTCCGTGGTCAAAGACCGACACCTTCGCTTCGGATTCATCAACTAATTTACCGTCGAGCCAGATTTTCATGTGAGTTGCTGAAGCAAGGGTAAGTGGATGACGCCCGCTGGCAAGCGGGAGATTGTAGAATCCTCAAGATTCTCAAATCGTTCACGAATCCGCCCATTTTCCGTAGGGAAACGAGGCAAGGCAGGAGTTGAAATATCGTGGATCGGCAGAAACCTCGCGATCAACCCACGCCGGAAGCGGTGGTTCGATCGATTCGTCCACAAGCTCGACCTCCGCGAGCACCAATCCTTGGCTGTCGCCATGGAACACGTCGACCTCCCACACATGGCCGCCAAAGGGAACTCGGTATCGGGTTTTATCAATCACTGAGGGTAAACAAAGCCCAAGGAGTGCCTTGGCATCCGCGAGCGGGATCGGATATTCAAATTCCTGCCGAGTGATGCCCTCGGTGCACCCCTTGATGGTCAGCCATCCAGTTTCCCCGGCAATCCGAACCCGAACCGTTCGGCTTGGGTCTTGGGAGAGATAACCCTGCGCGATCCGAACGCCCACAGCGCCCTCCAACCACGAATCACCCCGCACGAGGAACTTCCGCTCAATTTCTGCCGCCATCGTTGTTTTTCAATTACGGTTGCTTTGAGCTGCCTTGGCCAAGTCGCTCCCAATCGACCGGCCCCTTCTCCAGCAGAAATGCTTCGGCCGCACGCGCCAACTCGGCGTTGGTCGGGTCAATCTCAAACGCAAGCTGAACAAAATAGCGGGCAAGTTCCTCGTTTTCCTCTCCGCCTTGTTTGACCAATAATTTTCCACGCGCGACGAGAACCCTTGCCAGCGCCGGTGGCTGATAGTTGGCCTCGACCGGTTTTGGAACAAGTCCCTTGGAAAGCTCTGCATTCAGCGCCGTGGCCCGTTTATTCTTGGGCGAAAGCTGCAGGGCCAATGCCACGAACCGATGCGCCACGGCCAGCGAAGCCGCATCGCCCTCGACGCTTTGCACGCGGTACGTCGCGTAATCGGCGAGATTGGTCGCGTGGTCGTCCCGCTCGGAATCAATCATGCCTAGGCTCTCGGAAAACACGCTCGCCACGATCTTCGGCGCAACCCAACGCACGCGCTTTTCTGCTTCGGCGGCATGGACCACCGAAACCAAAGCACAAAAAGCGGCGACAGCTTGCCAACAACGAGTCATCGGCGTTAAACATGGGAAAAGTCCTCCGCATAGCAAGTGACAATTCCCAATTCTTCTCTCAACAAGCCCGAGCTCCGCAAGGCCATGCGGAAGGCCATTCAGACCCCAGCTTCATCCGCTAAGGCAAATACCGCTCTCACACAGTGGCTCGCCGATCGCCCAAATCTACGCACCATCGCGATTTACTCACCGCTCGCCGGCGAGGTGGACTTCGCGGAAACGATCGCCCACCGCAGCGACCTCCGCTGGGTGTTCCCACGTGTCACCGGCACCACGTTGACTCTCCACGAAGTGGCGAACCCACCCGAGGGATTGCAGCTCGGCGCGTTCAATATCCTCGAACCCGACGCCGCCCTTCCCGAAATCGAAATTGCCGAAATCGATGCGTTCATTTGCCCCGGCCTCGCCTTTGATCCCCTCGGTGGCCGACTCGGACGTGGCCGCGGGTTTTACGATCGCCTGCTGGCAAACGCCCGCCCAAACGCCCTCAAGGTCGGCGCCTGCTTCGCAAATCAATGGGTCACCACCACCCACCCAGACCCGCACGACATCCACATGGATCATGTGATCGTCGGGTAATCCGTAGAATCGCTAAATCGCTCTCATTGCGGCAGTTCCAGCCGAAAATCCGGAATTCTCGCAAAAATCCAATCGCCCACTGCGGTCTCTCCAAAGAACGCCCCGGAGACCTCCGCCCCACCGTCAGCGACGACGTGGTAGCTATTGTAGGAAAAGTGCTCGCCGGGCGCGATCGTGGGTGTCTGACCGACGACTCCCTCGCCCTCCACGACCGTCGTGTCTCCCTCCGCATCACGAACCACCCACTTGCGGCCACGGATGGTCACGGGCACCGGAGACTCGTTGTGGATGGAAATGAAATACACGAATGGATGTGGCTTGTCCGCAGGAGCATCAAGGTTCGGCATGTAAATGATGTCATCCACCATGACACGCAAACCCTCCATTTCCTGAATCACCTTCGCCATCTCCATCGATGATTCCCCAGCATCCATGCACTGCCAAGCACGAAACAGCCCACACCGGCAGACGCGAGATGGTCTGGACATGTGCAACCGTTGTTTCATGCTCCGCCCATGCCTTCTGTCCATGTCGATCTCGGCGAACGCGCCTACACCGTCCTCGTTCAAACCGGTCTTCTCGCCCAAACCGGCGAGACGCTTTCTCAACTCGGCATCAGAGGCCAACGCGCAGCGATCATCAGCGACGAAACGGTCGCACGCTTCCACGCCAGCGCGCTGCTGGCCTCGCTTGAATCCAGCGGGTTCCATCCGACCCTGCACACGGTCGCTGCGGGCGAGGCTTCCAAGTCGATGACACAAGCGGAAACTCTTTGCCGGGAAATGATCCGAGCAGGCCATGACCGCAAGTCGATCGTCGTCGCTCTGGGCGGCGGGGTGGTCGGTGACCTCGCAGGATTCGTGGCGTCGATCTTTTATCGCGGCATCCCATTCGTGCAAATCCCCACGACCATCGTGGCGCAGGTGGATTCATCCGTCGGCGGCAAAACCGGGGTGAACGTGGGCGAAGGAAAAAACCTTCTGGGCGCGTTTCACCAACCGCGCGCGGTGTTCATCGATCCAGAAACGCTCCGGACCCTGCCCGACCGCGAGTTCCGCGAGGGCTTCGCGGAGGCGATCAAACACGCGGCCATCCGCGATGCGGCGATGCTCGATGAACTCGCCGCCCTCGATCCCAACGGACGCGAGGTGCCCGCAGCCTTGATTGCCCGCAACATCGCGATCAAGGCCCGCATCGTCGAGGCAGACGAGCATGAAACCCTTGGCATTCGGGCGCTGCTCAATTTCGGCCACACGATTGGCCACGGCATCGAGGCGTCCCTCCCCTATGGCGAGATGCTGCACGGCGAAGCCATCTCGCTCGGCATCCGAGCTGCCCTTTTTCTCTCCGAACGCCACGCGGGGCTCTCGCCGTCCGCAAGCGCGAAGGTCATCGGCCTACTAGAACACTACCGCTTGCCGCTGGTCTTGAACGACCGCATTACCACCGATTCGGTGATGGAAAAACTCGCTCGCGACAAGAAATTCTCCGCTGGTGCCATCCGCTTCGTGGTGCTCGATGCCCTTGGCAGCGCAAAGGTGATCGACACCGTGACGGCGGACGACCTGCGCGAGGCGATCGACCACTTGCGGACCTCAGTCGGGCCGACGCATCTCAAATAAATCACTGGTCTTGCAGTACCAATTCGGCACGGACATCCGACCGATCGGATGAAACTTCTCGCCACGTACCCGCATGGTCTGCGGATCGAAAAACTCCTCGCGGACCTGCACGCGGTGAACGATTCCGAACACCAAGCGGTTGTTCCCGACGTATTGGATCGAATGGACCTTGCATTCCAGCGCCACCGGTGCACCCACGATCCTGGGCGGGGCGACCACCGAAGAAGCGACGGTCTCGAGATTTTCCCTTAGGGTCTCACTCACGCCGTAGGCCACCGACGCCGATGTCTGAACCATCACTTCTGCCATCGCTTCATCCACTAGATTGACGACAAATTCCCCACTGCGCTCGCAGTTGCGCGCCGTGTCTTTCGGCGCTCCATCTTCACGATTCCCCGGAGCGAAGATTACCAGCGGCGGATCGTCCCCGAAGAGATTGAAAAACGAAAATGGCGCGGCATTGGTGCTTCCATCCTCATTGAGGGTGGTCACCCATGCGACCGGCCGCGGCGTCACCAAACCCGCCAAAATTGCATACGCACGGTCGGCATGCGTTTCTAATACATCGATCTCAATCATCATTTGGATTCCTTCACCGTGCTGAGGGTTTCGCCATCGGCAAACTTGGTGCGAAGCTCATCGCCCGCCTTGAGCGAGGCGGCTGAGGTGATGATCCTTCCGTCTCCCCCGAGCGTGATGGAAAATCCACGCTGGAATGCAGACTCCGGCCCAAGCGCGCGAACCAGCCCACGCAGGCGGACGATCCCATCGGCTCGCTGATCGATCGACCCCTTGGCGGCGCGCTCCAAACGTTGGCGCAATGCGATCACCCGATCCACCCGCCGTTCTAACACGGTCGCTGGATGATACGCACGGTGGCGCCCCTTCGCCTCCTGCACGCGCAACGCAATCCTCTCAAGCGATGCCCGAATCGACTGAGCCAACTGGCCACGCATCGCATCCACTCGCATGACGGACTCGCGCAAGACTCGCTCGCCATCGCGCCTGAGCACTCCACGTTTCAGCGTCTCCAACGCAAGATCAGCCCGCATCAGTCGCTCCTGGGTGACTCGCCCCATCCGGCGGCGAATCTGCTGCAGCCTCGCACGCAATTCGTTTCCATCAGGCACCGCCAGTTCCGCCGCCGCACTCGGTGTGGGTGCACGCAAATCCGCCACAAAATCGGCGATGGTGAAATCGATTTCATGCCCAACCGCCGAGATGATCGGCACCGGACACGCAGCGATCGCTCGTGCGACCACCTCCTCGTTGAAGTTCCACAAGTCTTCGATCGACCCGCCACCACGCCCCACGATGAGGACATCGCACGTCGGGTAACCATACGCCTCAGGCCGCCCCAATTTTTCGATGGCCTTGGCGATCTCCAATTCCGCACCCCTTCCTTGCACGCGGACCGGAAACAACACCGGCTGGATCCACGGAGCCCGCCTTCTGAGGACGTTGAGAATATCCTGCAGCGCCGCACCCGTGCCGGAACTCACGATGCCCACCACTTGCGGAAACGCAGGGATCGCTTGCTTGCGCTCCGCATCAAACAAGCCCTCTGCATGCAGCTTGCGCTTCAAGGCCTCAAATCGCGCCTGCAAGTCCCCCGCCCCCGCACGCTCGGCTTTCTGCACGATCATCTGCAACTGCCCGCGCGTCTCGTAAACACTCGCCTCCCCGAAGACCCGCACCTTCGCCCCATCCTCCAGCGCATCGGCACCCACCCGCTTTCGCGCCCCAAACATGGCACACGAAACCTGCGCGCCCTCATCCTTCAGTGAAAAATACCAATGGCCGCTGCCCTGTTTTTTCAGATTCGACACCTCACCTTCGACCCAAACTTCGCCAATCTGGATCTCCAACAGGTTCTTCATCCGTCGCATCAACTGCGTTACGGACAAGGCTTTCTCCTCAGGAGTCTTTGGCTTGGAAAATAAATCCACACGCGACTCTGGCACAGCCTCAAACATTTTCGAGTCTGAAAAATCGGCCTCCACCATCACGCGATCGGTGGGATGCACCCACCGATCAGGACATCATGGAATGTCTGCCGCCATGGCCTCAGGCCAATTCGAAACGATCCAAGTTCATCACCTTGGTCCATGCAGCAACGAAATCCTTGAGGAACTTTTCCTGAGAGTCGCTGCAGCCGTAAACCTCTGCGAGAGCACGCAACTCAGAGTTCGATCCAAAGATGAGATCGACGCGCGATCCGGTCCACTTGAGCTCACCGGTGACGCGGTCACTGCCCTCGAACTGATCTTCATGCGCGGTGGTCGCCTTCCACGTCGTTCTCATATCGAGCAGATTGACGAAGAAGTCATTGGTCAGGAACTCAGGGCGCTTGGTGAAAACTCCAGTCAATGAGCGATCGAAGTTCGTGTGCAATACCCGCATCCCGCCGACGAGCACCGTCATCTCGGGCGGCGTGAGCGTGAGCAACTGAGCCTTGTCCAACAGCATCTCCTCGGCACTGGTCGTGTAATGCGTTTTTTGGTAGTTGCGGAAACCATCTGCGAGAGGCTCCAGCAAGGCGAAGGAAGCCACGTCCGTTTGTTCCTGCGAAGCATCGGTCCGGCCTGCGGTAAATGGCACGGTCACCGAGTGGCCCGCATTTTGTGCGGCTTTCTCGATCCCAACGCATCCGCCGAGGACGATCAAGTCGGCGATCGAAACCTGCTTGCCGCCTTGAGCGGTGCGGTTGAATTCGGCTTGGATCGCCTCGAGCGCCTGCAGGGACTTCGCGAGCGCCGTCGGGTGATTCACCTGCCAAAATTGCTGAGGCGCAAGGCGAAGGCGTCCGCCGTTTGCCCCACCCCGTTTGTCGGACCCACGGAAGGTCGATGCAGAGGCCCATGCGGTGGAGACGAGTTCGGAAACCGCAAGGCCTGACGCGAGGATCGCTTCCTTCAGTGCGGCCACGTCGTGATCGTCGATGATTGGATGCGTGACTGCTGGGATGGGGTCTTGCCAGATCAACTCCTCGGCGGGCACCTCAGAGCCAAGATAGCGGACCTTTGGCCCCATGTCGCGGTGAGTCAGCTTGAACCAAGCCCGTGCAAAGGCATCGGCAAACTCGGCGGGGTTCTCGAAGAAACGCTTGGAGATCGGCCCATAAATCGGGTCCATTTTCAAGGCAATGTCGGTGGTGAACATCATCGGCGCGTGGCGCTTGGCCGGGTCGTGCGCGTCAGGCACCGTGCCCGCACCGGCGTCGCCTTTCGGCTTCCATTGGTGCGCACCTGCTGGGCTTTTCGTAAGCTCCCAGTCGTAGCCGAAAAGGTTCTCGAAATAGCTGTTGCTCCACTGCGTGGGGGTATTGCTCCACGCACCTTCGAGTCCGCTGGTGATCGTGCTGCCGGCATTTCCCGTCCCGAAGCTGTTCTTCCATCCGAGGCCTTGCTCCGCGATGCCAGCCGCAGCGGGCGCCGGTCCAACGTATTTGCTCGGGTCTGCTGCACCGTGCGCCTTGCCAAACGTGTGCCCACCCGCGATGAGTGCGACGGTTTCCTCGTCATTCATCGCCATACGACCGAAGGTTTCACGGATGTCGCGAGCTGAGGCAATCGGGTCAGGATTGCCGTTCGGGCCCTCGGGGTTGACGTAAATGAGACCCATTTGGACCGCCGCCAGCGGGTGCTCAAGCACGCGATCGCCCGAGTAGCGCTTGTCATCAAGCCAGACGGTCTCAGGCCCCCAATAGATGTCCTCTTCCGGCTCCCACACATCCGCGCGGCCACCACCGAATCCGAAGGTTTTGAAACCCATCGACTCAAGCGCGCAGTTGCCCGCAAGGATCATCAAGTCGGCCCATGACAGCGCACGTCCATACTTCTGTTTGATCGGCCAGAGCAACAGGCGTGCCTTGTCGAGGTTGCCGTTGTCCGGCCAGCTGTTCAATGGAGCGAAACGCTGAGTGCCAGCCCCTGCCCCGCCCCGGCCATCTGCCGTGCGATAGGTGCCCGCGCTGTGCCATGCCATCCGGATGAAAAACGGCCCATAATGCCCGTAGTCAGCTGGCCACCAGTCTTGCGAGGTGGTCATCAGCTCGTAGATGTCCTGCTTCACCGCCGCCAGATCGAGCGACTTGAAGGCCTCCGCGTAATCGAAGTCCTCGCCCATCGGGTCGGAGAGCGACGAGTGCTGGCGCAGGATGCTGAGTTGAAGCTGGTTGGGCCACCAATCATGATTGCGGTTGCCTCTGGGCGTAGGTCTCATCGCGCCGCCGCCTGAAAATGGGCACTGTCCAGCGCTGCTGGGTTGAGTCGATGTGGAGTTTTCCATGATGTAGTTTTGAGTTGGTGATGATCTGAAGAGAATCCGTGACTGGAAATGGCAACCGCCACACCCGGGTTAGAGGTGCGACCGTAACGCCGCAAGCTTCATAGCACCATCTGACGCCTGCGCAAAAAAAATCGGCCGTTTCCCGAAGAACCTTTTTTCAGAGGAAATGCCCCCGACGGGTCGATCTGCCGCGGCAGATTCGAAGCACTTCTTTGTCCCATGTCAGCAATTTCAAGCCTCGCGAGCGAGCCAACCAAACGTAGGATGCTCGAAAAACTGCCGCAGCGCCTCGGGTGCCCGTGGATGGCGAGCCTCTTGGTGGATGGTGGCGGTGATCGTGACCGTGCCGTAAAGCCGATGAAGCAGATCCAGTTCCCCAAGTTCCGCAAGGCAGGAGAGGGCCGAGTTATCGCTGACGATGATCACGGCAAGGTGGCGCGGAATCGTGAGGAAGTGTCGGCTTCAGCCAAAATCTCGTCACCAGTCTGTCCCATCCACACGCCATGGCGGCTGAGCACCTCCTGTGCTCGCCAAATGGACTCCAATTCCAGCATCCGGCGCACTTGTTCCAGCGAGAGCACGTCCTTTGCATAAGCCTCCGCAGCCAGAGCCTCCAACGCAGCAAGCGCCAGATTCTCGAAGCCCGCGCCGAGATCTTGCGCGAGTTCGTCTGGAATCTTCACGGTGAGAATCATCGCAGAAGACCATAAACTTCCACCCGCATTGCGCAATGCCTGCACTCTCCCAGCACGGTGCCATCGAATCGACATTCATTTGACCGGTCCATGTCCTGAGGCCTCAAAAACCACACTTCTGGCGACTTCGCCTCAGAGGTTAAAAGCAATCACCCCACCATGACCGCACCACGCCATGAATGCGTCGAGGGCGCGTCTGCACCCCAGATCCAACCCTTGGCCAACTCCCCAAAATTCTTTGTTTAAAATTCAAGTTTCCAGACAAACTGAAGACCACCCTGCAGCTAAAGAGGATTTCTGCCTATCCCTCAGGATCTTCCAGCAAGCGGTTAGGAAGATCCCGTGTGCCGTGCGTGACGCGTTCGATACGAAGGGTATCGCTTTCCAGGTAAAAGAGCAGGTGGCAGTCAAAAGGTCTTTTTACCTGAATGCTCCGAATGTGAGTGAGTTCGGGGAACTGGAGGAAATTTCAGTTGTTCGGCTATTCCGAACAACTGCCACGGACGGCAAGACCTACGAGGTTTCCCATTACAATCTGGACATGGTGCTAGCTCTCGGTTTCCGCGTGCGTAGCCCCATGGCGGTGCGCTTCCGCCAGGGGGCGGCGGACAAGCTCAAGGAATACATCACCAAGGGCTTCGTGCTCGATGACGATCGCTCGAGAAAGGCTGGAAGGGACCGAATTTAGATAAGTCCTTGAACATCAATCTCTCGCTCCGACACGAGAGCGTCTCGACTCCCAGCGAGAGCGTCTCGCTGAGACACGAGGAGTTCTCGCTGGGACACGAAAGCTTCTCGCTTGAGGCAGAGAGCGTCTCGCTGGCGGCGGTGGGAGTTCTGCTCCGAGCGGTGGGGGTTTTGCTGGCGGCAGTGGAGGTTTTGCTGTGGCAAGCGCGGGTTCTGCTCGGAGCAGTGGTGGCAGTTTCATGAGAAGAGCGACTCGCGCAAAGGCGCAGATCCGCAAAGTTTCAAGCGAGAGAGGTCGAGACGATCCTACTTTTCGAGGCTCACTCACGAAGCGGGTAGCTCACGCAGTTTCAGATTCCGAAGCCACACGATGGAGTCGTGATCTTGTAGCAGAAGCGGCGAGGGTAAGCGTTTGGCATAGTCTGGCACGTCCTTGAACTCAAGTTCCCGGATGAACTGAAGACCACCCTGCAGCTAAAGGGGATTTCCGGCCTGTGCGGGGAATTCCTTGCCATCGGCAGTGGAGGGCAGGCCAAGACGAGTCATCATGGCGGGCACGTGATGAATGAAGGTCGATCCGAGTGGCCACCACCTCACCAGCGGCGAAGCCGAACATTTCACGGGGGGCACGGATTGAAACATGGTTTGAGGGCAAACCGTTACAAATTGTAACGGCTTGCCCCCTTCACGGGGGGCGAGGGATGAAACTAAGGTTAGTCCTGCGGCGAGGGGCTTGGCGGTGTCGCCCCTCCTTAGGGGGAGGAATCGATGGACAGGAACGGGAAAGTGGCTGACAGCGACGGGTCTGGGGCTGACAGCTCCTGGGAATTGACTGACAGCTCTTGGGATTTCCCAAGGGGGGCGGCGGGTGGTGGAAGGATGAGCTTTAGGCTAGCGTTTTCAACTACCCGAGACCCCCACTGGGACGCGCGGACAGTGAATTCGACCCGCAATGACGGCACCACCATGGATGCGGCGAGGGTGCCCCATCCGACACGCGTAGGCGCGTGTGCTCCCCTGATGCACGACCCGCCGAACTTCCTGACTGGCTTGCCAGTGGCGTGCCTCTCAGACGCGCCCAACAAAAAAGGGAGCCTTTCGGCTCCCTCAATCGTCGCTTATGAAAATGGTGGGTAGAGATGGATTCGAACCAACGTAAGCTTTCGCTAGCAGATTTACAGTCTGCCCCCTTTAGCCACTCGGGCATCTACCCATTCCGCATTGCGCGGGGGCGGATGTATGGGGATCGGAACTGATTCTGACAAGGAGAATTTCGCAAGCGGCCGACATTTTCTTTGATCGCTCCTCGGGTACCCTGCCCCACCCCGCCGATTCTAAATCACCAGAGCCCGTAATGCCCCGTCTTCATGATGTAGACACCCATCAGGAAATTCGCGGTGGCATGCATGGCGACGCAGGCTCCCAAGCTTTTGCTCCAGACACAGAGGAAATAGGTCAGGCTACCGTAGATGAGGGCAGCCGCGTAATCGGCCGGCGCGTGTGCAGTCATGAACAACCCCGTGACGACGGCATAGGAGAGCCAACGATGGCGGCCGAAGGGTTGTTTCCAATAGTCCCCTTCCCAATCGCACACAAAGCGCATGAGGAACCCACGCCAGAAAATTTCCTCAACCAAGGCCACCACCACGGCGGCTCGGAAAAACCGGAGGACCAGGGAAAGCCAGTAGGCGGCGGGATGGTGAAAAATCCCGGGGTCGAAGCCTTCCTTGCGCTCGGCCACTCCCAACGACTTCAGCCAACCCGTCGTTTCACCCTGGAGCCCCCATGCGTCGTAAAGCGCAGTCGGCAACAACCAAAACCCGATACCGACCGCCCCAAACCCAATGCCGACGAGCGTCCACTTGAGTGAGCAGTCGAACGTGAAGCTGCGGCGGTAGTGGATGAGCACCCCGAGCGTCGCCAGCGTCTGGATCGGATAGATGAGCTGTGCAGGATCTTGCCGCCACCATGGGGCGTCTGGATGTTTCCACTCGATGAAGCCGCTCGTCAGTTGGAGCAGGAGCATGAACCCCATGAAGACCGCGAAGGGAACCACATGCGCGTGGGTCAGGCGTGCTGGATCGCTGCTTTGCGCTTGCCCACTCATGGCGCTTAAAGTCTGCCGACGAAGCGCTCGATCCTGTCGGTCGCGGTGCGGATGTCGTCGAAGGCGGTCGCATAGCAACACCGCAAGAACCCCTCGCCCGAGGCACCAAAGGCGCTGCCCGGCACGCAGGCGACACTTTCTTGCTCCAGCAACTGCATCGCAAATTCCTTGCTCGTCAGGCCGGTGCTACGGATGTCCGGGAACACATAAAACGCACCACCGGGAAGGTGGCAATCCAGCCCGATTTCATTGAGGCGTTTCACGAGGAAATCGCGCCGCTGGTGGTAGCTGTTGCGCATCTCGATCATCGCAGGCTGCCCGTTTTCCAACGCCTCGATCGCGGCGTTTTGACTCATGATCGGCGCGCAGAGCATCGAGTACTGGTGGATCTTCATCATCGCCTCGATGATCGGCTGCGGTGCGCACGCGTAGCCAAGCCGGAATCCGGTCATGGCGAAGGCTTTGGAAAATCCGTGCAGTAAAATCGTGCGCTCCTTCATGCCCGGAAGCGCGGCGATGGAAACGTGTGGGTCGGTCTCGTCGTAACGAAGCTCGCTGTAGATCTCGTCCGTTAGGACAATCAGGTCATGCTCGATCGCAAGTTTTGCGATGCCCTCGAGGTCCTCGCGCGAGGCACAGGCACCGGTGGGATTCGTCGGGAAATTGATGAAAACCACTCGGGTCTTTGGTGTGATGGCGGCCGCAAGTTTTTCCGGCTTCATCGAGAATCCATCCTCCTTGGTGGTGAGGACGGGCACCGGCACACCGTGCGCCATCACGATGCTCGGGCTGTAGGAAACGTAACAAGGCTCGTGATAGATCACCTCGTCGCCGGGATTGAGCAGTGCGCGAAGTGCGATGTCGATGGCCTCCGAGACCCCGACGGTCACGAGGACTTCGGTGGCTGGGTTGTACTCCACGTGGAAAAAGTCGCCGACGTATTTCGAGATCGATTTGCGCAGCGAGAGCAGGCCGAGGTTAGAAGTGTAGGTGGTCTGGCCTTTTTCGAGCGAGTAGATGGCAGCCTCTCGGATGTGCCATGGCGTGACGAAATCAGGCTCGCCCACGCCGAGCGAGATCACGTCATCGCGGCCTTGGACGAGTTCGAAGAAGTCGCGGATGCCGGAGCGCGGGATGGAGGCGACGTTGGTGGCAATTTTCGATTGGTAGTCCATGAACAATCCGCCGGTGGCGGGCAGCGAGTGTCAGCGGGATCGACTGATTCCGTCAATCCTAGGGCGGGATTTTTTACACCCCGCTCACGGCAGGCCGAGAAAACTGCGCGCGGCGGAACGGATCTTGAGCTTTTCCTCGTCGCTGTAAGGCTTTTTCCCATCGAACCCCCAGACCGTGGCCGGCCATGCGGGATCATCGGCGGAGCGTCCCACGATGTGCAGGTGCATCTGCCGGACGACATTGCCGATGCAGGCGACGTTGAGCTTCTCGGGCTGGAAGTACGCTGCGACAAACTCCGAGACTCGGCGGACCGTGGCCATGACTTCATCGTACTGCGCTGCGGGAAGTTGGTGAAGATCCTCGATGCCGTCGACCTCTGGGACGAGAAGCAGCCATGGGAAAATCGCGTTGTTCTTCAGAAGAAGTCGGCAACCACCGAGCCTGCCGAGTTCGTCGCATCCAGCTTCAAGTTGTGGGTGGAGTTCGAATGCCATGAGACCCACACTGACAGAATCCGTGCGGGTTGTCACTCACGGATGGCATATCTTGCCGTGCCCGCAAAACTCGCTATAACCGTGCCATTGCCAATGAATATCCTCCGCCGACTTTATCCCTTGGATCAACTTCCCCGCCAACGGCAGTTGTGGGCATGGATCTCGTTCGACGTGGCAAACCAATCGTTCACGTTGATCATCAACACCCTGTTATTCTCGATCTTTTTCTCTCAGGTGGTCGTGCGAAATGACGCCATCGACGACCGAATCTGGGCGCTCACCTATGGTGGCAGCATGCTGCTTACCGCACTCGTTTCGCCGCTGGCTGGAGCGGCGGCCGACGAACGTGCATGGAAAAAGCGGTTTTTGATCGGCTCAGGGCTGATTTGCGGACTGCTCACTTGTGCGCTTGGGTGGATTCGTCCGGGTCAGATCGGTTGGGCCGTGTTGATTTACATTCCGGCCAACTTTGCCTTTTCGATCGGTGAAAATTTTCTCGCGAGCTTTCTTCCGAGCTTGGCGAAACCCAATCAGGTCGGGCGGGTCAGCGGGTTCTCGTGGGCTTGCGCGTACGGGGCAGCACTCGTCCTCCTCATTCTAACAGCCGGCTCCATGATCTTATTTCATCTTGAAGCGCCCAACGCATGGAGGCCGTTTTTTGTGTTTGCGGGGTTGTGGTTCATTGCCTTCACCATTCCAGCTTATCTGTGGTTAGAAGAGCCTCAAGTGGTGCAGACCCTCCATCCTCGGCGCAATCTTTTTACCGCAGGATTCGTTCGGCTTGCGGAAACCTTGCGGGAGTTCACCCGCTACCGCGACCTCGGTTTGCTCATGCTCAGCTCGCTCTTTTACGGCACCGGCATGAGCGTGGTGGTCTTCTTCGCAAGCAAGCTCGCCGCGGAATACGGATTTCAGCAGGTCGACCTCGTGGTGTTTGTCGCCGTCATCACCGTTTCAGGGATCATTGGAACGATCGTCCCGACTCTCTATCAAGACCGGTTCGGCCACCGACGCTCGGTGGTGATTTTCCTCGTGATCTGGTTGCTGACGGCGCTGGGGTTTGCGCTTTACGCCCACCTTCATGAAGTCCATGCGCTGAGTGGAGCTGCAGGGAGTTACCCGACTTGGCCGCTTTGGGGGATTGGCAATTTGTTAGGATTCGGGCTCGGTTCGCTCGGCTCATCCAACCGCGCTTTCGTGAGCTACATGGCCCCGCCCAATCGCGAGGCTGAGGTTTTTGGGATTTGGGGGCTGATGTGGAAACTCTCCGCCGTGACCACATTTCCTTTCGCATGGGTCAAGGACACGGTCGGCACGGCACAGGCGCTCTTGGTTCTCGCTGCTTTCCTAACCGTCGGGCTGGTGCTCACACTCCGGATCGACGAACGCCGTGGACTTGCCGCAGCCAATGCGCCCTGATCAACTCAGGCATCGCTCGCGCCTTTGCCCGACAGGCCGAAGCGCCACAGCCAGACGTAGGCAAGCAGAATGGCCGCTAGCCCCACATGAAGAACCTGCACCCACGAGTAAATGTGGACCTGAGCCATCACGACACCCAATAGCATTTGGGCAAACACAATCCCTAACACCACCCGCTCGACGCCTCCGGCCCCACCCGAGCGATGCCGCTTCGTTAGAACCCAGGCAACAAGGGATAGCGCCAATACCGCCCACGAGAAACTTCGGTGGGCGAGATACACCCAGGATTGCTCAAGCTCAAGCGCCCATGTCGAGCGTGGGGCTTTGCTGTGGGCTTTCGCCAACTCGTCGGTCATTTCCCGCACCTGAGTTCCGAGGATGCCTTCTGCGACGATGACGACTAACAGCATCGTCACGACCCACTTCAAGCGCTGCCGCGACTTTTCATTGGCGACGATCCGCCACGGACGATCCGAGCCTGCCCAAGCCACATAAACGAGCATCCCGATCAAGCCCATCGCAAGTGCGAGGTGAGTCGTTAGAACCCCGGGAGCGAGTCCGCTGTAAACCACTCGGGCACCCATCCAAGCATTGGTGAAAACCGTCATCACCGCGCCAAATGAGCACCAAAACACCATGGGACGCTTCTCACGCTGCCAGAACGAGGCAACCAACGTGGCAATGACCAAAACCGCAACGGGCAGGGCCGTCAGGCGATTCAAAAACTCCGTCCAAACGTGGCGTGGGTTGAATTCTTGGCGCAGGCTCTCAACGCTGATCGTGGCGGGGTCCCGCCCCATGCGCTGTGCTTTTTGCTGAAATCGCTCGATCGGCAACTTCGAAAAGTCGACCTGTTCGATCTTGGTCGGCGGGATCAGGCAGCCCCAGCACGTCGGCCAATCCGGGCAACCCATGCCTGAGCCCGTCACCCGCACGACCGCGCCAACGAACATCAGCAGCAGCATCGAAACCAGACTGGCCGTCGCCAGTTTTTGAAATCGTGTCATCCCCATGTGCTGACCATGCGTGGGCTTCTTGGGATTTCCAGCGAAATTCTGCCAAGATCGCAATGCGGGCATTCTGTGGCCCATCCCACCGCGCATTTATCCCGTGCATTCCATGCAGATTTCAAGGTACCATCGCCGCCATGTCTCAGCCATACCTGTCGCTTGAAGCCGAACTGCACGATGCGTTCTGGGACGCCGAAGACGACGCCTCCGAGGTCGCGCTGATGGCGGATTTCCTTCGTCTGCATCCCGGACCCGCACTGGAAATGGGCGCAGGCTCCGGCCGCTTGATGTTCCCGCTGCTTCAGATGGGTTTCAACGTCGAGGGCGTCGAGCTATCCAAGGACATGCTGCAGATCGCCAAGGCACGATCGCGAGCGCTGGGCCTCCATGCGCAGATCCACCTTGGCGACATGGCCGCTTGGCAAGGCGATAAGAAATTCGCGGCGTTGCTAGCCCCAGCATTTGCACTACAGCTTGCGGATGATCCCGCAGCCGTCCTTGGTCACTGGTTCCAACTGCTCCAACACGGCGGCGGGCTTTATCTAACGGTCTTCATGCCCTACGCCGAATTGCTAGGCGATCTGCCCGAAAATGAATGGTACGACGACCACCGTGTCACCCTGCCCGATGGCCGGACCGGCTTGCTGGAATCCCGCCATCGCCTGGACCATTCGCAACAAATCGTCGAGCGCGACCACCGGTATTCCCTATCCGGAAACCCGCCTCAGCACCACGAATCCCACCAGTCGATCCGCTGGTTCGAGCATGCCCAAATGGTCGCATTGCTCGAAAGTCACGGGTTTGGAGTTGAGCGATTTTTCCTCGACTTTGACTCTGATTGGCAGGTGCCCGACCCCGATCTCGTCGATTTTGGTGGAATCATCACTTACCACGCCGTCAAAAATGACAGGTGAAGCCCTTGAATTTTGAAAGAATTGCAAATCACGCTTCTTGACGTGAGGTCCCTATCCACACTATTTCCCTGCTGTGCCGAATAAACTCATTCTGATCGCGACACTTGGATCACTGACGTCTAGCGCAATCGCCCAGACATGGGAACGCGAGGATGTTGGCTTTGAAAGTGTCCAAAGCAGGGCCCGCGATCTAGCAAACAAACCTTACGTCGCGCCAGAGCATGACAGCTTGCCGGCTTGGATGAATCAGCTGAGTTACGACCAGTACCGCGATATTCGGTTCAACCCGAGCCAAGCGCTTTGGGCGTCTGAGAAACTGCCATTCCAGGCGATGTTTTTGCACCCTGGGTATTTGTTCCGCGACCCGGTCGCGCTGAATGAGTTCACGAGCACGCACCAACAGAAAATCCGTTTTTCTGAAGCCTATTTCAACTACGGCCCGCTGGTTAGTAAGCGCGGTGACTTGCCAAACGATGGTGGCTTCGCGGGTTTCCGCCTTCATGCGCCGCTGAACAACCCCGACTACTTCGACGAGCTCGCCGTTTTCCAAGGGACGAGCTACTGGCGCGCCGTAGGGAAAAACCAGCATTATGGCATCTCATCACGCGGTGTCGCCGTGGACACCGGTGCCGAGGGGGTGAAGGAGGAGTTCCCTGGGTTCCGCGAATTTTGGCTTCGCAAGCCAGAGCCGAACGACGTGGAGGCAAGAATCTATGCACTGCTCGATGGGCCATCTTACTCGGGTGCTTTTGCGTTTCGGATCGATCCGGGTAATGTGACGATGGTCGACGTTCGCGTGGTTCTTTTTGCCCGCCGTGCCGTGCAGCGCCTCGGCATCGCACCGATGTCGAGCATGTTTTGGTTCGGCGAAAATTCGCGTCGTCGCTTCGATGACTTCCGTCCTGAAGTTCATGACTCCGATGGCCTCGCGATTCGCACAGGCACCGGCGAACGTCTCTGGCGACCGCTTGCGAATGACACCGACAAGTTAGAATTTAGCTTTTTCGACATGGAGAAATGCGATGGCTTCGGCCTGCTCCAGCGGGATCGACGCTTCAGTGCCTACGAAGACGGCGAGGCATCCTACCATCTCAGGCCGTCACTGTGGATCGAGCCAACCTCCGACTGGGGCCCCGGCCGTGTGATGCTCATGGAAATCCCCGCCTCGAATGAACTCACCGACAATGCCGTCGCCATGTGGGAACCTGCGCGCACCCCACAACCCGGCGACCGCATCGAATTTTCCTACCGCCAACATTGGACGCTGGAGGAAGATCCTTCGATCGCCGATGGCTATGTCGTCGCGACCCGGACGGGAGTGCATGACTGGCAACCCAACCAACGCACGATCACGGTGGATTTCACCGGCAGGGCGCTCTCCCAGTCAAGCGACGTCCCCCTCACCCCTCAGGTTCAAGCTACCGGCCCAGGCTCGGATCGGGTCAAAATCCAGTCGGTCACTGTTCAACCACTACCGGATTCGCGCTACCGCGTCGCCTTTCAGATCGCACCAGCGACTGAAGGAGTCAAACTCTCAGACATCGGCCCCGTCGAGCTGCGATGCTGCCTGAAACGCGGAGAAAATTTCCTCACTGAAACATGGGTGCACCGCGTCATTCCCTAGAAACACTGCGCCCCCTCAGCGAGGGTGAGCTCAATGAGTGGGAAGAAGCTTACGCCGCAGTCGAAGCATATCTTCAGGCATTGCGTCTTCGCAACCGTCTGCTCGTTGCGGAGCTGGTTCGCAGAATCCTCTGGCGCGCGTCCGAACGCCGCGTCACCGAGCCTGAAAAGCCTGCCCGCTTGCTTGCCATGGAGGAGGCCCTCTCGGAAGTGGCCGACTGGACTCAAGATGTGCTCGATGTCCCGCTCGAGAATCGCCGCCTCGCCGCTCGCGGACGCCTCGCTCTGCTGCTTGCTGGCATGCCGGGGCAGTGGCAGGGCGTTTTCCTAACACCGCGTCCGTGGCCATCAGAGTTTGTCGAAAGCATGAAGAAGTCCTACCTCGCTGCGGGGCCTCAGTTCGCGGAGTTGACCATGATCCCTAAGCCTCTCGAACTCAATTCGATCGGCAGTGGCGCGGCTCAATGGTGGGAAACCATGGACCGTAAACCCATCGTCGGCTTGATGTTTACCGGCGCCTTGTTAGCAGCGATTCTGATGATTGTTTGGTTCATACTGTTCTAATGGAAAATCAACCTCCATCCAACCGCGAGAACACCAAGCCGTTTTTCAGCCCGGTGCGCACGGTTCTTCGCCGCACGATTTTCTTCGGGAGTGTGCTCACGGTGAACATCGTTGCCACGCTATGGCTCGCGGACCTGTTCTGGCGGATGGGCTTTCAGAAGGCTCACTTTCCGCTGCTGGCGATCTTTGCGATTCTCAACGGTCTCCTCGTCCTCGGCTCATTCCATGCACTCTTCGGCGCGTTTGACACGCTCATGGGCCGGAAGCGTTCGGTTAGAATTAGTAAACTAGCCGAGGACAATGCCGGGCCCTTGCAGCAGCGCCACGCCGTGGTGATCCCCGTCTACAACGAGGACAGCGTGCGAGTGTGCGCCCGCATCGAGGCGATCTATCGGTCGATTGAGGCTACCGGCACGCTCGAGTCATTTGATTTTTTCATCCTCAGCGACACCCGCGACCTTGACCTGTGGGTCATGGAGGAAACCTCATGGACCAACCTCTGCCGCCGTCTCGGCGGATTCGGGCGGATCTACTACCGCCGTCGTAAAACCAACGAGAACCGCAAGGCAGGTAACATCGGCGACTTTGTCCGCACTTGGGGCGGTGGCTATGAGTCAATGCTGGTGCTTGATGCGGACAGCCTAATGGATGGCGCGGACGTCGTGAAGATGACGCGGGTGATGGAAGCCTACCCACGACTCGGAATTCTTCAAACGCCGCCCAAGTTGATTCGTGGAATCTCAGTCTTCACCCGCCTGCAACAATTTGCGATGCGGCTCTACGGACCGCTTTTCATTCGTGGATTAAACTATTGGCAACTGAGCGGCGGAAGCTACTGGGGCCACAACGCGCTAATCCGCGTGAAGCCATTTTCAGAATTTTGCGAGCTCCCCGCACTCCCCGGCCGGGAACCCTTCGGCGGTCGGATCCTTAGTCACGATTTCGTCGAAGCGGCTCTGATGGTTAGCCAAGGCTGGGAGGTCTGGCTCGCTTGGGACATCGAAGGGACCTACGAGGAAGCACCCCCTACCCTCATCGATCACCTCATCCGCGATCGTCGGTGGTGCCAAGGAAACCTCCAACACCTTTGGTTGATCTTTGCACGCAAGTTGCCATTTTCTGTTAGGATGCACTTGTTCATGGGGATCATGGCCTACCTCAGTAGTCCGCTTTGGTTCTTATTTCTTGCACTCGGAACTTGGGTGGCATGGGACCGCTTCTCAAGCCAACTCAGCGAGCTGCCGTTTGATAACTATTCCTCTCGCTGGCTTCATATCGATGGGATTCAACAAAGTATCATTTTAACACTTTTTGTTTTCATCCTTCTCTTTCTGCCAAAAATTCTCGCAGTGATCGGTGCAATTTTATCCGGTCGCACTCGCCGCTCATTCGGTGGCGCGATCCCTATCATTTGCGGCGCGCTCATCGAGGTAATCGTTTCCATGCTACTGGCTTCCTGCGTCATGCTGGCGCACACCATGATGGTGATGAGCATCATCCGCGGTCGCGCGGTCGGCTGGGGCAACCAAAACCGCGAGACCGACGGCACGGCTTGGTCTGACGCGTTCCGATTTCACTCGGCCCCAACGATTCTCGGAATCATCTGGGCTCTCATCGCCCTCAAAATCAACCTGAACTTTGCGGCGTGGATGAGCCCAATCCTTGCAGGCCTGATTTTGTCCGCACCCGTCTCAGTCTGGACCAGCCGCTCCCGCTACGGCCGTGCGCTCGGCAGACGCAACATCCTTTCGACACCCGAGGAAATCAATCCGCCCGAAATCATCCGCCTCGCCGACCATGCGACGGCAGCAGTGGACCCGGCGCTTGATGCATCCATCGATGCTCGCCGCGGTGTGGTGGCTGCAATTGTGGATCCCTATGTGAATGGGGTCCACGTTTCGCTCTTAGAACATACCGAACTAACCCCTAGCGAAGAGGCACTCGCCGAACGCTGCTTGAGCGAGGGCCCAGCACATCTTACGAAAAACGAGCTTTCCGAGCTCTTGTACCTCGCATCTGCCATGCTAATGATGCATCGGGCGGTCTGGCTTCGGCCATCGGAGAGCATGCACAATGTTTGGAATCAAGCGGTCGAAAGCTACCGCCGCCGCCTTGACCAATCGCAAGCGACTCCATCGATCGAATAATTTTATGCTCCAGTCCAATCCTGCACTTCTTGACATCGTCAGCCATGCCAAAACGGGTTTCTCAGACCGTTTTGGCTTTAACGCAACTCTTGCCGCCGCTGCGCCAGGACGTGTCAATCTAATCGGCGAGCACATCGACTACTGCGATGGGTTTGTCATGCCATTTGCAATCGATCGCTACATCGTGGTCGTAGGCAGTGCCAATGGCACGCCACACGCACGGGTCAGCTCGGCAATCAGTGATGAAATTGCGACACTGGACCTCACTCAATTGCAGGAAATCAGCGAACCCAAGTGGGCAAACTATTTGCGCGGAGTGATCCGTGGGTTTCAAGATCTTGGGCATACGATTCCGGGCTTCGATGCCTACATCGATTCGTCGATTCCGGGAGGTGCTGGGCTGTCATCGTCGGCAGCTTTGGAATGTGCCATGGCAACTTTTCTTGAAGGCTTGTTAGAAATCCAGCTAGGCACCAAGGAGAAGGCACTTCTTTGCCAGAAGGCCGAGCATGATTTCGCCAACGTTCCCTGCGGCATCATGGATCAGTATGCTTCCGCATTCGGCGAGCCGAACCGCTTGGTTCTAATCGACTGCCAGACTGGGGAACCGAAGTTGGTTCCATTCGAAGATCCAAGTCTCACGGTGCTCATTTCAAATACAATGGTGCATCACGAACTCTCCGATGGCGGCTATGCACTGCGCCGCAAGCACACCGAAGATGGACTGGAAATCATCGGGAAAAGCAGCTGGAGAGATGTCACCGAGGCCGAGGTGCGAGACCGCTGGGAGATCCTCGGCGATCCGATCAACCGCAGGGCCCGCCACGTCGTTGGCGAAATTTCGCGAACCCTCGCGGCCGCAACTGCGCTCGCTGATAACGATGTCGAAGCGCTCGGGCCACTCATGGCGGCAAGCCACGACTCGCTCCGCGATGACTTCGAGGTGTCATGCCATGAACTTGACCTGATGGTCGAGATCGCCCGTAAAATCGGCCGTAGCGGCGGCGTGATCGGTACTCGCATGACAGGCGGTGGCTTCGGCGGGTCCACCGTCACCTTGTGTGAATCGAAACATGCGGATTCCATCGCGGCAATGCTCGGTGCCGAATATGAGAAGGCAACCGGAATCACGCCACAAATTTTCGCCTCGCGTCCCTCACGCGGCGCACATTTGCTAGAGTAACTCCACTGCGCCGGTGGTGCGCTGCTAGAATTTCTCTGCAACTCAATCGTAGTTGAGCTGAGCCGTGGCCACGGTGTCCGCCGAACAAGAAAACCGGACCCAGCAAGCCTGGAACCACGGCGGCAATTCCCGGCGGAGACTTTCACCTGCCTTCAACGGATATGTTTCAAAAGTCGTCCATATTCCATTTCCCGATGGATCGACTTCAAGATGAAAAATGGCATCCACTGGCCCGTCATTACCAAGTGTTAGGCGCTTGTGGTCGAAGCCGTTCATGAGGTAGGGATCTGATGGCACCTCCTTCTTAACAGAAGTATTTTTCCATGGTCCACCGACTCCACGAGGTTTACCGAGCGCCCACAGGTCATCCGCCACGCCCACCCACACCGCGGCCTTTCGGTCGTCCGAATGAATGATGTTAGGATTCACTGCATCGGGTTGGATCCCAGTGAGCACCAACATGCCACGATACGACCCATAGTCTTGGATCTTCAAATGGTGAGTCGCAATTGGGCGCACTTTGGCGATGCCCCCAGCGTTTTGGGCAGGCAATTCGTAGAAGGTACCATGGCAATTGAATAGGTCGCGCTCAGTGCAAACTTCACGCGCAATTCGGACGACCGCTCCATTCGCGAGTCGGTCGTAGGCCGCCTCGCTTTTCGGGAATCGCCAAGAACGCCCGTCCGCATCATGAAAAATCGCGGAGGCTGCATCGCTGGTGAGAATGCCAAGAGGAATCGTCGCGACCTCGGAAATCTCCAGCTCGCCCGCAGGATCGCTGAGCGGTTTGAGCTTCATCGATGCATCCAGTTCATAAAGCGGCCCCGGATTCGACTGTTCCCCATCCATGCGAGTCGTTTGAATTGCTAGAGTCTGATTCCCACGACCCCGGGCACGGAGCAAACCACCGGTTGCCGCGCGGTCCGTGACCTTCGCAAGTCCCACAAAAATTTTGCTGGATTCATCGGGCCGACGATCCGCCGCAGCGTACTGAAAGAGCGCAGTAACATGCGGTGCCTTGCCATTTGCACGAATCCGAATCCACTCACCCAACACCTCGCGGCCAAGCTCGACCCAATTTCCTTTTCCTCCGCCGACAACGATGTGACGCAGCGGCCTCCATTGGCCATTACCATCGACGTCAATCTCAAGATCGAACCTAACATCGTCGATCGCCCCATGACGAATGAACAATGAACGCTGGTGGAATCCGGCAAACAAAAATGGTTCGGAAACCTGTCCATCCGCGACGACATCGTCCATCCACACCGCACCACTCGCTGAAGCCGGTCCAAGATGATCTGGAGTAGTTAGATCCGTAAACCAAAGGTTTGACTGTGACTGCCCGGGTCCAGCGATCCCACCCTTGGCCGGACGTTTGTTGAGAAACTCGGACTTTGCAGCATCATCTGCTCCGAAAACAAGGCGGTCTTGCCAGCGGCAAAAATCCCCGATGACCTTGAGATACGACGATCGCGGACGAATCCCTCCTGCGTGGGTTGTGCTAAAATCGCGGGGAAATTTCCAAAACATACCGTGCATAGTCATGAGAAGCTCTGCCTCACCGATGTCACGAATACGAGGCCACTCGGTATTCCATCCATGCGCACCATCGTAACAATGGCTCGCCTTTGGCAAACGGTAAGAATGCCATTCACCCTTTTCTAACAGCATTAGAATGAGCGAGCGATGATCCCATCCCATGCTCCATATCGGATCGGTAGCTGGATTTGGATTGCCAAAAATCCCACCCGGACCGGTGACATCGGTGAATTGATTGCGGCGACTCAATTGCCAACTTCCCTTACCCTTCCATTCTGCCAACGCGCCACTCGCAATGTCTGGCTTGGCCTCCGCCTCTTTGCTCCGCTCACCGTTGTTCGCATAGACCAAGCGCCCTTGCCCCGAATACAATCCCTTCCCGTGATATCCCGGCAACTCGGAATCAAGCGCATTCGGAAATTGCGTCCCCCGCTTCATGAATTGCGAAAACTGCCCGTCACGAATGAGGCACGAGACGTTGAGGGTATTCACATCAACTTCATAAAGCCCCTCTTCCATGGTGGCATAGTACACCTTGTTCGCTGGGTCGGTGAGATGCCGTGCCACGCCAGTCAGACGACCCGGCATTTTGTTAGGTGTAAGAACTCGTACCTTTCGGTCTCGATCGATCAAGTAAGGCCCAATGAGCAGCTGGCCGGACTCCTGATGAATCATACGATCTGCTGGAGTGCCACCAACGCTCTCCGGGCGATTGATTTGTTGCAAATCAGGGGTGATCTCGTAGAGGCGATCACTCGATCCATTCGGACAATGCGGTCCGTAGGTCACCACCCACAATCGATCTGCCCATGGAACAATCGCCCCTGTACCGCATTCACCCTCTTGATTGAACATCGCAAGGCTCGGATAGATTCCGGAAAACTGAAGAAGTGCTGCCTCCTGTGCCTGCAAAGTTACCGCTGCAATCACGGCAGCGAAAACGACCGGTACGTTAGAAAGCCTATCAGCTATGCGCCTAGACGCTAATGGATGAACGATGCCCTTCATGCCTTAGAATTGGTGACGTCAGGGTCATTGATGCTAGGGTGCTGCATGACAAATGGCCTACTTCCATTACTGCCAATCTCGACCTTCGACAAATACCAAAAATTCCGCCTATCTTGGTGACCCTGATACAAAAGGTAGGACTTCCCATCGTCGGACCTCGCGTGACAAGTCGCAGCGTTTTCGCGATTTCCGTGGTTCTGGCAAGACAAATGCACCCAGTTTCCTAGCACGATGGCTCCGGTCGCACAAAATCCATTCGCGTCGCTCATATGTTCCGACTCCATCGTTAGAAGATCGTCGCTGGTGGCAACCGCAACCTGCCATCCCTCAAGCCTTTCACCTAAGGGGACGGACAAGTTGAAGGAATATTGCCCTTTGAAATTCACCACCGATTGATGTTTGGTCTTGTAGTGCCCATTCGGAGAGCGGTCCCCGTACATCATGATGCACCGATTTGTGAATGCCGCGGCGTTGGTGAACGGCTGCGCCGGCTCAGCAGCACCCGAAAAGGCACCCATTAGCAAACAAACAACATAACCTCTCAACACGATTCTTATTTCAGGATCTTTCTTGGGTTATTAGTGAACATTATTTGGCTATTTGAATGCCAACACCCGATCATTGCTCTCTCTCACGGCAAAATCAATCGTTTACATTGCATTTGAATTATGTTTTTTCTCTCGAAATT
>JARWZU010000013.1 GCA_029866215.1 Akkermansiaceae bacterium
GGGGCTGACAGGACTTGGGAATGAGCTGACAGCGGCTGGGAATTGACTGACAGCATTTGGGAATGAGCTGACAGCGGCTGGGAATTGACTGACAGCGCCTAGGAATGAGCTGACAGCTCTTGGGAATTGGCTGACAGCGGCTGGGAATTGGCTGACAGCGGCTGGGAATTGACTGACAGCGGCTGGGAATTGGCTGACAGCGCCTAGGAATGAGCTGACAGCTCTTGGGAATTGGCTGACAGCGGCTGGGAATTGGCTGACAGCGCCTAGGAATGAGCTGACAGCTCTTGGGAATTGGCTGACAGCGTCTGGGAATTGGCTGACAGCGTCTGGGAATTGGCTGACAGCACTTGGGAATGAGCTGACAGCGGCTGGGAAGATTCTGACATCCGTTGGGATTTCCCAAGGGGGAACGGCAAGGCAGCGGCTGGGGTGCTGTGGAGCGTGAGGGATTTGAAAGTCCGGGTGTGAGTCTCTGATGCGATCGCTGGTGATTCCAGAGCTGGTGCGAATTGCATTCAACGATTCGGCGAGAGAATCCACTTTTGCTCATTTCACCACCGGGCGCCGTGCAGGGATTGCAGAATCGACCCGTTTTTTTAAAAACTTCCACGCCCCTCAGCAATTATCTTGCAAATTTTGCGTCGGTGGGCTTTTCTCCGCGCCCAACCTTGAACCCAGGACGGTCTGGCACCCGCTGGATCCATCCCTTATTACCATGAGCACTAAAGAAATCGACCTCAAAGCCTATCAACTCCACGAAGGAGACACCGGAAGCGCACCATACCAAGTGGCGCTCCTCACCGCTCGGATCTTCCATCTGACCGACCATTTGAACATTCACAAAAAGGACTTCTCGTCCCGCCGTGGACTCCTTACCTTGGTTTCCCAGCGCCGCAAACTCCTTGATTACATCAAGAAAGGCTCGGAAGAACGCTACCAGCAGGTCATCCAAGGCCTCGGACTCCGCCGCTAATCCAATCTCCGCTAGGCAGCCACTGGAAGATCCCAGTGGCTGTTTTGCGAAACGGCTTGGGCGCCAAAAATTCTGCCCGAGTCGCCGGATAAAAAATCGTCCGCCGCTCGCCAATATGCGGGTCGCGGATTTTTGTCCGAAATCGATGAATGCCCGTTTTGCATCCCGCAGAACGAGCTGTACGCACTGAAAAAGAAAACAAATACTGATTATGAATATCCATACACTCACGGCCGATGTCGGAACCAATCCGATGACGTTCGAAACTGGCAAAATTGCCAAACTCGCCGATGGCGCCGTCACCGTCCGTTGCGGCGACACCATCATCCTGGTCACCGCCGTTTCCGCCACCAAGGTGAAATCCGGCCAGACCTGGTTCCCACTCTCGGTGGAATACAAAGAAAAAGCCACCGCTGCCGGCGTTTTCCCCGGCGGCTACTTCAAGCGCGAAGGCCGTCCTACCGAGAAGGAAATCCTCACCTGCCGCATGACGGACCGCCCACTGCGTCCGTTGTTCCCGAAAGGCTACCTCTACGAAACCCAGATCGTCGCCATCCTGCTCAGCGCCGATGGCGTGAATGACTCCGACATCCTCGCGATGAACGGTGCTTCCGCCGCCCTCTGCCTCTCAGACATCCCGTTCGCCGGCCCAATCGGCGCCGTGCGTGTCGGACGCGTCGATGGAAAATTCGTCATCAACCCGACTCACGACGAGCGCGCTGACAGCGACCTCGACCTGATCTACGTCGGCGACAAGACCAACGTCATCATGATCGAAGGCCAAGCCGACGAGCTCCCAGAAGACGAGTTCATCAAGGCGCTCCACTTCGCTCAAGAAGCCGTCGCCAAGCTGGTGGCCGCCCAAGAAGAACTCGCGAAACTCGCTGGCAAGGAAAAGCGTTCTTACGACCTCACCGTCGCCAAGGACAACTTGCTCGAAATCGCCTACGAAATCGCAGGTGACCGCATCGAGGCCGCGATTTACGCCCCATCGAAGACCGAGCGTGCCAAGAAAGTCGGTGCTCTCCGTGACGAAGTCGAAGCCGCCATCAAGGAGCGCGCTCCAGAAGCCACTGACTTCGACGTCGAGCAAGCCTTCGAATACCTCCAAAAAAAGGCATTCCGCATCTCGATCATGGAAAAAGGCGTTCGCGCTGACGGCCGCGGCATCGGTGACCTCCGCCCGCTCTACGGCGAAATCGGCACCCTGCCACGCGTCCACGGATCGGCCATTTTCGCCCGCGGCGAAACGCAAGCCCTCGCCATCACCACCCTCGCTCCCGCTGACGAAAAACAACATTTCGACAACTACGCCGGTGGCGAAGACGAGAAGCGCTTCATCCTCCACTACAACTTCCCTCCCTTCTCCGTCGGTGAATGCGGACGCATGGGTGGCATCAACCGCCGCGAAATCGGCCACGGCTCGCTCGCTGAGCGGTCGATCGAACCCGTCATCCCAGCCGAAGCCGATTTCCCATACGCCATCCGCGTTTCCTCGGAAGTCATGGAATCGAATGGTTCCACTTCGATGGCCTCGGTTTGTGCGGGCACCATGGCTCTTCTCGATGCAGGTGTGCCGCTGATCCGCCCGGTGGGTGGTATTTCCGTCGGTCTCGTCACGGAGAACAACGCTGACGACTCGATGAAGTCCTACAAGATGCTCCTCGACATCATCGGATCGGAAGATTTCTACGGTGACATGGACTTCAAGCTTTGTGGCACCGACGAAGGGGTCACGGGTTATCAGTTGGACCTCAAGCTCCCCGGTCTGCCACTCGCCATGCTCGAGGAGGCGATCCACATCGCCAAGGCCGGCCGCACCAAGATCATTGCGAAAATGGCCGAGTCGATCGTCGAGCCAAAGCCGCTTAGCCCGCATGCGCCCCGCATTGTTTCCGTCAAGATCCCAGCAGACCGCATCGGCGAGCTCATTGGACCAGGCGGCAAGAACATCAAGGGCATCCAAGCCGAGTCCGGCGCCGAGATCAACATCGAGGACGACGGCACCGTGCACATCTACGCTTCCAAGCAAGAAGGCCTCGATCGCGCCAAGGCGATGATCGACCGGATGTTCCAGGAAATCGAAGTGGGCAAGGTTTACACCGGCAAGGTCGTTTCCATCACCCAGTTCGGTGCATTCATGGAAGTGCTCCCTGGCAAGGACGGACTCGTCCACGTCTCCGAACTCGCCGAAGGCCGCACGGAAAACGTGGAAGACATCGTCAAGAAAGGCGACGTCATCACCGCCAAGTGCCTCGGAGTTGATGAAAAAGGCCGCGTGAAAATGTCACGCCGCGCCTGGCTCCGCGACCAAAAGGCCACAGAGGCAGAAGCCGCTGGCGTTTCCGGCGACTGATCCCCGCAGAAGAACAATTCAAGGCCGGCGTCCTCACAAGGGACGCCGGTTTTTTTGTGAACTTGAATTCTAAAACAAATTCCCTACCATTTTCCCATGTCCATTAAGGAACTCGCCATGGAAACCATCAAGGATCTTCCTGAGAACGCCTCATGGCAGGAAATTGAAGCGCGTATCCATCTGTTAGCCGAAGTCAACATGGGATACGAACAGCTCCAAAGGGGTGAAGGAACGGCGATCACGACGGAAAGCGAGTTTCTCAATCTGGCCAGAGGCAACTGATGAAAATCATCCGCATCCTTCATGGCGCGATGGACTTCAGTAGTCATCTGCCAACCGAGGATCTGCTGGACTGATACGCCTCCAAGCAAGAAGGCCTCGAACAGGCCATCTCGTTGATAGATGGCCATGTTCTCAGCCACACTGGGTATGTTTATCGCGACGATGCATTCGATTTGGCGCTGTGTGCGAGGGTGTTGCTTGATTGTTATTCATTGAAACTCTGCGCAAGTACCGCCTAAACTGCATTTCAACTTTCACCGCTCCATGACTCAATTCCGCCCGTGCATCGACCTTCACCAAGGTAAGGTAAAACAAATCGTCGGCGGTAGCTTGCGTGATTCGGGTGCGGGACCGTTGGAGAATTTTGTTTCGGATCGCCCGGCGGGGTGGTTTGCGGAGCAGTTTCGGGGCGATTCTCTGACGGGTGGCCATGTGATTAAACTGGGCCCTGGCAACGAGCTTGCCGCGCGTGAGGCGCTTGCGGCGTGGCCTGGCGGGCTGCAGATCGGTGGTGGGATTGATGCTGCCAACGCGGCAGACTGGCTGGATGCTGGGGCCAGCCATGTGATTGTGACGTCGGCTCTGTTTGATCCGGCGGGGAAATTTCAGGAAGAGCGCCTGCGGGAACTGGTGGCGAAGGTGGGGTGCGAGCGGCTGGTCATCGATTTGTCATGTCGGCGGACGGCGGCAGGCTGGGCGGTGGCGATGAACCGCTGGCAAACCTTGACGGATTTGGTGGTCGACCATGCGACGCTCGACCGATTGCTGCCATTCTGTGACGAATTTTTGATTCATGCCGCTGATGTGGAAGGTCTCTGCGGCGGGATTGATGCCGATTTGGTCGCGTTGTTAGGCGGATGGGGAAAATGTCCGGTGACGTATGCGGGAGGCGCGGCCACGATGGCGGATCTTCTGACGGTTGAGCAGGCTGGGTGTGGGGTGGTGGATGTGACGGTGGGCAGTGCGCTGGATCTTTTCGGCGGAAAGGGGCTCCGATATCTCGATCTGGTGGCGTGGAACCGGCGGGATGCATGACGATGCGGGAAAGCGGTTGCAGGTTTTGTCCTCGCCGTCATAAGCTACGGCTGTGCCGCCTTTGGATCATCCAGCTTTTGCCGACGGAGTGATGAATCACCGAGATTTTCTGCGTTCCGTTTTTCAGTCGATGCTCCGCGGGAGAATCCTAGAAAACAAGCTTTCGAGCCTCTACAAAGCTGGGAAAATCGTCGGGGGCGTTTATCTCGGGCGGGGCCAAGAGGCGGTGAGTGCGACGCTGGGCACGGCCTTGATTCAAGGCACGGATTTTTTTGCCCCATTGATCCGCGACCAAGCCGGGCGCACCGCATTCGGCGAGCCGTTGATCGATTGCACTCGGACTTATCTGGGGTCGGTGAAGGGGCCTATGCGCGGGCGTGACGGCAATATCCATCGGGGTCGTCCAGATCTTGGAATGCCAGCGATGATTTCTCACTTGGGCGCGCAAGTTTCGGTCGTGGCGGGAATGCTCTTCGCCAAGCGGCTTCAGGGGACGCTCGCGGGGCGGGTGGGAGCGACGTGTATCGGCGACGGAGCGACCTCCACGGGTGCATTTCATGAGGGGCTGAATCTCGCGGCGATCGAGCGTTTGCCGCTGGTGGTCGTGGTGGCTAACAATCAATTTGCTTATTCAACGCCGAATGACCGTCAGTTTGCGTGCGCGGATTTGGTGGAAAAAGCACGCGGCTACGGGGTAGGCGGCTTCTCGGTCGATGGCACGGACATGCTTGCGTGCGTTTCGGTGATCGGTGAGGCCGTCCGACGTGCGCGAGAGGGCGGCGGACCGCAGATGGTGGTGGCGAGGCTGCTGAGGCTGTCTGGGCATGGCGAGCATGACGATGGATCGTATGTGCCCGCTGAGGCGAGGGTCGACCATTACGGGCAGGATTGCATCGAGGTGGCCATGCAGCAGCTAATTGAAAATCATTTTGCAACTGCAGAGGAAATCGTCGCGTGGCAGGATCAGATCGCCGACGAAGTGCAGCGTGCGGTCGCCCAAGCCCAGCAAGAGCCGGTGCCCGATCCTTATCAGGAAGACTGGACGGCACTGTCCACGCGTTTTCCGTTAGACCAACCCATTTCTCAACCGATTTTCTCGTGAGTGTGACCTACATTGATGCGATTCGTGAGGCGCAGGAAAAACTTCTGCGTGAGGACGATCGCGTGTTCCTTTATGGGCAAGACATCGCGACCTTTGGCGGCGCGTTCAAAGCGACCAAAGGCCTTGCGGAAAAGTTTCCGAACCGCGTGTTTGACGCGCCCATTTCAGAAGATGCCATGATTGGCATGGCGGTGGGGGCGGCGATTGAGGGAATGCGGCCGATCATTGAAATGCAGTTTGCGGATTTCTCATCGGTCGCGTTCAACCAGATCGTCAATCAGGCAGCGACGCATTTTTATCGGACGGGCATGCCGATTCCGCTGACGGTGCGCTTGCCTTCGGGCGGCACGCCGGGTTCTGGGCCATTTCACAGCCAGAGCATGGAGGGGATTTACGCGCAGTATCCCGGACTCGTGGTGCTCACACCTGCGACGGTTTCCGACGCCTACCACATGCTTTTAGACGGAGTGGCATTGGATGATCCGGTCATCTACTGCGAACACAAATTTCTTTACCGCTGGCTCAAGGCGAAGTCGATCAACGGCGATCATTTGCCGATCGGCCAAGCGCGGATCACGCGGCCGGGCAAGCATGCGACTGTGGTTGCCTACAGCGCGATGGTTCATGAAGCGGTGCGAGCCGCCGACCGGTTGGTGCAAGATGGTTGGGAAATTGAAGTGGTCGATCTGCGGTCGGTGAAGCCACTGGACATCGACACAATTCTTGCATCCGTGGCCCGTACGGGTCGGTTGCTCGCGGTGGGCGAGGCCTTTCCTTGGGGAGGCGTGACCGCCGAGGTCGTGGCGCGGGTGACCGAGGAGGGTTTTCATTTATTAGATGCACCACCACAGCGCCTGAATGCAAGGGACACGCCGGTTCCTTACCATCCGAAGCTTTGGGCTGCACATCGCCCGACGCCTGAGTCGATTTGCGAGGCGTTGAGAAAGCTGCTTTCCTTCTAGCACTCGCATTTCAGTAACCCGAATTTTACCCAAATGCCTACTGTCCCTATTTTCATGCCACAACTTGGTGAATCGATTGCCGAGGCCACCATCATCCGCCTGGGTGTCAAGGTGGGCGACGTGGTCCGCACGGACCAAGAAATCATCGAGGTGGAGACCAACAAGGCGGTCATGGGTGTGACCACCTTATGCGATGGAGTGGTTTCTGAGTTGCGGGCGGTGGAAGGGGTTTCTTACTCAGTGGGAAGTCTGTTAGGACTGCTTGAAGTCACCGAGGCGGAGTTGGTTCGGACTGGGGTTGAATCATTGGAGGCCATCGACGAGCGGCGAGTGACCACGAGCCAAACGGCAGGTCCGGCTCAGGCCGAGAGTAACCTGCATTTCGCCTTGGACGATGATGCTTACGAAGAGGCACCGGCGGTGGTGCCAAGTGTCAAAGGGCTTCCTGTCCCGACTGGAGTGATGGGCGCTCATTACATTTCTCCTCGGATGCGTGCGCGCATGGATGACCTCGGGATTCGTGAGGCGGACATTTCCGCCATTGCAGGCACGGGTGCTGGCGGGCGAGTTACCGTGGAGGATCTTGAGCGCTTCTTGGACTACCTTGACACGTGGCCGAGTTCCCAAGCCTCGCCGATGCGGCTTGCCGTGGCCGATGCCATGCGCCGGAGTTGGACGCGGCCCCTGGCGACCGTGGGCTTGCCGATTTTGCTAGATCGCTTACTGGATCACCGCCGCAACCAGTCGCCGAAGCCTGGGTTGACGCTTTATTTGCTCCGTGCGTTTGCCTTGGCACTCACGGAAAATCCGACGACTGCGGGTTATTTGATCGGCGACAAGGTGGTTCATCCGCGTTCGTTTGACATAGGCGTGGCCGTGCAAGTCGAAGACGGAGTGGTGGTTCCGGTGGTTCGCAAGGTCGATCAGAAATCCCTCAAGGATCTTGTTTCCGAATACGACGATTTGGTGGATCGTGCGCGTCGCCGTCGCCTAACTGAAGGTGATTGCCGTGGAGGCATCGCGACGGTGACCAACTTTGGGACCTTTGGTCTCACCACGGGCACGCCGATTCCGTTGCCAAATGAGACCCTGATTCTCGGAGTTGGTGCTGGAGTGAAAAAGCCGGTTTGGAGTGCGCAGGTTGAAGCGTTTTTGCCCGCGACTGAGGCCGATCTTTTGCTGACCTTTGACCACCGTGTGGTCGATGGCGGTGGCGCGGGAGTCCTGCTGAATCGAGTTTCAGAGCTTCTTCAAACCCCCGAGGCTCTCTAAAAAATCTTTCATGGAAGCTCCTGACAAACCCGGCAAGGTCGACATTCCGAAGAAGGCGATTTACCGACTGTCGCTTTACCACCGCAGTTTGCAGAAGCTTCATGACAACGGGGTGAGCACCGTGAGTTCTACCACGCTGGCTCGGGCCACTGGGGTGAAGCCCGCGCAGCTTCGCAAGGATCTCGCCTATTTCGGGCAATTTGGCACTCGTGGGCTAGGCTATCCGGTGGAAATTCTTTCCTCAGTCATTCGTGAGAGCCTTGGTCGAGAGCATCTGCAACCAGTGATTTTGGTAGGCGCGGGAAACCTCGGTTCGGCGTTGCTGCGGTACCGCGGATTCGAAAAAGAAGGATTCGAAGTGGTCGCAGCGTTCGACGCGAATCCCGAAGCTGCTGTCGCCCGTGGGGTGACCATCCCGGTCTTTCCTGACACGGAGATTGAATCATTTGTGAGGGCACGTGGTGTCAAATTGACCATTCTGTGTGTTCCGGCAGAGTTTGCGCAGTCGGTGGTGAATCGGTTAGTGGGCTCTGGTATCCAAGGGGTTCTTAACTTCTCGCCGATCACCCTCGAAGTCCCGGCCGAAGTCACCGTGAACAACGTCGATCTCGCGCTCGAACTGGAGCATCTCAGTTATTTCATTCGTTGAAATGCCTCGTGACCGTGGGGAAAACCAGAGCCTGAGTGAGCGGGAGAAGTTCATCGAGCAAGCGTTAGAAGCCTACGAATCTCCACTCATCGGCTATGCCTCTACGATTCTAAGCGATCTTGATCTCGCTCGTGACGTGGTGCAGGAAACCTTCATCCGGCTCTGTCAGCAGGATTTTTCCAAAGTCGAAAGTCACCTCAAGGCGTGGCTTTTCACGGTGTGTCGCAATCGAGCTTTGGATGTGCTCCGGAAAAAGAACCGCAGCCAGCCGCTAGAAGATTGGCAGTGGCGTTCCATCCCCGACGCGGGAAGCCAGCCGGATGAAAACGCAGACCAGACCGAGCGGTTTGCTCAGCTAGGAAGTTACCTCGCGCGTCTTTCTGAAAACCAACGTGACGTTATCATTCTTAAATTTCAACAAGGGCTCAGTTACCAAGAAATTCATGAGATTACCGGTCTCAGTTCTGGGAATATAGGCTTTTTGATTCACTCGGGTCTCAAGCGGTTGCGGGAAATTTTGCCGCCCGATTTGCATCATTGAAACCACCATCACTTCCCATTTTTCTATGAAAATCCAGCCAGATGATCCGCTTATCACCTCCTATGTTTTGGGCGAGCTTGAACCCGCAGATGCCAAAGCAGTCGCGTTGGCGATCGACGCGGATCCATTATTGCAGCAGAGAGTTGCTGAAATCACCGGAACGCAGCGCGTTCTGACAGAATCGATCAGGCCGCCAACCGAAGTTCTTCTTCCGCACCAGCGTGAGAAAATCCGCCGCAACGCGCGTAAGGCGCGGGGTCCAGCGGAGATGGCCACTCGCAGGCTCTTTGATACGCGGCCGCGCAAGGCACTCGCAGCAGCGGGGCTAGCAGCGATTTTGGTGGTGGGAGGGTTGATGATTCTCGGTCGATCGGTGAAATCTAATGCGCCGCAGGTTCACGCAGCGCGGGATCGCGGTGCATCGGAAATGTCGTCTCCCGTTCCAGAGGCAGTCCCTGTGCCCGTTCCGGTGCCATCTCTGCCAGCGCCCAGACTGCAGGGCTACTTGACTGCGGCGGAGGTTCCTATTCTTGAGCTGCCGCTGGCCGCGAGTGGTGCTAGTCTAACTGCAGTTACCGATTCCATCATGAACCTCGGGAAACGTCCCGCGCGCGAGGTGGTTCGTTTGGAGGAAATGCTCAATCACTTTTCTCTCCGATTCGGTGGGATGACCGCTGTCGCTCGTGGCGGACTGAACCGCTGGCATCCCGACGATCGCGAAGGCGAGGACCCGGCCGCAGTTGCTCATGCGGCCACACTTTCTACTGAGATGCTCGCTTGTCCTTGGAAGCCCTCCGCGACGTTGCTGCTGATCTCCTTGCGCGGTGGGCCACAAGGTGATGCCCAAGTCAAACTCGCGTATCACGCGGATACTCAGAACGTTTTGCGTTATCGTTTGTTAGGATTTGATCCGTGCGAAGGGCGTGTGCCAGGAACGCTTCCCACTCAGTTGGCAGCCAATGGCACTTGCCTCCTTGCGATCGAGATCGAGCCATTCCGTCCGGCAGGTGAGCTTGGCGTGTTGGAGTGGTCGGTGGATGATCAGGTGGCGCCAGCGGTTTCGCTGATGCATCGCAGTGATGCTGAGCCGTCTGATGATGCGCGGTTCGCGGCATTGATTTGCACCTTCGGCCAGTGGTTGGCGGGAGATGAGTTAGAAATCATTGAATCTGACACTCTTACCGGCCTCGCTCGGGAAATTCGCTCAGACACGCTTGCGGGCGATCGGGCAGATTTTCTTCGGTTGATTGACCGCTCGCTGGAGTTTTGAGCGGGCGGCGTTTGGGAGTTGAAGTCAGAATCGATCAGAGCCAGTTGGCATTAAGCGGATGCTTTGGGCGTTAGAAAATAATGTTGAAGAGCCTCAATCGATCCATGGCCGTGTGATGCTTGGGTCACGAGGCCGCCGTTAGATTTGATGCGGTGTTTGATCGCATCCACGGCGTTGGCCGGGCATGCGATCATGCCGACATGAGTGGGGTCGAGCATTTCAATATCGTTGTGGCTGTCGCCGATTGCGAAGCGATTGGCGGGTTCGATCGAGTAGTGTTTGGCAAGATGGACGAGGCTGGTGCCTTTTTGGAAGCCACGGTGACCGAAGCGCAGATAGATGGAGTTGCGCTGCCAAGTGAGATGCGTCTCACCGACTACGAGCGGCTCGATGCGGTCGACGATCCATTCCATTTCCTCCTCGGTTTTCGAGATGATGCCAGCGGGTTCGCCATCCATTTCGATCCATTGGGCGCGAGTGTGATCTTCTACCAGTTGGCGAATTTCTAACAGCAAGTTGCGGGACTGGCGGAAAAGGTTGTCGATTTCTCGTTCGCAGCGGTCATTCCACTCCGGGTGTGGGAGCCATTGGCCGATGGGGTTTGAAAAGTAGATTTCGCGTTCGCGGGCGACGATCCAGTCCGGTAGGAAAGGGAATTGGCTCTCGATGAATCCTTCGAGCATGAAGGGAAGTGCACGGCCCGTGTTGATGCCCCAAATGACGCCTTTTTCCTCGCGGAGTCGTCGAATCATCTCAAAGAATGCTGCTGGTACCGGTGGGTCGCCAGCAGAGTGATGGAGCGTTCCATCGAAATCGAATGACAAGAGTGCCGTGGGTGAGGACGGGGTAGGAAGGGCTTTCATGGGTTGCAACTTGTGATCACGTTACGGCACCACGAGAGGGCCATGAGGGAGTAGCCGGTGCCGTAAGCTTGGTGGTAATCATAGAGCGGATAGTCCCACCATGAGCCGTCCTTTTCCTGGCGCTCTAACAAAATGGAAGCGAGGCGCTTCGCATAGGGCACCTGGGCGTCCTTGGGCAAAAGTTTAACGGACTCCGTGAAATAGTAGATGCCGTAATAGTAGAAATAGCCGGCGATTTGGAAGGCTGCCTCGTGAGGGACGGGGCGTTTGCGGCCGTTGCTGAGAAATCCCTCACGGGCGAGGAAGCGGTCGGCCCAAGTGATGAGCACCGTGTCGGTGATGGCGGGTTCTTGATAGACTCGTAGGGCGGCATTGCAGGCTTGGGAGCGACCCAGTGAGCCGGCAGGGCGATTGATCGGGAGGCGTGGCCGCATCCGGTGGGCGAACGAGTAGGTGTAGCTGAAATCGGGTGTTCGCTGCGCGTTGATTCCAGCGATCGATTTTTTCACAATGCTGGGATCGAGATTCACGCGCATGACGGAGCGTGCTTCGTCCATCGCGAGGAGCACGCTGGCCGTGGTGAATGCCGTCGGCAGTCCTGAGGGTTTTTGGGTGGTGAGGCCATCGAAGAGGTCGAGGTATCCCCAGCCGCCATTGATGTCTGCGTAACGATTTGCGAGGTCCACCTGCTCTTGGCCGAGGCGCGCCCACTCGGTTTTTTTCGTCGGGTCAGTTTCGCGGGTGTAGAAGCGTGAGATCGCGCGGAGTCCGTAGGCATGGCCCCAAGCATTGTAGGTCGTGGTGGGGTCAGCGCGGCGGAGTTTCGGGAGTTCGGCGGCAGCCCAAGCAGCGGCCTTATCAAGGGTCACTTTGGCTTCGGGGCGGGGGTCGGCTGCATCGATGAGGCCGGAGATGGCCAAGCCGGACGCGCCAGCGCGGTAGGCGTGATGAGCGCCGGGTAGTGGGGCGTAAATGTTGAGGTTTTTTGTGCGGGTGGCGCTGCCCCACGAGCCATTTGAATTTTGGTGAGCGATGAGAAAATCCACCCCTCGACGGATCGAGGCGCTCATCGTCTCGGTGGTGACCTGTGGGGCTGTGGTCTCCTCTTGAGCGGACGCGAGGGAGGAAACGGCAGCGATCAGTAAGACGAAGCGCAAGGGTAGCGACCAGACGCTATGGCGATGGAGGAAGGCTGGCACGGGATTAGGGGACCAGGACCACTTGGCCAGCTTCGAGACCCGCGAGGATTTCGGTTTCCTCCTTGGAGGCGCGGCCGCATTTGACCGCCCGTTGTTCGGGTTTGCCGCTGGCGAGTTTCACCTGCACCGACCAGCCGCTCGCACCAAATGTGAGTGCTTTCGTCGGGACGACAATGGCGGAGGATTTCTGATAGGCAATGAGATGGATCGTGGGGGTGATGCCTGCAGTCGGGATGAAATCGGCGGGCCAAGTGGCTGTTAGATCAGCGCGGTAAGTGGCATCCGGGTTGGGGATGCCCGCGAGCTTGGCGAGTTTCACTGGGATTTCAAGATCCTCACGGCCAGCCAGGTTGGCGGATCCCAGGGTGTCCGTTTTCAACGAGCGCGCGGTTGCCTCGTCGAGGAAGGCGATGAGGTTGAGCTTGGTGGTGCTTGGGACGAAGGTCGCGTAAGCCGTTTGAGCGGGAGGGCGGCCATTTAGTGTCAGGGTCTTCATCGCATCGTTCGGGTTCCAGCGGCCATTTTCCATTTGGCCATAATAAAACCAACCCTCTGACGGTGCTTTGATTTCAAAAAGACTGCGGTCGGCTTCGAGCTCGGCGAGATCTTTCTTGGCGCGTGATTGGGTGATTTGCAGTGATTCGAGCTCGAGCTTGCTGAGTTGGATCGAGCGGGGGAGATCGGTTTCCGCCTTTTTTAAGTTGATGGCGGTGTCCCGCTCGTTATTGGCGAGGGTTTTGGCTTCGCGAGGGAGGGTGACTTCAAGGGTCCGCTTGTGTTCGAGCGTCTCCATGCGTTGAGCAAATTCTGCGGCGGCGACGGCGTCTTTTTGGCGCGTGAGGATGATTTCCTCTGTATTTTCCGTGATATCATCCGCCTGGTACATCATGGTGAGCTGCTTCAATTCTTCCCGTTGGTTTTCAAGAAGTTGGTTGCTGCGTTTCAACGATTGGTGGGCGGCTTCCTCGTTGGCGTTGCGGCGGGTGTGGGTGAAATAGGCGTTCTCCTCTTGGGCGATGGTGGCGGTGTTGCGCAGGGCATCGAGCTTGTTCTTCGCGGTTTCTTCTGCGATTTTGATGTCTGACTCTGCTTGAGTCAGCTTGAGGGTGAGGGTGGCGAGGGAGTGACGAGCATCGGCGATTTTTTTATCGATGCCGTCTGGGTCGAAGCGGACGAGCACCTCGCCTTTGGTCACCCTAGACCCGTGCGTTTGGACCTGGGTGATTTTGAAATCTGTCCACGCCTTGGGCTGGAGTCTTAGGACCGTTGCATCGCCGCTCGGGAGTACGGTAGCAGGGAACGATTTCTCGATGACGAAGGGACGGAGCTCGACCGCCAATTCACCGGCGTGGGAGGCCGCGGCGATGAAGGCTGAGATGAGATGAAGAGTGGTGATGCGTCGCATGTGAACGCAACAATCAATCACGCCCGCTGATAAAGATCAATCCGCGGCTTTTCCTTTGCGAGCGAGCCAGATCGGGAGGAAGCGGGGGCGCTTTGCTTGCGGCGAGGAGGGCACGGTGAATTCAGCGACCTCGAAGCCTGAGCCTTGGAGGCGTCGGGTGAGGTTCGCGACGTGGCGAGATCCGGCGATGGCAAGCAAACCGCCGGGCTGGAGTGCCTCGTAGGCGGCGGAAACCCAGCGGCGTTCGTCGACCCACGTGCGGTTGCGCGGGCCGGTGGGTGAAGCGTCGAGGTGGACAAGAATGGCGTGAAGAAGCCCAGCGTGACGGATCAGCGCTTGCGGGCCGCAGTCGTTTTCCAAGGTGATGCGAGTGTCATGGAGCAACGGGCTTTCCGGGATGTGGTTGCGGTGCCAGTCCGTCATCGCAGCAAGTGGCTCCGCGACGAAAAAGCTCGCGCGTTTTTGGGGGAGTTCCTTGGCCACGGCGGCAATCGTCTGCCCAAGTCCAAGGCCGGCAAACCAAATTTGTGGTTGCCGTGCAGGTCGGAATGGGGCGCAGGCAAGGCGTGCCAGTTCTTCTTCTGCCGCGCGGGTCGAAGGGCCACAGATTTGTTGGCCATGCACCACGAGGGATTTGCGCTCATCATGCTCTTGAAGGGAGAGCGTGTTGCCGTCGGGGAGTTGGGTTTCTGCGAGAGTGATTCTTGGTTTCATGGCGGTGTGCGACTTGCTTCGGCAAGGACGGCTTAGTGGATCCAGAGCTTGATGTCCACAGAACCTATTGGGGTATGGGTTTTATCGCTCGACTCAAAAAGAAAACCCCAGCCGTGTGGCTGAGGTCTCTTGGGTTTGTGGGTGTCACAAAGATGGTTGATTCCTCAAATCTCAGAGGCTGGCCTTGAGAGCTGACGATGGCTTGAAGCCGACCGAGGTCGAAGCATTGATTTTCATCGCCTCGCCAGTCTTTGGGTTGCGGCCTTGGCGGGCAGCACGCTTCTTCACCTCGAAGGTTCCGAATCCGATGATTTGGACTTTTCCGTCTTTCTTCACGCCAGAGGCGATGGAGGAGAGTACGGCTTCGAGTGCTTCGTCGGCCGAGCGCTTGGTAGCGTCTTTGCCGAGGACTGCTTGGATGGCATCAATAAGTTCAGATTTGTTCATAGCAACGACGTTCTGGCGAATGCTGTGGCCGCTTGGCAAGCCAAAAGCTGTTGAAATCAAAGGGATTTTTTTTCAGTGGCGGCTTGACTTTCACTTAGAGTGCGAGGTCGAGCCTCCCCCCATGGGGTGGTTTGTGCAGCGGTTCAGTGGTCGAATTCTGGGGATGGTTAGAATGAATCGAATGCATCAGAATTCAGCTAAAACAAGGTTTCGATCTAGCTCACGATTTTATGGGCGGGCTTTTTGTGGTTCTAAGCAGCCTAGAATGCGCAATTAGGTGTCCGATTTCGTCGAAACGGAGCGAAGACCCAGTTCGCTCCAGCCCTTATTTTTACTAGGGTTTTTCGAGCTTGTGAAATTTTTCACAAATAGACCTTGCGAACCTCGGGTTGGATTCGTTAAGACCGCGCGCCTGCTAAACGCAAGTATCACTCAATGCGATTTCTGTCACTCACATCGATTTGCTGGTTCTCTGGAGTTCTTTCGACCTTTGCGTCGGAGGGAGGAGGGCACCATGCGCTCCCTCTGAATGCCCAGCGACTCAGCGAGGTGCTGCCGATTAGTAATTCGATGATCATGGTGTGGTTGGCGGTGGCGCTGATCGTTTGGTTTTGCCAAGCGGCGACTCGGAAGATGGCCATGGTTCCTGCGGGGTTTCAAAACTTCGCGGAGTGGGCGATTGAGTCGCTCTATGATTTCCTCTCGGGTCTGATGGGTGACCACCTCGCCAAGCGCACGTTTTGGTTTTTTGGATCGATCTTCTTTTTTATTCTCGTGAGCAACTACCTCGGTCTGATTCCGGGGGTGGGCACTGTCGGATGGAATGTTACTGAGCACGGACACCATCAGTTTGTGCCATTTTTGCGTGGGGCGAATGCGGACATTAACATGGCGGCCGCCATGGCCTTCAGTTTTGCGGCGCTGTGGTTTTACTGGGCGCTGACGGAAAATAACCTGAAAGGGTTTTTGGCACACATTTTCGCCCCCAAGGGCACCTTCAAAGGACTCATGTTCATGGTCATGGTTCCAGTGTTCCTCTTCGTTGGAGTGTTGGAAATCATTTCGATCGCGATTCGCCCAGTGGCGCTGACCTTCCGTCTTTTTGGGAATATCTACGGAGGCGAGCAAACGTTGGAGTCATTGATGGCGCTGATTCCGACTGGCTTGCAGCCTTTTCTGTCTTGGCTGCCCGCCCTGCCATTTTACTTCATGGAGCTGCTTGTTGGATTCGTCCAAGCGCTCGTTTTCACTTTGCTGTGTGCCATTTTTCTTAAATTGATCTGTGATCACGGCGAGGAAGAGCACCATTAATCCTTTCAGCAGTCTGACCATGGCAAGACCGTGGGGGCTGTCGGAAACCCCAACCACTAAACTAAAAAATACATGTTCACAAAAGCATTCGCAGTCGCACTCGCCGCCTTGGCTGGTGGAATCGGTATCGGACTTCTCGGCTCCAAGGCCGCTGAAGCAACGGGTCGCAACCCAGGTGCCGCCACACCGATCTTGGTTGTCTCCATCATTCTTGCAGCGCTTATCGAGGGTATTTTCATCCTCTCCGCATTTGCTGTGCCGTTCTAATTCCAAACGTCGCACGTGTCGTTTCACGGCGCGTGCGACATCCTTTTTCTCGTTCTCGAAATTTTTCCCGACATGATCACCCTGCTTGCTACTGCCGCCGAAAATCCAGGTCTTTTGGAAAGCATCCAAAAGACATTCGGGTTGAACACGCCATTCTTCATCGCGCAGGTGGTCAATTTTATCCTCGTGATCATCGTGCTGAAGAAGTTCGCCTTTGGTCCGGTCGGAGCAATCCTTGAGCAACGCAAAACCCGCATCGCGGAAGGCGAAGAAAAGCTGAAGCGCATCGAGCGTCAGCTCGCCGAGTCGGAGGCAACCACCGCTGCTGCGATCGCCAAGGCAAACGACGAAGCCGTGCGCCTCGTCAATGAGGCAAAAGATGGTGCCCACGCATTCACTGAGCAGAAGTCGCAAGAGGCGATCGCTCAAGCCCAGCAGATCTTGGCCAAGGCCGAGGCAGCCGCCAAGGCCGACCGTGACCGCCTTGCTTCCGAGCTGAAGCGCGAATTCGGCCGATTGGTCGCAGTCACCACCTCGCAGGTCACTGGCAAAATTCTCACCGCAGAAGACCAGAAGCGCATCAACGAAGATGCTCTTGCGAAGGTTGAGGGCTAATTTCTTCATTCTTTCGATTCCCTTTTCATGAAAATCTCCAAGACCGCCGCCGCTTCCGCTCGTCGCCTCTTTGGCCTGTGCCAAACGGGTGGACGGTTTGACTCGTCCAAGTTGAGCGCGGTCATTTCTCGGTTGGTCGAAGCCAAGCCCCGGGACTACAAGGGAATCCTCGCTGCGCTCCAGCGCCTGGCCCGCCTTGAATTCGAGCGTCGCCAAGTGACGGTCGAGAGTGCGGTGGAAATCGACGACTCGACCCGCCAACGCGTGGTGGCTGGACTCGCCAAGCAATACGGCCCAGACCTCGTCGTTGAATACAAGGTCACTTCCCATCTTCTCGGCGGTCTCCGCATCCGCGTGGGGAACGACGTCTTCGATGGCTCGGTTTCAGGCCGCCTCGAACGCCTCGCCAATGCATTCTAATCTCTCCCTCTTGCTGAAAAAACGAACAACGATCCCTAGCAAACTTTTCTTATGAGCAGCATCCTCCAGGAACTTGAACAACAGATCGCCGGCATCACCGCGTCCGTCGAAAAAACTAACGTCGGCACAGTCCGCCAAGTCGGTGACGGCGTCGCCAAGGTCGAAGGTCTATCCGACGTCATGCTCAATGAGATGATCGAGTTCGGTGGCGGCGTCACCGGAATGGCGCTCAACCTCGAAGAGAGCGAAGTCGGCGTCGTGCTTCTCGGTGACTATTCTGCGGTCCGCGAGGGCGACCAGTGCCGCACCACGGGCAAGCTGCTTTCGGTTCCTGTCGGCGAGGCCGTTCTTGGCCGCGTCGTCAACGCGCTCGGCGCTCCGATCGATGGAAAAGGTGACATTACTGCCGCTGCATACTATCCGATGGAAAAGATTGCTCCAGGCATCATCAAGCGGAAGTCCGTTTCGGTACCCGTTCAGACCGGCATCATGTCGATCGACGCGATGATCCCGGTCGGCCGCGGTCAGCGTGAGTTGATCATCGGTGACCGTGCCACGGGCAAGACCACCATCGCGGTTGACACCATCATTTCCCAAGCGCAGCAAAATAAAGCTGCGGAAAACGGCAAGCTTCAGAACCACAAGCCGATGTACTGCATTTACGTCGCCATCGGACAGAAGCTCTCGAACGTGGCTCGGATTCAAAAGATTCTCGAGGATTCGGGCGCTATGGAGTACACCACGATCGTTTCGGCTTCCGCTTCGGACGCAGCGGCCATGCAATACCTCGCTCCATACGCCGGATGCTCGATCGCTGAGTACCTCATGGATCAGGGCAAGGACTGCCTCATCGTTTTTGACGACCTCTCCAAGCACGCGGTCGCCTATCGCCAAGTTTCGCTGATCCTTCGCCGTCCATCGGGCCGTGAGGCTTACCCAGGTGATGTGTTCTACCTTCACTCCCGGTTGCTCGAGCGTTCTGCTCGTCTCTCCGAGGCGGCAGGTGGCGGTTCTTTGACTGCCTTGCCTATCATCGAGACCCAAGCGGGCGACGTGTCTGCCTACATTCCTACGAACGTGATTTCCATCACCGACGGCCAGATTTACCTGGAAACTGACCTTTTCTATCAGGGGATTCGCCCTGCGATTTCCGTGGGTCTTTCGGTGTCTCGCGTGGGTTCCGCTTGCCAAACCAAGACGATCAAGTCGGTGGCGGGTACGACCAAGCTCGACCTCGCACAGTTCCGTGAGCTTCAAGCCTTCGCGCAGTTCGGATCCGACCTCGATGCTTCGACCAAGAAGAAACTCGATCGTGGTGCCCGCATCGTGGAGCTCTTCAAGCAAAACCAATACAGCCCGCTCGCTATGGAGATGGAGTCGATCTATCTATTCGCGATGCAAAACGGTTACTTCGATGACGTCGCCGTCGCCGAGGTGAAGCGCTTCCAAATGGCGCTTGGTGAATTCTTCAACACCCGCAAGGGCGAGCTTCTTGACAAAATCCGCAACGAAAAGCCTGATCTCAAAAAAGACAAGGCAATGGTTGAGGCTGTGAGCCAGGGCATCGAGGACTTCAAAAAAAGTTGGAAATAATGATGAAGGGCGATTTGTTCTCGGGCAAGTGATCTCGCAATCGGCCCAAGCAAATTTCCCTCGTTCCAGCTAGATTAACCAAAAATTCTAACATTCTTCATTCGAAATGGCAAACCTTCGCGACATCCGCCGACGCATCAAGTCGGTAAAAAACACCGCGCAGATCACTCGCGCGATGCAGCTTGTCGCTGCCGCCAAGATGAAGAAGGCGCAAGACCAAGCTCTTGCGGGTCGCGAGTATTCCAAGCAGCTCAACGGCGTCCTTCAAGACATCAGCGAGGGATTCAGCGATGCAACCCATCCCTTGCTCGAAAGTCGCACGGGTAGCCGTGAACTCGTTCTCATCATTTCTACCGATAAGGGTCTTTGCGGCGCGATCAACACCAACCTGGCTCGTGTCGTCCGCACCAAAACCGCCGAAGGTGCGGATTGCGTCACGGTCGGTCGCAAGTTGCGGGTCATGATGGAAAAAATGGGCCGCAAGATTGTCGCAGATTTCTCGGTGAAAGATCCGGTTCCCTTTGCTGACGCTCGCGCGATCGCTGCATTGCTTTCCAAGCAATTCCTTGCAGGGAACTACGACAAGGTTTCGGTGGCCTACACGCGGTTCGTGAACACGATGACCCAGCAGCCTGAGGTGATTCAATTGCTTCCAGTGGTGACGCCGCAGGGTCATGCGGATACCACGGCCACCAATGATTTTCTTTTTGAACCGTCACCCGACGACGTGCTGAGCGCCATCCTGCCGCTCTATGTGAATTTCCAAGTCTTCCAGGCACTTGTCGAAGCCCGTGCCTCTGAGCACTCCGCTCGCATGGTTGCCATGAAGTCGGCCACCGACAATGCGAAGAAATTCATCAAGGAGCTCACCCTTGAATACAACAAGCTCCGCCAAGGAGCGATCACTGCTGAGCTACTCGAAATCACCACGGCGATGAAAGCCATGGAATGATCCACGATCGTCATAAAATTCTCACAACTGAACCCCGAGCCCAAGCCACTTTTCCCATGAGCAACACCGGAACCATCGTCCAAATCATTGGCGCCGTCATCGACGCCGATTTCTCAAAGGCTACGACCCTGCCTAAAATCTACAACGCACTGGAGATCCAATACGTCCTCAACGGCGTGGACACCAAACTCGTGCTCGAAGTTCAGCAGCACCTTGGTGACGGCTGGGTGCGTGCGGTCGCGATGTCGACCACGGATGGTCTCAAGCGCGGGATGGTTCTCACGGACATGGGACAACCGATCTCGGTGCCAGTTGGCAAGCAAGTGCTCGGACGTATTTTCAACGTCACCGGCGACCTTGTGGATGAAAACGTGCCGATCGCGGATGCGTCATTCCGCGCACCGATCCACCGTCCAGCGCCCGAGCTCATCGAGCAATCGGCCAACACGGAAGTGCTTCCTACAGGGATCAAGGTGATCGACCTCATTTGCCCGCTGCTCAAGGGCGGCAAGGGCGGGATGTTCGGTGGTGCCGGCGTCGGCAAGACCGTGGTTATCATGGAGCTCATCAACAACATCGCCAAGGCGCACGGTGGTTTCTCCGTTTTCGCTGGGGTGGGTGAGCGGACTCGTGAAGGAAATGACCTTTACTGGGAAATGATCGAGTCTGGCGTTATTGCCACGGAGAAGGACGAAAAAGGTCATCCGAAACTCGATGACCATGGCAATCCTGTGCTCACCGAAGGTTCAAAGGTGGCACTTTGCTATGGCCAGATGAACGAGCCTCCAGGTGCACGTCTCCGCGTGGCGCTTTCGGCACTCACTATGGCTGAGCATTTCCGCGACCAAGACAACCAAGACGTCTTGCTCTTCGTGGACAATATTTTCCGTTTCTCGCAAGCCGGTTCCGAAGTGTCCGCGTTGCTCGGGCGTACGCCTTCTGCGGTGGGTTACCAACCGACGCTTTCCGAGGAAATGGCAGGCCTCCAAGAGCGGATCACATCGACCAACAAAGGATCGATCACCTCGATTCAAGCGGTCTACGTTCCTGCGGACGACTTGACTGACCCGGCCCCGGCAAACACCTTCGCCCACCTTGATGCGACCGTGGTGCTTGAGCGTTCGCTCGCTGAGCAAGCGTTGTTCCCTGCGGTTGACCCACTTGCATCGACCTCGAAGGCGCTCGCGCCGGAAATTATCGGTGAAGAACACTACCGCGTGGCTCGCGGCGTCCAGCAGGTGCTTCAGCGTTACAAGGATTTGCAGGACATCATCGCCATCCTCGGGATGGACGAGCTTTCCGACGAGGACAAGAACACCGTTTTCCGTGCCCGGAAAATCCAGCGTTTCCTCACGCAACCTTTCCACGTCGCGGAAGTTTTCACCAACGTTCCTGGCGTTCTCGTCTCCATCGAAGACACCGTCAAGGGCTTCGCACAAATCCTTGATGGAACGCTCGACGATGTGCCGGAAGGTAACTTCTACATGAAGGGATCCATCGATTCCGTGCCGCGCGACTGATTCGTGCAGGGGCGATTGACGGCATTATAGCATCGAACACACCATGGCTTTCCAACTCGATATCGTGACTCCCGAGAAAAAGATTTTCTCGGACACTGTGGATAACGTCTACCTCCCAGGAGCTGACGGTGAAATGGGCATTTTGCCTGCGCACGCCGGTCTTGTGACTGCGCTGCAACCGGGTGTGTTGCGCTACCTCCTCCATGGTCAAGTCGTCGGGCTTGCGATCGGATCGGGTTTCGCTGAAGTCACTCAAACCAAGGTGGTTGTTTTGACTGACAGCGCCTTGGGTGAGTCTGAGATCGACGAAGCCCAAGTGGAAGAGGCGATCAAGCGGGCGCAGGAAAAGCTCGATACCATCGATCACAGCCTCGACATGGAGGAGGTCGCGTACCTCCAAGGCGTCATCGCTAGGGCGACCGCTGAGCTTCATTTCAAGCGCCAGCGCTAAGGTTTTAGCAGCAAAGTTTTGCACGGTTTTCCGAAGCCCGCCTCCGTCAATCGGTGGCGGGTTTTGCGTCTCGGGCACCGAGATCCGTAAGATTCTGGTTGGGGCCAAGGATGGGCTCCTTCATGGCGACTTGAATTTTGCCAATCGACGCTAAGGCCTCCGTAATCGACGCTTAGGCCTCCGTAATCGACGCGTAAGCCTTCGTAATCGACGCTTAGGCCTCCGTAATCGACGCTTAAGCCTCCGTAATCGACACTTAAGCCTCCGTAATCGACGCGTAAGCTTCCGTAATCGACGCGTAAGCTTCCGTAATCGACGCGTAGGCCTCCGTAATCGACGCGTAAGCCTCCGTAATCGACGCGTAAGCTTCCGTAATCGACGCGTAACCCTCCGTAATCGACGCGTAGGCCTCCGTAATCGACGCGTAGGCCTCCGTAATCGACGCGTAGGCCTCCGTAATCGCAATTTAGATCTCCGCAGCGGAGAGTGTAAGATTTTTTGTGTAAGTAGGATTCCGTTGATAACCCTAACCGACTGAAGGAACATCAAATGAAACAAAAAATCAAAGACGAGATACTCGACCAGCTACTTGCCGATTACCGTAAGCCTGAGGACCTCATTGGACCCGACGGCCTGTTCACCGAGCTCAAAAAGCGCCTGATCAACCGGGTGCTCGAATCCGAGCTGACGACCCATTTGGGTTACGACAAGCACGAGCGCCCGACCGAGGTGAAAACGAACGCCCGCAACGGCCACAGCAAAAAGACGCTGCGCAGCGATGACGGAGAGCTGCCGATCCAGGTTCCGCGCGACCGCAAGGGGGATTTTGAGCCCCTGTTCGTCCCCAAACATCAGCGGCACTTCAACGGCTTTGACGACTGCATCGTGAGCCTCTACGCGAGGGGGCTGAGCGTTCGCGAGATCCAAGAGCATCTCAAGGAAATCTACAAAGTCGAAGTCTCCGCGACACTCATCTCCAACGCCACGGAAGCGGTCTTCGAAGAGGTCAGCGCTTGGCGGAACCGCTGCCTCGACCGGGTCTATCCGATCGTCTGGTTCGATGCCGTTTCGGTCAAAATCCGCCACGATGGCAAGGTCACCAACCGGGCCGTCTACATTGCTCTAGCCATTAACATGGAGGGGCTTAAGGAGGTTCTCGGGATGTGGTCTTCAGAAAATGAAGGCGCTGGTTTCTGGCTCAACGTCGCCACCGAACTGAAGAATCGCGGGCTCTCTGACATCTTTATTTGCTGCATCGACGGGCTTAGCGGATTCTCCAAAGCACTCAGGGCAGTCTTCCCCGAGTCTCGGGTTCAGCGCTGCGTGGTGCACCAGCTCCGCAACAGCCTCAAGTACGTCAATTGGAAGGACCGCAAGGAAGTCGCCGCCGCCCTGAAGCTGATTTACAACGCCCCGACCGCCGAGGTAGGATGGACGGCTCTTCAGAACTTTAGAGCCCTTTACGATGCCCGTTTTCCCTCGATCGGTCGGAGCTGGGAAGAGGCTTGGGATGAGCTGTCGCCCTTCTTCGACTACCCTCCAGAGATCCGCAAAGTCATCTACACGACTAACGCAATCGAGTCGCTCAACAGCTCGCTGCGCAAGATCAGCCGCCACCGGAACCTCTTTCCGAGCGTCGATTCGGTTTTCAAGCTCTTCTATCTGGGCCTGAAGAACATCAGCCGAAAATGGACCCAGCCCGTGCCGAACTGGCACGATGCCCTAAATCGGTTCGCCATCGAGTTTGCCGACCGCATGCCAACCTCCCACTAACCTCAATCAGCGAATCTGAACTTACACAAAAATTTTGACACCCTCCCGCCCGCTTGAGTGCTGGGAAAAAGAAGTCGCCATTTCAGCTCTCTGCTTTCCAAATTTCCGCTTTACCCCAAATCCGCTTTACCCCAAATCCGCATTCCAACTGCGGATGCCACCCAAGGACTTCAAAGCGCGGCGGCGGAGGCTACCACAGACCCTGACGGAAACGGCATTTCCAACGCCCCCGAATGCATCCTCGGCGGCCACCGAGAATGCACCTCTCGGACTAAAACTGCAAAAGCTCTTCAACCACCGCCGGAGGGCTGTTTTCTAGCCGCAACACTCAATCAGCACTGACAAACTTCCGATCCCTGAAACTCAGCGATTGAACCTTACCCTCCCCATCATCATACAATAAAACCACATAGGTGCCCGGCGAGGAAATGGGAATTGATACCAAGTCCCCCTCGGCAGTCTTGAGCGGCACGTAACCTCTCGGGTATAAAATCGGTGCTTGCGAGGTCGCAAGCCGCTTCACATAGATCGAGGTCCAGTTGCCTTCAGGATCTCGCATTTCAACCTTGATTTCAGGCCGCTTCGACACTGAGACAAAGGTCGCAGTGCGCTCCTCTTGGGGATCCTTTTGTTTTAACTTAAGAATCCGCATCTCCCAGTGGGCCGGCACCTCGTCGGTGGCTGGAACCATCTCCGCAAAAGGGATCAAGGTGGTTGTCTCATTCGGTAAAACGTTCACTCGGGTCATTCCCTCCTTGATCCCCTCACGGGAAAACCTAACCGTGCAATTTCCCGGTGGAAGGCTGATTCCACCGGTGACGTCGCCGACTTTATACCCCGTATCATTCACACTCTTGCCCTCGACCTCCATCGTCAAAAGCCCGACTCCCGGCCCAACTCCATTAGCCAGACGAATAAATCCATTTTTTGGAGCCTCTTGGGCAACTGCAGTTAGACCAAGGGCGGCAACAATGCACCACCCCCTCATCATCTTAAAAATCGTTTTCATAGGTAACTTTGGGGATGTGTTTGGCGGGATCGATTGAGCCATCAACTTTTCTCACGCCTGGATCAGAAAAAAGGGTGAAGACTTTCCGGTGCTCAGCGAGAACCTCAGTCCCAGCCAGAGCTTGGCCAATCACCCAAACTCGGAAGTTTCGAGACCGCACGGTGGATGCATCGTAGACGCGAGCGAATAACTCCTCAGCCGCAGCATCTGACCACTGGATATCTTTCAAATTCTTGTAGGAATCTCGATTTCCAAAAACAGAAACTCCGTCCTTATCCAAAACCGCGGCCATTTCGGAGGGGCTCGCAAATGGGCGGCGCAGCATCAAGGCGTCGGCGATCTGATCGGCCACCAGCGTGGTGGTCGGACTTCCCAGTTCAACCGGGGTAGTCCTTGCACTAAAAAGCGAGCTGGTATCGTGTTCCCAGCTAGTGACCCGGCATAGTTTTGGATCCTGCTCAAGCAACCCAGCCGCTAGGGTGCGCAGGGCATCCTTGTCGGCGGTGTTCACGTTAACATTACCTTTGATTTCAGCCACCACCCCTTCGCGTTTTGCAATCAACGTCGATGCTGGGATCCCCACATGAAACAGGTCGAGAAGCTGCCCAGCACGCTTCCCTGGCATATCGAACCTCTCGTGTTCAGGTCTGCCGATCCGCAGGGTATTTCCCCCACCATAGTCCGAACTTGACGAAGATCCGAACGATACTTCAGGCCAGCCATTGCGAGTGCTGGGCATCATGGGTTTAAGCGCAAATAGGAGATCGGTGTCCTTTTTCCCGCTTCCTGGATCGCCCTTGATGTCCTTGTAGGTGGGCTTCCAAAGAATCGGGTCGTAGACTCTCCCCAATTCCGTCGCACTGTAAAAACGCCCGAGATTGGAAATTCGCTGAGGTGCATTTGCTGCAAGCGGAGCAGGGATACTGGCCGCAGGCCATGTGGAAGAATTAGTCGGCAAGATCGAATTATCAGTGACTACAGTGATAGTACCGGTTGGCGAGTCATGCCCGCCGTCCGGCCATTCAGACGGAAGAACGCGGCCATGGATATGGCGTTTTTCCTTTAGGGGATCGATGTCGTAAATGGTTTTACGTCTGATATTCCGGCGACCAGGACTGATATTTTCCGGATATGCATTTTCCCCGAGACGTGTGGTCCGCAGGTATCCCGCAATCCGTGTATCGCCCATGTTATTCACAAAGGAGCCATGGGGGCCGTAGCTGTGCCCGGGAATCGCAGCTTTTGCAGCTTTTCTAGGTGTAGCCGTAGAGAAATTTTCAACCCCGTAAGCATCACGGACGATCCCCTGAATCGTTTGGACCGGTTGATCACCCCAGCGCAGGGTGATGCCACGCGCCTCATTCGGTTGTTCCACCAAATCGAACGTATCCACCTGAGGCGTACCGTCACTCTTGAATTGAGGCTTGTAATCCAAGGTATAGTTAACATTGGCAAATTCGTAAAAAACATACTCGTCAGCGCCGAGGGTGACTGGTTTCGAGTCACTGTAGAATTTATTGCCGATCTGCGTGAGCGTGTGCGTGGATTTATTTTTATCCTGAAGAATCGAGGGATCGTCGAAGGGCAGTAATGATCCGCTGACACCGAGGTTTACAGGCTTAAGATTGACCTCATAACTCAAGCGGGCAGAGCCGGTGACCGGTTGGTTCGTGGGATTCCATAGCTCGGCAAAAAGCTTGAACTGCCAAAAAAGCACATAACGGAGAACCCCGTTGGTCTTCACTTGACCCCGCCCGATGAAATTAATGTGCAGGACAATTTCACTCAGAAGGGGGTAGGCGTCCAAGCCTATGTAACTTCCCGGACTGATCGTCGGATCACTATCGGCATCCGCATAATCCATCGCACCGGCGGCGAGAGTCTTGACGTAATCGTCGGGAGCAGGAAATCCGCCTTTTCGATCCTTGAAATCCGGGAGAGCCGTGCTGATCCAATCTGCCATTTTATCGACTGCAGCCCCCCTCGAATCCGTCAGCAATTGATTGAGATTCAATTTGGGTTTGCCGGTAACATTTGCGGACAAGCCCGGCGAAAAAGGCACAACGGGTTGCTCCAAATACGGCTGGTTTACTGGACTCACACTACGCTCCAGCGCTGCAGCCACAGGCTGAGTCAACAATCCGGTAGTCGAATTTCTCGTCATCGCGGTACCTTTAGAATCACCAAGTACATCGGTTGCTCCGATGACTGAATCAGGTGAGATCATTGCCGGACGACCGTCGACAACTCGTTGTGTAAGAGACTTGACCCCTGGAACAGAAACCGTCGGCTTCTCGGTGGCCTTAGGATCCAGAACGTGGATGCTGAGCGGGCTCAGAAGTGGTGTTGTCTCTGACACTGGCTTTGCCGCTGGATCGGGAAATTTGGAGCGAGCGGGGATTCCGCCTGGACCATCGACGTTTCCAGACACCTTGGCATCGACGCGCCCTTGCAAGTCCTCAACCCAGTAGGCGTAACGCGAAACCACCTTGCCTGCCGAGTCCTTGATGTTGACCCAACTCACTTTGGTGGAATCAAGCCATGGCAGCGTGTCGAGTTGTTTGGGAGCGGCTCCGATGAGCGAGCTGGAATCCGGAGCCTTGAGTGGGCTTCCTGCAGCGGGTTTTGCAGGGAGGCTCTCCGTGCTAAACATCGGCACGTAG
>JARWZU010000071.1 GCA_029866215.1 Akkermansiaceae bacterium
TTACCGCGACTGCCGGCACGGGATTCCAAGTCTCGAGTGACGGCGGCACTTACGGATCGAACGCAACATTTACGCAACCCCCATTTCCCCGCCCTCCGGCCCGGACCAATGGCTCTTTCAGGGGCCTCCCGCAGAAAGCAACCCCCATTTCCTCGCCCTCCGGTCCGTCCCAATGGCTCTTTCAGGGGCCTCCCGCAGAAAGCAAATTCCTAGCAGCTCAAACTCACCCATGCCAACTATCCAAAACATCGCGCCCACCCATTGCTTCCGCGAGTTCAGCCCCGAGGTTCCACCCGAAATCATGGCTCAGCTCAGCCTCGGTGATCCGCCGGACTTGCTCAAGACGAAGGCCCATCCCGTCGCGCGCTTGCTCTGGCAGCATTCGAAAAGGCAGCAAGCCGACATTCTTTACCTTGCGAAAGCCATCGGTGGGGAAAAGAACGTGAACAAAAGCCTGCGCCGCATCAAAGAGATTTTCTCTGGAGAAAGGCTCCATCCATTCTGGATCAAACACCTTTCGATGAGGGTAGCGGCGGCAATGGAAGTGATGACAACAGAGGTTGAAGTGGTCCCGCAAAACGGAGCCAGTAGCTTATTGAAACTTTTGCTGGTCTGAGAGGGGCGAATTACTCCGAAATCTGACCGATGAAACGAAAAAGAAGACACCTAACTGCCAAATTGATGCCTCGCGGCACAACATTAATTGCAATTACAGGAGCTACCCTTGGGCAAGTTAGCATACTGGAAATTGAATCTTCCGCAAATCAATCCGTTATTGGTGTCGGCGACGGTTCAAAACCGGATTTGTCGCCTGTTCAAAACCGGACAGTCTGTTAGATGCCGTAAGTCCCTAGAATTGGGGGCCAGAGGTCCTTTGGAGTGTGGTCCACGACCCAGAATTTCAGGTCTGGATGATGTACGATGGTGACCGACTTCCGGGATGTCGCGGCGATCTCGTAATTTCGGCCTTCAAAATCGATGGTTTGATCGTTGTTCACACGCCGGGTACCACGCATTGAGAAGTGCAAATCGAGCAGGCTTGAAACAGGCGTGGGACGAAGTCGCCCGTTTCTCTCCAGAATGGCCCGCTCCCATGTTTCGAGGGGGATCTTCCAGGTATTGCGTTGTTTGGTGCGGTTTTGACGGATGATTTCCATCTGGAGGATCTCATTGGCTTGTTCGTAGGTCTCGACTTTGGCGTGAGCCAGGAGGGTGACCATGCGCTTTTGAAAGGTGCCGAACCGACGCTCGATTTTGCCTTTGGCCTGCGGTGTGGGTGCGACGAGATGCGCGACTCCAAGCCCGCGTAAGGCTCGCTGGAATTGGCTCTTTGGATCCCCGTTGTCGGTGCTTGAGCTTGAGCCGAAAAGGCTCAGGGCATCGGTGTAGATGGCTTCCGGCAGTCCGTAGACTTCAAAGGCGCGACGAAAATGCTGGAAGTGGTTCCAAGTGGTCTCGGCGGATACGAAGCTCCCCGCGACGTTGCGCCCAGAGTGATCATCGATGGTGAGCAGAATGTATTGTTTTTCAGGAGCGGGCCACCATTGGTGGATCGAGCTGTCGTGCTGGTAAAGCTCGCCAATCCTAGCGCGACGGAACCGCCGATAGGTTCGCACTTTGCGCTGTGGGGCGGGAACCAGGTGGGCATGGTGTGATTTGACGTGGGCTTCAACCGTTGAGCGGGCACGCTTGAATCCGCAGAGGCGGTCGAATTCATCGGCGACAAGCTGATAGTTGGGCGGGTTCTGCAAAGGCAGAAAGCCTTCGAGGAATGCGTCCACCTTGGCGGGCCACGCGCCCCGACGAGCTCCGCCGCTTGGTTTGGGCTCGTAGCCGCCCTTGTCGCGCAGGAAGGCGTAGCGCAGCTCGTAGAGCCTTGTATGACTCACTCCGAGATGGCTGCCGCCGTTGAAGTCGCAAAGAACTCCGCGGACAAATTCAACGGGAAGGCGATGGATGAGTTGTTTCTTTTCACGCCGCTAAATTGAATCGGGTGGCTACCTGCAACCAGCCAATCCGCCACCCATGCAAAATGGGGGCCAGCCCCCAACCCCCCGGAGTTTGACGCTTGGAGCCAAAGGGCATGATGTCCCCGAATTCGGGCCGTGCACAGTGATGAATCCGCGCACGGCCCGGAGGCAAAAGCCCCTTTGGCGAAGCCCGCCGCTCCGGTTGCTCTCCAGCAGAGCCGTATCCTGCGGACGACTCCCCATGATCGCTTGGAAGGCACTGATCACCAGCCAATTGCATTGCCACAAAACAGAAATCCGGTTTTGTTCCGTCTCCCTGTCCGGTTTTGAACCGTCTCTGTCCGGTTTTGTTCCGGCCCCGACAATCAATCCGTTATTGGAGTCATTGACGAAACAGGGCTGCGGCGAGAATGGATTTATCTGACATTCGCTGCAAGAATTGGAGAATTGGTGGCCAGAGCTACAGGGGGGCGCAGTTGCATATCAATAAAGACATCGTTAATGCGTTTCAGGTAAATGTTCCCTCTGACCAAATTTCCCAAATTTTTCGTGAGTCTATTGCCCCGGTCTTTCGGCAAATTGCGGTGCTTTTGTTTCAAAACCAAAAACTCCGCACCGCCCGCGACCTCCTGCTGCCGCGCCTGATGAGCGGGGAGATTGAGGTGTGATGAAAGACGCCCCAAAAATCCGAGAATCACTTTCGATGATCCATTCTAGTAAAATACACTTTCCTTATTCGGCTTTCTCCGCTGCCAAACCCGAACTTGTCGCTTGCAAGCAGTGAAAGCATTGCTAGCATTTGACCTATGAGCACCACACTGACGATTCGAAACCTAGCCGAGCCCGTGAAACAAAAACTTCGGATGCAGGCGGCCAGCCATGGACGCTCCATGGAGGCCGAGGCGCGAGAAATCCTCGCCGCTGGTCTCATGAGAGAGCCTGAAGCGATCCAGCCACCCCGGACCAAGGAAGAATTGCGCGAGCGTCTCCTTGCCGTGACGGGGATTTGGAAAGACCGCTACGAGGGAAAAAGCACGGACGAATGGATGAAGGAACTACGAGGCGATGACTGAAGCTCGCCAAGTTCTGGTGGATACGAACATTCTGGTGGATGTCACGAATGACACTGGAGAATGGGCCGCGTGGTCGCGGGAAATGGTGGCGGATTTTCAAGGCGGAATATTCATCAACCCGATCATCTATTCCGAGCTTTGTGTTCCTCTGGAATCCACGGAGGAAGCTGAGGCACTGATCGCTACACTCGGGCTTGGGTATTTGGAATTGCCGCGTGAAGCCCTGTTTCTGGCCGCCCATGCTTTTCGGCAATACCGTCGGCAAGGCGGCAACAAAACCTCGCCCTTGCCTGACTTTTTCATCGGCGCTCATGCACTGGTTCTGGGCATCCCGATTTTGACCCGGGACGTCAGCCGCTACCGATCCTACTTCCCCGAGGTGCGGCTGATTTCCCCGTAACCCGACAGCCGCCTTATGATCACCGACATCCACAGCGAAGACCGATTGGTGCAGGCGACGTTCGCCGATCATTTGCGCGACGTGGACGGAGTCAGTCCTGAATGGCGCCACCGACCCTAGTTCTCGAATCCACCTGAGAAAGGGGCACGGGCGTCCCGCCTGTTTTCCAATTCAGAAAACCGTCGCCAAAAGAAATCTTGGTACAGCGGTTCGGAAGGCTACGCTCGCGGCGAATGAAAACCGCCGTGAAATGTCTCGAGTCAGCCGTGTACCGGCGTGCTGCCGAGCATTCTTCCTTTCAGCGTTTCAGTTTTCAGCATTTCAGCTTTACCCAAATCCCCCATTTCCCCGCCCTCTGGTCCGACCCAATGGCTGTTTCAAAAACCTCCCGCAGAAAGCAAATTCCTAGCAGCCAAGCCCGGCATCTTCAGCACCGACCAAGGCAGCCAGTTCACCGGGCTGGACTGGATCGGGGAGCTGGAGTCAAACGGCATACGCATCAGCATGGACGGCAATGGCCGCTGGATGGATAACGTCTTCATCGAGCGACTCTGGCGGAGCCTCAAATACGAACGCATCCGTCTCTACCGCTATGGGACGGTCGGCGAACTCAAAGCCCACGTTGCGGAATGGATGAGCTACTGCAACCACCAAGACAAACACCAGCACCTCGGTTACCAAACCCCATGGTCGCTCTACGAGGCTGCCACCGCCTTACCCCAAGTAGCCTGACCGCGACATGGGGCTACGCGCCCCACACCCCGCAAGCTGACGTCAGCTTGACCACGCCCGCCCCTCTCCCAAACAAACCGCCTCAGAACGACCAGCCCCCCTCAACAACAAATCAAAGAATTCACTGGCAACGGTAAGGAGACCACTTCACATTACCTGAACTTTTTGCAACATGGGCTGGACCACCCGCTGATCCAAATGGAGAGTATTGAGCTTGTGATTATCAACCCTTGGAATACCGCTTGTAAATACAGGATTTGATCGAGCCCTATGAGCGCGTACCCAACCAGACACACCCTTCTCCATCGCGCCCGTGACCGTGGTGATCAGGCCGCTTGGGCGGAGTTCACCGGCTATTACCGGGATTTTATCTACATGGTGGTTCACAAGATGGGCATCAAGCATCCGGATTCGGATGATCTGGTCCAGGCCAGTTTCTTGAAAATCTGGAAAAACATCGACCGCTTCAAGGTGGACGACGAACGCGCCAAATTCCGCACGTGGCTGAGCACGATGATCCGCAACCTCGTGATCAACCATATCAACCAGCGCAAAAGTGCCTTCGAGAAGCAGCAGTCGATGGAAGACAACCGCAACGTGATGCCGAAGTTTCTCCATTCGGTTTCGGAAACCGAAGTGGACGAGGTCATTCAAAAGGAGTGGGAGGCCTACGTGGTCAATCTTGCAATGAAGAACATCAAGACTCTGTTCTCGGAGCGAGCCATTGAGATATTCTCCCTGCTGCTCGACGGAGCGGATACCAAGACCATTTCCGAGCGTTATGGAATCGAGGAGAACTCCGTGCACAAGCTCAAAAACCGCGTTAAAAACCGGCTGATCGAGGAAATCCAACGCATTCGGGAGAATTTGGAATGACTGACACGGAACACCAGGCCCTCGAGCCGGACTACCGGCTTACCCAGTTTTATGCCGAGTCTCAGGAAGCGACAGTGAGCCCGTACTCGCCAATATTCGATGAGCTTCAGGGACTGGCGAGCCGTTACACCAAGCCTCAAGTCATCGCCAGGGGCGGACTCAAGCAGATCCTGCGGGTGTTCGATCTCAGCACGGGACGGAACGTGGCCATGGCCAAGCTGCTCCCCGACGCGCCCCAGGAAATGTATGAGCCGTTCCTACGTGAAGCCCGGTTGACGGCTCTTCTCGAGCATCCGTATATCATCGCTGTCCACGACATCGGTGTCGGCACTGAAGGCTTGCCCTATTTCACAATGGAGCTCAAGACGGGCGACTCACTGGGTGAAGTCATCAAGCAACTGGGATTGGGCAATGCCGAATACCTCGCTCGGTATGATTTCAGGAGCCTGTTGGTGATTTTTATCAAAATCTGCGATGCCGTCGCCTTTGCCCATTCACGGCACGTTCTGCACCTCGACCTCAAACCGGACAATATCCAGGTGGGCGACTTCGGCGAGGTGATCCTCTGTGACTGGGGCTTGGGCGAAATAATTGGCTCGGAAGCGGAAGTCAAATTCGACGAATTGCTGCTCAATCCCGACCTGCTCAACAACCTGACCCTGAGCGGAACGATCCGTGGCACACCTGGCTTTATGGCACCGGAACAGGTGGATGATTTGGAAAGCACCGAGCGCACCGACATCTACGCCCTTGGCGCGATTCTTTACAACATCCTCTGCCACCATGCGCCACTCGATGGCGACAAAGACGAGATTTTTGAAAAAACCCGCAAAGGGGAAATTCTGCCACCGTGCCTTCGTTTTCCCACGTTGGATATTCCGGAAGCCCTGAATGCGGTTTCCATGAAGGCCTTGGCACGGGATCCTTCCGAGCGCTATGCCACTGCGGATGAATTATCGGGGGAGGTGCGTCATTACATTTCCGGTTTTGCCACTGCTGCTGAGCGCGCCGGCCTCGGCAAGCAACTGAAGCTTCTCTACCGGCGTAACCGTAGATTCTGTCTCACATTAGCGATCGGCCTGTTGGCCGTAGCCGTTGTCACCATCCTCTCGATGCGCCAGTTAAGAATGAAGGAACAACTGGCCACCGAAGCGCGCGAGAGAGCGGAAAAGACCTTGGCGCTCTACGAGGCGGAAAAAAAGCACTCCGCAGAGGTTACCCGAGAATACATGGCCGATTTGATCGATGTGAATCGCTCCTTCACCATCAATTCCGAGTTTGTGGAGGCGTTGGCGAAAATCGATAGTGCCGTAAAAAAAGATCCGACCAACAAAGAAGCGTGGGCGAAAAAGGCAACTACCCACTATATGATGCAGCAGTTCAAAGCTGCTGCGGAGTGTTATCTCCGCACCGATCGCACGGGGAATTTGCCTCGCCTCGCTCGGCAGTTTGCAGCCTTAAAACCAGATGCCGCCCTATTGTCTGGGGCACAACTCGCCGAATTGGTCGACCGCACGGACCAGCCTGCGATGCGGGACAGACTGATGATGTACGATTCCTCCGCCCGCACAGACCGTAGCGAACACCTGCTGGTCGTGAAATCTTTGATCCAGACGCTCAATCCGGACTGGGACGCCCGCGGTTTTGAATACAACCCCTCCACACGGAGTCTGGCTCTCTCCGGACCCGGCCTCATGGTATTGACCACCGGACCAAACACGGCCAAGTCCGCACTGCGCACGCTCAACTTGCGGGTGCTTGACCTGCATGGAAGCGGCTTTTTCAATCTGCAGGACATCATGGTCTTGAATATCGAAACTTTGGATATCCGTCAGACCAACGTTGGGAATCTGGAATTGCTTAAGAACATGAAGTACCTCAAAAAATTGATCGTTTCACCCGGCCGCTTTCCAGAAACCCAACTCGAAGAAGTGCGGCGAGACATCGAGGTGGTCGTTAAATAGTCCAACGCTCTGATTGCTAACCGCGGAGGTCCCGCCAAATTGGGAAACGAGGGATTTATTCATTGGTTTTAAGTCGCTTGGATAAAATCCGGCCATTAAGGCATTCTATTGTCCACATATCTTCTACTGGACGGTGAATAAGATGTTGTTATGTAAGTACGACTTTATTCCGTCTCGCACGGGAAAAACCTAATACGCTCCATGAATCTTGAAACCCAACTACAACCGCGGCATCGCCGGGCATTCACCTTGGTGGAAATGCTGGTCGTCATTGCCATCATGTCGGTCTTGATGACCGCAGGGGCCATCGGGCTTGGCAACTTGGGTGGCAAGGGCGTGACCAGCGGGGTGGCCACCGCAGAGGCATTGTTTGCCGAAGCTCGTGCCACGGCGGTCGGTCGGAGCCTGCGGAGCTGCGTTCTGGTCGCCAAGACCCTCAATAACGCTCCCGCCGATGACCTCCGCCGAATTCTTGTCGCCACTGAAGAAGTGGATGCAACCACCGGCCAGGCCAAGGATCCGACCGGTGTTAGCCCGAGTTGGGAACTTTCCTCTCGGGGTGCCCTGCTCCCCGATCAGACGTTTTTCAGTGCGAAATTGAGCAACAAAACAGGCAACGAGAAGGGCTCGTCAGTCTCCATCGACACGATCCAGTCCACCAAGATCAAGGGCGTGAAATCCTCTTATGAGGGTGAATACTACATTTATGTGTTTAACTCTCAGGGGCTCGCCGCCGACCCGCTGGGCGCGAAGGGTTTCGGGGGCGGCTCCAGCTTCGTCATCGGCAGCGGTGCCCGCGCCGCCTCGAAGTCCTCCAAAGAAGCGCCACCCAAGGTCACCGCGTCCGGCAAGAAGGATTTTGGAGGCTTCCTCGTCTGGAAGAACGGATTGACTTCGGTCTTCCGAAATCCGGACCAGACAGGAAGCGCCTTCAACTCCTTAAAAGTAGGATCGGAATTCTAATCCATGAAAGCACCCCATCTCACTCGTCGGCGCGGATTCACCCTCATGGAGTTGATGGTGGCCATGGCCATCACCAGCATCATCGTCACCGTGCTGGTGTCCATCACTTCCAGCGCCCTGGACACTTGGAACCGCAGTCGTTCCGAGTTGCGCGCCTCCCGCATGGGCAAGATGATGATCGATTCCATGACCCGCGACCTCGAATCCTTGGTCACACGCCGCGGCAATTCCAATGAATGGCTCTCGGCGATTGTAGATCCTGAACTCAGTAAAATTGGTTCCTCCAGCTTAAAAAGCACCGGTGCTTCGAGACTTATTTTTTTCACTGCGCCAACCGACCGCTACGATGGAAATGCCGGAATCCCCAACTTGGATAACGGTGGCGATGTTTGCTGCGTTGCTTACACGCTCGACTGGAAGAGACCGGTCCAAGTGGGCGCTTCCAAGTTCAAGACATTTATCCTCAACCGTAAGTTGGTAGACCCAGATTTAACCTTCTCCGGCAACGCAAAATTCAAACCATTGCTCGGGGTAACGTCTTCCACCAACTCGCTGGACAAAGTTTTCACTGCGTCTGACAACTATGATTTGGGCACTATTTCGAACTCAGCGAACTACACCAGCGAGAACATCTACCAGTTTTCCATCACCTTTCAGGTGCAGGTGACGGATTCCTCAGGGACTGCCCCCATCGTGAGGACGGTGCCGGTGGCCATGGGTAGCAATGGAACCACAAGTTTCAGAGTCCTCGGTACGGGTATCTTGACGGACTACTCGGGTCCCTACAAAGACGAGGTGCTATCAGGTCGCGTCACGGCGGCGATGATTTCCCTCACCGTCCTTTCGGACCTCGCCGTGGACCAAATCCAGGAAGGAAAGCGCACCTTCCCCAATGATAAAGCCAAAGCAGAATTCCTCGCCAAGAATTCCTACAATTTTTCCAATATGGTCCAACTTCCCGGCATGTAACGAGGAAAAGCCCGCTCTGCATCGACCGCAACCCCTCAGACTCGCTACCTACGACTCCTAGAGACCGCTCATTTCAAAAAATTTGAATTCCTTGTCCTACCTCTTGATTTGCCACGGTGAATTTGTCTGGGAAGGATAGAAAATTGTCTTCTCTCATTCAATCACCGCAACACAAATCCCCATAAAATCCATTGTGAAAACTAACCTGAAAAACCGCCTTCTCAACCGCGTTTCCCTCCTCGGTAACACTCTCCAATACACCGCCGCAGCCTCCCTGATCGCCCTGTCCACCGCACACGCGGCCGTCATCGATTGGAAATCAAACGCTGGAAGCGTTACATGGGCCACGGGCACCAACTGGGTCGGCGACGTCGCCCCGGTCAAAGACCTTACAACGGACATCGCGCGCTTCAACCAGACCTCATACGCTTTTCAGCCACAAGCTACAGTCGCGGCTGCTGCGATTCTCGGACCACCAGCAATTCCAGCAGTTACATCCGGAGAAATCAACGGTATCCAGATTGGTGATGGGACCACGGTTACCGCTGCTCTCACCCTATCCACCGGCACGAGCAAGGGCCTCTTAAATCTTGGCAACAGCGGCGTCGTCATATCTGCCAATTCCGGCAACTTCACCCTCGGTAGCAGTGGGTCGCAGGGAGTGACGATCCTTGCCGACCAGGCCTGGGTAAACAACTCGGCCAGCCTCTTCACCGTGAATGCGCTTGCCGTCGATAATGATTCGTCGGCGAACCCCGTGATCACCCTGTCCGGTTCGGGCGCTGGTGGTTATTCATTCGGCAAAATCGAAGCTTCAACCGTCACAGCCCCTCAAGTAGCAGGCGTTCTGTCACTGCGCTTCAATAGGACCGGCTCTGGCCCGATCACCTTGACCAGCGCCAACACCTTGCTCAAGGGGGTCCAGATTGGCGATGGGAGCACTGCCACCGTTACCACCACCTTAACCACCGGCACGGGTAACAGTCGCCCCGTGGTCGGCGGCGATGGCATCGTCATGAATGCGAATTCTGGCACCTTCAACTTCGGTGCCGCTGGGTCGCAGGGGGTGACGATCGTTGCCAACCAGACTTGGCAAAACAACTCCAGCAGCCTCCTCACCGTGGGTTCGCTTGCTGTCGATAATGCCTCGTCGGCGAACCCCGTGCTCACCCTGTCCGGTTCGGGCACTGGCGGTTATTCATTGGGCAAAATTGAAAATTCAAGCGGCGGCGCAGGTGTCCTGTCAATGATCGTCAACACGAACGGCGCTGGAACAGTCTTACTGACGGCGGCAAACACTTTCACAGGCGGCATGACCCTCAGCGCGGGCACTCTGACAGTTGACAATAACTCGGCGCTGGGCACAGGAACCTTCACCATCAATGGCGGAACAATCACCTCTGCCTCCAGCTCCCGCACCTCCGCCAATCCCCAAGTCTGGGGCGGTGACTGGACCTTCGGCGGTGCGAACAACTGGACTGCCGGTGTCTCCACCGTCAACATGACCGGCAACAGAACGGTAACCGTCAGCGGTGCTGGCATCCCCAGCGTGAACAGTGTGATCTCCGGCACCGGCGACCTCACCAAGGCCGGCAGCGGAACCCTTAGCCTCGGCAATTTCAACAGCTACGTGGGCAAGACCATCGTCCGTGAAGGCACTCTGCAGATCGATTTCGGAACTAACAGCATCGCCCAGTCTTCTGGGAGCCAGAACAACAAAGCACCCGCCTCTTCCCCGCTGGAAGTCGGCGGTGGAACGGTTTCGGTATCCAGTGGCAACAACCGCCCAGCGTGGGCTGTGGTTCCCAACACGGCATGGACCGCCGTTACGCCAAGCGCAACCGTAACCAATCGATACGACTTGACCTTTACAGCCCTCCCCGCAGTGGCCGTGGGCCAGCCCGTCACTGGCACCGGCATCACCGGCGGGATTGTGCAGGCAATCAGTACCACCCTCAACACGGTGACGATTGATGTGACATCGGGCACTCCGGCAGCCACCGGCACGGATTTTGCTTCCTCCGTCATCACCTCGTCATGGTCGGCAGCGACCACCACCGGCCTCCCTGCAGGACAGCATCAATTGACCTTCGCATCATCGATCGCCGTGACCCCGGGTCAGTCGGTCACCGCCACCGGCCTCACCGGTGCCTACGTGGTTAGGATCGATGGAAAAACCATCATCGTCGCTTCCAGCACCGCGCCCGCCGCCACGGGCACGGACTTTGCACTGGTCACCTTCAATCCCTCCAGCGCACAGACTTTCGCCAGCACCGCTCTCACTAGCGGCGCTTCCACCATCACCGCCTCGCTGAACAGCGGCACTGGAGCCAAGGTTGACCTCGGGGCCATCACCCGCGCCGTCGGATCCACAGTCCAGTTGAACTCCAGCGGCACGCTTTCCGCCACCAACGGGATCCTCACCAGCAACGGCAGCACTTCGACGACCCTGCTCGACAGCGGCGTGGCCTTCGCCACCGCCGGTGCTAACAACTGGGCAGCGAAGGATGCCACCAACACCTGGATCGAGAGTGCTTCCATCGACTTGAACGACGCCACGATCCTCGGTGCTCCCAATAGCTCCGCAGCCACCCTGATTGACACAGTGCTCGCCGCCGATTCGTCCCCCGTCACCATGAAGAGCAACCTTGACGAAGCCCGCACCATCACGGCCAGCGGCTTCACCATCACCACCGGTGGTGTTCTCGTTGGCTCAGCCGTCACCGCCGCCAATGGCCTCACCATCACCGGCGGCACGCTCAAGAGCGCCGCAATCGTCGCGAACAAGGACCTCGTCGTGATCAACAATGGAGCCGGCTCCCTGACGATCAATTCCACCATCGCCAACTCCACCGCTGGCAGCACCGGTCTAAGCAAGTCCGGCACCGGCATCGTCAAGCTCGGCGGCACCAACAGGTACACCGGCAACACGATCATCAACAAGGGCACTCTCAGCCTTACCACCAATACCTCGCTGGCAAATTCCTCCGGCGTCGTCATCGGCAGTGACGCGACGGCCATCCTGAACCTCAACTTCGTTGGCACGGAATACGTGGCGTCCCTCACCATCAATGGCGTGGCACAGCCCGACGGAGTTTACAGTTCCTCGAATCCATCCGGACGCATCACCGGCGGCGGCACCCTCACTGTCGGTGGCACACCACCAGCGAGTCCCTACGACACCTGGGCGGCCACCTTCGCGCCTGCGGATGTCTCCAACCCCGCTGGCGACAACGATGGCGACGGCCTCGTCAACCAGCAGGAATTCGCCTACGGACTCAACCCGCTCAGCGGCTCTTCGGTCAATCCGATCCTCGTGCAGTTGGACAAAACCACCGGCCAGTTCAGCTATCAACGCCGCTCGGGCACTGGACTCACCTACACCATCCTCAAGTCCACCACTCTGGCCGCTGGCAGTTGGTCAGCGGCAAGTGCAAGCCAAGCCGCAGGAGCTGTTGATGGAAATGGCAATCAAACCGTGGTCGTTACCCTGCCGGGAGCACCACTCACGGATGCCAAACTCTTCCTACGCGTCTCAGCGGAGTAACGACTCCAGGGCATTCAGAACCGGGCCCAAGTCGTGAAGTTCTGTCAAAGCCCGCTGGACCCCCGACAGGTCCAGCGGGCTTTTTCCCAGCGTCGTGGATCTCCTTTCCGGATCTGCTGTTATCACTCAATCATTTGTAAATTTCATGAAACTTCTTCCGCACGCCGATGACACACGCCAGCAGCTGGGTGGCTGTAAGCCAGCCCGGATCGGATGGGGGGGGATCGCCATCACCCTTGCGCTCGGAGCATTCATTTTCCCTGCAAATGCCGAACCCGATCCGAACGCGCAATTCACTCTGAAGAATGCCAACGGCATGGAAGTCCGCCTCGCCGCCTACGGCGCACGGATCACCGCCCTCAAGGTGCCGGATCGCGCCGGAACCTTGGCGGATGTCGTGCTCGGCTATGACTCCGTGGATTCTTACCGCACGGCGGAGAAAAAGCCCTACCTCGGCGTCACCCTCGGACGCTATGCCGGCCGCATCGCCAGCGGAAAATTCACCCTCGATGGCGTCACCCACCAACTCGCAAAAAACAATGGCCCGAACCACAACCATGGCGGCACCACCGGCTTAGACAAGGTCCTCTGGGATGCGACGCAAACCGCAAAAAGCGTGCGATTTCACCACCTTTCCCCCGACGGCGAGGAAGGCTACCCCGGAAACCTCGACGCCAGCGTGACCTACACGCTCACCGAGCAAAACGAACTCATCATCGACTACCAGGCCACCACCGACCGAGCGACTCCCGTCAACCTCTCCAACCACAGCTATTTCAATCTGGCCGGCGAGGGCTCCGAATCAGTGCTCGACCACGAGCTCGTCATCCATGCCGACCGCATGCTGTTGATCGACGAAACCTCGATCCCCACCGGCGACATCGCGCCCGTCGCCGACACCCCGTTCGACTTTTCCAAGTCCAAGACCGTCGGGCAGGACATCGACCAGAAAAACGAGCAACTCACCCGTGGTAGCGGCTACGATCACACCTATGTCCTCAACAAAAAGCCCGGTCCTCCGCTCCAGCTCGCCGCCACCCTTTCGGAGAAAACCAGCGGCCGCATCATGAAGGTCTTCACTGAAGAACCCGGAATCCAGCTCTACACCGCGAACTTCCTCAACGGCTCTCTAACCGGAAAATCCGGCCGCCCCTACGCCAAGCGATGCGCCCTCTGCCTGGAAACCCAGCATTTCCCGGACAGCCCAAACCGCCCGGACTTCCCCAGCACCATTCTCAAACCCGGCCAAACCTACCAAACCCGGACCATCTATCAGTTCTCCGTCAGCGACTGATCCAAGCTCCTCAGGCAGGGTGCGGAATTCATTCTGCCTTTGAGGAAGGGAGCCGTGCATGATCCTGAATGTCGAAGGTGGATGGGGACGATGCCGCCCGTTGGGTGTGAAAGCTGCGGATCTGGTCTTTGGCGAGCTCACCTCCTGTTGGATTGGAGCAAGAATTCCATCGATTTTCAATGCGGTTGAGCTTCGATCACATCGAGATCGGGCTTGGTGTTCCAGCGTGGTTTCCAGCCGGGCTTATCGATCTTCGCGCGGAAGAGGATCGTGTTGTCGAGGTCCAGGTCTTCGGTCCAAATGAACTTGGCTCCTGCGAAATCCGCTTTGTAGAACGGTTCCTTCGGGTTCACGCGTTGTTCAGTGTATTCAGTCGCGTTCGGCCATTTACTGTCGTCGAAATTCACGGCAAACCAGTTTGCGGGAATCGGCGTATGTTCGACCTTCGGGTTGGAGGTCTCATGGTTCAGCGGACCTTTGAAAAAACTCTTCGCCTTCCACTTGGCGTTGGAAATCGTGCCGTCGGAGAACTTGATGATGAAGCCACCGTCGCCGATGTGATTTCCGTATTCCATGCCGGTCTTCGGATTGGCGTTGTCCATGGCCATCACGGCGATGGTCATGGGATACTCTGGCAGAATTTCCAAGTTCACCACGTTGTGCGGCAGGAAATCGATCGGATCCACCGCGACGAGCTTGCCATTGATGTAGAGCTTGAACCAGTTGTCGGCATAGATGCTGGCTTGGATTGTGTCGGTGATGGCGGGCTTGACGAGGCCTTGGTTGTCAGCGCCGCCTTTGCCGCCGTTTGGTGGCGGGGGTGAACTGGGTGCCGTGCGTGGTGGAGTTTGACCCGGGCCGCCCTCCTGACGGGGAGGGCGCGGACGATTTTCCGGTGGTGAATCACCATCCGTCCCGTTCCGGGTATAGACGACATTCAAATCGGAACTCGCAAGGATGCTGCGCTGGATGGCGGCGAGCAGGACCTCGTGATTGACCTGGGAAGGCGGCACCGTGATTTTCGCCGGAGCTGATAGAGCGTAAAGAGTGAGCGTGTAGGTCTTGGCGCCCGGACCCTTCGAGTGGGGCGGCTCATAGCCGACCTGCCCCTTGAAACCGATGCCAATCTTGCCGATGCCTTTCACATTCTTCGGAAGGCCCGTGATGTTTGCGGGGATATCATAGAGCGTCCAATACCCCTTCGTGGCGCCTTCCGGATCGAGGTGATGCATGATGAGTGCGTAGTTTTTCGTGCCGGCAGGAGCGCCACTCCATTCAAGCGGCAGAGTCGCACCGCTGCCGTCGCCGGTGTAATCGATGGGCAGCGCGCCGCCGTTTTCGACATCAGGGCTGCGCAAGGTGAACGAGCTGCTGGCACTTGCTGTTCTAACCGCCGCTTGCGGACGTTTTCCTTCATCGGCTGGCGGCGGATTCTCACCCGGTCGCCGGTCTTTGCCGGGTCCGCCTTTGTCCCTCTGGCCGCCACCGGCACGTTGGGAGTGAACTTCGTTCATCGTACCATCGCTGCCGTTGTCGAATACGAACGGATAGGTTCCATCCGGATTGCTGCTGTAGGAAATGGAGCGCTTGTCGCCATTCACCGTGTAGTCGAGTTTGTAGCTGTTCGCCCCGGTGCTGGCGAACGCGGTGATTTCCGCTCCGCGCAACGGTGGCTTTGCCTCCCGCACGCCCTGTGCCCGTGGTTGGGGATCGACCTGACCCTCGCGCTCCACGACCTCGCCATGAAAGGCGCTTTGCAAATACGGCCGCCGTGTCGCGGCATGGTAGTGATAGCCGAGCGCCGGAGTTTCGTGGCCATGGCATTTGTCTAAAGTGCCAACAGGTGATCCATCCGGCTCGGTTAGGCCGTAAACCGGATAGCCATCAAGCGCCCAGGCGATCGGTTTGCTTTTGCCGAGTACGCGCTGCAAGTGAAGCGGTGCGATGTGATAGTGATAATCGTCCGCGCGGCCGCAGTGGCCGCCCCACTGGTCAAGCTCGCCGATTTCCGCGGACACCTCACCGCGATTGTTCTGCGGATTAAAAATCGGAATTCCGTTGGCCGCGAGAGCGATGGCACCGCGCAGGAAATGCCCTTCAATCACCTGGGGTTCCTTGGCTGGCACCGGGTGCAGCGGGATGCGCCACGCGTTGTCACCGGAATAGGCCTGCGGCAGTGGCACCTGCTGTTGCCAAGTGGTGATGCCGACCATCATGTTGTGCGACGGCAGTCCGTTGCTTTCGACGTAAAGGAATTTCTCATCCCACCGCGTGTTCACGGCCGGTGCGAACATCGCGAAAGCCGCGGCCTGCGGCGGTGCGGATTTCGGCGCTGGTGCACCAACCTGAGTTGGCTGCGGCGACTTGTCGTGGGCATGCGGCCGCTGGCCGTCCGGATCTGACAGGTCGTGAGCGTGGAGCTGAAAACAGCCGAGCAGCGTGATGGTGATGGGAAGGATGATTTTCATGAGCTGGATTTTGTTGAGGATTTGCCACGCTCGTCGCGACCGCGTTTCGGGGCGGCGGATGGATCGTAGGCGGGGTTCGGTTGAAGCGGGCGGGGTGCTTGGGTCGCGGTCTGCCAGGTGTGCAGTTTCGCCAGCAACTCGGCGGCGCGTTGCGGCTCGTTCGCCGATAGGTCCTTAGTTTCACCGGGATCAGCGGTGAGGATGAGGATGAAGTTGGGTTTCGTTGCCGCCGTGGCTTGGGAAAGGGTGGTGGCCAGGCAAAAAATCAGTGCTTTCATGACTCCGTGGTTTCATGGCTCTTCCCGCCGCCCTTGCCAGCTTTGCGAGGGGCTGGCGCTTTGGCGGGATCGAAGGAAGGATTGGGGTTCGGCATCTTGGCGGCGGCTTCGACGAGCCGGGCGCGGAGTTTGGCTTCGAGGCGGTCGGCGTCCTCCTTGCGGGTTTTTGCCAGATCATTCTGTTCGGCCGGATCTTTGGATAGATCGAAGAGCTGCCGGGTGTTGCCCTCGTGGTAGAGGACCAGCTTGAGGTCGCCATCGCGCAGGGCGGACTGCGGAGTATCGCCCTGATAGTGAGGAAAATGGAAGAGCAGGGCGGCGTCACGGCGTTTGACCGGTTGGCTTTGCCCGAGCAGCAGAGGTGTTAGATCGCCTCCGTCGAGGTTTCCCGGCAGCGGTTCCTTCACTCCGGCCCAGTGGCAGAAGGTGGGAAACCAGTCGTAGCCGACGACCGGTTGATGGCACCAGGAGTTAGGGGTGATGCCAGGTCCGCGGACGATAAATGGCACGCGGATGCCGCCTTCGCCCAAGTCGCCCTTGCCGCCGCGGAGGGAGATCGTCCTGCTTTTTCCACCCTTGCCCCCTCCCCCGCCGCCGTTATCCGCCATGTAGATGACATAGGTGGTTTTTTCGAGTCCGAGGGCATTGATGGCATCGAGCAGCCAGCCCACACCAGTGTCGAGATCGAGGGTGATGGCGGCGCGGGCGGGATCGCGGTGCAGTTGACCGGCAGGCTTCGTCCGGAAGTGGGCGAGGCTGGATTTCATGGCATTCTCCGGCACATGAAGCGCGTGATAGGACATCTGGAGGTAGAAGGGTTTGCCGGCTTTGGTGTTTTTCTCCATGAAAACCTTGGCGCGGTCGGTCATGCCGAAGATGTCCACGGGATTCGGGTCGGTGTGCGGATCCGCATCGCGGTTTCCGGTGTCGCCGTCGCTGACGTCGAAGCCGTGGCGTTCCGGCCCGCCGCCGGTTAGATGCCATTTCCCAAAATGGGCGGTGGCGTATCCGGCGCGATGAAGGAGCTCTGCGAAGGTAGTCTCGTCCTCACGGATGGCCTTGCGCGAATCACCTTCTATCAGCTTGTGATTTGATTCCGGCGGCGCCGCCTTGGTCCAGCCCAGGCGAGCCGGGGTCATGCCAGTCTGCAGGCTGATGCGGGTTGGCGAGCAAACGGGGGCGGGCGAATAGCCATTGCTGAAGCGCATGCTTTCGGCGGCGAACTTCGCGAGGCGCGGTGTTTCGTAGTAATCGCTGCGCGAGCCTGGCATGTCCGGATGCATCGGAACGGAAAGTCCGTTCCAGTCCTGGTCGTCCGAGAGCAATAGGATGATGTTAGGATGCTGTGGGACGCTGGTTTCCGCCGCGTGAATAGTAAAAGCAAGCGTCAGGGAGCTGAGGAGAGTGCGTAAGATCATGGGGATGGGCGATGGGGATGGACGATCATGGCTACCGGAAGTTCATCCTGATCGCGGAGGTGAAGCGTGCGGCGCTGGTGGTCGGTCAGTGATTTCAGGCATTCGTGAAGGGTGTCGCGGCGTGTGTCGTGGTGCTTCGCACGGGCTTTTTTCGAGTGTTGTCATTCATGGCTTAAATCTAAACCTTGGATTTGCGAAAATGTTTTCATTTTCGAGTTGGCGAAATCCAGTCGAGGCCCAGCACGGCGAACGCCACTTCTTTTTCTCAGACAAACAACGGGGATACAAACCGCAACAATGAAACCTATTTATTTGTCTGACACTTTTAATTGGTTGGACCCAACCGGATGGAATATATCAACGGGTTGGTGAAGTTGGGAGCCGGCGAAACTAGCTTTGACCATGTGACTGGTAACGCACCCAATAGGGCTGGGTCGCCGCACCCCGCCGACTTGTCGCCAACGGTGTGGCGGAGGAAGAATTGTCGATTGATGATTGTTGAATTTTGATTTTTGAGGGGAAGATGGTAAGCGGTAGGGCTGACCCTCCGTGGTCGGCCGTCTTTGGCCCTGCGGGTGAGGTGAGATGGAATGTGACTTCTTTGGAAATTTTCTTCTGTGTTTCGTAACAATTCACGCCGATGGCGACAAGTGGGCGGACCACGGCGGGTCAGCCCTACCTTTTTAAGGTCGGCAGAGCCGGAGCTGCCATAGGCGCGAGCAGAGCTTCGCGTACTCTGGGGCCCGGCAGGCGAGAGAATCCCTAGAAAGTTCACTCTGCGAAAAAAAATTAAATCCCGTGTCCATGACTCCCAGCCTGCGCGGTGAATTAAAGAGAGCATCAGGTGCATTTCGTCTCTCTTTGAACCGCTTCGAACTCATATCCACAAAAACCACCTACGGAAACCCCATGAAATCGAAATCCATCCGCTCCACTTTCCTCAGCAAGACCCTCCCTTGCGCCATCACCCTCAGCCTCCTCGCCGCTCTGCCCGCTGTCTACGCCGCCGACGGCACTTGGACCGGCGGCACTTCGGTATTGTGGGCCACGGGCACCAACTGGTCGGGTGGCACCATTCCAGGTGGCAACGCCACGAACGCCGACATCGTCACTTTTAATTCGAGCGCCTACTCCTTCGCGCCGACCGCAGTAAGCAACTATTTCATTGGCGGCTTGAGTTTCGGCGCGAGTAACACGGGACCACTTACGATCACATCCGGGACAAGCAACAACCGCCTGAATGTGGGGTCTAGCGGTATTCAGATGAGCTCTGGTTCGGGCGCGGTGATTCTCGGAGCCGCAACAACGCAAGGTATCAACGTCACCTCCAATCAGGCGTGGACGAACAACTCTACTAGTTTGCTCTCGGTATCTCGTGTGGCGGTCGATGATGCGGCGGCGACAGGCACTTACACTTTGACAGTCAACGGGTCAGGAACTGGCGGCGTTACGGTTTCGAACAACCTTGCGGACTTGAACAATGCTGCCGATGCCAGTCGCAAGCTGGCGGTTATCATCAATTCAACCGGTGGGGCGACGAATTTCGCTAACAGTAGCACCTACTCCGGCGGTACCACCCTGACCGCAGGCCTCCTGCAGATGGGCGGGCAGAGCACTATCACATTGGGAGCGCTCACAAGCAGTACATTGGGCACCGGCAGCCTTGCCCTCAATGGCGGCACGCTTTCCTCCGGTAGCGGCGCAGCCCGCTCGGTTTTTAATACGACCACCATCGGCGGCAACGTCACCTTGGGTGACGCCACCAACAACGGCCTACTGACCTTCGATACGACGGTGGGACTCACGGGAGGCATCCGCACACTGACCACTGCGAGCGGCAGCGGCACAGTGTTCTCAGGCGTCGTGAGCAATGGCGGCATCACCAAGATCGGTGCTGGCTCCCTAACGTATAGCGGCACCGCCGCCAACACTTACACCGGCCTCACCACGGTGAGCGCAGGCGGGCTAACCCTCGCCAAAACCGCAGGTGATGCCATCGCAGGCGATCTGTTCGTCAACGGCGGCAACGTGAGCGTCACCGTTGCGGGCACACAAATCGCCGACACCGCCTCGGTTGAAGTTTCCTCTGGCAGCTTCACGATTGGCAACGGACTTAACGAGACCGTAGCCACCGTAAAGCTCACCGGTGGTAACATCATCGGTGGAAACAGCACTTCTAGTTTAAGCGCCACGACCGCCTTTGATCTTCAAAGCGGCACCAACACGGCGATTCTCGCTGGTGCGGCGGGCGCAACCAAGACAACTGGTGGAACGGTATTGCTCAGCCGCCTTAGCACCTATAGCGGCGGCACCACCCTCACCGCCGGCACCCTCCAGATTGACGTCGCCAGCGCGGGTTCGGTCGGAGCGATTACCGGCAGTGCGATCGGCACCGGCTCTCTCGCACTCAACGGCGGCACGATTTCCTCCGCGACTGCAAACAACCGCACGATCCTGAATGCGGTCACCATCGGTGGCAATGTCACCTTGGGCGACGCGACGAACACCGGCACCGTCATCTTCAGCGCGGATGCCAGCCTCGGCGGAGTTACCCGCACCCTGACCACCGCAACCGGCAGCGGAGCAACATTCAGTGGCGGCATCACCAACGGCAGCATCACCAAGGCGGGTGCAGGCACCTTGGCTTTGAGCGGAAACAGCTCCACCGTGGCGGTCACCTCCAATGCCGGCACCCTAGCGGGCATAGGGACTGTCGGAGCAATCACTGTCTCAAGCGGCAATCTCGCGATTGGTAGTTTCAATGGCGGTCTCGGAACCATGAATTTCAGCAGCCTCAGCTTGGGTAGCACTACATCCTTCATCTATCAGATGACCGGTGGGGTGACCCCAATTGCCGGATCAGCTGACCTTGGATATGTCATTGGCGCCTTGGCCATCAATACCTCATCGATTCTGGATCTGGTCGAACTGGGAACATACACTGTGGGTAACAAATTCACCCTGTTCGCATACGACGGAGCGCTTACCGGAAACTTCAACGGGCTTGAGAACAATACTACATTCCTAGATGACCTCTCCAATCCTTGGCAAATCAAATACGACGATAGCACCGCGGGCTTAAATGGTGGTACCGGCACGAACTACGTGACCATCAGCGCCATCCCCGAGCCCGCTGCTGCACTGCTCGGTGGGCTGGGAGTGCTTGCACTGTTGCGCCGCCGCAGAGATTCCTGAACAACTTTCAGGAAGTTATTGGATTGCCTCTGGATTCAAGGGGTCGCTGATCAAAAGTCAGCGGCCCTTTCTAACAAAAAAAGAAGGTCTATATACCTGAATCGCCACCTAGCCGACCTTATGAATTTCAATAAGAACGCAGTACGAGGCGTCAGAGATAGGTTTATAGAAACATGAAACTCCATTTCCTATATGTAAACATCGCAGCGGTTATTCTGCTTCAAGGCGCTGATGCAGCCACGCCGAGGTTTCTCTATTCGAAGGAGCGCTTAGTGATGACAGCGGATTCATTTTGCGACGCGCTCGGCGCCTTCACTCTCGCCCAGTTGCCAGACCCTCAGCCGAAATGCCAAGCGAAGTTAACGGATGTCACGACACCACTGACCCGCCGCATGTGGGCGATCGCGCTGGACGATCTCGAACACAACCTCGTCACCAACGAACACGGCACCTACTTCGCGGCGGGCACCCGCTACACCGACCGGATCTACACCCGCGACATCTCGATCACCGGGATCCTCGGAGCGAACCGCTTCTACCCGAAGCAAATGAAGGACTCGCTGATGCTTACCCGGGTGAACATGAAGGCCCTAGGTTATCAGGTTTCAAAATCTCACCTCGTTTCTGAGATCGACGCTCCCTGGAAGGTCATTGCCGAAGAGGACAAGGAGATCATGGCCGAGTTCAAGACCAACTCCTATACGCGCCGGACGGACGATGTGGTCTGGATGTGGGCCGCTCACGACCTCTTCACCTTGCATCCGGAACTGGCCGACTGGAAATGGTTTCATCAAAACGGTAGCGAGTTTTTCAAAGATTTCTACGGGCCGTGGTTTGATGCCTCGGATGGCCTCTACCGCGGCCAGCCGCTGTTTCACGACATCACGAACTCGGCCTATCCGAAAGGCATGACCATCGCCGACTGCGTGCTACTCAAATCCCTCACCACCAACTGCCTTTACTACAAGGCGATGCTATCCATGGCGGATGCCTCCACCAAGATCGGTCTGCAGGAAGCGGAAAAACAGGAGTGGCTTTCACGGGCCGCCGCGCTCAAGAAAGTGATCGTCAAAGAGTTCACCAACGCCGACGGGACGCTGGCCTATTACAAGGACCGCCACGGCGTGGTCATGCCCAACCGCGACATTCTCGGCATCGCCTTAGCCGTGATTCTCGGGGTAGTCGATGGCGATGCCGCCAAGGCCGCCTACGCGGGCTACCCGGAGTCCGACCTCGGGGTTCCGCTCTTCTCGCCCTTCATTCCCGGCAACAAGGGGCCGCACAATCAGGCGGTCTGGCCGTTTACCGTGTCGTTCTACTTCTGGGGCAAGAGCCTCGCGTATGGCGAGGACTACTCGGCCTACAACGCCGCAATCCTCGCCCGCTCGCTTGGCACCGCCTTCGAAGATCTCCCGAAGAAACGGAAAACCGACGGCAAGGACTGGGGAACCGCGCTCGGCTCGTTTCACGAAAAAATCAATCTCCCCTCCGGCAAGATCGACGGCTCCGGCCACCAGCTCTGGTCCGCAGCCGCCTTCCTCAAGGTCTGCATCCTCGCCGGCCTGATCCAAGAATAATCTTTCCGTATTTCCGCAATTTCACCGTCATCTAAAATTTATGAATCATCTACTAACCAACGCGTTGTCAGCCTCAGTGCTGTGTCTACTACCCGTCATTGCCGCCACAGAAGCTCCACCTGCATGGTCTAGCATCAAGGTCGGGGTGAAGGCCGATCACCCCGTCACCTCGGAACAAAAGCTAATAGAACAGGCGGATGGATTCCAGCGTCTGTCCATTCAGCTTTCGAACAAGGGGACCCAACCTCTAAAGATCGAGAAGATCAACATCACGATTCCGCTCACGGAATCCTTGTCCGATGAGATGCATATGGTCTTCGGCGGAAGCTGCATGGGTCGCACGCCCATGCTGCTCCAGAACGTCGGCACGAAGAGCGAGAACACCGGCAAGAAGAGCAGGCCGAGTGGCAGCCACATGTATGAGATGATTCGCCTCGCGGACGACAGTTATGTCTTCGCGGGTTCCCTGTCATGGCGCATCTTCCTGCCGAACTTCACGCAACAGGACGACTCGTTGGTGATCTGGTCCAATGGCGAAGGCAAGCAACTCAAGCCGGGCGAGACCATCCAGTATGAACAGATCGTCCTCAAGCGCGGGAAGAACTGGCTCGACGTGCTCGACAAGTTCGGCACCGCCATCGCCGCAGAAAACGGCATCACCGCCCTCAAGCCTGCCGATTACAAGGGCTGGGCGACGTGGGACTACTACGGCCGGGTCTTCACCGCCAAGGACATTTTCGGCAACATGGACGCGCTCAACAAGCTCGCTCCGGACGCCAACATGATCCAGATCGACGGTGGCTGGTGGACCGAGCGCGGCGACTACACCACCATCCGCCCGGACCTGCTGCCCGGCGGGATCAAGGCCATCGTCTCGCGCATCGTGGCCGAGGGCAAGACGCCCGGCCTGCACTTCGACGGTTTCCGCGGCGATGCCGCGGCGGAGATCTGCAAGAAGCACCCCGAGTATTTCCTGCACGACCAGGACGGAAAGCTGATCGTCGAGACGAATCCGAAAGCCGAGCGGGTCATGAACTACACCTTCTTTGACTACTCGCATCCCGGCGCGAGGGCTCACATCGCCGAGTGCATCCGCACCATGAAAGAGGACTGGGGTGTCCGCTACTTCAAGGTGGACTTCATGCGCTACGGCCTAGAGAACGACATCAAGGTCAAGAACAAGCACGTCAAATCCTTCAAGGCCCACGATCCATCGATCAGCGGTGTCGAGCGCTTCCGTCTCGGGATGAAAGCTATCCGCGATGCCATCGGCCCGGACAACTATTTCCTCGGTTGTTCGGCGGTCTTCGGCCCCTGCATCGGCTTCGTGGACGGCATGCGCACCGGCGGTGACATCCACCCGCATTACGAAGCCTTCCCCGAGCGCTGCCTCGCCAACCTCAGCAACTACTATCTGAGCGGCAAGGTCTTCAACGGCGATGCCGACTATCTGGTCTACCGTGAGGCTGCCGACGAAGACGAAACCGTCTCGCAGGAGGATGTCAAACACGGCGGCAGCATGACCATGAACGAGGCGCAAACCTGGGCCGATTTCAACAAGCTCTTTGGCACCTGCCGCCTGAACAGCGACAACCTGATGACGCTTCGTCCGGAACGTCAGGCACTCGTCAAGGAGGTCCTGGATTTCCCCGCCATGGATGAAACCGTGCCCCTCGACTTCTGGCGCCACGGTAAGGAGAAGTCCGACGGGTTCGAATGGATCCTCGCCCGCGCGGGCAACAAGATCTATCTCGGGGTCTTCAACTGGGCCGACAAACCAAAGCAATACGCCCTCGGCCATTTCCAAAAGGATGGCCTCGTATCCCTCGCCGGGCGCCACTCCAAGGTGCTGCCCTACACCGGCAATCTCAAGTTCGCGGAGTTGACCCGCCTGATGGCAGCCGATTTGAAGTGAAATCTGCAACCCGGGAGAGGTCGCCAACGGAAAAAGCGGGAAAAAAACGGGCAAGCTCGACAGGTGCATCCGTCCGGCGCGCGCTGCGGCAGACCTAAGATAAGGCCCGGAGTGCCCCAAAAAAAATCCACAACCGGATGTGCCGGTTGCGGACGGGTGATCGGATCAAGCAGGCGGGGAATTACTCCTCGCCGGCTCCGGCATCCTCTTTCTTTTCCTCCTTGGGTTTGTCTTCTCCCTTGGCTTTGCCACCAGTGGAACCGGCCTTGAACTCGTCAAGGTTCACGCTTCCGTTGCCGTCGGTATCAAGTTTCTTGAACTTGGGTTCCGCCTTGTCAGCCAACTTGGTGCCCATTGGAGAGGCCTTGTACTCTTCAAGGGTGATTGAGCCGCTTTTGTCGGCATCGATTTTCGCGAACGCCTTCTCAGGATTTGGGGCCTTTTTCTCCTTGGGAGCTTTCTCTTCACCGAAGGAAAGCGAGGTGGCGAGAGCGATGATGCTGAGGATTTGGATGCTGCTTTTCATGTCTTTTTTCGTAGTTAGTGGATTCTGGAGCACTCCTAACAAGTGTTAGGAACTACTGCACCCGTTAAACTCAAGAACCTCGGTTTTGTTTCAATGTATTTCAAAAAACTTCGCGTTTTCTCAGCGGGTTTCGCGTCTCGCCGGGGTGGAGTGAAAAAGTTCCCGGGCCGTGTCCATCATGGGTGAGGAAGACGGTGCCGAGATCCCGTCTGTCTCTGCATCGTGCAATGACGCGTCCACTTTCCGCGTGCCATCCGGTGAAGCTAATGGGGAGTAACGTCCGAGACGAGAAGCTGGCATCAGGAGCCGACATCAAAAACATCATGACAAACGCATTTCGTAATAAGAAAATCCTCACGGCTGCGGTTTCGCTCACCCTCTCGCTTCGCCGTTTTTCCAGCGCCCTGGCAATAGTCGCGCTGGCTTCTCCGGCGGCCAAGCTCATGGCGAAGAGCCATGACTGGTATGGAGTCTGGGCCCGGGGGGGCAACGCAGACACGAGCGCGTTCCCGTTCAAGGGCATTGAGTTCGATGGGAAGTGGGCTGAGATCGAGCCCAAGGAAGGGGTGTTTGATTGGAAGGAACTGGATGCCTCGCTCAGCAAGGCGGCGGATGAGGGGCTTCACGTTTTGCTCAGCGTGAACGTCGGTCCAGACAGCCCGAAGTGGCTGTATGAGAAAGGGATTCCCAAGGCAATGACCTCCGGTCACCGGCATGCAGGGCCCTATCCGTTTTACCCCGATCCGCGGCATGTGGCATCCTATCACCGCCTGATCGAAGAGTTCGGCCGGCACGCCCGCAACCTTCCGCCGCGGCTGTTGGAGAGAATCGCCTACGTGCAGGTCAAGACAGGAGCCACGGGTGATGAATCGCCCTACAAAGGAAACTTGCGGGACGCTCGATATGCGATCACCGACCCGCAATGGACCGAATTCCGACTCGCGGCGTTCCAAAAATACCATGTCGCTTTTCAACAGGGCCCGGGACCGGTCATCCCGCTGATGTTTGCCAGTGCCGCGGATCCGGAGAGATACCCGGAACTGCTGAAGTGGATCACTGCCAACGTCAAGGTGGCATGGGGGACCAAGATGAATGGCACTGGACAGGGCTATCAACTGAATGGTGAGACGTGGAGGACCCAGCCGGTTCTCCGCCACTCGGTCGATCCGGCACCTGGAGCTTTCGAGTTGTTTACCCGCTGCGAGATGGACCAGGGCTGGCAGGAGGGGATTTTCGCCCGCAACATCCACCAGGCATTCTACTGGACGAGCCTGTCGGCAGTCCATAGCGGCCTGTCGATGTGGAACATCACGCCCACGGCCATCAGGTGGCATCAGAAAACCGGCTACTGGGAGGATTTCAAGTTCTTCAACAAATACGCGGGCCAGACGCGGGCCGCCGAGGCGACGGGCGCTTTCTGCGCGCTGCGCGAAGGGCTGGACGCTGCCGATGCCAAGAAATTCCCCGAGTCCGTTTACGGCGAGGTTTCCGGTAAGGACGCCAAACGCTTGCTGGCCATTTGTGCTTCCCGCGCCGCTTATGGAGCGAAGATGGAGGACGTCGGTGGCGTGGACAAGGGCATGATGCACCAGCGCAGAAACCAAGAAGGGCTCAACGATGTGGGGTTCGAGGTGTTTCCAGGGAACTACGAGCGGTTCCTTCATCAGATCGATCCCGACAAGACCAGCGTTGGCTGGTGGCGTGTCGAGGGTGAGATCACGGCCAACAGCCCCGTCTATGGACGCTTCGCGCGGGGATTCGAGCACTCGTCCGGCAAGAACACGATGGGCTTCGCCCTGAAGGATTCGTTCTTCGGAAACAAGACCCTCAAGGGTGCCTATCCGGTCACCGTCCGGGTGGTTTACTTCGACAAAGGGAAAGGACAGTGGGCGCTGCATTACGATGCGGTCGGCGATCCTAACAAGAAGGCGGATATTGTCACCAAGACCGACACCGGAAAATGGATGGAAAAGGTCTTCACTCTGAAGGATGCAAATTTCGGCAAGGCCGGATGGAGCGGATCAGACCTTTCCCTCGTCAATGTGGATGCCGAAGATGACATCTTCCACATGGTGGAAATCACCCGTCCATCCCCTGTCGAAGCCAAGAATCCGGCCGTTCAAAAGTAGCCTATCCGCATGAACCACTCGCTTCGAAAGATCCAATTAACAAAACCAGCTCCCTGCGTTGACCGTGACCCGCCAGCGCTCATGCTCTTCGTAACCAAAACCCGATTTCCCGGATTCCCGGCGGGTGGCCTTTCGATTTCCTAAGCTCAAGAAACCCACTAAACCCAATTCCAAGCATCACCATGCCTTGCCACCAAGCAGCCGCCGGAGTCCCGCATAGCTTCTGCGGGTTATTCCGCCTGATCCTTGCCTCCGCAGCTCTCACCGGCGGCTCGATGCAGTCCCATGCGGATCTGGGACTACCCCGAGAAGCCTATGGAGTGTGGGACCGGGAAGGCGGGCATCCTGTCAGCCAATATCCCTATGCCCGGGGGCAGGAATATGCGGCGGAGTGGACGGCTATCAATCCAGCCCGGAACACCTTTGACTGGGCAGCGCTGGATAGCCTGTTGCAGTTGGCCTACGATCAAAACCAGAGGTTTTTCGTCAAGATCCAGCCCGTCTCTGCGACGACCATGCCGCCTTGGATTTTCACCGCAGGCGTTCCGCAAATCATTTGCCCCACCTATACCTACGGGTACTATCTGGATCCTGAATTTAAGATCTACTTTGAAGAAATGGTGCAGGCGCTTGCCAAACATCTGCGCGAGGACATTCCGGCTCATCTGGCGAATAACGTCTCTTTCGTTCGCGTGGATACCGGCACCACGGGCGACGAAGAACCGTATGAAAACACGGACGTTAGCTTCGTTCCGGCACAGTATCAAATTAGCTCCGAGGAGTGGCGGAATTACAGGCTGTGGGCTTTCAATGTTTATGACCAGGCCTTTCAGCATGGCGCGGGATCTCAAATCCCGCTGCTCTTCCAGAATATCGAGGTGCCTGCCTATCAGATCGAGCAGAACTGGGTGATGGCCAATGTAACGTCCGGATTCGGGGCGAAATATGGCGGACAGGTTCGCGGGCACCATTTGTCGGATTCCAGAAACGTGCCGGACTCGTTCAAGGCCCTTTCCATGGATACACCCTTCAGGTTTTTCTCCGTTAACGAGATGGATCAGACTTGGGAAAAACCCTATTTCCAGCTCAATCTCAAATTGGGCATCTATTGGAGCGCGGTGGAACAACTCAACGCCGGTATGACGATATGGGATTGGAGCGGTTCGGTGATGGAGGGTGCGGCGGCCAATGACATTGTCTCGAGTGCCGAGTTTTTCAACACCTGGGCGGCGGAACTCGACCCGCCAACGGCCCGTGGCGGATTCTGCATCTTTCATGAAGGACTCGCTTCGGAAGATACAATTAAGTTCCCTAGCGCAATCTATGGATCGCCGGCAAACAAGACCAATACCGCCCGCTACACGGCGATCTGCGCGGCCTATGCCAGCCAGGGTGCCAAGATGGACGACCTGAACGGGGCCACCTTGGGACAGGTGGCACAACGCAGGGTGCAGAATGGATTCAACGATTCCGGTTGGGGGATTTGGCCTGGGAACTATGAACGGTTTATCACTCAGCTGAACCCGGACTCCACCAGCAAGGGACTCTGGCGCGTCAACGGAACTTTGACGAGTAGCTCGCATCCGTATGACCGCTTCGCGCGTGGTTTCGACAGTGCCTCCGGCAGGAATACGATGGTTTTCGATATCAATGACAACCTGCTGCCTTCAGCGGGCCAGCGGGTGAGGATTTCCGTGGACTATCTGGACCGTGGCACCGGCCAGTTTGCCCTTAAATACGATGCTGCGGGGAATAACCAGAAGACTGCGGTTACGGTCGCTAAGACTAACACCAATACTTGGAAGACAGCCTCGGCGATAGTCACGGACTGGGCCTTTAGGAACCAAGGGCCAAGCGGCTCCGACCTCACTCTCGTCAATCTGGATTCAGATGATGATATTTTTCACAAGCTGGAAGTGACCAAGCTGGCCAATGTCCAAATCGGCACCGTCGGCTTAGGCACGGTGAGCGGTCGCACGGATGCCACGGCCTACTTGCCGGTCGTTGGTGACGACTTCGCCGAAAGCCAGCGCTTGGAATTGACGGTGACTCCTGCTTCGGGATGGAAATTCACCGGATGGAGCGGCGAGTTGACCGGGACCAGCGCCCGCCCGTTTCTTTTCCCAACCAAAGACTCGCGGGTCACGGCAACCTTTGCTCGGATTTCGGCCACCCCTCCGAGTAGCGTGCCTCTTTTCAGCACTGATCCGATCGGCAAGACGGCTGCCCCGGTCAATGGGGTCTACTCGGGAACCCTATCGGGAAATGCCAGCGATCCGAACGGGCAACTGCTGACCTTCTCCAGGATTTCCGGCCCCTCTTGGCTTAGCATCGCCGCCAACGGGACGCTCTCAGGAACACCGCAGCTCGCCGATCTGGGCCTCAATCGATGGACCGCGCAGGTCAGTAGCTCCGGCGGCACGGACACGGCGATTCTGCTGATCGAAGTCACCGCGCCTGGCCCTAATCCACCCTCGGGGCTGAGCTACTCCAGCCCTCCCGTTTACACCAAGGGCACGGTGATCAACAATCTCTCCCCCTCCACCAGTGGCGGTGGCGTGGTGAGGTATACGGCTACGCCCAAATTACCAAGTGGCTTGAGGCTGAACAGCATCACTGGCCTTATCAGTGGCACACCTTTGGCACCAACACCGGCGACCGCCTACACCATCACGGCCACCAATCCTGACGGTTCGAGCACCACCTCACTCAACATCACGGTCATCGATATAGCCCCCTCCGCACTGACCTATTCCAGCAATCCCGCAACCTATCGAATAGAACAGGCGATCACTTTGAATGCTCCCACCAACAGTGGTGGAGCCGTGGTTTCTTACGCGATCTCGCCCGCCCTACCAGCCGGTCTGGCTTTGAACACCACCACCGGCATCATTAGCGGCACGCCGACGGCACTTTCTACCAGCGCCAACTACACGATCACCGCCACCAACACGGGCGGCTCGACGACTGCCCAGCTGAACATTGCAGTCGAAGAAGGCGGCTACCGTAACTCCGCGGCGATCACGATCAATGACAATGCAGCGGCCTCGCCCTACCCATCCGCGATCGTCGTGCCAACAACCGCCGGAACAGTCACCAAGGTTACGGTTACGATTTATGGCCTCACTCACGCACGGCAAAACGATCTGGACATTCTGCTTGTCGGGCCACTCGGGCAGAGGGTGTTGCTGATGTCGGATGTTGGTGCGGGTGTGTCTGTAGCAAATGTGAATCTGACGTTCGATGATGCAGCCGCAACTTCCCTAACGACCGATGCAGTTCCCATTACCACCGGAACCTACAAACCCACTGATAGCGGGGGAAATCCCGATGCCTTCTCAGCGCCTGCTCCCGCTGCGCCGTATGACTTAACCTTGTCGGTTTTCAATGGAACGAATCCTGCGGGCACCTGGAGCCTCTATGTGGTGGATGACCGAGGAATCAACACCGGCAGCATCAGCGGAGGATGGAGACTGTCACTGCAGACCACCGCGCCGATCGCCGTTGCACCCTCGGCGCTTAGCTACTCCAGCAACCCCGCCACGTATACCAAAGACTCGGTGATCACTAACAACACGCCCACCAACAGCGGTGGGGCCGTGGTTTCCTACGCGGTCTCGCCCGCTCTGCCTGCGAGCCTCACGCTCAACACTTCCACCGGTGTCATCAGCGGCACGCCGACGGCCCTCACTGCCGCCGCCAACTACACCATCACCGCCACCAACACCGGCGGTTCCACGCCCGCTTCCGTGAGCATCACGGTGAACGATGTCGCGCCTTCCTCTCTCAGTTACTCTAACAACCCGGCCACGTATACCAAGGACACGGCGATCACTAACAACACGCCCACCAACAGCGGTGGGGCCGTGGTTTCCTACGCGGTCTCGCCCTCACTGCCGACCGGCCTCGCACTAAACACTTCCACTGGTGTCATCAGCGGCACGCCGACAACCCTAATAGCCGCCGCCAACTACACCTTCACCGCCACCAACACCGGCGGTTCCACGCCCGCTTCGGTGAGCATCGCGGTCAATGATGTTGCACCCTCGGCGCTGACTTACTCCAGCAACCCCGCCACGTATACCAAAGACTCGGTGATCACTAACAACACGCCCACCAGCAGCGGTGGAGCTGTTGTTTCCTACGCGGTCTCGCCCGCTCTGCCTGCGGGCCTCACGCTGAACACTTCCACCGGTGTCATCAGCGGCACGCCGACAACCCTAACAGCCACCGCCAACTACACCGTCACCGCCACCAACACCGGCGGCTCGACGGACGCAGCCTTGAACCTAGCAGTGGTCTCAGCCTATTCCGCGTGGTCCACCCAGTATCAACTCACCCAGGGCCCCGAAGGGGATGATGATGGGGATGGAAACTCGAACTATTTCGAATTCGTCGCCGGCCTGATCCCTAACAACTCCGCTTCTGTCTTCAAGACCACGGCGGCCCCCGTCCCCGGACAAGTGAACCAAATAACCATCGTCTTCAGTCCGATCATCAGCGGCCGCACCTACAAGATCAAAAGCAGCGATTCTCTAGCCCCTGGAACCTGGACCGAACTCGTCAATCCCATCGTGAGTGATGCATCCGATGTGCGCACCGCCATCGATTCCTCCGCTACCGGCGACAGGAGATTCTACGTGATCGAGATCACCGCCCCCTGATTTTTCGATATGGGACACCATCTCCGGACACGCCATGGCGCTGGGTTCGCCCCCGCATTTTCTGGACCGATTCCCGTTCGGAAAATGGTGTTGAAAATACCGTTTTAGGTGTCCCCTTTCGGTGATTTTCGCGGTGTATCTTTATATGAAAATTCGAACGCGCGGCAAATGCCCACGTCACCTCGAACCAGCCCATGATCGAATTCACATCAGCCGGAATTCAAGAATCCTCCAAACAATTCTCCCATAAAAACTACCGACCCAGACCTCGGGGCTTACGCAAAACGACAATCAGTCACGTGCCAGGCTCGGCAGCCCGGCTTTGCCCTGATCGTCACGCTCTCATTGATGATCCTACTGACTGTGATCGCAGTCGGATTACTGAGTCTCAGCGCTGTATCACTGCGTTCTTCTGGCCAGAGTTCCGCCCAGCAGCAAGCCCGGGCCAATGCTCGCCTCGCCCTCATGCTCGCCATTGGCGAGTTACAGATTCAGATGGGTCCGGACCAGCGGATTTCGGCCAATGCTGCCATCCTCGATACATCTCCAGTGAGCCATACTCACTGGATGGGTTCATGGAACTCATGGCATGCCGACAGTAGCGACGGGGTGGATTCAGCGAGCCAACACCGCACCATCACGGGTGGAGGCTCCGGGCTCGCACCCACCTACGACACCAAGCGCGAGGATCATTTCCGCTCATGGCTGGTCTCACTCCCACCGAGTGATGCCGGGAAACTCTCCTCCGCCCGCAATCTGACCCTCGATGGCAAGATTTCACCCGCCAAGGCAGACACCGCCGTGCGTTTGGTCGGTGCCGGCTCGTTGGGAACGACCGGCGCCGCAAGTGACTTTGTCAACGCCCAGCTCATCCCGCTGCGCGGCAAGTCAAGCGGCTCATCCCCCTCGGGCCGGTTCGGCTGGTGGGTGGGCGATGAGAGCCAGAAAGCCCGCATCGTGGGCGACTCCTACGCCCTCAGCGACAAACTCACCCTTGCTGACAGGATTTTCCGCCATCAAGCACCGGGCTCAACGGGCACCACCAGTGTCGAAGGCTTGGAGAACTTGAGCAATGAGGACAACGTGGATGGAAGTGACAACACCGATCAACGGCAACTCACCAAAGTGCCCTCGCTTACAAGCCTTGCCTTTTTGACTAATGGTGGTGGGAAATCCACTCCTACCAAAAACTTCCATACCATCACGCCCTACTCCTATCAGGTACTCTCAGACGTCAGGGAAGGCGGCCTCAAGCGCGACTTGAGCACGCTACTCGAGCGCCCCATCTCCACGGGCGAAACCAGTGATGACTCGATGCTTTACCGCTTCGGTCAGGAATCTGTGCCCATCCAGGATCTTGCGGCATACTACCAACTCTACCGGAACAAAGGCACCCTCTATGCCTCGAATGTCCTCGAAAAAGGCATCCAGACCACCGCTCCGGATTTCAAGTCCAGCGCCGCCTTCCGCGAGGAATATAGCAACCTCTACCGGATGCCCGTGCCGATCCGGCTTCAGTTCGAGTTGAGTCTGATCGCCAAACCGCGCCCGGTGACCGTGCCGCCTACCACGCTGAATACCGACACCCACCTGTTGCATGTCGGGATCACTCCCTCGGTGACACTCTGGAATCCCTACAATATTCCTCTCATCATGAACTACAGCAGCAACCCGGAGCAGTCTGCCAGTCTGTTGCGCCTGTTCAACCTTCCGCTTTCCTTGCAATGGAGGAAGAACGGCACGATCCTCCCCGGAGACGGAGTTTCTCTCGGAGACATCGTGGGAAATGCCAGTAGCGCATTCACGCTTTTCTTCTCGGGGAAGCGCTCGATCGCATTTCAACCCGGTGAAGTCCGCGTGTTCTCGCTCTCACCCAATGCCAGCATCGTCAACTTGAAGGATCCCGACAAATTCGATCCAAACCTGGAGGTCATTGCCGACTATGACCCGAATCAATTCCTCAAGATGCCGCGCTCCGCGACTAGGGAGCAGTTTAAGCTGGATATGCCGGCCGATTCGAAGGAATCCAAGAACTACCATAAGGAAGGAAGTGACTACGCCCTCACTTTCAAGGACGGAGACAAGATTTCAGTCTCGGTCACTGCCGCCAACAGCAGCTCCCAGCTCAGCCAAGGCAACAATGCCTTTGAGTTTTTCATGCGCCAATCCGTGATGAGCAAGACGAACGAGGAATCGATGTGTCGCCAGTATCATCTCAGCAGCCGCATGGATACCGCCCCCGCGAGAGCGCAGGATTTCAACAACAAATTGATGGCCAAGGGATTTCCGAAGGGGAAAGACATCAACTTTGGCTCTGACATCCGGGGAACGACCTTGATCAAAAATAGCACGAAGATTCCAGAGCGCGGATATGCCTTCCTCCAATTCACCCTCGCGGCCGGTGGCGAAACAAAAACTGGTGGGCGTCAGTTTGTAAGCCGGCCATTCCTCCACTCCTCAGCCATCACCGGCGGCTCATTCATCGACAGTTTCGAGCCTGATTCGCTCTATCAGAATGGCTGGAACTGGTCGGTGGCGGAGGCTCGTGGTAGCTTCTCAACGCTCTCCGAAACGGGTAGAGATGGGAAAGGCTTCTATGGCGGCGGCTACACCTCGGCGACGGGTTACACCAACGTGGTTCAGCAGGAGGTTCCCATCGTCCCGCCCATCTCGATCGCCGCTCTCAGCCATGCTCAGCTCGGCGGTTTCAGCATCGCCAGAGCGGCGCTCGGAAGCAAACCGGCCGATTTCGCCAATAACTATCAAAAGACCACTGCCAGCGGTAACGGCGGACTCTTTCCCCGCACGCTGCAGGCGATCGGAAACTCCTACGCCCATCCGTATTTAAGGCCGGATGAAGCCCATGGCACATGGACCCGGGAGATTCTCGCTGGAGCTGGTACGAAGGTGACCTTCGCAGACCATTCTTATCTCGCGAACAAGGCATTGTGGGACGACTATTTCTTCTCGTCCATCACACCAGCCAACACCCGGATCTTCGAGGGCACTTCCAGTGCCTCGCAAGTCGCTGAAGGATTCTTTTTCAATCAGAAGCCTCTGCCCAACCGCCGCATGACACCCTACCTCAAGGACTTCGACAAGGCCATGCTCAATCAACTGGTCACCACTGCCGACAAGGCGACCGACGGCTTTGCCGATCAGATCGCATCCCGTCTGATGGTTCAAGGTGCCTTCAACGTCAACTCCACTTCGGTGGCGGCTTGGAAGATCTTCTTTTCGAGCCTCAAGGACAAGAAAATCGCCTACCTCGGCATGAGCCGGTCCCTAACCGATAACGAGGTGAAGCTCTACACCTATCCCGACCCAGCCGCATCTAACGAAATTGAAACCGTCGGTGTGCCTGTCTCCTCATTCTCCCTGCCCAACGGCCGTCCCTATCAAGGAAGCCCGACCGATACGTCGGACCGCAGCCAATGGGCGGACTGGCGCCAACTCACCGACAATGAGATCAACGACCTTGCCACCGCGATGGTCAAGCAGGTCAAGCTCCGCGGCCCCTTCCTCTCGCTCTCCGAGTTCGTCAATCGCCGTCTCGATTCCGGCAACAAGAGTTTTTCGCTCAAGGGCGCCCTCCAAGCCGCCCTCGACGACCCTGCGGTTTCGATCAACTCCGGATTTCGCAGTGCCGACCGCCAGATCAGTTCCAGCGATACCGCCGGGATGAATCCGGCCTTCCAAGAGGCTCTTGAAGGTCCTGTCGCCTATGGAAGTGCCGCCTATGTGGATCAAGCCGATGTGCTGCGCAATTGCGCCGAGCTCCTTACGCCGCGGGGAGACACCTTCGTCATCCGCACCTACGGCGACGCGCTGGACGCCAACGGCAACGTCCAAGCAAAAGCCTGGTGCGAGGCAGTGGTGCAGCGGGTCCCGGAATACATTTCCAAAGAGGATCAGGCCCACCTCAAACAGAGCGATCTTAACGCTCCGGAAAACAAGAATTTTGGCCGCAAGCTCGAGATCATGAGCATGCGCTACCTCAGCGAAACCGAAGTCTGAACAATTCCCTCTAAGCCTCCCAGACATCCAATCATGAGCTATCCATTCCGTTCCCCTCTCGTCGTGATGACCCTCGCGGCCATGCTGCAATCCAGCCACGCTCAGGTCGCTGCCAACACCACCGTGCAGTTCGTCTCGTTCCCTCCGGTGGCCGATTCGAAGCCGGTCGAGTTGCTCCTCGGGGAGGGAAAAACCCTCGAGATCGAGATCCCTTCGGATGCGCCCTCCGGTCCCTATCAGGTTCCCCGCGGCGCATCCTGGACCGTTGGCAAGTCCGGGCCGGAAAAAGACGGCAAACCCCAGTTCGCCATCTTCGGCACAGCCCCCTCACTGGCATCTTCCAATCAATTGATTCTGCTTTTCCGCAAAGGCCAGACCGATGCGGAGGGATTCAAGGTCATCCCGCTGGATTTCAAGAGCCAGTTCGGTGACAGGATGTTGCTTTTCTTCAACATGGCGCGGGAAGAATTCGCCGCTGAAGTCGGCGGGGTGAAATTCTCCGTCAAACCCGGTGCCCAGCGGATCATCTCTCCGAAGGCGGACAAAGGTGAGAATCTATGCCATGCAGACCTCTACTATCGGAAAGAGGAAATTTGGAAGCCATTCTTCTCCGCCAACTGGCCGCTAGATGACACGACGCGGGGTTTGTTCTTCGTTTACGCCGATCCCGCAAGTTCCCGTCTCAAGCTTCACGCGGTTGACGTTTCGCTCTGACCCCATGATTAAGTGAAAACTCTCATTGTCCTAACATCGATTCTCGCGCTGGTTTCCCATCTCCTGTGGGTGCCTGCCTCCGCCGCCCCGGCCAAGCCCAACATCCTCTTCGCCATCGCCGATGACTGGTCATTCGGGCATGCCGGTGCCTACGGTTGCAAATGGGTCAAGACTCCCGCGATGGACCGCGTGGCCCGCGAGGGGATTCTATTTAACAACGCCTACACGCCGAACGCCAAATGCTCGCCTTCTCGAGCCTGCGTCATCACCGGTCGCAATCCATGGCAACTCAAGGAAGCTGGCAACCACTGGTCCAACTTCCCAGCTGAATTCAAGTCATTCCAAGAAGCGCTGGGTGATCACGGTTACTTTACCGGAATGACTGGCAAGGGCTGGGGCCCGGGGATCGCCAAAGATTCGCAAGGCAAGGACCGCGAGCTGACAGGCAAGCCCTTCAATGCAAAGAAATTTCCTGCCAAGATCACCAAAGGAATATCCGCAGCCGATTACGCCGGCAATTTCACCGGATTCCTGAATGCCGCCCCCAAAGACCAGCCATGGTCATTCTGGTATGGCGGCCATGAACCGCATCGCGGGTACGAATACGGCTCGGGCGTGTCCAAGGGTGGCAAGAAGCTCTCCGACATCGATCGGGTACCAGCCTGCTGGCCGGATACCGATGAGGTCCGCAACGACATGCTCGACTATGGGTTCGAGGTGGAGAATTTCGACCTCCATCTGAGCCGGATGCTCGCCGAGTTGGAACAGCGGGGCATGCTGGAAAACACCATCGTGGTCGTCACCTCGGACAACGGCATGCCGTTTCCCCACTGCAAGGGCTATGCCTATCATCATTCGAATCACCTGCCGCTGGCCATCATGTGGCCGCAGGGCATCACCAAGCCGAACCGTGTGGTGGATGATTATGTGAGCTTCATTGACCTAGCTCCCACCTTCCTCGACGTCGCTGGCATCGCGCAGGGAGAATCCGGCATGGCCCCGATCACCGGACGCAGTCTCACGGAAATTTTCAGGTCCGGGGAATCCGGCCGCGTGATCCCGGATCGCGACCACGTCCTTCTCGCAAAAGAACGCAACGACGTCGGCCGGCCGAATGACCAAGGCTATCCGATCCGCGGCATCGTGAAGGACGGCATGCTCTATCTGCACAACTTCGAGCCCGATCGCGGGCCCGGCGGGGTCGCGGAGACCGGCTACAAGGACACCGACGACAGCCCGACCAAGACCGCGGTGCTCGCCACGGAGAAAGTTCCTGAGCTCAAGCACTTCTTTGCCGGCTCATTTGGAAAACTGCCCGCCGACCAGTTGTTTGATCTTCGCCGCGATCCGGATTGCATGACGAATCTCGCGGCGACTGTTTCCTTCGCTTCCTTGCAGAAGCAACTTTACGACGAACTCAAACAACAGGGCGATCCACGCCTGCTAGGCAACGGGCATATTTACGACGAATATCCCTACGCCAACGCCGCCAAGCGCAACTTCTACGACCGGGTCATGCGCGGCGAAAAGCTGGAGGGGGGCGCCTCCGCGGATTAACCAGTGCCTTTGTTGTTCAATCTAAAAAGTTAAACATGAGCCGTATTGTTCTAACAATCGCCGCCCTGCTGCTCATGCCGCTGGAGGCACTGCCAGCCACGGACGAGATTGCCACCGCCTCGGTGCTGCCTCCAACTCACCGTGGGCTGTATGCAATTTGGTATGAGCGCATGCCGGAGGTCATGGAATTGCCATACATCAACGGCGGCCAAGTCGTTGCGCAGTGGGGCGATCTGGAAACTGCGGAAGGTCAGTATGACTTCAGTCAACTTTCGGCAAAGATGAAACAGCTGCATGACCAGAACAAGCCGTTCTCAGTGCAGGTCAACGGCAACATCAAGCCGGCATGGCTGTTCGACCGCGTGCCCTTTCTACCAGAGCCTTTGGGCGTGCAGGTGCGCGACACACGGGGGACGCTGATGTATTGGCATCCGGTGTACGAGCGGGCGTATCTCAATTTCCTGCGGGCTTACGCTGCGTTTCTGAAACAATCCCCCTACCGCGCATCGTTGCTCGGGGTGCGGCAAAACTTTAACGCCCTTGGCACGGAGCATTGGCAAGTGCCCATCGACAAGATTTCCCTGTCGCAATGGCGCGTGCCTTCGGGAGCGAATGCCGGAGAACCGTTCACGCCGGCACTGGGCCGCGCCTATCAAACCCGCGTGTTAGAGACGTTCGTCAGGGAGTTTACGCCGGAGACGCGCGTGTTTGTCCGCAACAACATTGCGGCGGAGCTGCGCCAGTCATTTGCACAGGATTTCACGGCCGGGCGACTGTGCTGGTTTCACACCAGCAGCGAAGTGGAACCGCGCAAGGGCGTCAGCGGACAATACCAACAGTTTCTCGATGATTGTCGCACCGGCAAAACGCTCGCTTATGCCGAGCCGTGGGCCAGCGCTTGGGGCCACCACGGCGGCAAGACCGATCCGCGTTGGTGCAGCCCACCGCAATGGAACTACTGGCGCTTACTCTGCGACCTCCATTGCGGCGTTTCCTTCATCGCGTGTTACGCCAGCGATCTCGAGGTGGCCCACAGCGGACGTTACCGGGTTGGCAACCTTTCTGCCGCTGAAAGCAAAAATGCCACGACGTTCAAAGACGAGTTCGATGCAGCATTTCAGTTCGCCGCCAAATATGCCGGCTATCACGCCAGTCCACAGGCAGCGCCCGGAGCCTGGATTGCTTTTCGCGAGGGCGACACCCTTAAGGGCGACTACACGTTCTTCATGAAACGCGAAACCGATCAGACGCGCGAGATAAAGAACGCTGGCCCGGGTGACCAACGGTTCGGGGCTTGGGCACGGCTGTTGCCGCGCGACCAGACGATGCAACTGGTCCTGAACGAAGCCTTCGCCACAAGCCTTGCGACGCAAGCCGCCGTGCTCCGCGTCACCTACCTCGACCACGGTCACGGTTCGTTCGACATCCAGGCTGCCGGCCAGACTTTTCAAGGCCAATGCAGCAATTCCGGTCGCTGGAATACCATGACCTGGGAAATGTCCCGCCCGGATTTCGGAAAAGCCGACTCCGGAGTGCACCTATGCCTCCGCGCTCTCGGAGGTGATCTAACTGTTCACATGGTGGAAGTCGCCCGCCTATAATATTTACCCATGCCAAGACCTGATAACATGCTAACTAACTTATGAAATACAACACACCCATACTCACTTCCCTCGTGAAAACGCTCAGACCACTCGGCCTCAGTACCCTGTCGTCCATCCGCGCCGCCCTGCTGCTGACACCATTGTTCGCAATCGGCGCTGCCGCTGAGACTACCCAGCCTGTCCAACAACCGAAACTCAACGTCCCGGCCAAGGCAGACCTGCCGGACGCCGCGCAATATCAAAGCAAGGGCTTCAATGTCTTGTTTATCGCTGTTGACGACTTGAACGATTGGGTCGGTTGCTTCGGCGGCAACCCGCAGGCGATCACCCCCAACATGGACCGGCTGGCCAAGCAGCAGGCGATGGTGATGAACAAGGCCTACGCACCCTCCACGGTTTGCTGTCCCTCCCGCTCGGCTCTGCTAACCGGCATGCGGACCGCTTCGATCGGGGTCTATGGAAACCGTCAGAATATCAAGTCCGCGCCTAAAGCGAAGGATGTCGTCACCCTGCCGCAATACTTCAGCCAGCACGGCTATCACACTCTCTCCACAGGGAAGATTTTTCATAAACACCCGGCGGCGGACGGCATGGATGAAGGCCAGTGGGCGTTCAACGAATACGCCACACCCCCTGGGGGCGGAAACGGCGGTATGCTTTGGGAGAAAAGTCCCTCGACAAGCGGCGTCAGTGAAAAAGGCGAGGAGTTCCGGTGGGGAGCCGTCAAGGCCCCGGTTCAAAAGACCAAGGATTACATCAGCTGCAAATGGGCGGCCGACCAGCTCCAGCGCGATTTTGGCGGCAAGCCGTTTTTCCTCGCCCTTGGCCTCTCCAAACCGCATTTGCCATGGGAGGTTCCGCAGGAGTTCTTCGATCTGTATCCGCTTGATAAACTGAAACCGGTCGAGATCGTGCGCGACGACCTCGATGATATCGTCGGCAAGAATGGCAAGCAGCTTTTTCGTCCGGATCCCCGTTTTCTAGCCGCGGATAGCACCAACCTGCATCTTGAGGCGCAGCGTGCCTATCTGGCCAATATCAGCTATGTGGATCACTGCCTCGGCGTGCTGTTTGATGCGCTGGCTAAGAGCAAGTATGCCGAAAACACCATCATCATGCTCTGGGGCGACCACGGCTGGCACCTCAGTGAAAAGATGAAGTACGGCAAGACCGATCTATGGGAAGAAACGTGCCGCGTGCCACTGATCGTCCGCGTGCCCGGCGTGACGAAATCCGACTTCAAGTGCGAAGGCGTGGTCAACCTGCTCGACATGTATCCCACGCTGGTGGAGCTGTGCGGGCTGCCGGCCAATGCGGAAAACGAAGGGCGCAGCTTTGCCCCTCTGCTAAAGAATCCGTCGATGGAGTGGAACGTCCCGACCCTGACCACCTATCAATACAAGAACCACTCCTTCACCGATGGTCGTTATCGCTACACCTACTATGGCGGGAAGGCCGGCGGTGCCGAGGAGCTCTACGACCATTCCGTGGATCCGCTCGAGCATAAAAACCTGGCGGCGAATCCCGAATCTCAAGAGATCATCGCCCGCTTCAAAAAGTATCTGCCCACCCACGATGAACCGGACGCTCCCAGCAACAAACTTTCCGGAGCCGACAAAAGGAAAATGAGAAAAGGGCAAGCGAAAGAAAGATGATCGGTAGTCTCATTCTGGCAGACATCAATCGGTTTCACGTTTCATTTCTAACTTATTTTTCCATGAAAAACAGAGTATTAACCTATATGGGTTTGCTGGTCGCCTCGATGGCCGGAGTGGCGGCGCAGTCGAAGCCGGGCTACGGAATATCCAGCTGGGCGGGATGGAAGCCGGGTGACATATCGCGCGCCGAATGCCCGGAGCTGTGCAGCGTGCCACTCATCCTGAAGTGGGATGACCTTGAACCGGTGCAGGGAGAATACGCGTTCCAGCTACAGATCGGCAAGCCACTCGAGGCCGCGCATGCGGATGACCTGTCTGTAACGCTGATGATCTGGGTAGGACCGGATGCACCTGAATGGATCTACACCAAAGGCGTTCCGGTAGTCACCACCGACAGGACGCATAATGCCCTGGGCCAGAAGACGGATAAACAGAGCAAGTATCCCTACTATCTCCACCCAGAATACAAGAAGGCATTTCACGGGCTGATCGACGCTTTCGGCAGTTATATCAAGACGCTGTCGCCGACCCTGCGTGAACGTATTGTGCTGGTCCAGTGTGCCGAAGGGTCCACCGGTGATGGACAGCCTTACAAGGGGAACCCGATCGATAAAAAGCAGGATATATCAGAGGAAGTTTGGAACGAATTCCGGCTTGAGGCTTGGGACCGCTACCGAAAGGCGATGCCCGGCATGCCCATCCTTGTGAACTCTGACGCCAATGGCGGCATGGAATCCCAGTGGCTTCTCGATAACATGGAGGTGATCACCTTGAAAGAGGGCATGTTCAGTCATGGCTACATCGTCAGTGATAATGACAAACGTCTGGCAAAGCACGCCGCCATCGAAGCAGAAGCCAACAAACGCGGCAAAATGGTGCTCATGCGTGGTGAGATGGACGGCGAGTTGTTTGAAATGGGCTGGTCGGAGCGCAACATTCCGCAAGCCCTCTACTGGTCGGGTATCTTTGCTGCGCATTGTCGGTTGGACATCTGGAATGTTCCCACCAAGGCGTTGAAGGACAAAGCCAATCGGCCCGCCTGCGCGTTCTTTAACAAATATGCCGGCCACAGGAACGCCTCGACTGCACCAGCGGCCTTCTGTGCGCTGCGCGACGGGCTCGAAGCCTCCGACTTTGACCGATTTCCCGCCGCGAAATTCGGCGGTAAGCCAGAGAACAAAAGGGATGCGGAGCGATACATCAAGATTGCCAAAGCCTTTTCCGCCTATGGCGCACGCATGGAAGATCCACGAAAGGCGACCGGCGGCGGCATGATCAACCGCAAGGCCACAGGCCCCAACGATGTAGGCTGGGGCACCTTGCCAGGAAACTATTCCCGATTCCTGACGCAAATCGACCCGGGCTCCGGCGATGTCGGACGGTGGAACATCGACGAGACCATCCATGGCCGTTTCGGTCGCTCCTTTGAGCATCAGTCAGGCAAGAAGCAAATGCGCTTCCAACTCGATGCGGGCTTTAATGCCAAGAAGGTGAAGGTGACTGTCACCTACCTCGACAAGGGAACGGGAACCTGGACAATCGGACTCCCGGGAAACGATGGCACAAAAATCTTCCAAAACGAGAACAGTGGCCGGTGGAAGACCCAGACTGTTACATCCTCCGGAATTTCTGACATCGTCCTGAAATATGAATCGGGAGACGACACCATCTTCCACCTCATCGAGGTCGATCGGATAGACTAAATATTGAACCGACTTCTTCTATAACAAATACATTCACTGGCTGCGCGCCAAGTCGCGGCAAGGCCCGAAAAAAATCATGAAACTCATCTCAACAACCGCCTTTATCTCCAGCTTGATCTTCAGCGTATCAGCATTGCCTTCCCTAGCCGCTGATGTCCCCGCCAAGAAACCTAACATTATTTTCATCCTCGTCGATGACGCGGGCATTGGCGATTTCTCTGCCTATGGCTGCAAGTATGGTGTCACGCCCAACATTGATCGCCTGGCGGCGGAGGGTATGAAGTTTACCCGCGCCTACAGCGGTAGTGCTGTCTGCGCGCCATCGCGCTGCGTGCTGATGACCGGCCAGCATCCGGGGCACATGTTGCGCCGTGCGAACCAAAGCAAGCACGGCCTGCTCGCCCTCCCCGACGGCCAGTCGACTTCCGCCCGCGTGTTGCAAGACGCCGGTTACGCGACTGGTGGTTTCGGTAAATGGGGGCTTGGCAATCCCGGCACGACTGGAGCGGCGGAGAAGCAGGGCTTTGATGTGTTCTTCGGCTACTACGACCAGAAACACGCGCACGACTTTTACACCGACTATCTCGTCCGCAACGGCGTGGATCTACCCTTCCCACAATCGGGCCGGAAGACGTGGGAGGACTATTCCCATACCCGCATCGCCGATGAGACGCTGAAGTTCATCGAGCAGAACAAGGACCGCCCGTTTTTCTGCTACGCCGCATGGACGCCGCCGCACGGCGACTATGTCATCCCGGACAATGCCCCGTATTCCCAGAAGCCATGGTCGGAGGAGGTCCAAAATTACGCCGCGATGGTCGGGTTGATCGACAAAGATGTCGGACGCGTCCTACAGAAGCTGAAAGACCTCGGTCTCGATGACAACACGCTGGTGATTTTCACTTCCGACAACGGGGCGAATGAAGAATTCGTCAAGCCGCTCGGCAGCACCGGTGGGCTACGGGGTTCCAAGCGGATGCTCTACGAAGGCGGCATTCGCGCGCCGTTCATCGCTCGTTGGCCGGGACGGATCCAGCCAAACACGACCAGCGACTTGCTGACCACATTCGTGGACTTTCTGCCGACGGCGGCAGACCTGGCCGGGGTTCCTATACCGCCCGCGACGGATGGCATCTCCATGGTGCCAACCTTGCTGGGCAAGAAACAGGCTGCGCGGCACGAGTCGCTATACTTTGAGATCTACGAACCCTATTTTCAACAATCGGTTCGCCTGGGTAACTGGAAAGGTTACCGGTTGGGGACAAAAGCGCCGCTCGAACTCTACGACCTCAAGACCGATCCGGCCGAGCAGCACAACCTGGCCGCAACTCACCCGGAAATCGTTCGTAAGATCGAAGGCATCATGGCTGCGGAGCACACGCCTTCTCCACACTACGACGCGCCAGAGCAACCCGGGAAGGTAACCAAAGCCAAGGAAAAGACCCCGAAGGCCAAACCCCTCGCTGAGTTATTGAACGAGGAGAACGCGAATCCCACACCCAATGAAAAATAAGCAAATGATGCTGAATCCATCGAAGTCCTGCCTTGCCGTGCTGCTGATGATGCCGTTGACGGTCGTCCATGCCGCCGACGTGGCATCGTCCGCCAAGCCTAACATCATTGTCATCATAACCGACGACCTCGGGGTCGGCGATCTCAGCCATGCCGGCGCGACCGGAATCAAGACGCCAAACCTCGACCGCATGACGGCCGAAGGAGTGCGCTTCACCCAGGGCTACGCGCCCTCCGCGACCTGCACGCCGTCGCGCTACTCGCTTCTAACCGGTGAATACGCGTGGCGGCAGAAGGCGAAGACCAACAGCATCCTGGATGGCGACGCGCCGCTCTGCATCGAGCCGGGCCGCTACACCCTGCCGGAAATGCTGCGCAAGGCGGGCTATCAGACCGGCATCGTCGGGAAGTGGCACCTAGGTCTCGGCGACGGCAAGAACAAGGTGGACTTCAACGGTGAGGTCAAACCCGGCCCGCTTGAAATCGGCTTCGACTATTCTCACATCATCCCCGCCACCGTCGACCGTGTGCCGAGCGTGTGGGTCGAGAACCACAAGGTCGTAGGACTGGACCCCGCCGATCCCATCGAGGTGAGCTATCTGAAAAACATCAGCGACGAGCCGACCGGTCTGGAGCGCCCCGACCTGCTCACCCACTATGGCGCGGACAAACAGCACTCCAACACCATCATCAACGGCATCAGCCGCATCGGCTTCATGAAAGGCGGCAAGTCTGCCCGCTTCAAGGACGAGGAACTCGCCAGCACGGTCGTCGCCAAGTCGGTCGAGTTCATCGAGAAGCGGAAGGACAAGCCGTTCTTCCTGAATGTCGGCATGTTCGAGCCGCACGTTCCACGCGTCGCCGAGCCACCGTTTGCGGGTAAGAGCGGCACCGGCGTGCGCGGCGATGTCATCGTCCAGATCGACTGGCAGGTCGGAGAAATCATGAAGACGCTCGATCGCCTCGGCATCGCTAAAAACACCATCGTCATCTTCTCGAGCGACAACGGGCCGATCCTCTTCGACGGCTATCACGACCGCTCGGTCGAGGATCTCAAGGGCCACAACCCCACAGGCGGACTTCGCGGGTGGAAGTATCTCACGTTTGAAGGCGCCTGCCGCGTGCCTTTCATCGTCAACTGGCCGGGCACGATCAAGCCGCGCGTCAGCGACCAGTTGATCAGCCTGGTCGATTGCTTCTCCACCTTTGCGAAAATCGCCGGTGGCAATGTCCCGGCGAAGGCCGCCCCGGACAGTCTGGACCTGTCCGAAGTGCTATTAGGCAAAACGACCGAAAACCTCCGCGACCACACCATCCTCCACGGCATCGGCGGTCTTGCCCTCCGTCAGGGCGACTGGAAATACATCCCCGCCACCGAGGTCTCAGGTGGCATGGGCAGCGGCGCGAACGCAGCCGATCCGCGCTTCGCAGCTGCTAACATTCCCGAGCCACTGCTTTTCGATCTCGCCACCGACCCGAACGAAAAGACCAACATCATCGCCAAGCATCCGGAGAAGGCTGCGGAGCTTGCTGCACGCTTGCAAAGCATCGTCGCCAACCCCTCCCGATGAAACCATTTCTCATTTTTATAGTCACGATCAGCAGCCTGATCCTCCACGCGCGAGCTGATGATCGGCCTCCAAGTGACGTGGCCAGCGCCCCCACGAAGAAGATGAATCTGTTGGACGGAGAGGGCTTTTGAAGGTGGACCTTTGTTTCGACTAACACCCATGCACTGACTGCGCCACTTGGTCCGTAGCCAACGGCCTCATAACCTGTAATACCATTTTGCTTAATAAAATAAGTATAAGGTTTTATTCGAATCGTTTAGTTCGGAGCGCAGGTAGCTGTTCAAAAACAAAGACAGGACTCGGTTGGTATCTTCCCAGTATTTACGCAGGGTCACGGTGAACTGGCGGCCTCCTCATCCTTCTTCAAATGACTTGGGCGGGCGACGTTGAGTCGCCCGCCGAGCTTTCCCAGCTGATAGTAGATGGAGTTGGTGCCGAATTCAATGTGGTGCTTCTCCTTGAGCCAAGCTTCCGCTTGGCCAGCAGTGCGGAATTCCCCCGCCTTGAGCTTTTCGGTTAGCTCGGTCTTGGCTTCATCCGTCATCTTGCCCTTTCTTCCCGAGCCTTCGCCGCGCTTCAGAAGTGCTTCAATCCCACCATTTCGGAAGAGCTTGATCCAGTCGTTGATACTGTTTCGATGGCGTCCCACCAAATGCGCCACCGCAGCGATATCCAGTTTGCCTTCAAGCAAGAGCTTAATGGCGAGAAGCCGCTCTTTCTTCCATCCCGTCTTCTAAGCACGGTGCCTTTTGCCGATCTCTGATGCTTCGTTATTAAAGTCTAGTCTGCCTCGTTTTCTTGCCATGCGAAATCCTTACAAAAAATGCAGTTTCGCCTAGGATATTCTGCTAAATGGTATAACTTTAGAATTGGGTAGAAGAAAATCTCATTGAAGCCACGCTTTGGCCTCATGATGGATGATTTCATCGACTCACGCGGTAAAACCTCCGCGCGACGTTGCTGGTTGTGGTGTCTGTCCATGTGCCGACCTGGCCGACGGGGATATCGAGCCATTGCACCAAGTCTGGCGACCACTGCACGCTGTAACTGATGCCGGACTGTGTGGGCCAGGTAATCGTGACATTTCCTCCTGACACGATGGCGGTGGCTTTGAAGTTCACCGGTGTGACGGCGCTGACGGTGTAGGTGCCTGCGATGGTCGAAGTGGTGGTGCTGCCGTTGCTGTCGGTCACGCTGAGGTTATAGGTGATGACTTTGCCGGCGGTCTGCACGGGGATCGCCGCGCCATATACACCATCTCCCGCGAGCCCATCGCCGTGGAGGCCGTCATCATGCATCATGACGCTGACAGGCGGTGCGCCGGTGGTGGTGACCAGGGAAATGTCGTCGAGGTAGGTCTTGGGTCCGGTCGAGCCCCCCACATTGTTGCCGATGAATTGGAAGCGCATCCGCAGGGTGTTTACGCGCTCGGTGGGCAGGAGTGTGTAAGTCCGGAGTTGGATGGGGTGATTGCTGCCATCGGATTCGCCGTCACGTGTGACCCAATTCGTGCCGGTTGCGTCGGTGGCGAGTTGAAGATTCCAACCCAACCCGGCGGTGAGATTTGCGGTGCCTACCCAGAACTGGAGCTTGCCCTCCGAACCGGTCGCGTTGACCGCATTGGGCGTGTGAATCATCGTCGCCGTCGCACTGGCAGTGCCTTTGTCGAACTGCACGCCGCAGATGTTTCCTGCACCGTGATTGGCAACAGCGAGTTGCTTGATGTTGCCTGCGCCTCCGGTGCTGGTGACAGTCCATGGATACACCGCGCCCGTGCCATCCCAACCACCCGTGGCGGTGGCGGTGTTTGACATTGTCTCGGCGAAAACGGTGCTCGTGGTCTGTGTGCCGTCGCTATAAATCATCTGGGCTTTCGTGACCGTCGCGCCGGACCCGGTGGTGATTTGTGCGGTGACCCAGACGTCATCCACATACGTAGGAGTGTTCGGCGAGGTACGAGTGTTCGTGATCGTAGGCGGCGGGATGATGCCGGTGCCTGTGAGATTGATGTCAAAGGCAGCGCCGACACTTGTGTCGCTGCTGGCGATGTGCAGCGCGGCGGTTTTACTGCCTGCGGTGCTCGCATTGAACTGAATGACCATCGTCGTACTACCACTCGCGGCGATGACGCTCGCAGGTGGCGCTGTTACCGTAAAGTTTGCGCCGTTCGTGCCATCAATCGTCGCGCCAGAGATGTTGAGAACGCTGGTGGTGCTGTTATTGAAAATTGTAAAGGTCTTCGACAAGGTGCTGCCGACATTGACGCTCCCGTAGGCCACGGTGCTCGTGCCATCGGTCAAAAGCGTATCGCTTGGCTGCTTTACGCTGATTTGCGTGACGACAGCAGCGGGAGCCTCACGAACCGCAAACACGGGATAGGTCGAAGTATACGGCTCATAGCTCACGATGCCCTGCTGATTGCGCGATGGCGCGGAAGTCGTTGTCACGCCGAAATCGACGAGCCATGCCTGCGTCGGCGTGCCGGTCTTCACCGAAGTCGATGACCAATACGCGGTGGCGGTCGCCGCAGGAAACAGCACGCGGTTGATGCACGTATTCGTCGTCACGACTGTTGAAGTAGCGCGTGGGATGTCTTGCAGCGATTGTAGTTCTTTCACATTCGGCAGTCGCCAATTGCTGTAGCCTGCGGTGGTTAGACCTTCGGCATAAGTCAGCGCATTGACCCAACTTTGCGCCGATGATGGCACCTGCGTCCACATGAGACCGGTGTCGAGGTCAGTGATCGTGCCGTCGTTGTTGTTGCGGTAATGATGGCCCGTGGTCGGCTTAGAGCCGCGCACATAGCGTGCGTGGAACCGCAATGTGCCGCCTGCACTGATGGTGGAGATCTTCGGATGAGGACCGATGCCGCCGCCCGTGTTGGTGCACCAGACTTTGGTGTTGTCGCCATAGAAAAGATCGCTGGTCCAGAAGTAGCCTGGCGTGCCGCTGGCGTTGTTGACGAAGTAGGTGCCGTTGAGTGCGGGATTGCGCTCGTGATCGAGAATGCTGAAGGCCTCCTGCGCAGTGGGCAGACGCCAATCCGTGAAGCCTGCCAAATTGAGCGTGGCGGCACTCGTGCGAGCCGTGTCCCAGATCATCTCGCCGCTGTCGGTCTTTTGCCAAATGAGGCCAGTGTTGTTGTCGGTGATTGTGCCGTTGCCGTTGTCGGTGAAACTCGGCGCATTGATTGTGTAGTCACTGTCTTCGCCGAACGTGGCCGTGGCATTCGTCGTCTGGCCGGTATCCGGCAGTTTATTCATACTCCAGGGAGCCATCGGATAGTAATTGAAACGCGAGGCACTCGAGTAAGTCGCTGGGGCACCCGTGGGGTCCGTCGGAGTCTGCTGACTCACTGTCACCGTGTGCGCGACGCGATCCACCGAAGCCGTCACGGTGTAAGTCGTGCCGCTCACGGTGTAAGTCATCACCCATCTATCCGTCGCCGGGCGGGTGAAGCTGGTGATCACCGCGCCCGACAAAGGCGCACCCGCAGCAGACACCGTGCTCGCTGTCGGCTGCGGATCGATTTGCCCGCCAAAATTCACCACCGCACCGTGCATGGCGTTCATGAGATAAGGACTCTGCGGCCCCGTCGCCACCGAACCACGCGCATGGTAGTGATAGCCCCACGTTCCATGGCTGTGCCCGCCATCTACATCGAGCGCCTGCTGCGCCGAACCATCGGGCTCCAGATAGCCATAGATCGGATAACCATCGAGCGCCCACGCGCAGGGCTTGTCCGACGTGAGCACACTATAAAGATGGGTCGGAGCGATGTGATAGTGATAGTCATCCGCGCGTCCACAGTGACCGCCATAGGCATCCAACTCGCCAATTGCCTGTGAGAACTGCCCGGTGTTGTTGCGCGGATTGAAGATCGGAATCCCATTCGCACCCAGAGCGACCGCACCGCGCAGGAAATTGCCCGTCAGCGAGATCGGTGCTACGGCAGGCACCGGCACCAACGGGATCTTCCACACATTTGGCTGCCCGTAGCCCAGTGAAGACGTGGATGATTCAGGATTCGTCACATTGCTGAAGTAACCCACCGGATGCGGCAACTGCTGCTGCCACGCCGTAATACCCACCATCGGATTTGGCATCAATGTCGCATCCGGCATCGAATCGCTCTCCACATAGAAATAGCTTGCGTCGTTGTAGATACGCACGCCCGGCTGAAAAGCGCCAAACGAAGCCTGCATCAGCGCCGCATTCCCGGGCGGTGTTACCGTGGGTTGCGCTGCGACCAACTGGAGGGGTTCCGTGAGCAAAGGCTTTGGCTCAGGTTGACTCCTTGCTTTGGCCAGAGCCGTACGCCTCGCCCTGATCTCATCCGCGATGTGTTGCCGTAGCGTCTCTTTGTTCAAAGGCACCCCATCTGCGTCTGTGGTATGAGCCTGCACCCCAATCGTCAAAACGAGAGCGAGCACCGTGAGGTAAGTTTTCATGAGAGTGCGTTGAGCCTGTTGAAAGTTGTAAGGTGAAACTGGGAAGAAGAGGCCTCGTCCGCGCCCCGTGACGCGATCTATGTTGCCGAGGTCTCGGGCAATTTCGTGGATAGGATCAGTCCTGAATGGTAACATTTTCGAGAATTCTAAGCATAATCTTCTGATTTCTTTACTGTCATTTCCTCGGCGGAAAGGGAGGGATTGACTCCACTTCGCTCCGTCCAAGCGTTTTGGCTTCGCCTTGTGACAATTGCTCACGACCGCTCGCTCTGCGTTCAAACCCGACTCGAGATTGCTCGGCAGCATTTTTGGCCCATCCCAGAAACGCCACGACCCCAATCCCGCATACGGGGTTGGGGTCGTGGCGGACAGGGAGGGATTCGAACCCTCGGTGACATTACTGCCACACACGCTTTCCAAGCGTGCTCATTCGACCACTCTGACACCTGCCCTTGGAGGGCGTGACCCTAGAAACCCAAAAGGATATTGGCAATCTCTTTTTGAAACTTTCAGATTCTCCGTCTTGCTTCATTGAAAGGAACACCAGAACTCAATCGCTTGAGACCCGTGCCAAAATCCACAAAAGATCGGAAAGCCGATTGAAAAATAATCGAACCTCCTGGCTGACAGGCTCACCCGACTCGTGAAGCACAAGGACACTTCGTTCCGCCCGCCGTGCCACGGCTCGCGAGAAATCAATCCCCGCACGGGCCAATGACCCCTCCGCACCAGGCCGAGCCCAACCGGTAAACTTGATTCCCTGCGCTTCGTAGCCGTGAGCCTGCTCAGTGACCCAATCCAAGTCGGCTTGAGTGATGGCGGCATAGCCCTTTTCTGCGTAGCGGCCGTCATCTTCCGGAAGGCACGCGAGTTGGCCCATGAGCCCGACCAAGCGCTCTTGCAGTTGGTCGATCAATGAAATCCATTGCGGATCGCTCGCCGCCGCGCGGGCCAGCCCGAGTGCCGCGTTCAGTTCGTCGACATTCCCAAGCGCCTCGATGCGCAGTGAGGACTTCGCAATCCGCCTGCCAAACAGAAGGTCGGTGTCGCCGGAATCGCCTCGGCCTGTGATGATGCTCATGCAGAATTTTATAGGCGAAAGAAATTTCAATGTCCATCCGCGTTGATCCATGATTCCTATCGGTGGTCTATGAAACTCGCAAGACTCGGTGACGGCCCCGAAATTTTCCACACCCTCCAGGGCGAAGGTGCCAGCGTCGGCATGCCAGCGGTGTTCATCCGTGCGTCCCGCTGCAACCTGCACTGCAGTTGGTGTGACACCGACCACACGTGGAATTTTGAAGGAACTTCGTGGCCACACGTGAAGGACGCGACTCCAGGATACCGCAAACACCACAAGGCCGATGTCACGATCGAGATGGATCCGATAGACGCCGCGCAGCGGATCATGGCGTTTGACTGCCCTCGGACCATCATCACCGGCGGCGAACCCTTGCTGCAGGAACAGGCATTTCTCGAAATGATCGGGCACATCCGCAAGGAGCAGCCCGAGCATCAATTTGAAATCGAGACCAATGCCACTCGGGTCCCCTCACCCGCACTCCATGAGGCGGTGAACCAGTTCAACCTGTCTCCCAAACTCTCGAACGCCGGAATGCCCACATCGCTCCGCATCCATCCGGCCGCGCTCGAATTTTTCGCAAACTCTCCGAAGTCCTGGTTCAAGTTTGTCGTGGCCGGACCCGCCGACCTTGTGGAAATCAAGCACCTCGCCACCCTCCATCGCCTCCCCCGCGAACGCACCCTGCTCATGCCCGAGGGCAGCACCTGCGAAGAACTCGACCGCAGCGCAAGTTGGCTTGCGGAAATTTGCCGTGACGAAGGCTTCCGCTTTTGTGACCGCCTCCACATCCGACTTTGGGGAAACCGACGCGGCGTTTGACCCCACCCAGCAGTTCACCCTGCTAAATTTTCCTCGATTTCACGCAACTTCTCGCTGCAGCCTGGGTTTCCTCTGCAGATCAACCGCGCCGCCATGAACCACAACACCACTCCAACCGATGATTCTTGGGAATCCGACGCCGTTTGGAAGCTGCTGGATCAGGCGCCAACCGTGACACCGAGTGCACGATTCATCGACAATACCGTGAGAGCCGCCCGACTCTCGCATGATGTCCGGCCGTGGTGGTCACGCCTCCTTTCCCCTGCCCCTCTCGCTGGATTGGCGACTGCCACTGCTGCATTGACCTTCGCGGTGATGTCTCTTTCTGGCCCATCCGCCACATCTCAAACCCGAGTGACCAAGGTGGAATCCGCCCAAGCGGTCGCCATCCAAGACATCGCAGATGCCGAAACTTTGAGCGCGGCGGTCGATCACATGGACAAGTTCAGCGACAACGAACTGGTCAGCCTCATCGGGTTTTAAAAACTTCCCACTCGGGTCCGGCTCCGCCACGTTTGGTGCGTGAAATGCGGTTTGATTTTTGATCTCGATGGAACACTGGTGGACTCTCTCGATGGGATCGCCGCATCTTTGAACCATGCGCTGCATGCGTCCAATCTGCCGACCCATTCACACGATGCGGTTCGCGGGTTTATCGGAAATGGTGCCCGCGTCCTCATCGAACGAGGTACCCCTGCGGGTTCCGCGGATTCGCTCATTGAAGTGGTAGAACAGGCATTCAAGGCGCATTACGATCTTCACTGGCCAGCGGGAACCATCGCCTACGATGGTATAGAAGACCTATTAGAAAATCTGCAGCGCCGGGGTCACGAGCTCGCGGTACTATCGAACAAGCCCCACCCATTTACCGAGGCGATGGTGGCTCGCCTGTTTCCGACGATTCGCTTTGCCGTGGTGTTAGGACAGCGCGCAGGGATTCCCCACAAGCCGGACCCAACGGGCGCACTTGAGATCGCAGCCACGCTCGGACTGGCTCCAGCTCAATGCTACGTCATCGGCGACTCCACAATGGACATCGAAACCGCGCTTAACGCCGGCATGCGCCCCGTCGCGGTGACATGGGGATTTCACGACCGCGAGCGCCTGATTGCCGCTGGGGCGACAAGCCTCGCCGATGACCCTGCCGCGCTCATGTCGGTGATCAGTTAGAACTCCTCGATGCACAAAGGCGATTCAGCTCGTCCACTTGGCGGTTGAGGGTGAGAAAGTCATAGACCCATCCCACGAGAAAAAGGCCGCCAGTTAGAAGCCAGACGATTCCAGTTCCAAATTTCCCAAGATAAAAACGGTGGATCCCGAGATACCCAAAAAACGTCTGGAGGATCCACGCAACTGAATAGTCATAGCGCCCGGATGCAAATCGGCCCGACGCGCGACGCTCCATTCCTGGAATCAAGAAAAGATCCACAAGCCAGCCGATACCGAACAGCCCAGCCGTACAGAACCAAATCACGCCAGTGATGGGTCTGCCAAAGTAAAACCGATGGGCACCCGTAAATCCTAAGACCCACAAAAGGTAGCCTACAGTTTTTGAATGGGTCTTGGTCGGGAACGCGCTCACTTGCCGATCTTACACCCCCATGCAGGTTCTTCCATGAAAATCCACTACCGAACCGCGCTGCCAACATGGACATGCGAGGCCGCGAGCTGCTTGCGTTAGACGCTGGCCTCCTCCATCCGTGGGTAGTCAGAATACCCGACTGGCCCGTCGGCGTAGAAGGTCGAGGAATCGGGTTCGTTGAGCGGCGCCCCCTTGTGGAAGCGCACGACGAGGTCCGGATTCGCGATGGCCGATTTTCCGAATGCAACGGCATCGGCCCGTCCAGTCGCAATAGCCTCGCGTGCGCTGTCCGCCGTGAAACCCTCGTTGGCAATATAAACGCCACCAAAAGACTCCTTAAGCGACGGCCCGAGTGCTGGAGCATCGTACGACTCGCGGGCGCAAAGGAAGGCGATCTTGCGCTTCCCGAGCTCGGACGCAGCGTGATGGAAAACCTCTGCGATCGCCGAGTCCCCCATATCATGGGCATCCCCCCGTGGCGCGAGATGCACGCCCACACGGTCGGCACCCCAAACGGACACCACGGCATCGGTGACTTCTAGCAGCAATCTAGCACGATTTTCAATCGACCCGCCGTAAGTATCGGTCCGGTGATTGGTCGAGTCCTGCAAGAACTGATCGATCAGATACCCGTTGGCCCCGTGAATCTCCACGCCATCGAACCCGGCCGCTTTCGCCTGGGTCGCAGCGTGATGGTAGTCTGCGATGATGCCAGCGATTTCATGAGTTTCAAGAGCTCGCGGCGTCACGAAATCCTTCGGCGGCCGGATCAAGCTAACCTGGCCGGCAGCGGCAATCGCGCTGGGTGCCACCGGAAGTTGGCCGTCGAGATACACCGGGTCAGAAATCCGCCCGACGTGCCAAAGTTGCAACAAGATCGTTCCACCCACTTGATGCACGGCGTCGGTGACGAGCTTCCAGCCGACCACCTGCTCGTCAGACCAGATGCCCGGAGTGTTTGGGTACCCGACGCCCTGAGGAGAAATCGAGGTCGCCTCAGAAAGGATCAGGCCGAAGCTGGCACGCTGGGCGTAATACTCCGCCATGAGGAGGTTAGGCACTCGACCGGCCGAAGCTCGGCAACGAGTCAATGGGGCCATGACTATTCGGTTGGAAAGTTGTAAAGCGCCAATTTGAATCGGTTGGAATAATCGATCTAACATATAGTTTAAGGGAATCAAGAGGTAATGAAATTCAAGCGAGTGATGGATACAAAATCATTTGAGATCAAAAAGAATGGCTTCGGTATCACCCGCAGTGCCAGTGATTTCGAGGTCGCTAGGACTTTCGAGGGACGCGGCATCCCCGGCCTCTAGCAGGACGCCATTCAAAGTGAGTGATCCTTTCGCAACATGCAGCCAGAGGCCCCGCCCGTCGAGCAGCTGGTGAGTGGTCCGAGTGCCGGGTTGCAATTTCAGTAGATAGATGGACGCGTCTTGAGCGATGGACGCTGAGCCATCACGCCCGTCGAACGAAATCACCAACGTCTTCGGCTCATGCTCTTGCCCCTGCGTTGGAGTCCATTCCGTGTAAGATGGGTCCAACCCTTTTTGGTTAGGCTGAATCCAAATTTGCAAGAAATGCGCTGGCTCGGTGGCAGAGGGATTGAACTCAGAATGCTGAACGCCCGATCCAGCTCGCATCAACTGAATTTCGCCGGGCATCAACACGCGGCTATTTCCCATCGAGTCCTTGTGAGCAAGTTGCCCCGCAAGCACATATGAGAAAATTTCCATATCGCGATGAGGATGGCTGGGAAATCCCCCACCACCGGCGACTCGGTCGTCATTGATCACGCGCAGCGACCGAAAGCCCATGTGCTTCGGATCGTAGTAATCCCCAAAAGAAAACGTGTGCCAGCTGTCTAACCAACCGTGATTTGCATGACCACGCTGACCCGCGCGACGGATAGTGAAATTCAATTCAGGATTCATACTCAAACCATAACCACAAACAACGCCATGCCCACCCCCAATTTCTCAATCCAACAATTCGGGGTAATGCTTGCGTGCCAGCGACAGCGATAGATCAAGAACCCCCTGACTCCGATGGTGGCGGAGAGCCTCATCCGCCATCGCCGCACACTCCGCGTGACTCAGTGAGCGGATTGCATGGCCCACGCGCGGCACTTGCTGCGGTCCCACCGATAACTCTTCAACCCCAAGACCCAACAACAAGGGAGTTAGGCGAATATCGCCTGCCATTTCGCCGCAGATTCCCGTCCAAATTCCATTGTGGTTGGCGGCATCGATCGTGTGCTTGATCAAGCGGATGACCGCTGGGTGAGTCGGGCGATAGAGATCCGCCACGTGCGGATTCACTCGGTCTGCAGCGACCGTGTACTGGATGAGATCATTGGTGCCGATCGAGAAAAAATCGACCTCGGGTGCGAGCAAGTCCGCGCAAAGAGCGGCGGCAGGCACCTCCACCATGATTCCCACCGGAAGATCGTGATCAAAGGGAACACCTTCTGAATCCAACTCGTCCATGCAGCGGCGGACGATCTCCTTGCAGCGCAGCACCTCCGACAAACCGGAAATCATCGGGAACATCACCGCGACTTTACCCAAGGAGCTGGCTCGTAAGATGGCACGGATTTGCTCGCGAAACATGGCAGGACGAGCGAGCGAAACCCGGATTCCACGCCAACCGAGAAATGGGTTTGGCTCAATGTCAGTGAGAGGCTCAACCGGCAGTTTATCCCCTCCGGCGTCAAGTGTCCGAATGATCACCGAATGCGGCGCCATCTCACGGGAAACCCGCGAATAGACTTCTGCCTGCCGAGACTCGTTGGGCATCTCCTCACTATTGAGTAACAAAAATTCGGTTCGATAAAGTCCGATGCCCTTGGCACCGCTGCGCTTCACGAGTGGCAACTCATCGATCAACTCAATGTTCGCAGAAACCGTGAGCGGGCGGCCATCCACCGTCTCCGTCGCCGCTCCGCGCATGGCATCCAATGAGCTACGAACCTTCTCCTTGGCCAGCATCAGCGTCCGATAGCGTGCCAAGGTCTCGGGCGAGGGATGCAAGATCAACTTACCCGCGTAGCCATCCAAAATCGATGGCGTGAGGGCGATGATATCGATGACCGCGGCATTGAGTCCGACCACTGCAGGAATGCCAAACGCTCTTGCTAGAATCGCCGTGTGGGAATTGACGCTGCCTTGTTCGGTCGCAAATCCAGTGACGTGCCGACGTTGCATCGAGGCGGTTTCCGTCGGCGCAAGATCATAAGCCACCAACACGTGATACTCAGGAGCCCCGGGTTGGCGAACATCGCCATCGATGTTAAAATTCCTCAACACCCGCTGAGCCACGTCCTCGATGTCAGCCGTGCGTTCACGCAGGTAGGGATCTTGGATCCGCCTCATCGCCTCGAGGAAATTTTGCATCACCGCGTAAAACGCATACTCCGCATTTTGCAGTCGGCGTTCGATGGCGAGGATCACGCGATCCACCACCGAGCGATCTTCAAGAATCATGATGTGCGCCTCGAAAATCCCGCTTTCATTATCGCCGGACAAATCCTCGAGGCGGCTTTGGAGTTCGATGAGTTGCCGCTTCGTTACCTCGAGTGATTGAAGAAACCGCTCGCTTTCGTGTGCGACCTCCGACTCCTGAATTTCATAAACTTCCGGCGGAGAAAACCCGCGCGCAACCACCTGGACCGGAGCGATGGCGATCCCGGGAGACGCGGGAATCCCCTCGTGAATCGTCTCTCGTACATCATCGATACCGCGCATCATCTTTCCGCATAGTGGTTCCATCAGGGGTAATGATTCAAGACACAAATTGCCAACCGCAGGCACACCCACTCTAACGATTCCTGAAACTCACAGTTGCCAATTCTCGATCCCGTGCAATTCTTACCAAATGAAACGCATTGCCCAGCTCCTCACCGCCGCCTCCGCGAGTGTTTTTGCCAGTCACGCACAGGCCGAACCGATCGCTTTAGGCGCGCCACTCCCGGCAATTGCTCAGCAAAACCAAAATGGTGAGCTGGTCAAATTGGCCGAGGCGGGCGCAAATGGATACACACTCGTTTATTTTTACCCCAAGGCCGATACCCCCGGTTGCACCAAACAGGCCTGTAGCCTCCGAGACTCTTACGCGACGCTTACCCAGAAGGGTGTCAAAATTTTTGGCGTGAGCGCAGACAAGGTCGCTTCGCAAAAGGCCTTCAAGGACAAATACAACCTGCCCTTCGACTTGCTTGCCGACTCCGATGCGAAGGTGACCAGCTCGTTCGGAGTGCCCACCACCCTGGGATTTGCCAAGCGCCAGGCCTATTTGTTCAAAGACGGAAAGCTCGTCTGGAGCGACACCAGCGCCTCGACCGAAAAACAGGCGGAAGACGTCCTGAAATTCATCGCGACGCAGTAAAATACGATTTTGGGAGTGATTCGGCGGCAGCGGCCCCGCGCTTTTTGGACCTAGTCCCGACCTTCCTCACCCTTCCCGCTTGCCCAAGGCCGCTCGATGTCTACCCTTCGGGCATGTCTTCCACGTTTGGCCAAGTTTTTCGCATCCACACTTTCGGCGAGTCACATGGCGGCGGAGTCGGTGTCATCATCGACGGCTGCCCCCCACGCATCGCGGTTTCCCAGGAGCAAATCCAGCACGAGCTCGACCGTCGCCGGCCCGGCCAGTCGGAAATCGTCACCCCGCGCAAGGAGGCGGATACCGCCGAAATTCTCTCTGGCCTCCAAGATGGGGTCACACTGGGATCACCGATCGCCATCGTCGTCCGCAACACCGACCAACGTCCGGGTGCCTACGATGAAATGGCCGTGAAATACCGCCCCAGCCACGCGGACTACACCTACGACGCCAAATATGGCATCCGCTCAGCCTCGGGCGGTGGTCGGGCCTCAGCCCGCGAAACCATCGGCCGGGTCGCCGCTGCCGCCGTTGCACGCCAAGTGCTCGACTCGCTCCACCCAGGCATCGAGGTCCTCGCATGGGTCAAATCAATTCAAGAACTCACCGCCGACGTCGACCCAGAAGCCATCACCGCCGAAACCATCGAATCAAACATCGTCCGCACCGGCGACCCTGCAATGGCTGAGCCGATGATCGCGCGCATCAAGGCGATTCGCAGCGATGGAAACTCGGTGGGCGGCGTGATCGAGTGCGTGATTCGCAATTGCCCCGCTGGCCTTGGCGAACCGATCTTTGACAAGCTGGAGGCCGACCTCGCAAAAGCAATGCTCTCGCTGCCCGCAACCAAGGGCTTCGAGATCGGCTCTGGCTTCTCGGGCACGCTCCTAACCGGCCGCGAACACAACGATGCCTTCCGCATGATCGATGGCAAAGTCCGCACGCTCACCAACCGCTCTGGCGGCATTCAAGGTGGGATTTCTAACGGCGAAACCATTCTTTTCCGCGTCGCCTTTAAGCCCACCGCCACCATCATGAGCAATCAGGAAACGGTCACCTCCGACGGCGAAAATACCGAGCTCCAAGGCCGCGGCCGCCACGATGCATGCGTGCTTCCTCGCGCCGTCCCAATCGTCGAGGCAATGGCCACCCTTGTGCTAACAGACCATTTGTTGAGACAACACGCCATCCAACCGATTTCCTAACCGAAACCCAAAGCATCTTGGGAACCATGTCCCTCACCTCGATTCCCCAACTCAGCCTAGGTGCCGCGGTCATGGTCGTCTTCGCGCTGTGTGCAGGGGTGATTCTTTTTAAACGCGTGGCAAGGATCGTGATGGGAACGCTCACGGTCGCCGCAAGCGCATGGATCGCATTTCAACTCTGGCAGCAAGCGCCAGACCTCGCAGTGCAATTGACCGGCAAGCCCAACGCATGGATCACGAATGGATTTCCCATCTGCACTTTCATCACCTCGATCGTGGTCATTCGTAAAATCGGTGGAATCCTCGTACGTCCCTTCGGAGGTGCGGATGACGAGGATCGCCCGCGCTCCGCATTCAGCATCGCATTCGGCTTGTTGATGGCGCTCATCCCCGCAGCCGTGATCTCGCTGGCGGGCATCGCATTCATCCACTACAGCGGTTCGGTCGAAGAAATCCGCCAAAACTCACGAAACCAAAAATCGCCAACCATTCACTCAGAGCCGAATCGATGGATGCAAAATCTAAAAACTGGCATCGAAGCCGCCGTCCCCGCGAGCTGGCTCAAAGCCGTTGACCCCTACGCAGAGCCCTCACGCCTCGCCCTGGCCAAGCTCATCACCGCCAAGTCCCAGGCCCCGTTGAAGCCAGTGATCAATCCTAAAACCGGACGCCCGATCCCGCGTGCCATCATCGTCGAGGATCCAGAGCTTCAAAAGCTTGCCCGGGATGGGAAGTTCGGCACACTCCTGCGGCATCCTCTACTGACCAAAGCGCTCGCCGACCCCAACATCAAGAAACTCCTCCACGAAATCGGCTTCTGATCCGCCATCCTATTAGAAATGGTCGCCAACATTCATTTTTCATCCTCACCTTGCTGAATCCACCCATGTCCTACCTCGTCACCATCGGCCTTGAAGTTCATTGTCAGGTCAAAACACAGACCAAAATGTTCTGTGCTTGCCGCACGTCCTTTGGCGACACACCGAACACGCACACCTGCCCCGTTTGCCTCGGGCTGCCGGGCGCATTGCCGGTTCTCAATCAGGAAGCGATCGAGAAGACTCTCCTCACGGGACTCATGATCGGTTGTGGCTCACCCGAAATCTCGAAGTGGGATCGCAAAAATTATTTCTATCCGGACATGCCGAAGAACTACCAAACGACGCAGATGGAGCTCCCGCTCTGCATCGGTGGAGGCGTGCCACTTTACGATCATTGCTACCCGACCGATGCCCGCAAGTTGATCGCCAACCCTAACAAGACCGTTCGCCTCAACCGGATTCACTTGGAAGAAGACGTCGCAAAATCCACCCACCTCGGCAACTCGTCATTGATCGACTTCAACCGCGCGGGCACACCGCTCATGGAGATTGTGACTGAGCCTGATCTTGAGTCCGGCGAAGAAGCCTTTGCCTATGTCCGCTCGCTTCAGATGATCCTCCAGCAGGGCGGCGTGTCCGATGCAGACATGGAAAAAGGCCAGTTGCGGTGCGACGTGAACATCTCGCTGCGCAAAAATCCACAAGATCCACTGGGCCAAAAAGTCGAACTCAAAAACCTCAACTCGATCTCCGCGATCCGCCGGGCCATCCATTTCGAAATCCAGCGCCAAACGGAAGAACTCGACCGTGGGATTCCACAAATCCAGTCGACCCGACGCTGGGACGACGACCGTGGCGAAACCCAAATGATGCGGACCAAAGAGGATGCACACGATTACCGCTACTTCTCGTGCCCCGATCTCCTGCCGATTCAAACTGAACCTTTGTTAGAAAAAGTCCGCCCGCTCATTCCGGAACTTCCGCACGAACTCGCCAATCGCTTCGAGCAGGACTTCGGCGTGACCGCCTATGACGCCGAGGTGCTTTCCTCCGACAAGGCCTTGGCCGCCTATTTTGAGGCAGTCACCGCCCCAACGATCCCTGGAAAAAAGGTTGCGAATTTCATCATCAACAACCTGTTAGGAATTCTCAACGAACACTCTCTCAGCATTCTGGACTGCCCGGTGCCGCCTGAAAAAATCCGTGCACTCTTGACCCTAACCGAAAATGGCACGCTGGCAGCCAGCCAGGCCCGTGAGGTGTTCACGGTGATGTTTGTCGAGCCAGCCCAAGACCCCGGCGCCATCGCCGACCGTTTGGGCTTCAAGCCCGCTGAGGCCGGTGAACTCGAAGGACTCTGCGATGCGGTCATCGCCAACAACCCGAGCGAGGTCGCAGCGGTCAGGGCGGGCAACGAAAAGCTGCTCAATTTCCTCACCGGCCAAGTCATGAAGTCCGCGACGACCAAGCCGAATCCAAAACTCGTCACCGAGATGCTCCGAGCCAAACTCGCTTAAAAACGCGGCACTTGTGGAAAATTTCCCCGACTTGCCTAGGTGCCACACGCCTTCAGGGTTGCCTTTCTGGCGTGAGCGGTTATCAAGCGGCGCGATGAAACCACTCTCCATCTTGCTCCTCACCCTTTCGCTTGCCGCCGTTTCCTGTGAACGCCACGAGTTTGATGGCCCCCAAGGCACCAAACAACTCAATCAACACCACGCCGATGCTGCCAAACATGGTGAACACACCGATGAGGCTGCGCACGGCGAGCACGCTGAAAAAGCGGAACATTGATCGCCCCCTTCAGCGGCGCCGCGTGTAGCTCACAAAGCACTCGCCAAGCTCAGGCCTTGCGTCGAAGTGACTGATTTGAAATTCCAAGGCACTCGGCAGGTACTCGGCAGGAATCCCTGTGGCAGTCCTCGCCAACTGACCTCCAAAAACCGTATGCCCGGCTAACGTGACGTGAAATTCGTCGATCACGTCAAGCACCGCCAACTCGCGGATGAGCTGCCCCCCACCCTCACAGTGAAGGTGCTCGACCCCTTCATCCGCGGCCAACGTGTGCAGAAATTCAGGCAAGGTCGCTCGATGCACCGCCACCCTCGGGTCAATCTGCCCTCGCGGCTCATCGGTCACCAGCAGGTGAATCGCACCACCATCCTTGGAGAAAATCGGGTGCACCAGATCGAGTTCACCGCCGCGTGAAACAATGCAACGCAGGGGCTGCCGCGTCCTTCCCGGCACCGTGAGTGTCATCCGATCCGCCTCCAACGTACCCCGCCCCACCAGAATCGCATCGGCAGATTCCCGCAGTTCGAGCAACCGCGCGTGATCCATGGCCGATGTCCAGCCCGACGCAACACCGGCCACCGACGTGATCTTTCCATCCGCCGAGACCGCAAGATTGGTGGAAATTCGAGGTCGTAACATGCTTCAAAGTGTAGCTATTCTCGCAAATTTGCAAGAAATCCACTCACCCCCCTTATCCTAGCCTTGCCAAATCCCATCGCGCAGTACACTGAGCGGCCGCCAAAAACCTAGCCCCCGAACCATGAACGTCCAAATTGCCCTAACACTTTTGGTCATTTTGATCACCCTGATCGCCTTCATCCGCGAATGGGCAGCTCCAGATGTGATCGCTTTGTCCGTGCTCTGCCTCGTGGTCGGACTCGGTTTGGTGGACTCTGTCAAAATGATGAATGTCTTCAAAAATGAAGCCCCACTCACCATCGCGGCCCTATTCATCATCGGGGGTTCACTCGAAAAATCCGGAGCGGTGGACCACATCGGGCGAGCCCTGCGGGATCGACTCTCCGGCAATACCCGCCTCGCCATTCTCGCATTTTCCGTGATCACGGCGTTCTTCAGCGCTTGGATGAACAACACCGCCATCGTGGCGATCATGCTGCCCGTGACCCTTGGATTCGCCCGCTCGAAGAACATCGCGGCCTCCCGCCTCCTCATGCCCCTCTCCTACGCATCGATCCTCGGCGGCTGCTGCACGTTGATCGGCACCTCGACAAACATTCTGGTGAACGGCACGCTTCGCGAAATGGGCGCGAAGCCCATGACCATGTTCGAACTCGCCCCGCTCGGGATCCCGTTGGCGATCGTCGGCATCGCTTATCTGACCCTCTTCGGCCCCAGACTGATCCCTGCCCGCTCATCGATCACCGGGATGCTGGAAATCGAAAGCCGCACTTCGCCGCTCTATCACCTCCTGATCGGCGAGAACTCACCGATGATCGGCAAACCTCTCGCGGAAACCTCGCTGGCCGATCGCGAAGCCGGTGTGCACGTGATGGAGGTCAGACGCAATGGCGCACGCCTGATGACGCCGCTCTCGAACATCATCGTGGAGAAAAATGACCGTTTTCTCGTTGCGATCCATCGTCGCCGAGGCGGCACCGCGAAACCCGATGCCCTTTTTCAATCGATCGGCGCTCAGGTGCTCTCGACGGTTGATGGCATCGTCTCCGAACTCGTCATTCGCGACGAGTCATCCCTCCTCGGCAAGACCCTCGCCGAAGCGGACTTTCGCCAATCCTACAACTGTGTGGTTCTCGCCCTTCACCGCAACGGCGTCAACATCACCGACCGCATCGCTAAGCTCTCACTGGATGTGGGCGACACGCTGCTCGTGATCACCGCGCTCAATAACTTGGATGCACTTGACGCCACTCGTGACTTCATTCTGACCGATTCGCCAGACGAACTCCCCGAAGAAATCCACGTCAAAAAAGTCACCCCGCACGTGATTTACTCGTGGATTATTCTCATCGGCGTCGTGCTTACCGCTACGCTCTCGGACGTTCTCCACGGGTTCTACCCGAGCATCCCGATTATTCCGATGCACTACGCCGCCATGGTCGGCGCATTGGCATTGCTTTGGATGAAAATCATCACTCCACGCGAGGCCTACGCGAGCATCGACTGGCAGGTTTTACTGATGCTATACGGTTTATTAGGCTTGGGGATGGCGATGAAGGAAACCCACACCGCCGAATGGCTCGCCCGGGAAATCGTAGATCTATCCAGAAACCTTTTCCCCCCCGAACAGCTACCCATCGCCTTGCTCTGGCTGATTTTTATCCTGACCATTTGCATCACCGAGGTGCTTTCGAACAATGCGACTGCGGTCATGCTCGTGCCGATCGTGATGACTCTTGCCCAAGAGATCGGCGTGAGTCCACGCCCGTTCATCATGGCGGTCACGGTGGCCGCATCGACCGCATTTGCCCTGCCGATGGGCTACCAAACCCACATGATGGTCTATGGACCCGGTGGATACAAATTCACCGATTTCCTCAGGCTGGGACTCCCCCTCAATCTCATCTGTTGGGTCGTTTCCTGCTTGCTGATCCCGCACATCTGGCCGTTCTAACAGGCCGAACGATCACACGGAAACATCCACCGTGAGATCGTCTCCAAGTCCTTCAATCACGGCCGCAAACGCGGCAGGTTCGGCACCATCTTGGATGGAAATCAGTCCGCGCGCTCGGAACATCGGTTGACCGCTCATTGGTGCGCTCTCAAGCTCGGTTGTCAGCTCCTCGATGTTGCCTCCGGCATTTGCGATGGCCGCCGAAAGCTCACGGACAATCCCGGGGCGATCATTTCCAAACACCTCGACCGCAAAGGTCTGCCGAAGAATGGGCTCATTCACCGGCTCGCGAACCGCCTGAATCGTTAGACCAGAAACCCCTGGAGCCTGCAACTCGTGAATCAAGGCATCCACCGCATCCGTTGGGCATTCGATGCGCACAATCCCAGCGAACTGACCGGCCAGGCGTGACATGCGGCTCTCAAGCCAATTTCCGCCATGACTCGACACGGCATCTGCCAATGAACTGACGAGTCCGGGTCGGTCAGCACCGAGCACCGTCATGACGAGGTAAGTTTGCATGCCACTAGCTAGGCAATCCCCAGCGCAATGACCATCCATTTCTTGCTCCGCGACGCCTCAAGCCTCCAAGTGTCTTGCATCTTCCTCCAAGAACGCCCAACGTGATCCCGTGCGCGGTTCGCCCTTGATTCGATTCATTCTTCTTGCCCTCGTCCTTGGGGCGACGGGGGCTGGCTTGTTGTATGTCACCACCCAGAGGGCAACCCCCGCCTCGCCGCCTACCACCCACGCACCCATTTCGAAGCTGAAAGGGATGACCGTTCCCTTCAACCTACTGCTCTCAGCATCGGCGGCCGCCATCACCCTCGATGCAGGCCACCCCGTCCAACTCGCCACCGACATTTCCTCGCTCTCAGGCAAACTTCAAATGGACCCAAAAAATCCGCGGATCGCCATCAGCATCCATTGGAAAAATGTCGCAATTCCCGGCGAACACCGCTTTGCAAAAATCACCCTTGAGATTCCAGAACAAGAAACCTTCGTTCATGTCTTCGACGCCATGGGTGACATCGACGATTTCATCGAGCTTCCCACTCCCATTTCAGGAAAATGAATGAGGCCCACCATGAATGCTGTGCCCACCATGGTCACCACCACGAACTGGTCATCGAGAATGTCTCGGTGAATTACCGCCGCGTCCTGGCCTTAGCCGATGTTTCGCTCGCCACGTCCTGCGGGAATCGCGTCGCACTCATCGGCCCAAACGGCGCGGGCAAAAGCACTCTGTTGAAGGCGATCGCTGGCCTGGTTCCCCGCACGGCGGGAACGATCCGCTGGCGGGGCACCGCAGTGAAAAAGTGGTCGCGCGAATTCGCTTACCTGCCACAGCGCGAGGAGGTCGACTGGTCGTTTCCAATCACCGTGCGAGGATTGGTCGAAATGGGCCGCTACCCGCAAACCGGATGGTGGCGGGCATTTTCAAGCGCCGATACCGAAGCGGTCGACCGTGCGCTTGAGGCGCTCGCACTCCAAGATCTCCAACACCGACAGATCCGCGAGCTTTCCGGTGGCCAACAGCAACGCACCTTCCTCGCCCGCGCACTGGCACAAGAAGCGCACGTACTTCTTCTAGACGAACCCTTCACTGGACTCGACCGCAATGCCTCGCAGTTGTTAGGCGATTTGTTGGCAAAACTCGCGCATGAAGGCCGCCTCGTCATCGCTTCGCATCACGACCTCAACACCGTGCCTAACTTGTTCGATGAGGCTTTGGTCCTCGCGACTCGACCGCTGGCGTTTGGCCCAGTCTCCGAGATTCTCACCCCTAAGATGATCGAGCGGACCTTTTCCGAATCTTCTGTCCAAGCCTGACCCATGATTACCGAGCTTCTAACGAATCCATTCTACCAGCGCGCTCTCGTCACCGCTGGTTTCATCGGCTTCTCGAACGGATTTTTCAGCGGCTTCGTCGTCCTGCGCCGAAACGCGCTTTCCGTCTCAGCACTCTCCCACACGATGCTACCCGGAATCGCCCTCGGCATTTTCCTCACAGGATCGCTGAGTCAGTGGAACGCATTCTTTGGGGCCTTGTTTGCAGCCTTGTTGGTCGGGTTGGGATCGGTTGCGGTGGCACGTGGAAACCGAGTGGAACAAGGGACCGCACTCGCAGTACTTTATACCGCCGCATTTGCTGCTGGCATCGCCCTCTTGCCGAAACTCGACACACGCCAAGAGCTCGAACACTGGCTCTTCGGAGACATCATCGCCGTGGGAAATACCGACATTTGGATCGCGTTCGGAATCGGGGCATTCATTTTGCTCGTCACGAATCTCCTGATGCGCCCCATCCTTCTCACGCTGTTTGAGCCCAACGTAGCCGCCGCACAAGGGGTGCCAGTCCGCTTCATCCAGTACTTGATCTTCACACTGCTTGTCATGGCGCTGGTTTCCTCATTGCAGGCGGTCGGCTGCGTGTTATCGGTCGGCCTGCTGGTGACTCCCGCCGCGACGGTCTCGCTCCTCACCGACCGAACTTCGGCGCTCTTCTGGGGGGGTGGGCTGATTGGTGGCATCGGATCGATTCTCGCGGTGCTGGTATCAGGAAAATTCGGCATCGCACCAGGGCCAGCGATCGTGATCGTCCTCGGCATCTTGTTCGTTTTGGCCTACCTCTTCAGCCCGAAGTACGGCCTGCTGGCACCCAAGCGCAGCTGACAAGAACCTCCCGGCACCTCCCCTTCAACAGCGCTTGCACCCTGGGCCGCCATGCCCTAGAAGTCCACCCGATGAAACGCCAACTCTCTCTCATTTCGCTCGCCATTTTTGCGGTCCTCGCCTCCTGCAAAGCCGACAAGGAACCTGAAAAGCCTGCGACCACCCCTGCCCCAGCCGTCGCAAAGACCTCAAAGGTCCGTCTAAAAACCAACAAAGGAGACATCGTAATCGAGCTTGATGCAGAGAAAGCCCCTGTCACGGTTGCCAATTTCCTCAGCTATGTGAACCAAAAGCATTACGACGGAACCGTCTTCCACCGGGTGATCGATGGATTCATGATCCAAGGTGGCGGATTCGCGCTGGATGGCACCAAGCTCGTTGAGAAAGAGTCAGGAAAAGGCATCGTGAACGAAGGCAAAAACGGCCTGAAAAACTCGACCGGTACCATCGCCATGGCCCGCACCAACGACCCAAACAGTGCGACCTCACAGTTCTTCATCAACGTCGCGGACAACGACATGCTCAATTTCCCCAGCAATGGCGGGTATGCGGTGTTCGGTAAGGTAGTCGAGGGAATGGAGGTCGTTAATAAAATCAAGGGCATCTCCACCACCACGGCCACCCTGACGATGCGCCACCCAAGCACCGGCGAAAAGATCGAAGCCCCAGCCGGCGATGTCCCAACCGAGAATATGGTGATCGAGTCTGCCAAGGCCGAGTGAATCACCCCTAACCAAGCGACATGCAACTCTGGCTCTCGCCGATCATCGCCTTTTTGTTAGGCTCGATCCCCTTCGGCCTGATCATTTCACGGGCACGGGGCATCAATATCCGCGAGCACGGCTCAGGGAACATCGGCGCGACCAATGTGCTCCGGGTGGTCGGCAAAAAATATGGCATCATTTGCCTAGTGTTAGACATGCTGAAGGGTCTCATCCCTACCGTGATCGCGATCTCACTCATCCGATATGAGGGGCTTAAAAACCCGATGCTGATCCCCCAGCTCACGCCTTACTCGCAGAGTTTCCCGATGCTCACCGCGCAGTTCTTCCAAGTGCTTGCCGGGTTACTTGCCATCCTGGGCCACAATTACTCGCCTTGGGTCGGCTTCAAGGGCGGCAAGGGCATCGCGACCTCCGCAGGCGTGCTGATCGCACTGATGCCAGCCGCCGTGTTAATCCTCGCAGCGATTTGGCTCTTGGTCTTCGGCATCAGCAGATTCGTCTCACTGGCAAGCATCGTAGCCGCTGCCGCACTGCCGCTGATAACTCTGTTAGGATCATGGCTTCATGGAAAGATCCAGAATGACACTTGGAATAAACCACTCTTTGGCTTTAGCGTCCTCATTGCGGTCCTCGCCATTTGGAAGCACCGCTCGAACATTCAACGCCTCATGGATGGCACCGAACACCGCTTCAACCGCAAACCAAAATCCACCAATGGATGAAGCCATGTTGAAATCCGCCGCAATCATCGGCTCAGGCTCATTTGGCACCGCAATCGCAAAACTGTTGGAAACTCGTCTCGATGAAATCGTCCTCATCGGCCGCGACACTGAAATGGCAGATTCAATCAATCGCGACCATCAAAACCCAGCTTATCTCACCGACATTTCGCTGGCGGAGAATGTCCGAGCATCCTGCCATCTTGCCGAAGCACTCAATCACCCGTTGGTGATCTTCGCCGTCCCAACTTCAGCCACTCGAGAGACCGCGCGCAACCTTCTCGATGCAGGACTCCCGAGCCATGCGATTTTACTCTCGTGCGCCAAGGGCATCGAAAAATCCACCGGTGACCGCATGAGCCAGATTCTAGCAGAAATCTTCCCAACGAATCCGATCGCGGTGCTTTCTGGCCCGAACCACGCGGAAGAAATCGCCACGGAGATGGCGACCTGCGCGGTGATCGGCGCGGAAGATCACGACCTCGCAGTGCGCCTTCAAAATGTTTTCACCCTTCCCCACTTCCGATCCTACACGAGCGACGACCTCGCTGGAATCGAGTTTGGCGGTGCGGTCAAGAACGTTTACGCAATCGCCGCAGGGATGGCCCATGGCCTCGGCTTGGGCGACAATGCAGTGGCCGCCTTAGTTACCCGTGCACTCGCAGAAATGACCCGCCTCGGCACGGCGCTCGGCGGACGACTTGAAACATTCTCGGGCCTCTCAGGCGTCGGCGATCTGATCGTGACCTGCTTTTCTGAGCACTCACGCAACCACAGAGTCGGTTTGGCGCTTGGCAGTGGAAAGACGCTTGAAGAAGCGGTCAGCGCACTCGGAATGATCGCGGAGGGCATCCCTAACACGCTGTCAATTCATGAGGCCGCCCGCCGAGTGGGTGTCCGCACCCCCATCATCGATGCGGTGTTCAGCGTTCTCCACGAGGGCAAGCCCGTATCCCTCGCCATGAAGGACTTGCTCAACCGCGACTCGCGTCCGGAGTCCAGCTAGGTCCAAGGTCAATCGCCCTTGCGATCGGTAAGACGAAGCGCGAGAAAATAAAGTCCGCAAACCAAAACGATGGCCACAATTACACAAATCACTTCATGCTTCGCCGCATGGACCAAATGGGGAGATCGAAGCACTTGCCATTTTTCAGCGCCTCGATCGGTTGGGCGTCCAATTGTCCCCCCACTTTTTGGCCGAGCACCGTGAGTACAGGACACCAAATCGCGGATCCAATCACGGTCAGCACACTGAACTTGAGAAAGCCCATCCGGATAATTCCCGCGGGAATTGAGATCGAGTGACAGATTACCGGCAGCAGCCGCGCAAAAATGATTCCGTCATCTTGGTACCGCTGGGTGAACCTCTTAGCCGCTCGATCTGCTCGGGGGGAATTTGGAAAAATCCCCCAAAGCGCATCACGAACGGACGACCCACAAAAAACGCAACCCAGTACGTGATGGTCGACCCAAGCGACGATCCAAGCGTACCGGGCAACACCACGCCCAACGCCGACAGTTGACGCAGACCCAAATCAAGACGTTATTGCAACGCAATTGGCTTTTGGAGTCGAGCCGTTGCCCAAGGAATCCGCCAGCATAAAGCCGGATCCTGCATGGCACTCGAGAAATGGAAACCCGCTATGAAATTCGAGAGAAAATCGGCCAAGGTGGACTTGGTGCAGTTTTTCGTGCCTATGACACGCGAATGAATCGCGAAGTCGCCATCAAGCGGATCCCACTGACGACCGACGACCCAGCACTCCAAGAGGAATCGACTCGCCAATTGGTCAAGGAGGCTGGCGCACTCGCATCGCTCCAGCACCCCAACATCGTCACCATTTACGACGTGGAATCGGATGCCAATGGGCCCTTCGTGGTGATGGAATTGATCAGTGGAAAAACCCTCAACGAGCTCATCCAAGAGGCACCACTGACATGGCCGGACTTTCGGGAACTCGCGCTTCAGACGCAGGAGGGATTGATCGCCGCCCATGAACTCAAGATGATTCATAGCGACATCAAGCCGTCGAACTTGATGCTCAGCTGGCTGCCGTCCGGAAAATTTCAAACAAAAATCGTGGACTTCGGCCTCGCCACCTTGATCCACGCACAGTCACACGAAGCACTCGAATCTTCAGATTCCGTTTTCGGATCGATATTCTTCATGGCCCCTGAGCAATTCGAACGCGCATTACTAGATTGTCGCGCAGACCTCTATGCGATGGGCTGCGTGTACTATCAAGCGCTTACCTGCATCGAGCCCTTCCAAGGGACAACCGTTGAGGCGGTGATAGATGCTCACCTCGAGCATCGCGTGATTCCCCTGCAAGATCTACGGGCCGACATCCCAGTTTGGGCCTGCGAGTGGATCATGTGGCTCATCAATCGCATGCGGACCGACCGCCCTGCATCGGCGCGCGATGCCCTACAGCTATTCCTTCAAAACGATCAGAACCAGCATCCAACCCTGAGCTTGGGAAAAGCTCGCACGCGCAGCGGGACCGGACCAAGATCACGACTTGCCACCCCTGCTGCACCACCGAGCCCCAGACTCGCGCCGCCTCGCGAGGAAGTTCCTCAGGATCCAACACTACGACTTTTCAAAATCACAGCACCGCAGCCCCTCCTGCCGCCCGAAGGCTCCAAGCCGAGCCTTTATGGGGCGGCACTTGAGTCTCCAATTCCCACCGCGACTTCTGCCATCCATCACCCCGCTGGAGCCCATGCCATCCCCATCAAGGTCAAGAAGGACTCACGAAACAGCCTCAGGATCACGTTCGCTGCGGCAGGCATCGTGATGCTCGCTCTCGCTGGATCACACCTCTCCAAACGCATCGATCAGCACAGGCAGAGTCAACGCCACGGTCTTCTGCTCGACCAAGCCCGATCTTCTAACACCAAAGAGATCATCCTCTCCGGCCCAGAATTGAACCGCTTCCTCAATGAAGCCGCGAATGCCGACACCGAAGAAATGCAGAAAACGATCTTCCGTCTTCTAACCATCGCAAAGCCGGCCGATGCGACGAACTTCGATTCATACCTCACCGAGTTCGCGAGCACCAGCACCCAGTTGCTACCAGAGGCCCGCAAAACACTGATCCTCTCCGTTATCGGAAAACGCTCGAACCGCGCGATGGTCCCGAGTCTGCTAGACTTCGCACGCAAGACGAAGGACGTGAGCTCGGGGGTCGCTGCTCTGCAGGTTCTGAGCCCATTTTCGGGCGACGAGCAACTCCCCGATCTGCTAGCAGTCGTGCAATTTCACCCAAACCCCGCGCTAAAGAAAGCCGCCGAAGAGGTGCTAGTCGAAACGCTCAAAAGAAGCAAGCAACGCACTGCATTCGCCAAACAGCTCGCCCAAGCAATCGATGGAACCACCGACCTCAAAACTCGTAAAACCCTTATCAAACTTCAATCCGCGAGCACTGATGGATAACCTAACAAAAGCTAACACCGCAAAAAGCTCATCGAGAATACACCACGACTGGACCCACCCCAGCACCTTGGACTCTCCGGAGTTTTTCGACCGCTTTCACCACGGAATCAGCCGCAGCAAGCGCATCTTCAAGGGTATTGAGCCTTGAGAAGCTGATCCGCAAGCTGCTCTTCGCACGAGCCTCAGGAATTCCCATGGCCAACTGCACATGCGATGGCCGCTGCTTGCCGGTCATGCAGGCAGACCCTGCCGCACATGCGATTCCAGCCTCATCGAGAAGGATCAAGAGCCCTGCCGCATCACAGCCATCAAACGATAAGTGACTGGTGTTGACTAACCGATGTCTAACATCTCCATTGACTGTGACTCCAGAAATCCCTCGGGTCACCCGCGTTTCAAAGGCGTCACGGCATGCCGCGAGTGACCCCTCCGCTGCCTGCCTCATCCACGCAACCGCTGCGCCCATCCCTACGATGCCAGCAGTGTTCTCAGTCCCACTACGCCGCCCGGACTCCTGCCCCCCGCCATGCTGCATCGGCAAAAACCGCAAACCCTCACGCACGTAAAGTGCCCCCACTCCCTTGGGGCCATGAAATTTATGAGCCGACAACGAAAGCAGGTCCACCCCCAAGGCCTTCACGTTTAGACCCATTTTCCCCGCCGCTTGAATCGCATCGGTGTGGATGGGCACTCGGTGTTCTCTAGCCAACGCAACCGCTTCCTCCAGCGGCTGAATGACGCCTGTTTCATTATTCGCCGCCATCAACGAAACAAACGATGCTCCGCCAAGAGCCCTCGCAAATGCCTCCATTTCGATCCGCCCACCCGAGGTCACCGGAACCCGGACCAGCTCCCGCGAAAAACTCTCAGCGCAGCGCAAAACCGCACTGTGCTCGATGGCGGACACCACCGCTGCACCGGGTGCCCCCAAGCGATCGAGCGAAACCAGCGCGGCATTCACACTCTCCGTACCCCCTCCCGTGAAAACAATCTCCCCAGCATCTGCGCCGATCCACTCAGCGACCTGCCCTCGCGCTTCATCAATCGCGCGACGCGCCAACTTGGCCGCCGAGTAACTCCCCGATGGATTCGCAAATCCGTCACGCATCCATGGCAACATCGCCTCTAAAACCTCAGGTAAAAGAGGCGTCGTGGCATTGGCATCGAGATAAATCACATCGAGAGCATCCTCCCGCTCGGC